>DANS01000030.1:0-29460 GCA_002497345.1 Thermoproteus sp. UBA157
GAATCCCGGCCGGGCTACCATTCTATTGTCCTCGGTACGCCGAACATTCGGCGACGCTTTTTGAAACTCGGCGGCTCTGTTTAAAAGCTAGGGTCAAAAGGTCGAACACGTAAAAACGCGGAAAACCCTCCGCGTTGCACGACTAAAGTTCTATCGCTTGTTCTGCGAATGTCCATGGATAGATATAGCATTACTGCTCTTTTTACATGGGTCCCGGTATTTGTGGGGGCGGTTGGTTTCAATATCGGGAGTTTTGCGGTGTTGGGGGATGCTGTACACGGAGCAGTAGACGCGTTAAGGATCACCATAGCGGCGGACTGCGCCGTGAAGCACGAACGCTGACCCGGCGCGACGCCTCGCGACTTGGCCGCGAGTTGTGCCGAAGCGCGAGGCTCGGGGCGGCCTTGCCCGCGCGGCTTGTATCAGACTGTGGCATAACCGGCCATCGTGGCCCAAAGGGACAGGTCATCACCGGCGTGGCGGGCTCTCTTTTAAAAAACGATTTCGGCCTTAGACGTGCGCGTTTATTTCGACAACGGCGTGGTGGTGGAGGGCGGAGGCTTTAGGGTCTTAGTGGACCCCTTTAAGCCGTTCGACGAATCGAAATACGACATCGTTCTCGTCACGCACGGCCATAGCGACCACGTCACGAGGCATATAAGGAGGGCCCGCGCGGTCTTGACCAGGGAGACGTTGCAAGTAATCGCGTTGAGATACGGCGTGAGGCCCAGACGCTATCATGTGGTGAGGCCCGGCGATAGGCTCGACCTCGGAGGGCTCTACATCCACGTCCTCAACGCCGGACACGTCCCGGGCAGCGTTATGTACGTCATCGAGACGCGGGAGGGGACAGTGGGGCTTACCGGCGACTTCAACCCAGCCGGGAGCAACGTGGTTGAGGGGGCCGACGTCATCGAGGCCGACGTCCTCGTCATGGAGGCGACGTATGGCTCGCGCCACTACGTCTTCCCTCCCCGCGATGAGCTCTATCGGCAGATAGCCGCGTTGGCGGAGGACGGCAAAGCCCCCGTGGCCATAAGGGCCGGCCCCTTGGGCAAGGGCCAAGAGCTCGCCAAGCTTCTTCCGAGCCGCAAGCTCTACTTGGAGCCCAGAGTGGCGGCCTTGAACAGAGCCCTCGGCTTCCACGGCGGGAGGGAGCTCGTGAGGGGCGCCTCGCTCAATCCGGGCGAGGTCCTAGTGCTCAGCCTTGCGTCTCGCCCCCCTCCCGGCTTCCTGCTGGTCGAATTAAGCGGCCACTACGTCGTGAAGAAGCCGGCGGGCGCGATAGGGATACCGCTGAGCAACCACGCCGACTTTCCCGCGCTTCTAGAAACTGCGCTGAGGAGCCGGGCCAAGAGGATCTATACGGTCTACGGACGCGCCGAGGAGCTGGCCAAATGGCTCGGCAGATTGGGCCTAAGGGCCTCGAGGATCCCGCCGAAGGGCCAGACCGAGTTGACCCAGTGGTTCTAGCAAGGGATTACGGCACTCCTACATCGGCTGTTGATCGAAGGAGATGCCCTCGACGGTGGTGAGCGTGGCCTTGTAGAGGAAGTCCATCTGCCTGAGCGCCGCGGCGTAGTCGAACTCGTTAAGAGCCGCGATGGCGTCCACGGGGACGACCACGTCGTAGAGCCTCAGCTTGGCGCTGGCGACCGTGTGGAGGACGCAGATATTAGCCACAGTGCCGACGACCACGAGGTGCTGTATGCCGTACATCCTGAGTACGTGGTCTAGAGGCGTGCCGAAGAAGGCGTCGTACCGCATTTTCTCTACGATGATGTCCCCCTCTCTCGGCTTGAGCTCGTCGATTATTTGCCAGCCCCAGCTTCCTTTCACGACGTGAGGACCCCATATGGGGAACTCCACGGGGTCGTCCGGGTAGTGGGTGTCCTGAGTATATATCACCTTGACTCCCGCGCGCCTGGCCTTCTCCAGAAGGGAGGCTATACGCGGTATTATCTCCCGCGCTGCTGGCCCGTACAACTTGCCGTTGGGATGGACGAAGTCGTTCTGCATGTCGACCACGATGACGGCGGATCTCCTCGCAGGGAGGCTCACCTTGTCCACGATCGGTATTCTGGGAACCGAAACGGTCGACGGGATCATGTGGCGCTCAAGCTGCGCGGCTATATAAGCGGTTTGTGCAAGGAAGGAGAAGAGGTCGTGGAGGACAGCCGGCGCGCGCTTGGGCGAAGGCGCAATAATAATGTTTTAATATATTTATGATAATAAGCTTATGAGAGCGGCGAGATTATACGGCCCCGGAAAGCCGCTCGTGATCGAGGAGGTGCCCAAGCCCGTGCCGGGGCCTGGGGAGGCGCTCGTCAAAATAGCCGCGGCTGGGATATGCCATACGGAGCTCCACTTCATCGACGGCATCTTGAACTTGGGGGTGTGGCCCATCACGTTGGGACACGAGATAGCCGGCGTCGTGGAGGAGGTGGGACCCGGCGTTACCTCAGTGAAGCCAGGGGATAGAGTCGTCGTATACTACTACGTCGGGTGTGGCCGGTGCAAGTTCTGCCTAAGGGGCGAGGAGAACCTCTGCGAGTCGCCCAGGGCTGAATACGGCTTCATCACAGACGGCGGCTTCGCCGAGTACGTAAAGGTCCCGGAGAGGAACTTGGTGAAACTCCCCGACAATATACCCTTCGAGCAAGCCGCCCCGATAGGTTGCAGCGTCACCACAGCAATACACGCGACCAAGAGGGCATCCCCCGGCGTGGGCGATTATGTAGTGGTGTATGGAGTAGGCGCAGTGGGCTTCGCCTTGATACAATACAACAAGCTCGTGGGCGCCGAGGTCATAGCCGTGGGCAGAAGCCCGGCCAAGTTGAAGATCGCCAAGGAGCTCGGCGCCGACTACGTCGTCAACGCCAGGGAGGAGGATGTGGTGAAGCGCGTGATGGGGATAACGGGCGGAAGGGGGGCCGACGTGGTTTACGAGCTGGTGGGGACGGCCGAGACCATGGAAAACTCGCTCAAGATGTTGGCCAAAAGGGGTAGGCTCGTCTTCATTGGGTACTGGAGGGACAAGCTCGAGGTCAACCCCCTGGATTTAGTGGTCAAGGAGGCCGTGATAACGGCGTCGGTTGGCAACACCTTGGAGGAGCTCGTGGAGGCCGTAAGGCTGGTGGCTGAGGGCAAGATAAAGGTCGTCGTAGACAGCGTGATAGGGCTCGAGGACATAAACAAGGGCATAGAGAAGCTCAGGAGGGGCGAGGCGATCGGCAGGATCGTCGTTAATCCGGCGAAAAACAAATAAAGAGCTTCTATGTTCTTGACGTCGCCGCCGTAGCTAAGCCCGGTATAGCGGCGGTCCCCTTAGGGGGTCGGCGCTGTTAACCCGTAGGTCCCGGGTTCAAATCCCGGCGGCGGCGCCACTCCTCCTCGCGTCTCCGGCCCACGGCATCTCGCTCTGCCTCTCGCGAGCTTTATTGCGTCCTTCTATCCCCTTATCGCTTCGGCGCATCATCTGAGCGGAGCCCGCCCCACGCCCCTCAGCTTGGCCGTCGCGAAGAGGCCCCTCGCCGTAAGCGTCACGCCATCGCCCCCCGTCTCGCCGCCTTTTTCGGTGCCGGCCCCCGCGGCGGGCGCGGTCGCCGCTTTGCCGCCTCCTCTCGGCCAATCCAAGACGGCCGCTCTGTTGGCGTACACGTTGGCGTAGACCTCTCAACGTCATGCTCCAAGCCATGGAGGACGCCTCGGCTCTCCCGCCGACTTCGTACTCCACCGATCCTCGGCCTTTTCGGCGCGCAGACTTGTTCACACTCTAAGGATTCGCCGAAGATTCGGTGAAATGTAAACGGCGTTGCAAAAGGCCGAGAAGCGAAGAAGCGACGGGCCAAGTATGGTGGGCTAGTTGCTAAGGCGGGCTAATCCTTGAGCTCTACATATTTCTCGAGAACGGGTATCACGTAGTCTAGGCCTAGGCGCCGCAAGGTGCTCCTTCTCGGAATTCCGCTTTCGTCCCAGCCCCTCAAGTCGTAGTAGTGGCTTAGCATCTCGTGGTACTTCCCGTAGTCCAAGTGAGCGCCCTTCAGCGGCCCCTTAGTCAACGGCTTCTTGAACCACTTCGGCGGAGGCACGTCGAGCTCCCTGCTCCAGTAGCCGTATTCGCGTATCCAGAAAGCCCTTATCAACGCGTATATGCGGTCGCCGACCTCGTTGAAATATTCGGGCGTCGCGTCGACCCCGGTCGCGGCCTTGAAGAGCTTGGGGTACCAGTCGAGCGGAAGCCCTATCTCGACCCAGGGGAGGCGGCAGCCGACGAATGCCTCGAACCACCCGCCTCTGATCCTCTGGAGCTCTATTACCTTAGCCGCCTTCTCTCTGGTGTAGCCGAAACGGTCGGTCTTCACCTCCCACGATATCACCCAAGCGTCCTTGTGGTGCGGGCCTATGGGTGACGTGGCGTAGGCCAGCGCCATCGCCGGCGCGGCGTGGCAATCGTAGGCCGAGACCTCGAGGCCCTTGACTTGCATGGCCAGCTCCTCGGCCTTGAGCCTCTTGGAGGCCCTCATGGTGCCCTCGGCCAGGAGATCGCCGAAGCCCCTCCTATAGGCTATGTCGAGCGCGAGGTCCCTAGCCGCCTTATAGTCGCCCCACTCTATCTTGGACCCGTACTCCTTGGTGAGGCCCTTCTCCGACGCCTCCATGGCAAAGCCCAAGGTGTTGCCCAAGGATATCGTATCCATGCCCATAAGGTCGGCTATACGGTTCAGCTCAGCCACCTTCGAGAGATCGCCTATGCCGAGGTTGGACCCCAGAAGGGCTATGTTCTCGTAGTCCACCTCAGCCGTGCCGCCCTCGGCGGGGACCCAGTGGCCGCACGGCATGAAGCACAGCGGGCAGGACTTCAAGTCGACCTCCATCTTCTCCACCATGGCTCCTCCTATCTTCTCGAACTCGTCGAATTGCCCCTCGGAGAAGTTGTAGGCCGGGAGCACGCTGGCTTCCTGCGCCCACTCTACTGTGGACGTGGTGCCTTGCCTCATCCAGAAGTTGTACCCCGGCAAGCCCCTCCCCTGCTGAACCGCTTCGAGCCCTATCTTGTTTATGGCCCTATCGGCGACCGGTATCTCGCCGCTACCCTTGACCACTATGGCCTTGAGGTTCTTCGAGCCCATGACGGCGCCCATGCCGGGCCTCCCGCCCGCTCTGCCCCTCTGGGCGACGACGACTGCGTATTTGACCAAGTTCTCGCCGGCGGGGCCTATGGAGATAACGCCTGCATCCCTCCCGTGCATCTTCTGTAGCTTATCCTCGGTAGCCCAAGTGTTCAACCCCCAGAGGTCCGAGGCGTCGAGGAACTGCACCCCTTTGCCATCTATATAGAGATATGTAGGTCTCTCGGCCTTTCCCTCGACCACTATGGCGTCGTATCCAGCCCGCCGCATGTAGACGCCGGCCCAAGCCCCTATGTTGCCGTCGCCGTAGCCCCCCGTTATGGGGGACTTTGCGGCCACCACCAGCTTGCCCATGTTGACATTGGTAAGGCCCGTGAGGGGACCGGCCGCGAATATCAGCTTATTGTGCGGCGACAGCGGATCGACGCCAGGGGGGAGCTCGTCCCAGAGTATCTTTATGGCGAGCCCTCTGCCTCCTATGAAGTCCCTGGCTACAGCGGCGTCCAGCTCCTGTACGACGTATTTCCTCCTCGTCAAATCGATCCTCAGAATTCTTCCCTGCCAGCCGGCCATGGTTCAGATCAATTATACTTATTAAAACATGAAGTTTATAAGCGGGTCGGTCCGGGGGACCCATGATCGTCTCGGTGACGCCGGAGATCGCGCTGGATGGTAGTCGCAACTACGCAGGAGGCCTCGGCGTTCTTGAGGCCGATAAGTTCTACGCGGCGGCGCGCTTGGGAGTGCCGTATATCGTGATAACCCTCCTCTACGACAAGGGTTACGTCAGCTACAAGGAGGAGAACGGCCAGCTCGTGGCCGAGGAAGAGCCGCAGACGGAGTTCATCAAGTCGCTCAAGCCCATCGGGACTTGCTGGATAGAAGTCGGCGGCGAGGACGTGGAGCTGGGGCTCTACGAGTATAGGCTCAACACGGCCGTTGCCGTGTTCGTCAAGCCGCTTAGGCCCGACTGGGCCGTTAAGGCTGCTGAGAGGCTATACGTTGAGGCAACAGAGCTGGACCGCTTCAGGAAATACGTGATATTGGCTAAGGCAGCGGTCAGCTTCGTGGAGAGGCGCGTCGGCTGGGATAAGGTCAATTACTTCGACCTCCAGGAGGCGTATACCGCGCTGGTGCCTTTAGTGAGGCCGGGCGCCAACTACAGGCTGATTATTCACACCCCGGCGCCTTGGGGCCATCCGGCGTTTCCCAACCGTTTCTTCAAGCAAGAGTTCGGCTACGAGTTCGCGATGAACCCGGTGGTCCTGACGGAGCTGGGCTTGGCCATGAGCAAGGAGGGCATAGTCGTGTCGAAGAAAATGCTGGACTTCGCAAAAATGACCTTCCCGCACCACGCGGCGAAGATAAGGGCCGTGACCAACGCGGTAGAGATACCGCGTTGGAGACATCCAGCCTTAACAGATGTCAAGAGTCCCGAAGATCTCAAGGTTGCAAGGGCTAAGGCCAAGGCCGATGCCTTAAAGGCGCTCGGCATTAGGACCGATAAGCCCGTGATCGTGTGGGCAAGGCGCCTAACTAGATACAAGCGCCCCCACTTCATCGCCCAGCTTGCGGAGGAGCTGGACACGGACGTCTTCTTCATTCTGGGAGGCCGCGCGCACCCCAACGACGACTTCGGCGTCAAGATGATGGCCGAGTTCAAGAGGCTCGCGTCGACTCGACCCAACGTGGCGTACGTGCCGGATCTATACGTCGAGAAGGCCCGCTACATTATATGGGCTGCCGACGTGTTCACGTTTACGCCGTTTTCGGGCTGGGAGGCCTCGGGCACCTCTTTCATGAAGGCGGGCATCAACGGGATACCGCCCGTGGCGTCCAGAGACGGCGCAGTGGGGGAGGTGGTGAGGGATAGGTTCAACGGCTGGCTCTTCGGCGAAGATCGGAGGAGGCTTCTGCCGCCGGACACGGCAGAAATAGACGAGAGGGAGTACAAGGAGTTCAAGCGCAAGGTGGAGGAAGCGCTCGACGCGCTCGCCGATGGGAGCTACTGGCAGATCGCATTCAATGCCTATAGGACCTTCAGCGAGTATTACTCCATGGATCGGCTCTTCAAGGACTACGGCTATATATAGACCATATGCGCCAAAAGCGCTAACGCCAAGGCCGTGCGCGGATCTGAACGGAGACTTTCGCCCGCGCGCATTTTCAACTCCTTATCGGCGTACCGTCTGAGCGGATCCCCGCGTATGTCGCTAGAGCGAATAGGCGCTTCGCCGTGAGCGCCGCCCTTCCTCTTCAACGACTCGTCGTCGGCCGTGGCGAGCGCTAGGGCCCTTCGTCGATTTGGGGATCTCGCAAGCGCCGAGATTGCCGGCGTGTACCTCGATCCCGAGCTGGGGCCTTGGAGTACGTTGCTAGGCACAAAGCCTGGCAAGGTTTCCATACGCCTGATATATTCGCCGGGCTCGGAGGGGGCTCTCGCCGTGTGGAGGCGCTGGGCGACGCGCTGGGGCATATCCCCGATCAACTTCCGCGGCTTCCAGAGGAGGCCGACGTCGTCTGCTGGAACCTCACTATCGCAGTCGCCGGGATTTTAGCAACAATGGGGAACTCTCTAACGTCTCGATGATAGCGTTCTTGTTTTTCGAAATCTCCGAGCTCCATGATTGCGTGGGGCTCATTGCGGCGGCGACGCCAGCCATAACTTTAATAGAAGCGGTATACTGAAGGCGTGGACATCGTCTTCTTCTTTGAGCTACATCAGCCGCTCAGGCTGAGGCCGGACTTACATAGGGTATTCCCCAGAGCGCCCTCCTCAGAGGAGATATTCTATGCGGAACTGGACGCCCAGATATTCTCGAGGGTGACCGACCGCGTATACAGGAAGGCCACTAAGATAATCCTCGAGGCGGCCAGAGAGACGGGCTTCAAGGCGACGTTCAGCATCAGCGGTCTTGCCCTCGAGCAATTCCAGAAGCGCGCGCCAGACGTGCTCGATCTATTCCGCGAGCTGGCGTCTAGGGGCTTTGAGTTCGCGGCGCAGACTTACTACCACAGCTTGGCCTGGTTCGTCGACGAGCGGGAGTTCGAGGAGCAAGTCGAGCTCCAAGCAAAGGCCGTGGAGGAATTGATAGGCTATAGGCCCACAGCAGCCGAGAATACCGAATTCATCTACAACAACGACATAGCGTGTAAGCTGGGCCAAATGGGCTTCAAGGCCGTGGTGACTGAGGGCGTGGACTGGGTGCTTGGCTGGCGCTCGCCCAATTACGTCTACAGGGCGTGGGGATGCGACGTACGGGTGTTGGCCAGGAACTACCGCTTGAGCGACGATATAGGCTTCCGCTTCGGCGCCCGTTGGTGGGATCAATGGCCCCTTACGGCCGACAAATACGCCTCGTGGCTGGACGCCACGCCCGGGGATCTCGTGCTAATAGCCGTGGACTACGAGACGTTCGGCGAGCACCACTGGCCTGAGTCGGGCATATACGAGTTTCTGAGGTGGCTCCCCCGCGAGATCGCCAAGAGACCCCGCCTCCGCCTCGCCACAGTATCGGAGGCAGCATCCGAGCACGCGCCGAGGGACGTCTACGACGTCCCCCCATGGGCTACCATCAGCTGGGCCGACGAGCGTGACCTCTCGGCTTGGTTGGGCAACGAAATGCAGCGGAACGCCTTTGCTGTGCTCAAGTGGCTATACCCTTACGCGAGGGCTCTGGGCGGCGACGTGCTCAAGCTCTGGCGGCTTCTATCGACCAGCGACCATTTCTACTATCAAGCGACCAAGACAGGACCTACGGGCGAGGTGCACTCCTATTTCAGCCCGTACGGCTCTGCGTATAAGGCCCACGATATATACATGAACGCGCTTGCGGCCCTGCTCATGCACATAAGGGAGGTTTGGAGCGAGGAGGCGGCCGAGAGGCTGGTCCTCAACGACGAGAGGTGTTTCTTCGCGGAGGGGGTTAAACTATGCTCACTCGCCGAGTTGAGGACGGCCGATCGCGGGTTCAAGGAGAGACATAGGGACGATCTCCGCAAGTGGCTGATGGACGTGTTCCTGCTCGGCCCTGAAAAAGCCGAAGAGATCTTGGGAGCTCATCGATGAGGCAACGTATAAAACGGCCTCTCTCTAGCACATCGTGAAACCCGCAGTCTTTCTAGCCTACTTAGACGAGGCTACGCGGACCATGGTAATCACGAAGCTAAGGGCTATGGGCATAAAGCCCGAGAAGATCATGGACGACGAGAGGGCCTTCTTCTCGGCCCTACAGAAGGCCTTGGGGAAGCACAACCTCGAGATGTTGATGAAGATGGTGGAGTCCCTAAACGGCGTCGTGGAGAGGGCCAAGGAACACCTCGGCGATCCGGCCCAGTTCATCGCCACGGCGGCCGAGGTGCCCAACGAGGTCGTAGAAAGGCTGGGAGGCGGCGGAACGCTTCAAGCCAACAAGGGGCTGGGATGTCCCGAGGCCTTAGCCAAGGCCTCGGCGCTCGCTAAGGCGCTCCTCAAGTACATTCCGGAGGAGGGCGCCAGACTGGCGGAGCTGGAGAGCAAGCTCTGGGAACTGATGACGCAGGAATGCACAGTCCTCTCGGCGCTGGCGCGTCAAGTCTTTAGCGTTGAGGAAGCTTAAAGCTTGCGCGGATCGAGGCCCACGATCTTAACATACTCCTCGAGCCCATATCCCTCTATCACGTCCATGGCCACCGGCAGCTGGCGGGCCACTTTGGGGAACACTTCCAGCTCTTCGTGGTCGTTATGGTAGATCACAACGGCGACGTATCTCTCAAAGCGGCGTCTATCCCTCTCCCTCAGCAAGCTATCGCCGAAGGATTGTATCAGCTTGTGGTCGGCCGCAAACGGGTGTATCTCCTTTTCGGGAAAAAGCGGGAACACGTAGAGGTCCTCAGCCTTGGCGTGTACGTCGACTATGAAGCGGTGAAGCCGCGCGAACTCGTCCCAGAAGACGTCGTCAGGCAGTTTGTACATGAGGGAGAACCTGATCTTGAAGACCGCGTGTTCGAACTTCAGAAGAGTTATGAGATCCATGTGCCTCCTCTCTCTTTTAAATATATATGCGCCTTGGCCAAAACCCTCCTCGAGTTCTCGAACGTTATCCTCGCGAGGGCTTGTCCGAAGGGGAGCCAAGCGTAGCCCTTGTGCTCCCAGGAGAGTCTCACGTCTTTGCTGGGGGCCCGGGCCAAGAAGTAGATCACCCTCTTCCTGATCCTGCGGCCCTGCCTGAAGTAGTAATATTCGACCTCTTCGCGGAAGCCGGGCACAAGCTCTACGTTGAGCCCTGTCTCCTCCTTTATCTCCCTTAAGGCCGTCTGCTCTGGCGACTCGCCGGGCTCTACGTTGCCCTTAGGGAAGTCCCAGTGGCCGCCGGGGTATAACAAGAGGAGGTACTCTACGTCGTCCTGCCCCTTGTAGAACACCACGGCCCCTGCCGAGATCTCCACGTCCTCCTCTTTTTATTAATAGAAATCGTTTATGCCGTGAAGCTCGCGGAGCTCAGGACACACGCCAGAGAGCTGGAGGCCAAACTCCCCTATCAGGAGATGGCGGATTCGCCGGGCGTTAAGCACTACATCGATTGGAATAAATACGAGGGATATACGTCGCCTGCCCCCTCTCTGATCGAGACGGCGGGGCCTTGCGAAGTCCTGATCCTCAACGGCAGGCTGGCCGGAGTCGGGCCTTGTAGCGGCGTTGAGGCTTATCCCTCAGACGACGCGCCGATGAGGTTGTTGCAACTAGACAACAAAATGAACGCAATGATAGCAGCTCGGCTTCCCGAAGTAGTATATGTAAAACTCCGCGGCATGCCGGAGGCCCCCATCTTGATCAAGATATCAGCGAAAGGCGAGAAGGCCTTCGCGGCAGCCTACTTATTCCTGGAGGTGACCCCCCGCTTCGCCGGGGACGTCGCCGTGATAGCCGAGAGCGAGGGCGACGTGTTGAACGCAACGCTTATAGAGGGAGCAGTAGGGGAGGGCGCTACGCTTAACTTATCGCTGGCCTCCATATCGGGAGGGGGCCCGCACTACGTATCTGCCAGATTCGCGATCGATAATAGTGCAGCCATCTTGGCGAGGTCCCTTGCGGCTTACGGCTCCATGAACAGCTTGACCGAGGAATA
This sequence comes from Thermoproteus sp. UBA157, assembly GCA_002497345.1. Lineage (GTDB taxonomy): Archaea > Thermoproteota > Thermoprotei > Thermoproteales > Thermoproteaceae > Thermoproteus. Next base: position 11,240 of record DANS01000030.1, read on the forward strand.
CTTCGTGGAGGGCGCCAAGTCGTCGGTGGAGGCCGTTGGCCTCGAGGTGGGGAAGGGGCGGTCGAGGATCCATCACTACGTATCGGTCGTCAACGACGGAGAATACGGCAAGGGGAAGATAAGACTCATGGCAATATCTAAGGACGAGGCGTGGGTTGTACAAAGAGCTCTGGGGAGAATAACTAAGCGGGGCAGATGGAGCGAGAGCGTGGCAGAGGGAGTGACGTATATAGCGTCGAAGAGCGCCGTCGCTATAACGCAGCCAATACTCTACATAGACACAGGCGACGTGGAGGGCGCTAGACACGCGGCGGCTGACGCGTCTCTAGACGAGGAGAGGGCCTTCTACCTCAGAGCCAGGGGATTCTCGGAGGGGGAGCTCAGCGAGCTGGTGGCCCTGAGCTTGATAGATCAATACGCCTCCTCGCTGTCTGAGGGGCTTTCGAAGCTCCTCTCCCCCTACATAGAACGGCTCAAATACTGACGTAAAGCATATATTACAAATTTAGCGAAGGATGGATATGAGGCTCGCGTTAATAGCGCTAATTGCCCTAATAGGCCTCGCCTTGGCCCATGCCTATATCTTAGGCACAGAGAGCCTAGACGTAGTTTATCAAGCAACACAAGGCGGCGTCAACATAATCGCTGAGAGCGGAGGCACTATATGGAGCAACCCGGCTCATTATCCCCTCATAGCCACCAACGCCTATGGCGGCTGTCTAGCTGTAGCAGATAGGCCATATATATATCAGGTATTCCTCAACGCGTCGTACATTTCCACTCTCTTGCAAGCAATTGTCGGCATCTTACACACCGGATCGCCGCCCAACACATCCTATATAACCGTGATGCTGGCCAAGTACTCCATAGTCTCCCTCTTTACCCCCTACGGATACATGGAGTGGTCCTACGGGCTCAGCAACGCGAACATAACGGCGATAGCCACAAACTGCGTCAACGTGGCCGTCGGCACAATAGGCGGCAAGGTCTACATCCTCGGCGAGAAGGGCATCGTGGCCGCCTACGACGTCGGTGCGCCGATAACGTATATGGCATATAGCAGAGATGGAAACACTCTATACGTCGGCACGTTCAACGGCGGGTTCTACCAGATATCGGGCGGGTCCTTGAGCCAAATCGCGGCGGTGAACGGCTCGATCCTTTATATAGGCATAAACCCGCGGGGACAACCTTACGCGGTCTCCTTTTATAAGGGCGCATTGCCCCATGTATACATCTGGCCTCTCGGCGTTGATCTAACGCCAGGCGCGATCACCGAGTACGGGACGAACACGCCGGCGGTGGCCGCCGCGGCGAGCCAAGATGGCTCCACGCTAGCCGTGGGCATATACGACGTCCTCTACGTCTACAGGAACGGAAAGCTTTGGTATACGGCCTTGCTCCCCTCGGCGCCTACGGCCATCGCCGTCTCCGGCAACGGCTCTATCGTGGTCGTCGGGACTCTTGGAGGCCAGGTGGTGGTTTACTGGAACGGGCATAGAGCGGCTGAGTGGGATGCCGGCGCTCCAGTAACCGGCATAGCGGCGTCTTGGGACGGCTTGACCGTGGCCGTCGAGACGTGGACATCCGTCAAATTCCAGAGGCTCGCTGTAGGCGTAGTGAAGATAGTGGACCCCGTAGCTACGATAGAGATATCGGGCCCCGAGCCGTGTTTGAACGAGACCATAGACGTGGTGTCCGGCGGGACCACCTTCACGTATAACGTGGCCAATACGACGCAAGTCTTGTTGCCGGTAGGCCCCGTGTCTATATTGCCGCGGTACAAGTACTTGACGGATTACTCCAGGTGCGCGCCGCTTAACAACGTCTCCTTGACGGTAACGGGCAACTTGCAGGAACCGATAGTGCTTTATTATCAGCTCCAGTATAGGGTGTCCGTGAGCCCTCCCGGTCTCGTGAGCGGACCGACTTGGGCCTCGGGCACGGCGATCTACGCGGCGCAGCCCAACGTCAAGGTTTTGATGTTCGGGGGGCCGGCCGGTGCGGGGACCACGGCCGATATGTCGCTCGACCATTGGCTAATAAACGGCACTCCGATAGACGTGCCGCTCCCATCTATAGCGGTTAAGGTAAACGGGCCCACCGCCATAGCCGCCGTATATAAAATCAACGCCCCGTCGATCGTCCAAGTAAACTCGACCGCTCGCTGGTATTTGGAGTACTTAACCGTCTACGACCAATACGGCAACCCAATAGCGTCGGGCCCCACGCCCTGTGTATCGGCCTATCCAGTCACCACGACCGCGTATTACGTGCTCCAGTACCTAGTAACTACTAAATGGCCCGCGGCCGTCAACGGCTCCCAGTCCATCTGGGCCGAGCAAGGGTCCAACGTCAGCTTCACGGCGCCTAGCATATACTACTTCGACAACAACACGCGCCTGTATTTCAAGGGCTGGAGCAACGGCGAGACCGGCAACTTCACCGCGCGCGTCTCGGGGCCTATGTCGGTGGATCCAATATACGTAGTCCAGTATTTCGTGAGGGTGAAGCCGCCCGGCACCGTGAACGGGCAGAGCTCGGCTTGGCTAGATAGGGGTTCCACCGCAACGTTGAGCATAGAACCGGTGCTCAATTCCTCCGGCTCGGTCAGAACGGCCTTCGCGGCTTGGATCATAAACGGCGGGACGGGCCCGACATCGCCCACGGCACAAATAACCGTCAATTCGCCGATGGACATAACGTACTCCACGAAGACCCAATACCTCGTGACCTTCCAGAGCGAATACGGAACGCCCGCCGTGACGCAGACTTGGGCCGATGCCGGGTCGACCATGACGGTCGTGGTCATCCCCAGCCAAGTCTGGTCCCCGCCGCCGCTCCTCTACGAGTTCAAAGGCTGGCAAACCCCGAGCGGCCAGACGTTCGACTCGCCCACGGTCGTGATCACTTCGCCGGGCGTCTACACGGCGGTATGGAGCTTAAACATAATACCGTTGGTAGTAATAGGGGCGGCGGCCGGAGGCGGAGCCGCCGCGTATTTACTCGTAATACGTCGCCGCAGATTGGCCGGCATAGAGGCCGGCGAGTAGCCGGGGTTTCGGCGCTCCTAGGCAAGCTTCCTGCACATATAGGGGCCGCACCTCTCGTATCCTAGCTTTCTAAAGTAGGGCCTAGCGCCGACTCCCGCGATGACGGCTATTCGCCTGTACGAGCCCTCAAGGGCCGCCTCCTCTGCCAGCTCCACGAGCCTTCTGCCTATCCCTCTATGTTGAACCCCAGAATCGTCCCTCGCGCCTACCGGCACCTCGAACCCGTAGACGTGCAACTCCCTTATTAACGCCGTCTTTTCATCCAGCTCAGGCCTCCAAGGTTTGGCAGGAAACCTCAACCTCAAGATGCCGTAGAGCGAGTCGTCGCCTCCCACGGCCTCTATGAAGAACTCGAGGCCTCCGCTGGCCTCGTACTCGTGCCTCCTATAGCTGATGGACTCGTCTACGCGCTTGCCGTGTACAGCCCTTATGCCCACCTCTCTGCACCTGATCTCGCGACAGCCGAGCCCCAGCCTCTCGACCTCTCGTTCAACGACCTCTCTCATGTTCCCCCAGCGGGGCCCATCGACTACGTGATGTAGCGGTATATCGCGGCCGAGCCTCATGACCCTGGCCCAACGCGGGATGGACGCGTAAATTTTGGCGAGGAGCCAGCGCCACGTATCCTCGTCGTAGCTCTTGTACTTGCCAGCTCTCCACCACTCATAGAGCTCAGTCCCCGGCACCACCAGCGTGGGGTATATTTTGACGCAGTCGGGCATGAAGCGAGGATCCGAGAACACCGTCCTCACCATTTCGAGATCTCTATCTGGGTCGCTGCCCGGCAACCCGGGCATCAGATGATAACAAACCTTATAGGCCGCGTCCTTCAACAAGGCCGTGGCCTCCACGACTTCCTTAACGCCGTGTCCCCTCTTGACGAGGGCCAATACGTCGTCGTAGATCGACTGTACGCCGAGCTCAACCCTCGTGACGCCCATAGCTAGGAGGTCGTCTATGTGGCCCTTCCCGAGATAATCTGGGCGGGTCTCGACCGTTAGCGCAACGAGCCTCATCGCGGCCGCCTCGTTTCTGGCGTGCTCCCTCTCTATATCGACTAAGGCCGAGGCCGAGGTCCAGTGGGGGTAGTCGTTTAGGGCCTTGAAAATATTCCCCACGAACCAGAACTGGTACTGCCTCGGAAGAGCCGTGAAGGTTCCGCCCATGACTATCACCTCTATCTTACTCGGCGTATGACCGCCCGAGAGGTAGTTGGAGATCCTGGCCACTACTTGCTTGTAGGGATCGTATCTAGCCCTCAACGCCCTCATGACCGCCGGCGAATCTCGCATGTAGGATTTCGGCACCCCTCTCGCCGTGGGGCAGAAGATGCACTGACCCGGGCAAGGCATGGGCCCGGTCATCACCGCAACTACGTGGACGCCGCTGGCCGCCCTTATTGGCCTCTTCACTTGACGGATATCCACGGGCCCGCCGCCTTGAATTAATTAATCCTTTCCGCCACTAGGAACACATTCAGCCGCCTCCCCCTCCTCATATAGCCTATGCTCAACACCTTAGCTCCAGCTACGGCGGCCGAGTTTATCAAATCAGCGATGGAATATACATAATACACCCTATCGGCCTCCGCCCGCCACCTCCAAGGTATCACCCTCATAACCCCACCGCCTCCTGGAAGAGCCCACACTGTGGCCACAAGGAGGCGGCCGACTCTAACTGCCTCGCGCAGAGCCGCCGTGAGGGCTATAGGAGGTAAATGGTGGTACACGGCGACTGCGTGTATCACGTCGAAGGAGCCGTCCCTAAACGGCAACATGGTGGCCTCGCATAATACCGCCTCGGAGCCGGGCGGGATGAGCTCCTGCGCCAGATCGCAATGGACCACATAGGGATATTCGGACTCCAAGTACCTAGGCTGTGCCCCGCGGCCCGATCCCAGGTCAAGCGCCTTGACGCCGCGGGGGGCCAAGTCGGCAGTGAGCAAGGGCGATCTTCTGGATCCCTCGTATGCGCCGTGGATAGCCCTATAGGCTTCGCGCGATTTTACTGCCCAATCCACGCAATCAATTATTGATATGAATTATAAAAGAGTCTTCGTTTTTTAGCATATAATGTTAGCTTCAGAAGAAAATTTTAATATTTGAATCTCATTTACGCTATGGCCGAAACGAGTTTACGCGAATCGCCAAAAGCGGTCATATCGGCAAGTTTGGAGCGAGGATTCGAACTATACGACCTAATAGCCTATATCTACGCCGCCCCGTATATGGCCTCGTCGTTCTTCCCAAAGGAGGGTCGCACAGCCAGTTTGAATAGCTCATCGGGACGAGCTACACGCGGCTATCGAGTCCGCGACGGTTAAATACAGGACGAGCGAGCTCCTTGACGTGTTGCTCGAGAACGACGTGCCCGCCGCGCCCCTGGCGGATATCCGGCTCGCCGCAGAAGACGAGGACGCGCTTTGGGATCTCACGAAGAACGTGCGCGTGCCCAGCTTGCCGTTGCCCGGGTCGTTAAACGGCGCCAGTGCTCCGAATGCGGGCGAACACACGTCGGAGATCCTCAGGGAGCTAGGCCTTAGCGAACAGGAAATAAGGTCGTTGGCCGAGAAGGGCGTGGTGAAGATATGAGGAGGTCCCAACTATACGTCCCGGCCAATAACGAGAGAATGATAAGGAAGGCCGCGCTTGAGTTAAGCCCCGACACGGTGATATTGGACCTAGAGGACTCGGTGCCCCCGGAGGAGAAGGAGAAAGCCAGGGAGCTTTTACTGAGGCTGGTGCCGGAGCTCGACTGGAGCGGCAAGGAGCTCTGTGTCAGGGTCAACCCCCTGGATACGCCGTTTTTCTACGCCGATATGAACCTCGTGTTGAGGTTAGATAAGGCCGAGTGCGTGGTGGTCCCCAAGGCCGAGGCGCCTCTGAGCTTTATACATAAGGGAACCGGCAGAAGGATAGAGCCCTTGATAGAGACGGCGGGCGGTCTGCTGAGGATCGAGGACGTGTCAGGAGCGAGGGAGTATCGGCGGTATCCTACGGCGTTGCCGACTTCGCGCTGTCTGTGGGAGGCAATTACAGAGCGTATTCCAACGACAGGGTCATCAAGACGCTCGTGATCGCCACCGCAGCCGCATATGGCGTTGATCCAATAGATCGTGTGTTCTTCGACCTCAAGGACTTGGAGGGGTTCAAGAGGGAGTGCCTCGAGGCCAAGGCGCTGGGCTTCGTCGGCAAGCAAGTGATACACCCCAGCCAAATACCCATCGCCAACGAGGTGTTCAGCCCATCGCAGGAGGAGATCTCCTGGGCCGAGCGAGTCGTGGCCGCCTACGAGGAGGCGATGCGCCAAGGGCGCGGGGCCATAAGGCTCGACGACGTCATGATAGACAACGTACACTATGAAATAGCCAAGAGGATATTGGAGATCGCGAGGAGAGCTCAGCGCCGGTAGTAGGTCTTCATCTTTCCGGACATCCCGCACTCAGCACGTCGGGAATACGTCAACTTTTTATTTCAACGCCTCCCCTTACCTTGTGATGAGTCAAGGGCGCTGCTGCATTCATGAGGACTACGGCGAAGTGCTGATGTAATAGCCGAAATACCATGAAATATCTACATCCCATTTTTGCGGGAGCGCGACATGTCTAGTGGATTTCTGGTTGTTGAGACTTCGCGGCAAGTACTCGTCGAGAGGCAAACCTCCCCCCAAGGTAGGCAAGCTGAGGTGCGCGAAATGCGGCGCCGAGATTTCTTGGGACGACGCGGGGTACATCAGAATAAGCGAGGGGAGGATCGTAGCCTATTGTCCCAAATGCCTTGAGGAGGACTTGAGGGCTGTGGGCGCGAGGATCGTGCGATCAGACTTGCCGTTTCCATCACTTATCAGGATCTCCGACCCACATCACCGCCTCCTGTATCTGAGGAGCAATATTAGGATTACAGCGAGCGAGCTCGTCGATAAGGCCAACGCGATGCTTGGCGGCAGACGCGGCAGACCCAAGAGTGCGTAGAACAAGGCATAGGAGGACAACAAAGCGGCGGCCGACCAGAGTGAGACGGTCAGCTCGGCCTCCGCGAAGGTACGCGCTACCTCGTCGGCGTCATAGCCCCTCGCGACGAGCCTCGCCTTGAGCTGATCTATTCGGTTGCCGTAGAGCGATAGGAACGCGGCGAGCTCCGCCAAGGGGGAAAACAGCGCGGCGTTTGTGAAGGCCAGCGATATGAAGGCGGCCATGTAGGCCGCGGCCGCGAAAAGGCCGCTGCGTTTAAAGGCGACAAAACCCACGGCTGAGAAGGCTACGGCTAAAAACGCCGAGGGGGAGGGCAACAAGGTAACGACGAGGGCTATCGCGGCCGTTAGCAAAGCGGCCGCGGCCACGAGGGGCCTCATAGGCGTGCTAGAACCTTCGCTGGGGATTCCAAGGGAGGCGACCAGACGAGCTTGTCGGCGCATAACAACTTGCTAGTACCGCCGACGAATAATTTGGCCAAATCCGCGAAGAGTCCCCTGATGGGCGCCACCTCGATGGCCACGACTCGCTTGGCCTTTGTGCAGAGCCTTTCGACGTACTCGGGGCTGGGCTTGCACGATATGTATATATACGTGTCGGCCTTAGGGGGCATAGGCCTATATATCGGAGGCCTCAGATCGAGCCTCATGAGGGCCTCCCGGAGCAATTTAAGGCCGGCCGGCGAATCGGTCGGAGGCAACGAGACGCCGCTGGGCGCTACGAAGAGGCCTACGGGGATCCTCGCCTCCACGGCGGCGTGCGCTATGCTCAAGGCCAGCGAGGCCCCGTGGCCCACCGCATCTGGCCTACAACTTGTGCTCGCGTCGAGCACTATGTAGATAGTGCTGTGCCCCTCCCTCAACGTTTCGTTGATGTGCAAGACGCCCGTCTTTGCATACGCCTTCCAGTTGATGAGCTTGTAGGGATCGCCGGGTCTGTACTCCCTCACCTCGAGGAAATCTGTGGAGCGCGGGCCCGCCAAGAGGCCGGGGGCCCTCGGCGCTCCCAAGCTTGACGCTAACCCCTTGATCTTGGCCGGAACTAAATAGGGTGTCACCTCAGTGGCGCCAACGTGGGCTCGACCCCTCGCAGGCGAGGAGAGGTGGAGCGGATAGAACACCCACTCGACCTCTGGCAACCTCCTGCGCCCTGGAAGCCCGGCGATGGCCTCGACCGAGGCGAAGCCTCTGTGCGACACGTAGAGGGCGCCGACAGTGGGCTTCTCGGCGACAAGACCCCTGTCGTCGAGCGCGTTGAAGAGGAAAACGCCAGGGACTTCGGACGAGATCTCAAGCTCTAAGCGTAACTTGTCCTCGACCTTCAGCGAGTTCCCGACTAGGCTAACCCTCACGTCGACGCCCCAATCCCTCCCGTAGACCAAGTAGAAGGCGGCCAATATGGCCAGCGGGAGCATTGCCGAGGGGAGGAGCTCCAGCCTTCTGGTAAATATGAGCAAGGCCAACGCCGGTATCTCCAAAGCCAGCGCGTATCGCGCTATTTCCTCCATTTCGGCGCGGGGATCTTGGCCAAGTACTCCCGTACTATGGCGCGGGGATCCACGCCCTCGAGCTTGTGCTCAGGCTTTAGGTATATCCTGTGCCCCAACACGTCCGCGGCCAAGGCCTTCACGTCGTCGGGTATGACGTAGGTCCTCCCCTGTATCAGCGCATAAGCCCTGGCGATCTTCAACAGAGAGGCCAAGGCTCTTGGCGAGGGCCCCGCCAGAACTCTTCTGTCCGACCTAATCGCGGCAAACTCGGCGATGTAGTCGAGCACCTCGTCCACCACCTCCACGTCCTCCACTTTGGCCATGGCGGCTAAGACATCCTCCCTGCTCAAAACAACGCGGGCGAGCGACGCCGGGTCGTCGGTTTTCCAAGACATCCTCTCCCTCAAGAACCTTCTGTCGTCAGGATATCCCAAGGATATCCTCAGCATAAAGCGGTCCAGCTGGGCCTCTGGAAGGGGGTAAGTGCCCTCGAGCTCGATGGGGTTCTGGGTCGCGAGCACCAGGAAGGGCTTATCGAGGACGTAGGTCTCGCCCTCGATGGTGACTTGCAGCTCCTGCATGGCCTCCAAGAGGGCTGCTTGGGTCTTTGGAGGAGCCCTGTTTATCTCGTCGGCGAGGAGTATGTTGGTGAAGATGGGCCCCTTGACGGTCTCGAAGGCCTCCTTCTCCCTCCGCCAGACCTTGGTCCCCACGATATCGCTGGGGAGCAAGTCCGGCGTGAACTGTATTCTCTTGAATGAGAGGCCCAGGACTCTGCTGAAGAGCTTCGCCAAGAGCGTCTTGCCGACGCCGGGGACGTCCTCTATTAGGACATGGCCTCCGGCAATCAAGGCCGCCATTATCTTCTCGACCACTTCCCTATTGCCGACGTAATATCTGCATATCTCGTCAACCGCCTCCTTGAGGCTCATGTCTCCTTCAGCCTCGCCAGCGCCATCTCCAGAGCCGCTTTGCGCCCCCTCTTGCCCTTAGCCTTGCCGAGCGCTGAAGCCTCCTTGACGGCCGCCTCTAGGGGGATTCCGGCCAAGGCGTAGGCGTAAGACAAAATAGCGATTATCGCCTCGACATCCCCCCTTTCGATATAGGCCTCCGCGGCCTCTCTGAAACGCTTGTCGTCCACGGATATCCACACGCTCTTCTGTGCAGGTATGTACTCATCGTTTCCGCCCCCGCTCACGGCTATGGTCGCAGCAGGCACTGATATCAACGAGACGTACAATATATCGTTTGAGATCTCTTCTGATAGCGGAGCCGCCAAGAATGCCACGGCGATGAGCAAGCCGAGCGCCTTTAAGGCCGCGCTCAAGGCTCTAGGTCCACGACGTATTCGCCTTAAGGAGCTCCCGACGGCTATCAAGAGCGCGGGGATCCACAAGCTCTTAAGCGCTGGCGGCAAGAAAGGCGCCGTCAAGAGCGCGAAGACTGCAGCGAAATAGAGGGCCCGCGACGCGGCGAGCAACACGTTGTCCCCGCGCCGCTCGGCGACGGAGGCTAGATAGCGCCCAGAGACTAGGAGCGGCAACGGCTCCACGGCCCATGCCGCGCCGGCAATAAAGAAGTTGACGACGCCTCTGACAGCCAAATAGGCCGCCAAGGCAGTGGGGACGACCCGCAGCCTTTCTGCGAGGGCCCGAGCCGCGACCAGCAACGACAACGATAAGCTAAGCTCGGAGAGCGGCAACGGTAGTAACAGCGAGAGCAGAGCTATGATAACCGCCGCTAGGGCGTTATGTAGCGCCCTCATGGATCAACCACCTATAATACTTAGCGAAGTCTTGATAACTTATGGGGAGATTGCTGTAGGCGGCTCTCTCCACGACCTCGACCACGTCGGCTGGGGCATTTCTCGATCTCAGTATCTCTCTGGCGGTCATCCATCTGGGATACGACCTAAACCTCTCGAAAAATGAGTTGGCGACCTCCTTGTGCAAGTCCGAGAACCTCACGCGCAATGCCTCACGCCTATCCTCGTATTCGGCCGAGATCCAGACGTCGCATGCCGTATCGGCGGTTATCACCAGCGCACCTTCCAGCGCTTCGGCGCAACAAGATGCAGTTAGCTTCACGCCGTCGTGCGCCGCCTCGACGCGCAAGGGCACGCCGAGCGGCCAAACGGGCGGAACATCTTCCGCGAGGGGCCATTTGATGAGCTCCGGTTTGACCGGAGGGGGCAGATCGACCAATAGGGATGGCACTTCAGGCGAGTAAGGACGCGGGGGCGAGGCGATTGGGTGGGTAAACGACGGCGCCGCCTCCTCCGTGCGCGCGATCGCCCGATCCGAGGACGCCTTAGCTTGTCTAGTTCGGGAGCCTAACGCCAAGGCTATCGCGGCTATGGCGACCACGACAGCTGTGAGAATCGCCGAGAACGCGGGCGTCGTAGTTGCCGGCGCGATCTGGTGTAATCCCTCCTCGCCTCCTATGGGAGGCGTTGTGGAAGTGGGCGGTATGCCGGCAGTCGCTGTGTGGTTGGGCGGGGCTGGGAGCAGAGGCACGCGGGCCAAGAGGGAGAGGAGTCTCGCTATTTGGTAGAAGAGCCAAGCCAAGAACGCAAAGATAAGGTAAATGAGATATGCGAGTTGCTCCAACAAGGGACTTGGAGGACTTCCGCTCAAGGGATTGGGCGGGAGCGAGAGGGCGGGCACGCCCGAGCTAAGGGGCAAAGCCCCCCAGCCGCTTGGGACGACGACTGAGGGGGAGAGCAGAGAGTAGAGCGAATATGCGAAGATCGCCAAAAGTGCCAACGCCAAGAGGCGGTGCACACTATAAAGGGCGCAGAGTTTAAAAACGTCTACTCAGCGCGCCCCCTAGTCTCCTCTCCAGATATTCCTTGAGCGCAACGGCATTGTCATACGGCGATTTCGCCGTACAGAGCAAGGCTACGTTTCGGCCACTCCTTATGATCTCCAACTTCCTCGACCTTGGGGTTCCCGTCCGACTTCTGGACCTCCTCCTGTCGGATCGTGGTCGAACTACCTCCTCTGCCCGTCGCTCGGAGCTACGTCCTTGAGATCCATTATCCCTGCCCACGCCTCTTGGCCGAAGCCTACCAACGCACTCACGCCACCGTCGGGATCGACGGAGGTCGTAGATCCTCTTAATCTTTATCACGTGGAATGCTACAAGTTAATTCGCGGCCGAGTATTTTTATTAAGCGTATATATGTATATGCAAGTTCTCGACTTAGCTGGCTTGGCTCTGTTGGACGCGCGGCCCGCCGGGAGCGGCGTCGCGGTCGAGGTGCACGGCGTTAAGCGGCTCAGAGCCGTCGAGGTGGGTTACGGCATGCTCTCCTTCAAGTTAATGCAAGGAAGACGCGAGGAGTGTAAGGTCAACTACTCGTTTCTGGAGCTCGACCAGAGGATCGAGGCTCCCGGGGAGGTGGCGCGCTTCGAGCTACCGGCTCGCCCGCCCGCGGGCCTCGCGACCAGGACAGCCGGCGCGTTGGCCGCGTCGGCGGCTAAGCTGGACATAGCACTAGGCACGGACATCTGGTTCATGTACATCGCGCCTTGGAGGGGCGAGCTCTCTCTGAGTTTATCCAAAAGCGAGCTGAGCGCCTCAGACGGCGAAAGGTCCGCGTTTGCGATGGTGCGCGTCGAGGGGGAGAAGCTGTCGGGAGTGCTCGCGGTGTATGCGCCCGACAAATCCGCCGCCAAGCTCGTCCTAGAGAGGCGCTTGAATACGAGATATGGAACAATCAAGATAGATCAAGTAATAGCCCGAGCAGAGCCCGGCGCGTCGAGGAGCTTCGAGTGGTCGCCCGCCCGCGGGCCGCCCCAGCCGTTGTTGGTCGCGACTAGGAGCTTCCCCGACAAGCCCCGCGTGAAGCAGTTGCTCGGCGCTTTGGGATTGCCGGTCGAGGACAGGTGGTACATATCGGGCTTGGTGAGGGCCGACTCGGTGGTGGCGGACGGCGGGACGATCCAATACGCCTTGAGGCTGGTGCTCGTCAGACGCTGGCGAAGGGATCTCCACGACCAAGCGGAGCTAGGGATAAGGGCCATTTGAAGCGACGCGTCGGCCGAACAACGTCGCGGAGTGTCACAAGGCGCCTCTCTGGGCTCATCGTTTTAAAAGCAGGGCCGGCGCCTCCTCATGTTGCTGATCCGGGAGCGCGAGGTGGACGAGCTGGTCTCCTTCGATGACGCGATCAAGGCAGTGGAGGACGGGTTCAAACTCCTGGCCAGCGGCGGCGCCGTCAATCTGCCGAGGCGCAGAGCCGTGGTGGAGGGGGCCGTGCTGCATGCGTTGCAAGGAGTCGTCCTAGGGGAATACAGGGTGGCGGGCTTGAAGACGTATCTAAGCACCAGGCGCGGGGCCAGATTCGTCGTGGTCCTCTTCGGCCTAGATAGCGGGGAGCCCCTCGCCGTTATAGAGGCGGACAGGCTGGGCCAGCTCAGGACTGGCGCGGCCAGTGCCGTGGCCACTAAGTATATGGCCAGAGAGGACTCGTCGAGGTTGGGCATAGTGGGCTCCGGCGTTCAAGCCAGAGCGCAGTTCGACGCCTTGAGCAGAGTCCTCAAGTTGGAGCTGATCAAGGTCATAAGCAGAACGCGCGAACACGCGGAGGACTTCGCGAGGTATATCAGATCCAAGGGCTTCGACGCAGTCGTCGTGGGCAATTACGAGGAGGTCTGCAGAGGGGTCGACGTCTTGGTCACGGCGACGAGCTCCAAGGACCCGTTCATTAAGGGCTCCTACTTAGGCCTTGGCCTTCACGTTAACGCAATAGGCAGCAATTGGAGCAACAGGGCCGAGCTCATGCCCGACGCCGTCCTAAAAGCGGACGTCATAGCGGTAGACGACTTGGCCCAAGCCAGGGAGGAGGCCGGCGACTTGATAATGGCCGGCGACGCCGCCTGGTTTAAGGCGATTCCATTGGCCGATATAGTGGCTGGGAGGGCTAAGGGCAGGCCGACCGACAGCTCAGTGACGATCTTTAAGTCGTTGGGCATTGCCGTGGAGGACCTCGTGCTCGCCAAACTGGTCTACGACAGAGCGATCAAGGAGGGGGGAGGCGTCGAGGTCGAGTTCAGAGGGGTTTACAGGAGGGGGGACAAGTTTTAAGAGGAGGGCCGTATTGGGATGCGCCTCTGGCCGAAGAGGCGAAGTTGGAGCGCTTGGAGATCCTAGCGGAGGCCCCTCTCGCCCATCCTGAGGCGATTTACCAAGCCTTGGCCAAGCTTGCGCCGTGGGAGAGGCTGGCTACCAGGGAGGACCTAGAGGGGCTGAAGGCTACGGTGGCCACTAAGGTGGGGTTGGAAGAGTTGAAAGCAACGATGGCCGCAGAGGAGGATTTGGAGAAGCTTGGGCAGGAGGTTGACGCCCAGCTGAGGTTTCTATTAGGCTGGGCGCGCTTGGGGCTAAGTGGGGCCTCCTAAGCGAGGAGGCGTTTAGGGAGGATGCGAGGGAGCTGTTGAGGAAGGCCGGCTACGTGGTGGAGAGGCGGCCTTACTACGACGCTGAGGGCTTCGTCTACGGCTATCCCAGCGAGCTGGGCGTGGTGGTGAAGGACGGGAGCGTCATGGCCGTCGAGATAACGTCGAGCTTGAGGAGGGGCGACTTGATCGCGGTCGAGCGGAATGCCGAGCTGAGAGGGTCGTTAGCAAGCTCGTGGGCGCCGCTTTGGTCATAACGCCGTATATGAACGATGGGAACCCGAGCTACGTGAAGGCCGTGGCGGAAAAGATGGGCGTGACGGCGATCGCGCCCGAGGGTCTCGCTGAGCGATCCGCCTAGCTCGCCGCCTCTACAGCTCCCTCAGCTCCTCGGCCGGTTTGTACTTGATCCTCAAGATTAGGGGGATGGACAGAGCCGTCAACAAGGCGATCCACACGGCCACGACTATGACGTCGTAGTGCAAAGGCACGGCGCTGTCCATCCAGCGACCGCTTTCGTCGATGGAGAGTCGGCTGGGCAGATGGCCCACGCCGCTGTAGGCGGCGACAATGGCGCCTTGTATTGCTGCGAATGGGTTCGCCAGTATGCCCCAGCCGGGCATGTCGAGGAAAAGATACGCGTAATACGACACGAAGGTCAGCATCATGGGCATGAAGGCCATCTTGCCGACGTGTTTAGGGGATATGTTCAGCGCAATCACGGCCTCGAGGAACAGCAACGACTGCATGAATAGAAACGCCAAGACGGAGATGCCCAACACCTCCGCGAGGCCGAGCGTCGGGTCTCTCGGCAATACAGAAGACGGGGCCACATCGAATCCTTGGTATCTGAAACCGATGTAGAAGAGCGATACTGTTAGCGCTATCAACAATGACGATAAAGCCAGCGACGGGACTATCATCGCCAAATAGTATGAGTATATCAGCTTCCCCGGAGTCAACCTGCCGTATCTGCGCAGATACGCTATGCCCCCGGTCTGGTAAATCAACGTGTATAGCAAGCCCACGAGGACGCCCGCTGGCTCATAAACGGCTATGAAGGCTACCCAGTCCGCTGTGTAGAACCTCACGGCCTCGTTCAAGTACGGCTGGGGGATCTTGGGGAAGTCCTTGCTGAAAAGGAAGGCGCCGAACAGAATCCACATCAGCATCCACGCAAAGCCCCAGAACCATAAGCTCCTGCTCTTGAGCCCCGATAGGGCCATGTACTTGGCCAAGCCCATCACCCCACCAAGCCGTAAAGCCTATTCAAGCTACCCATTTCGGCGAATTTAACGCCGGCGCCCTCCACGATCGAGTAGGGCCTACCGTTGACGTAGACAGTCAGCTCGCCCTTGCCCTCCCCCTCCACGAGCCCCGAGCCGAGCAACTTGGAGACCCCAATGGGGCCGTACACCCGTCCCTCGATGACTAAGTAGGCGTCGAGGTTCTTGAAGGTCCTCAGCACGTCCAGTTCGTGGGTTACTATTAGGCCCTCCTCGCCGTATTCGAGGAGCAGATCCGACACGACGCTCCTCCTGGCAGGGTCAACGCCCTCAAAGGGCTCGTCGATCATCACCGCCCTCGGCTTTGAGGCCAGAGCTAAGGCCAGCCTAATTATCGACCATTGCCCAGCGGATAGGCCGTGAACAGGCTTCTTTGTCACGGACTCTAGGCTTATGTTGAACCGGGACAGAATTCTCCTTAATTCCCCAACGCGGACCCCCTTGAGATCCTCTAAGACCTCGACTAAGCCCCCCACAGTCCTCGCCATTTGGTATATCTCAGGCAAATTGCACGAGAGCTGCGCGTATCCCCTTAGTTCCCTCACCTCTGCGCCATCTACCTTTATGCTTCCCTCATAGGGGATTAGGCCGCAGATGGCCCTGAGCAGCGTGGTCTTGCCTGAGCCATTTGGGCCCAACACCACAGCCTTGCCCTTCACCGACATGTCGACGTCGCTTAGCCTAAAGGCGCCTCCTCCCACCGAGATGCGGACGTCCCTAAGCTCAATCATGCGCTGGAGTACTTTTTGGATTTTTAAGGGCCTCGAAAGTTCACGTTTGTGAACTTCGTTAATGGTTTTTAAAGCGAGGCGTCGTGGCGGAGGGTGGTCGAAGACGTTAGGAGGCTCATTGAAGAGGCCGACCAGATAGCGCGTAGAGTGAGTAGGCTGACTCACAGAAGGGCTCTGGGGCTCTCGTACATTTACTGGTCTTCCATCACCACGGCGTACGGTATCTTGTTCACGGCTATGTACGAGTTCGACATAAAGGCGTTACAGGGCTGGCTCGCCAACGTCGTCGCCGGGCTGATATTCATGACGTACTACCTGGTCTACCGCGCCGTTGTGCTGAGCCGCCTACCAAGGCCCCGCCTCCGGCGAATCTACGGCATAGCAATGTGGGCCGTCGTGGCGGCCTACTACGCCGCCTATGCCCTCTCCGGCCTTGGGCTCGGCCTCTACTTGGCGCTTCTCTACAAGAAAATCTTAGAAGCGTCCGGCCTACAGCCAAGGCGCTACGACTACGCCGCCTGGGCCGCCTTAGCAACCGCTATGGTCGTAGGGCCTTTCTACTACGTCGTCTGGTTAGTTGTCCAGCTGATCTGGGTATTCGCCGGCGTGGCGTCGTTGCTAGAGGCCGAGGAGGGCTATGGGAATTAAAGAGCTGATAGATCTGCTCAGGGAGAACAACCTCACTAACGCCGTTAGGCTGGGCATATTGCTGGCCCTCTACTACTCGGGCGGCTACGTCACGTTTAACGATCTCCGCAGCTCGCTCGAAATGCCGAAGAGCTCGCTCCACAAACACTTGACGGCTCTGAGGGAACAGGGCTTAATCGAGTACAAGAGGGGCATCACCGTACTCGGCATTAGGGCAGTGGTCAAGCTCACCGATAAGGGGGATGCCGTGGTCAGGAAGTACTTGGAGCTGGTGAGTAGGCTGAATCATAAGGCCTAACAGCGGCGAGTCGCCGGCAAATCATGCCGTATATGGCCGCTACTAGAGGCCGCGAAGTTGGCATAGCCCGCGCCTCGTCGCGAGGCCGGCGACGCGCCTTGGGGCGCGATCTAGATACTTCTTGGCATAAAGCTTAAAAACACGACAGAAAAATTCTCAACGGGCGGCCCGTAGCTCAGCGGTGAGAGCGCCCGGCTGTAGACAGCCCCTGGGGGCACATACAGCGAAGGTCCCCCAGGCCTGTAGCGGGCGGTCCCGGGTTCGAATCCCGGCGGGCCGACTAGTCCCTTGCCCGTTTACTTACAGCTACCTCTCCCCGCACTTTCAGTCGCCGAGTGCTTTAAACCTCTAGCATATAGCGAATCGTGAACGTAGAGGGAGTCCCTGCCTTCGTGCGCGTAGGGGACGTCGTAAAGGCCGCCAGGATCGTGGCCAGCATGGGCGGAGAGGCGCCCTTAGAGCGCTTCTACGAGCTCTGGGGCGATTACGCATTCGTAGTGATCAAAACGGCGCAGGCGTGGGGCGTGTTGAGGCGGGCTAGGCGGAAGAAGGGCGGAGGGGCGCGAACAGTCCTCGTCCTGGGCGCGAGGGGCGTCCTTCTTCTGGACGCGGCCAAGGACCGGTGCCTGCTCGACGCTCGCCTCGACGGGGGGAGGCTGAGGGTATCGACCCCCTTTGGAGTCCTCGACGCGGAGCCCTCCGCCGGCTTCCTCCTATCGCTGGCATACAACCTCTCCGGCGCTTGCGGGGAGGATCCCCGCGCCTTGTACGACAAACTCCGGAGGGCGGTCGGGAGGGCCGTTAAAATCTCCCGCGGCCTCGAGAGGTGGCTGCTGCACAGCGGCGGTTCTGATCTCATCAATATCGGCTGGCCTGGCCCTGAGCCCTCTGTCCACAGCTAGCCACGACACATGGGCAACGCCGCCTCCAGGTAGGTGTAGCACGCCGCAACCCCGCGCTTGCGCTCTCTCGCGAGGCGCGCGTTATGTGCGGAGGCGAGGCCCCCTCGAGCCTCTCGTATCTGCGCAGACAAACAGCTGCTCCGGCCGGGCCCTCAATAAGATCTCGACGGCCTTGGCCATCGCGTCCTCCACTACCTCTAGCCAGAGATAGTAGCGGTAGATGAGCTCAAATCAGCCGATCGCGTTTGAGTCTACCTCCAGCGTCGAGCAGGCGTAGATGTAGCCCAAGTCCGCCAAGGTGCCGGAACACGGAGGCCTTGCGCCCCAGCCAGCCTCGGGTCGCCCCCGCCTCGTAGTTGCTTTTCAGACGCCAGCGCATCGCGCTATCGCCGATGCAGGCGGCCGTCAGCTCATCTAACTTCTGCGTTTTCAGCCTTCTGGG
>DANS01000030.1:29550-58155 GCA_002497345.1 Thermoproteus sp. UBA157
CATCTACATCAAGGCGGATCCCCATATGGCGCAGATGTCCGTGACGAGATCAGCTACCGCTAACAACACAAGCGCTCTATATACCTCTCCGCGAGCCAGTCCAGCTCCTCATCAAGATCGTCGGCATAGATCAGCCTACCCTCCCTCAATACTCTGTCAAGCGTTCCGCGCTCGGCGAGGTCCCTCACAGCCAGCCCCTCTGGCGGGATGCCCAGCTCCGCCGATAGCTCGGAGGCCAGCCTAAGTCTCTCCTCTACGCTGAGCGGCCTATCGGCTCTCACGGCTACCTCGCCTCGGCCCAACGAGTAGGCGGCCTTGACGCCGGCCGATTTAAGCGCATACCTCACGCCCTCGCGCAACTCGATCGCCGGATATCTGCGTTTCATGGCCCTTGCGATCTTCTGTATGAGCTCGACGGCCTCTGCGGCTATCTTTTCCGCCATATCGGGATCTTGCGCTCTGTGCAGCGATCTGGCAGCCCTCAACACCTCGGCCAGCTTAGCCGCATCGCCGGCGCCGAGCACGCTCCCAGCCAACGCCGACGGGAGGTCCTCGCACCTCTCGGGCCTCGGCAACCCGGCCTCCACGACGGCCCTCGCCGCAACGTCCGCGAGCGACCTCGCCGCTACGTACGCCCTCCACATCTTGCCATCGCTCGAGGCCTTGGCTATATTTCTCAAGGCGTCCATAAAGTTAAAATAAGTATAAGCAAATTAAGCAATGCGCCTCTGGCCTCTTGCGTTGCTCTTGGCGGGGCTAGCCCTGGCGGGCTCGTACGCCTCGCTGGGAGGGCTGAAGTTCTACGAGGCGTCAAGCCTTCAAGATCTCAGCGCATATCTGGCATCCCACCAAGGCCCTACGCTGATATTCGTACACGAGGAGGGCTGCCCAGCCTGCAATTACATGATAACGCAAGTGTTCACGAACTCGACCGTGATATCGGAGCTCTCTCACCTCAACCTAGCGGCGATCGACATAACGTATGTTCCCGTGAGCTCAATACCTGTTTACCTAAACGGCTCTGTCTTCGTAGTAGAGAACGGACAAGCGGGCTACACCAAGCCGTACTACGGTCCCTACTCCGTTCCTATAATCGGGACGCCGACGACCCTAGTCGGCTACGTCATAGACGGCAAGTTTTATCTGAAGGGTCTGCTGTTGGGCGGTTTGCCGCCGCAAGGCCTCCTGGAGTTCCTCTCGCTCTCTGGGCTGACGCAAGCCCCCGGATCCCCGACGACGTCTTTAACGAATCGAAACGGCGGCAACGGCGTTTTCTTCGCTATGCCGATCGCCTTCGCCGTGGGGGCCGCCAGCGTTCTTTCGCCGTGCGTCCTCCCGATGCTCACAGTTGGCGCTGTGGCGGTCGCGGCTAGGCGTAGCCTCTGGAAGGTATTGCTGGGTATGGCGCTCTCCTTCAGCCTTCTTGGGGTGGCGGTCTCGGCGCTGGGCCAAGTAGTCTCCGGCTTCAAGATAGCGCTTGAGGCCGTTGGCGGTATCATCTTGATCGGACTCGGCCTTGTCTTGGTCGTGCCGTCTTTGGAGAGGAGGTTCGTCGTATCTATGTCGGGGCTTCAGACCAAGGCCTCTAAGGCGGCCAGAAGCGCAGGCGATCTGGCGCTGGGCCTCTCGCTGGGCGCCGTGTGGACCCCTTGCATAGCGCCCTTCATGGGCCTCGCGGCAGTCTCAGCGCTCATATCTGGCAGCTTTCTCGAGGGATTCGCTATAATGCTGGCATACGCGCTTGGCTTAGCCACGGCTCTCTACGTAATTCTCAAGGTTGTATCGAAATGGGGTAAGAAGGCGGCGCTTAAGTCCATGTCGTTGAGCAGGTGGGGAAGGCGCTTGGAGCTCGTCGTGGGCATCGTGTCGATAATAATAGGCGTGCTCCTAATGGGCGAGGCGGCGGGGTTGGGACTTTGGAGCGCCCTCTTCGGGAAGATCCAAGGACTGTTTATATGAGAAACGCGGTTTGGCCCAATAGATGCGCATTTTAGGCAGAAGAATATTATGCAATTCCGGCGTATTCCTTAACGCGCGCCAACAGCTCGTGCTCTGGGGGAACCCCTACGAACTCCATGTTACCCATCGGATCGCCCTCCCTCATCAATATCACTGCGGGGACGCCGGTAACGCCGTATTGATCTGCTATATCGGGATTTTCGTAGGCCTCGACCATGACGGAGACCACCTTGCCCTTGCTCTCGAAGGCGAACATATTCGCCAACAAGACGGCGTATGGGCAATAGGGGCACGACGGCGTGACCACCGTCATTACATATACCCTCTTCTGGGCCTTCTCGGCCAACGCGGCTAACTCGTTCTTGGTCCTAGCCCTGAGGCCCGTCCTCTTCGTAGAGAGCCTAACGATCGTTTCTATGAAAGCTCTCACCTCCTCGCCCAGAGGAGCGCCCCAATATCTTATGAAGCCATCGCCGAAGTAGATGGCGGGGACTCTCGACGGCTCGACGTTGAACTTCGCCACGGCATCTTGATCCTTACTCACGTCGTATTTCTTTATGATCAACTTATCCGGAGGGGCTAGTTGTTGCAACAAGTCGAGGAGCTCCCCGGTGGGGACGCACCAATTCGTCTCCCTGCCTCCGCAGTTGTCGCTGTGGAAGAAGCTCACCTCTACAGGGGAGTCCATCTGGGACAAGGTCTCCTTGATTATCTCCTTGGTCTCCTCGTCGACTTCGATATGGGGCACCTCCGCTGGCGCGGGACCTATGGGCGTAGTCTCAGCCATAGAGCCTCTGTCCGTATGTTATTTTTTACTTTTTCGACTCCTCTTTCTACTGCTCGACCTCTTGCCCCTCTTCCTCTTCTTTTTGCCTCGTTTTTTCTTGCGCTTCGGCTTAGCCCCCCTCGCCTCTTCCGCTATCTTTTTAATAACGTCGAGCAGCTCTTTGTACTTGGCCTCGAGGGCTCTGCTGAGTGCTTGGGGGTCCAGCTCGCTTTCGTTGGTCCACGCCGATATATCCAGGATCAGCCCAAGCCCGTCGACGTATCGCCAAGGATCGTGTGTGGCCGTGATTATGTCCCTTACGGCGGCTCGCGTCAACCTCTTCTCGAGAGGTATATGCGCGTAGAGGTAGCCCAGCTCCTTGTCGTGGACGATTCTGAAAACGAGGGAGCCTTGTATCTCGGCGATTACCTCGCTCACTTATATTGGCTCGGGAGCGAGTTTAATAGTTTACGTATGGCCTCAACGCTCTGGGCGAACTTGGCCCTCTCCTCCTCGTTGAGCTCCACCTCCAGCACCTTCAAAGCGCCGCCTCTGCCGAGCACGATGGGCACCTCCACGGGCACGTCGGATACGCCGTATTCGCCCTTCAGAACGACTGAGGCTATCAAGGCCCTCCGCTCGTCCCTCTTTACCGCCCTCGCCATCAACGCCACGCCGGCTCCGGGGCCCCAGTTAGAGGAGAACCCCCTCAGCTCGGTTATCTTGGCGCCGGCCTTTACGGTTTCCTCTACGACTTCCCTGAGCTCCTCAGGCCTCATCAGCTTGTCCAGCGGAACGCCGTAGACGAAGCTCTTGCTTGGAACGGGGAACATGCTTTCGCCGTGTTGGCCTAACACGATGGGTATTATCGACGCAGGCGATACGCCCAGCCTCTGCCCAGCGTAGAAGGCGAGCCTCCCACCGTCGAGCACGCCGCTGAATCCTATTACCCTCTCCCTCGGGAAGCCAGTGGCCTTCCACATGACGTAGACCATGGCGTCCAGCGGGTTCGTCGTTAGGATGACCACGGAATCGGGGGCGTGCTTGGCTATCTCCTTGCCTATATTGTATACTATCTCGGCGTTTTGGCCAAGCAACTGCTCCCTGGTCATGCCCGGCTTTCTCGGCAGTCCCGCGGTTACTATCACCAAGTCGCTGCCCTTCATATCGGCGTAGTCGTTCGAGCCAGTGTAGTACACGTCTAGGCCCAGAATCGACGACATATGGTTGAGGTCCAAGGCCTCGCCTTGCGGCAAGCCCTTGACGATATCTATGAGCACGATCTTGTTGTCAACGCCCATCAGGCCAAGCATCGCGGCAGTGGAGGCGCCGACCCTTCCGCTTCCAACTATCGTTATCATGTCAACAGAGAGCGGGATGGTATATAACATTCGATTACGACTTTGCGCCTCTTCCGGTTCGCCTCTTGATAAAATCCAACTACAACCTCCCTTTAGATAACACCCTAGCGGCGACTATTAGCGGGTGCCAAACGGGAGCCGTCGCGGGCATGTAGCCGATATCTGCGAAGAAGAGGTCTTCTATGGTCATCCCACGCTCTATGGCCACGGCGGCTATGTCGGCATACGCGGCCACTATGTGGTCCCAGCCCAGCACCTGCACGCCTAGGATCCTTCCGGAGGAGTCCGCCAGCATCTTGACATGCACCGGCGCGTAGCCCGGATAGTACTGGGCCTTGGTCCTGGCCCTTATCACCGCCTTCTCGTACTTTATCCCGAGGCGTTGCGCCTCCTCCTCGCTGAGGCCCGTCCTGGCTATGTACAAGTCGAAGAACTTGGTGACGGCTGTGCCCACCACGCCGGGGAACTTAAGCGTGCGACCCTTGACGGCGTTTCCGCCGGCCACTTGTCCCTCCTTGTTTGCGGATGGGGCCAGCGGTATCCAGACCTTCCGGCCCGTGAGTCTGTGCACCTTCTCGGCCACATCGCCGGCGGCGTAGACGTCCGTTGCGCTCGTCTCCATGTATTCGTTGACCGCGACTGCGCCAGTCTCGCCGAGCTTTGCGCCCGCCTTCAGCGCCAGATCCACGTCGGGCTTGACCCCGACAGCCATGATGACCTTATCGACCTTATACTCCCCCTTCTCGGTGACCACCGCCGAGATCTTTCCGCCGGATCCTCTGAACTCCACGACCTTCTCGCCCAGGTGCAGCTCGACGCCCTTTTTCCTCATCTCGTCTGCCAATATCGTTGCCATGTCGGCATCCAGCGCGGCGGGGAGCAGCCGGTCCATCATCTCGAATAATATGGCCTTCTTGCCTAGGTGCAATAAGGCCTCGGCCATCTCGACGCCTATATACCCACCGCCCACGATGCCCACAGTGGTCGCGCTCTCTAGCTCCGACTTGAGGACGGGGACGTCGTCGGGCAACCTGACGGTCAAGATCCCCGATAGGTCGACTCCGGGAATCTTCGGCACTAAGGGCTTCGCGCCTGTTGCTACGATCAGCTTATCCCACCGGAGCTTCTCAGTGCTGTTGCCCCTCGAGATCACGACTACCCTCTTGTCGGGATCCACGTCGACGGCCTTGGTGTTTACCAGAACCTTGACGTTGCGCTCCTTCTCGAATTCCTCAGGGGTATACGTCATGAGGTTTCTGTAGTCGGAAACCACGCCGCCGACTGCGTAGGGTATGCCGCAGGGGGCGTGGGTTATCATGGAGCCAGCTTCGACCATCGTTATTTCGGCGTTGGGGTCGAGCCTACGCGCCCTGGCGGCCGCGGAGGCGCCCGCCGCTCCGCCTCCTATGATCACGACGCGGGTCATATGACCTTTAATTAACGCCTTTTTATAAATTCCGACGAGCGCTTACGGGCGTTCTACACTCGGCGTGGGTTAGAACAGACTCCACGAACTGTTCAAACTGAGGCGCCGTCATGAAACCCAGCGCCATACCCATCGGCCTTCCATCCGCGAAGGCCACGGTCGTGGGGGTCCCCATCACGCCCAACGACGCGGCCAGTTGGTAGAACTCCTCTATATCTGCTTTTACGAAGTTTGCGAGATCGCGGTACTTCTCGCCGGCGTGCCGAAAGATGGGATCAAATACGCGGCAGTAGGGGCAAGTCTTGCCGAAGAACGTGACGAAGGCCACCTTGCATCCGTATATTGCGTTCTTCGGTTACGGCCCCCTTTGAGACGTAACCAACCTCGTAGTTTACAGCGCAGCACTTGGGCTTTTTGGCGGAGAGCTCCACGGCCTTCTTCCACAAAAGCCTATCAAGCTCATCCATAGTTGCCTAAAACCGATTCATATAAAACGTGTGGGCCCTGATCAGAATCTCGAAACGGCCGAGAGCGTCAAAGCAGACGCCAGCGGCAGAAGCGCTGTGTAGAACGGATTGGGCACAAGGCCGGAGGCTGCTGCCCCTATCGCATATCCCAAACTATTGGCGGCTTGATAAATTCCGTAGCCTCTCCCCCAGTATACCCCCTTGACATGTCTAGATAGCGTTTGGTCCAGCGACGTGGAGGTCAACGCTACGCCGAAGCTTTCTAACACCCAGCTGGCCGAGAACACAATAGGGCTGGGGGAATTATACATGGCGACGAGCGCGACGGCCATTATGAGGAAGCCGGCCGTTGCGCGCGACCAGCTCGGCTTGGCGATCCTCGGGCCATAGAACCAAGAAAAAACGGCTGGTAGATAGGCCAAGACGGCCGAGAAAGGCGACATGGAGAACCTCTCCTTCAGGAAGGGCAATATCTGGGGTCCGTAAAGCCCTGTCGAGGCGCCTAGCAAGAACGCAAGCGCCACCACGCGAGCGGCGGCAGCCGTATTGCCTCTTTGATGGCGAGCGGCGAGCCTCGCGGTCTCCTCAGGCACGAGGAACAGCCCAGCCAACGCAACTAGCGCGAAGGCGTGGGCGAGGGCCCTAAAAGCTAAGGCGTACCCGAACCTAGATAACACATACGCTATGGGTATCGATGCGCCGCCTCCGAGTGCGCCGAGCGCTGCCGCCACCCTCATCTTGGAATATAGCTCCGGGCTCTCCAAGCCGCCCGCATCTGACACGTAGGCTATTGTGGCCACGTTTACGAAACTTGAGGCGATGCCCGAGGAGAACATGGCCATATAGACGTGGAGTACATCTGTCGAGGCGCCTAGCAGAGCCATGGATGCGCTTAAGAATGTGCCGCCGACGATCATGGTAGCGCGCCGGCCTAAGCGATCGGCCGACCAACCAGCCAGCGGTCTGGCCACCACGACGGCCCAAGCGTACATGGAGAAGGCCACGCCCACTTCGACGGGGCCGCCGCCTAGCTCGAATATATAGAACGGGAGTAGGAACGCTATAAAGGAATAAGGCGTTGAGAAGAGGGCGTATGCGGTTAGATCAATCCTTGATGTGCTCGTAGCCGACGACGTAGATCCCATCGATAACGCCGAGACCTCCCTCGCGGCCGTGCGGGGACGGCCTCTCGTCTCCGTGCAGCTCTACGGCTCTTTCTATGTTCGCTGCGAATTGGCTGACTACGTCTTTGTCAACGCCCTCGACTATTATGTCCTCCTTGCCCTGTAGCTGGACCTTCACGCCCTTTGGTATCTCTAGGATTATTTTGGACTTGCGGCCGAGGAAATTCTCTATCGATAGTTGATTGCCTTGAATCTTCACGAGCATGGGGAAGTGGGTATAGATCACTTTCAATTTATAGCGCCACCCTTTAGTTACGCCGAGGAAGGCGTTTTTGAGCTCGCCCTTTATTGCGCCCAATATCGCATACTCCCTCTTTCTAGCTCCGAACACCTCGAGGACAACCTTCCCGTCTGAGAGCGATATGGCGACTGGGACGTTCTTGTAGGTCCTCTCGATGGAGCCCATGGGGCCCTTGACTACTATCTTGTAGTCGAACGGGCCCACCCTCTCCACGTTTATTGATACCCCTTGAGGCACCTCCAACTCCTCTCTGGCATATGCCACGTGCACGTAAGCCCGAAGCGTTGTCGTTTTAAAGCTTTACATCCACAGCAATCGTTATTAACCGATGCGCCCTCGGCGTGAGTGAGAATATATCTGGCCACCTCCAACAAGCACAAGCTTGCCGAAGCTCGCCACGTCTTGAGCAAGTATTCAATAGAGGTCGAACAGAAACAAGTAAAGAAGCTGGAGGTTCAGGCAGACGACGTGGAGAGGATAGCCGAGGAGGCCGCGAAAAGGCTATGCGAACAAGGGGAGGACCTAACCGTCGTTGAGGACGCAGGCCTTTATATAAATGCGCTTAATGGGTTCCCGGGGCCCTACTCCGAATACGTCTACAAGACCTTGGGAATTCCCGGCATCTTGAAGCTAATGGACGGCGTGGCCGATAGATCGGCCTATTTCAAATCGGCCGTCGCCGTGTGCGCCGGGAGTTCCGTAAGGGTATTCGTCGGCATCGCTGAGGGCAATATAGCGGAGGAGCCCAGAGGCTCGGGCGGCTTCGGCTTCGATCCGATATTCATTCCTCTCGGCCTCAATAAGACTTTCGCGGAAATGACTCTCGAGGAGAAGGGCGAGATCTCGCACAGGGGAAGGGCCTTCAAGGCGCTGGCCGAATGGCTGAAGAAATATAAATAGATCGCTAACTGAATACGTGGAGGTTTTGTCGATCCCGCTGGCTGACATCGCCACCAAGAATGTGGTTACCATAGGCGAAAAGGAGAAGGTGGTTGACGCATTGCGGAAAATGGTAGAGTTGGACATAAGGAGGCTCCCGATAGTACGTGATAAGACCCTCCTTGGCATAATAACGGCGCTGGATATATTAGACGCGATATACGCCTCTGTTGAGTCAGGGAGCAAGTCGCTTTACAGCGACGTCTACATGCGCCCGGCTATAGAGCTCGCCACCAGAAACGTCATAACCGCGAGACCCGACATGACTGTGGGCGAGGCCATATCGCTTTTCTTGAAGCACAACTTCGGCTCCATGCCCATAGTGGACGAGAGCGGCAACTTGGTCGGCATATTCACAGAGTGGGATGCCATGAAGATAGTGGCGCAAGCCGGCTTTCCGCACCAAGTGAGGGACATAATGACGAGGATCGTCTACGTCCTCACGAGGTACTCGACCGTCATGGACGCCTTGGAGGGGATAACTGTGTATAGATTTCGCCGTTATCCGATAGTGGACGAGAAGGGGAAGGTCATAGCGATGCTTCACGCCAAGGACGTCTTGAGGTACTTCGCAGATGAGTCCACCCTTAACAAGGCGAAGGAGGGCGAGGTCGACGAGATAGTTAACGAATACGCGATAAATATAGCCAAATCGCCGATTTTCTTGGCGAGGCCCGACGACTATGTAGTCGACGTGGTCAAGAAGATGTTGGAATTCGACGTCGGGGGAGTGCCCGTGGTCGACAGCCAAAGCGGCAACGTGATAGGCATGGTCACCGAGAAGACTCTGCTCCTCTTGTTTGCTTAAGTACGCCCACAAGGAAGAGCCCCGCTATGGCTATTGCCAAAGCTGCAGTCAACGCGCTGAGCGCGGCCGCGATGGTTCCCACGTAGGGGTTCAACGTGGCGCCCACGGCGCCTCTGACCAATTCACAATCTAAACGGAGCGAGTTGAACTGCAAGATCTCGACAAGCCCCTGACTTTGTCTCGATTGCGGTTGTTGGTAGCAATTAAGCGAATAGCCCGGCGAAGCCACATATGCGACGATCATGGGCTCGTTTGTAGTGCAAGATATGGAGAACCCGTAGGGCTCTGTGGTGAGGGAGCAAGCCGATGTGGGATAGCTTACGCCCACTACGGCCAGATAATATTTACTGGATGCTGGGTAGGGCAACACGTTATAGGCGGCGTTGGGCACGTGGTAAGCCGTGCCGTTGACCACGAACGCGCTTCCGTTCAGCGAAATCGGTATAGTCGTGTTGGGACC
Source organism: Thermoproteus sp. UBA157 (assembly GCA_002497345.1). GTDB lineage: Archaea > Thermoproteota > Thermoprotei > Thermoproteales > Thermoproteaceae > Thermoproteus. Next base: position 39,162 of record DANS01000030.1, read on the forward strand.
GACGAGTAATTGGTACTGGACTGCAAAGACCAAGGCCGGCAACAACAGCGCTAACAACATCGCGCGCATGGCGGCTCAACCGGACTATCTTATATATTATCCCGTCTGTTGAAAAACGTTTTTATTTCCGGGGAGCCCTGCCGTCGTGGCCTTCGCCGCGTTGCACGAGGCGATCAGAAGTGCTTTAGCTGAGCGCGGCTTCGCGGAGCCGACGGAGCCGCAGAGGCAAGCCATACCTTTAGTGCTCGAGGGACACAACGTGCTGATAATAGCCCCCACGGGCTCGGGCAAAACCGAGGCGGCGGTTTTGCCCGTGTTATCTAAACTGCTGGAGCTCGAGCCAAAGGAGCCCGGCATATACGTCTTGTACATAACGCCGCTGAGGGCTCTGAACAGAGACCTTCTCGATAGGCTCAAGTGGTGGGGATCCAAGCTGGGCATAACCGTCGACGTGAGGCACGGGGACACCGACGAGGCCGATAGACAGAGGCAGAGCAGAAACCCGCCGCATATGTTGATAACAACGCCAGAGATGCTCCAAGCGATCTTGACGGGAAAGAGGCTTCTGGAGCACCTCAAACAGCTGAGGTGGGTCATAGTCGACGAGGTCCACGAGCTCGCCGAGGACAAGAGAGGGGTCCAACTGAGCGTAACCTTGGAGCGGTTGAGGTACCACGTCGGGAGGGATCTGCAGATCGTGGGGCTGTCGGCAACCGTGGGTTCCGTAGACGAGGTGGCCAAGTTCCTCTTCGGCGTTGGGAGGCCCTATAAGGTCGTGCAAATTAACATAGTTAGGCGCATGAGGCTAGACGTAGTGAGGCCGATGGCGACTGATAAGGACAAGGAGGAGGCCCAGAGGCTCTCCATGCACGAGGACGTGTTCGCCAGGTTGAGGACGATAAGAGAGCTCGTGGAGGAGCATAGGACGAGCCTCATCTTCGTCAACACGAGGAGCATGGCCGAGCTGCTCGGCTTCAGGCTGGCCCAAGCGTATCCGAACCTCCCCGTGTCCGTCCACCACTCCTCGCTCTCGAAAATGGTGAGGCTGTCTGTCGAGAACGCCTTGAAGAACGGCTCCCTCAAGGCCGTAGTCGCCACGTCCAGCCTGGAACTGGGCATAGACATAGGGCACGTCGACCTCGTCATTCAATACCTCTCGCCGCACCAAGTGGTGAGGCTCGTCCAGAGGGTGGGCCGTAGTGGGCATAAACTCACGATGATGCCCAAGGGCGTGATAATATGCGACGACGTAAACGACGTGCTTGAGGCCTTCGAGATAGCGAGAAGGGCCAAGGCGGGTTTGCTCGAGGCGACGAGGGTGCCGCGCAAGCCCTACGACGTATTAGCCAACCAGGTTGCAGCGTTCTTGATGCTCAAGCCCAGGTGGAAGCTCCAAGAGCTCTACGAGGTGATAAGGAGGGCGTATCCTTACAAGGATCTGACCTTGGAGGAGCTGAGGAGAGTCGTGAAGTTCATGGATCAGCTCAGGCCTAGGCTAGCGCTTTACTTCGAGGAGGACGACGTGGTGGTGAGGCCGCGCAACAGAGGCTTTTTCAGATACTTCTTCGAGACGCTCTCTATGATACCAGACGAGAGGCAATACGCTGTGGTCGACGCCAAGACGGGCGAGTTGATAGGCACACTTGACGAGGCCTTTGTGGCCGAGTACGGCTCCCCCGGCGTGAAGTTCGTGTTCAGGGGGAGGCCTTGGCTCATCACGGAGGTGGACGGGCGCGCCATCAAGGTGGTCGAGGTGGACGACCCCACGGGAGCTATACCCAGCTGGGTCGGCGAGGAGATACCTGTGCCGTTTGACGTAGCACAAGGCGTTGGCGCCTTGAAGAGGGGACTGAGGAGCCTCGGCGATAGGGAGGAGGCCGCGCGGAGGCTCGTCGAGATGGGCATGTCGGAGCAAACGGCGCGATATGTCGTGGATGAGCTGTATAAACAGCCGGCGGATCTGTTACCAGACGATAGAACCATCGTGGTGGAACAATTCTCAGACAACATAGTAGTGGTGCACGCCCACCTCGGAACCCTTGCCAACAGGACTCTATCCAAACTATTGGGGGAGCTGTTGATAAAGGAGCTGGAGATACCCATAGGCTTTCACCAAGATCCATATGCTGTCATAGTGCAATCATCGCGAAGGCTAGATGCGGAAACAGTCGCGAAGAGCATATACAAACTAGCAGATTTGCAGCCGGTGGAGCTCGCGGAGCTCGTTAAGTCGGCGCTCATAAAATCTGGGTCGTTCAAGAGGAGATTCCTCTACGTGGCTAAGAGGTTCGGCGCTGTGGACAAGGAGGCCGACATATACAGCGTAAGCATAGGCAAACTGGTAGAGGCGTTCAGCGGCACTCCCGTCTTCGAGGAGGCCCTCAGAGAGGCGCTGGAGCAAGACCTCGACTTGGACTCACTTTGGCGCGTCCTTCAAGAGATCAAGGAGGGGAGAATAGCCGTCAAGGTGGTCAAGACCCCCACATACTTGGGCAAAGTGGCCTACGACAAGTTGGCCCATAGGCTGGAGATAATACCGCCCGAAAGGATGAGGAGGCTCGTGTTGGAGAGCGCGAAGGCCAGGCTCTTGAACACGTCGATGCTCTTCGTATGCGCCGAGTGCGGCTGGACTGGCTTGATGAAAGTGGGCGAGGTGTACGACGTTAAATGCCCGAAATGCGGAGGGCCTATCGGCGTTGTGAGGTACTTCTCCACGGATAACGTGGAGAGGGAGATCAAGAGGAGAGCCGAGGAGGTCACGAGGACGAAGGCGTTGCTCGAGAGGCATGGTTGGAGGGCGCTCTACGCGTTGGCTAGCAGATTGCCGATAGAGGGCGTCGAGGAGCTGCTCTCAAAAGTAGATGGAGCGGATCTGAACAAGCTCACCGAGGCCATTATCGAAGCCGAGAAGGAGTACTTAAAGGCGAGGCTCTTGGAGAATTAATAAGGGCGATAAGCTTACATGGAGCTCGCGTTAACGGGGGAGTTGAGACCGAGGTTGTTGGTACCCGCGCCGTTAGCAATCGTGGGAGGTTTCAGAATCGCAGAACTGGTCGCCTTGGCTCTGTGCGATAAGGCCGACAAAGTCGTGGTGTATGTGAATGGACCAGACTTAGGGCTTCCGCTCCCCATAAGCAGATATTGCCGAGTAGAGGTCAAATACGGCGAGGTGCCCGACGACGTTCCGAAAATCGACGTGGCCGTTGCGCCGTATTTGCTCAAGTCGCTCTCAGTCGACTGCCGGGGCAAGCGCGCAGATCTGGGAGGAGAGCCCGTGAAGGACTGCGAGCCTATGGAGACCTATGCCGACCTGATCGCGAAAAATCTAGAGATAATGACGCTCGCCATAAGGAAGCTAAAAGAGCTAAACGTGGAGCTAGTCGAGGGCGACGTGAAGGGCGTGATCAAGGGCGAGGTCGTCGTTTGGGGCAAAACCCACGAATACACCTACGTTGCGGGGCCCGCCGTGATAGGGCCGGAATCGGAGGTCCTTCCGTTTTCCTACATCAGGCCCGGCGCTGTCTTGTATTACGGCGTGAAGGCGAGGGACGAGGTCAAGAACTCCATAATGGACGCGTTTGCTTACAAGGAGCACCACGGCTATTTGGGGGACAGCTACGTATCGGCGTTTGTGAACTTCGGCGCGGGCACCACGGTGTCCAACCTGAAGAACACGCTTGGGCCCATAAGGCCCAGCTACAGCGGCAAGGAGTATTCCAAGCTCGGGCCGGTGATCGGCGAATTCGTGAAGACCGCTATCGGTTCCCTAATATACGGCGGCAAGTATATAGGGCCTATGTCGCACGTATACGGGCTGGTGGACAGAGATGTGCCGCCGTTGGTTATCTACAGAAACGGCGCAATGACGCCAATGGATAAATCCAAGATAGCCCAACTGGTCGAGAGGGATTTGTCTAGGTTCGGGCTAGCCCATAAGGTCGACGTCTACGCAAAGGCGCTGGCTGATTTAAAATAAAGAGAAATACTGATCGACTTCCATGGGGCGGACTGGATGGTTTGTCTTGCTCACGGCGTTTTCGATTGGCGGCTTGATCTCATCCGCGCTCGTCCTCTATCTGTGGTACGTGCTGGGGACTGCGCCGCCTGGGTGTTACCTGCCTAACAGAATACTGCCAAGCGTCACCATCGACTGCGTCAAGGTGCTAGCCAGCCCTTATTCTCGCGTTGGCCCGATTCCGCTGGATGGGCTCGCTGCTGTGTGGTTCGCGGCGAACATCGGCATGGTGACGGCTTATTTCTACGCCCATAGGCGTAGCGTGTTGAAGGCGCTCCTCTACTGGCGGCTGATGGGGCTCGCCATTTTGCCTTACTTGCTATATGCCGAGTTCGCCGTGCTCAAGGCCCTCTGCATCTATTGTACAATGATGCATATATTTATTATTATAGATTTCATTATAATAAGTTTATTTATAAAAAGAGCCGAGTTTGTTAAGTAATTATTTCTTTTCCTTCTTCTTCTCCTTCTTGCTCTGCTCCTCGTTGCTTGTCTCAATGCCGAGCTTCTTGGCCTCTTCCTCAGAGGTCATGAACAAGCTAGTCCTCTGCCTCCCGCCCATGGCTCTGCGTAGACTTCGCCTAAAATACTTTTCTTAACCGCTAGAGGTTTATACCTAAGTGTTCAGATCGACATGCCCCAGAAGCTGAAGTTCTACGACATAAAGGCCAAGCAGGCGTTCGAGACGGACAAGTACGAGACCGTCGAGAAGAACACGGCCAGAGGCCCCATGATATTCGCGGTGGCCACGTCGCCGTATACCGGCATCAAGGTCTGGAGGCTAATAGGCAAGAAGAAATAAGCGGCACGGAACCTCCCCTTTTTCCNNTTTTTCTACTCCCTTTTCGCGGGCACCCCCACACTACAAACGCCGGCGTAGTTGAGGAGTGCTAAAACTGCGAAAATGGCCTCCTCGGTTCTGACGGTCTCGGCGCCTTGCTTGGGGATGAAGTTGAGGAAGAGGCCCTTAAGCTCGATCCCCTCAATCCTCGCTATCTCGTCGACGCCAACCTTGGGCCCTCCGAAGACTACGAGCGTGCGCCCCACGGGCCTAGGAAGGCCTTCGCATATTGAGCGCCCCTCCTTCCCCGTGTATATGATAGTATCATATCCCTCCGCCAGTCTTGCGAAGGGCTTGATCTCGACCTTGTACCCCCAATAATCGGGCGGCCTCTTGAGGACGATTGCCCTGAAAATGTCCGGCCTATCGGTCTCGGCCTCTATTTTTACAATTAGGCGGGAGCCGATGGGATAGGGCTTGGGGACCTTGGCATATTTCCCAGCGCCTATGTATACAAGCGAATAATAGCCGTCCCACCGCTCCACCACGCCCTCAATTATGTCGCCCACCGAGGGCTCCTTGGGCGCGAGGTGGCTGGGTATCCTCAAGGGGGGTAGCAAGCCCGCGAGCTTAAGCCTTTTGTCCAGCTTGAAAACGCGTTTTCTGAGATGCGGCGGCGTCGCCGCGTACTCCAACAGCAACCTCATCCTCTCGACCTCGTCCCAGTCCACGCCCTTGCCGTATGTATATATCAGCACCTTCTCGACCCTGAAGACGGCGGCGCTCCTCGCTATGTAGCCGAGCTTTCTCACTTTGCCCTCCTCGTCTGGAGCCTCCGACAACACGTCGTGAGGAATAGCTATGTCCACTGCGAAGTCCCTCATAAGGTTATTCCTCCAAATCGTCGAGGAGCGACCTGAGCTCCTCCAGGGCCTCCTCGACTAGCCCCCAATCGCCGTTCTGGATCGCGTCCTCCAAGAGGTCTATCGCATCCCTCAGCCGGGCCGTGATTCTCCTGTCGGCTATCACCGGCTCAACACGCGCTTAAGGCCTGGGTAGACCTCCATTAATCCCTCCTGCATTATTTGCGTGTAATATCCCAGCCCTATCTCGACCAGCAGTATAAGGCCTATGCCGGAGCCCCACACGCCGAATATATCGCCTATGGCCGCCAGAGTGCCCGCGATTAAACCGCTCAGCACTATCAACGTGTTTATGGGCCTCCTCAAGAGCTTTGCGACGATCTTCTCGCTTTGTCTGAAGCCCGGTATGTGCAAGCCTGACTCCACCAAGCTCTTGGCGTATTCGTCGGGGCCTATGCCTCCTATTTGGCCCCACAGCCAAGCGAAGACCGCCGCGAGCGCAGCGTATAGGACTATGTGCATCACGATGTAGTCGGGCGTCAATATCCTGGCCGGCATCATGGCGGTGAGCAACACGGCGAGGGCGGGCGAAATGCCGCCCGCCAGAGCCGCGAACCCCGCTATTATCTGCTCGGCGAGTATGAGTGAGTATGCCGTGAAGATTATGGGTATTACCGAGACGTACATGAACCTTAGAGGTATGTTTATCCTGAAGCCCCAGTATTGCGTATACGCGGCCGGTATGTTCACGTGCATCTGTTCTATGTAGACCACTACATAGGCCAGAGCCAAGGTCGCGGCGAGGCTTACTATATCGGGGAGAGCCAGTGTGCCGACTTGCCTAAACACCAGCGCCAGAAGCCCGGGCCCTGAGCCGTATATTGTATTATATACGGCCACCGCGAGCGCCGGAATGAAGCCGAGGGGCAGCTGCATGGCGGGGTTGTCGGCCGGGCTCACGTTGGGGTAAGTCGGCATGTTCCAAGAGAAAAGATCGACGAAGAGGCTCCTGGTGATGGACAACAGTATAATCAGGTTTATGGCGCTACCGCCGAAGCCCCAGCCCTTCGCTATCATATCGTCAAGCAGTATGATAATCTGCGTCGCAATGAGCAGTTGCACCACCACGGCTACGGCTTGAACCGGGGAGAGGGGACCGAACGCGCCCATGGCTATGGTGGCCGAGGCCTCGCCTGCGGCTAGGATCAACGCCAAGAGCTTCTGAAATGCGGAGAACCTAAGCCTATCCCTCTTGTCCTCTAGGTCGAATGGCAATAAGTCGGAGAACTGGAGAATCTCCATGATTATCCCAGCTATTACTATGGGGCCTATGCCGAGTTGCGCCCACGTGCCGAACGTGGAGCCGAAGATCGTGGACACGAGCGGGTTGTAGAATATAGTTGCGGCGGCCCCAGCGGGGGTAGCCCTCTGGATGCCCCAGAGAGGCGTGATTGTCATTAGTACATACACGATGGCCGCCAATGCGGTCCACATCAAGCGGGTGGAGAGAGGCAACGGCCTCTTGGGCCTCTGAACTGTCAGAAGGCGCTCTAGAATGGGATCGAGAGCCTCCATTATCTGTGAATAACGCCGTGGACTACGCGGACCTCGCCGCCAGCGCTTGCAATCTTCCTAACTGCCTCCTCGGTGGCTACCGGCGTGTAGACTACAACGGGCCTTTCTATTTTGCCGCCGCCTAACAGCTTGTTGTAGCCCAGCTCCAGCAAGTTGACTACGTACCTATCGCCCTCCTTGACGGCCCTCCCCTCCCTCTCCAGCTCCTCGATTAATTCCTCCAGCTTGCCCACGTTTATGGGCCTCCACTCGACCGAGATCGGCTTAGGCTGCTTGAAGCCGTGTTTGCCGTAGAAGGGCCAGCCCGACGTCTCCTCCGCGTGCACCATCACGAAGGACCATTTATGCTTGTGGAAGCCCACCATGCCCTTGCCGCCCGAGGAGCCGCTCTTCCTGTGTTGCCCTACTCTGCCCCAGCCGTGGGTCCTGGTGCCTCTTCTGTATTTAATCGCGGGCTTAAAACGGCGAACCATCGCCGACAGAGCTTCAGCTATATTTAAATATTTATCCCAGCGCGCTACGGGCGCTCGCTTAAGCAGAAGAATACTTAACGGAAAAGTCGCATGGAGGAGTTCCTCAAGGCGTTGATCCAATGCAGGAAGTGCCCGCGCCTCGTCGCGTATAGGGAGAGCGTGCCGCCCCCGCCAAGGTTCTTCGGGCAGCAGTATTGGCGAAGGCCGGTGCCGCCTTGGGGCGATCCAAAGGCCAAGTTGATGATAGTGGGCCTAGCGCCGGCCGCCCACGGCGGCAACAGGACCGGCAGGATGTTCACCGGCGACCTCTCGGCCCAGTTCTTGTTCAAAGCGCTGTACGCCGCCGGGCTCTCCAACCACCCCTACAGCGTGTCCAGAGACGACGGCACCGAGGTGAGGTGCGTCTACATAACCTCAGCCGTCAAGTGCGCCCCGCCGAGGAATAGGCCCACGGCTGAGGAGGTGAGCAACTGCCTCCCCTGGCTTAAAGCCGAGCTGGAGCTGGTGAGGCCTAAGGCCGTGGTGGCGCTGGGAAGGCTCGCGTGGAGCGCCACGTTTAGGGCTCTGGGGCTCAAGGCGCCTGAGTTCGTCCATGGGGCCTACGCGGATGCGGGCGAGGTGAGGGTCTACGCCTCGTACCACCCGTCACCCCTGAACACCAACACGGGCAGGCTAGCGTTGGAGTCGCTGATGAGGATCTTGGAGCAAGCCAAGGCCTACGCCGGATGTCAGTAGGGCCGCCAGATCTGCTCTGCTCTCTCCTTGGCCTTCAAGAACACGTAGAGGTAGTTGCTTATGACTTCGGCACATTTCACGCACTTCTCTCCGTCTTCCTCGAAGGCCTTGTTCTCGAGACAAGCGGCGCATTTGGCCACGTCCTCGGGCGGCTCGGCGCCTGCCACCTCCTTGACCAACGCGGGCAACCTCTTTATGCTCTGGTAGTGGCCGTAAGGATCATAGCCCAATATGCCCTTCGCTAACGCCTCCACCGAGACATAGGCGTTGTAGCAAGCAGCCCTGTGATCTCCCTCCTCGAGGGCCATTAAAGCGTCGTTGAGATGGCGCACATGTCTTTCGTACCATTTGGGGTGTATCATGTACCGCACCACGTTTTCCAAACTTTAAGTTTTTTCGTAGAACTGCGCCGCGAGCCTCACTCCGTGGATCTCGGCCAAGTGCCTCGCGGCGTCCTTCAGCGAGAAGAAACGTTTTCCGCACCTCCTGCATGCCAAGTGTTTAACACCGCCGTCTTCTACTATCTGTAGATGGCCAGAGAGCTCCTTGGGCACGTCCATAATTACCCGAGCCCGCGCGGGTTTAATATATGGTTGTGGCTGGCATCGACGAGGCGGGGCGGGGACCCGTCATCGGGCCCATGGTGATCGCCATAGTCGCCGGCCAGGAGGAGGCGTTGAGATCCCTCGGCGTGAAGGACTCGAAGACTTTATCGCGTCCAGCGCGCGAGAGGATCTACGGGCTGATTTTAAAAGCGGCTACGTGTGTAAACTATGTAGTGATAGAGCCGCACATCATAGACACATGGGTGGAGAGGCACAAGCTCAACGAGTTGGAGGCCGAGAACATAGCCAAATTGATCGAGCTATGCGAAGCCGACGTCTACTACGTCGACAGCCCTGATCCCAAGCCATCGCGCTTCGAGCTGAAACTGGCTGGCGCCACCGGACGTAAGGTGCTGGCGCTACACAAAGCCGAGAGGATACCGGCAGTCGCGGCGGCCAGCATAGTGGCAAAGGTCGTGAGGGACAAGCTGATCGACGTATTAAAAGCCCACATGGGCGACTTCGGCTCCGGATATCCCTCGGATCCCAAAACCCTCTCAGCCCTAAGAGCCGGCGCGATCGCGGACGAATGCATAAGGCGCTCCTGGCGGACTCTTAAAAGGATACGGTAATGTTTAAATACAGCTGGAGCTCAGCACGGCGATGAGCGCTATTGATCTTTCGATGTGGGAGCCGAGAACTAAGCTGGGCCAGATGGTCAAGGAGGGGAAGATCAGAACTATAGACGAGATATTCGCGGCCAATATGCTGATAAAGGAGCCGGAGATCGTCGACGCGCTCCTCCCCAATTTGAAACAAGAACTGCTCAGCATAAACATAGTGCAGAGGCAAACTGACGCGGGGGAGGTTAGCCAGTTCCAAGCCGTGGTCGCGCTGGGCAACGAGGACGGCTACGTCGGGATAGGTATAGGCAAGGCTAGGCAAGTGAGGCAAGCAATAGAGAAGGCCATCAGGGAGGCCAAGCTGAATATAATCCCTGTCAGAAGGGGGTGCGGCTCTTGGAGGTGTTCCTGCGACGAGCCGCACTCGGTGCCTTTCGTGGTCGAGGGCAAGTCTGGCAGCGTTAGGGTGAGGTTGATCCCGGCCCCCAAGGGCGTGGGCTTGGTGGCGGGGGATGTAGCGAAGGCGGTCCTCAGACTGGCGGGCATAAAAGACGTCTGGACCAAGACGTTCGGCGATACCAGGACCACGTTGAACTTCGCCTTGGCCACCTACAACGCGTTGAGGAACACCTACAGATTCAAGCTATGACGGCGGTTGCCGAAGCCAAGAGGGAGGAGGTGGCGTACCCCCGATACGCGGTCGTTAGGATCAGAGGCATCGTTAACACGCCGAGGGATGTAGAGAACACCTTGAGCTACCTCAGGCTGAGGAGGAAGTTCGTCATGTCGCTTGTCGTGGGGCGGCCCGAAATAGAGGGTATGTTGAAGAAGGCGCAGAACTGGATAACGTGGGGCGAGATAGATGCAGATACGTTGGCCCAAGTTCTAGCCAAGAGGGGCAGAATAGTCGGCGACAAGCCCTTGACGCTGGAACATCTGAGAAAATACGGATGGAGCAGCTACGAAGAGGTTGCGCTGGCGTACGTATCCGGCGAGATAGACAAAATAGCGTGCCCCAAGAAGGGGACTTGGCCGAGGAGGGAGGGCAAGGTCTTGTGTATACCGCACCTCAAGCCATTCTTCCGCCTACATCCGCCGATCGGCGGATTCAGAGACGTCAAGAAGAGCTTCTCTGAGGGGGGCGATTTGGGGTATAGAGGCCCTGAGATAAACGACTTGATCCTCAGGATGATCTAGTCGGCCTCAACACGAGGCCTTTCCCCGGCTCTATCTCCACGTCGAATGCGTTGCGCGCGTGGTTGGTCATCCTCATCTTCTTTATTATCAAATGCCTCCTCACCTCCTTAGTCGTCTCCACGTCGTCCATCCACATGTGTATCACGCCATCTGCTATATGCTCCAGCCCGAAGCCGTAGGCTTGTCTCGTGGTCGGTGCATATTGGCTGGTGAGGAGAGCGGTCACATTATCGCGATGAGTGGCGATCTTGAGCTGGTACGAGTACTTCCGCGCCATCACGGGCTTATCGACCCAAAAAGCCGACATGGAGTCTATCACTAAGCGCACGTGCCTGGTAGGACTTCCCCTCTCCTCCTCGACCACCTCCAACACCTTGTAGGCCTCGTCTATGGCCTCTATTAAGGTATCCACCGATAACGCCGCGTATCGCCTAGCTCCCTCGGCCTCCTTGGCCTTCTCAGTCAACTGCCTCGCCACTTTGAGGAGGCCGAATATGTCGACGACTACTATCTGGGGCAGCTCCTCCGGCTCCCTCCTCCACCCCAAGCTGTATGTTGGGTACTTCGAGAAGTCCATGCCCAACTGCTTGGCTTGTGCGATAACGTCCTTGAACTCCTGCTCCGTCGTGACGTACACGACGGGATCGCCGGCCTTGAGTCCGGCGTATGCGAAGTGCATGCACAATATCGACTTCCCCACGCCGGGCTCGCCCGTAGCCACGACCCAGCTGCCTTGCGGTATGCCGCCCTCGAGGGCCTCGTCCAGCTCCTCTATGCCCGTCGATATCCTCTGAGCCTCAGCCACGCGGAAAACAGCGTGTGAGTAAATAAAGCCTACGGATTCCTCTCCCAGAGCTCCAATATCTCGGCATTGCTTAAGACCGGAAACAGCTTGGCCATGTTGGCTAGGGACCTCTCGTGAGCCGCCCTATCTGCCGAGGAGACAGCCTCCTTGGCGACGACGGGCAGATAGCCGAGCGCTTGTGCGTGACGCGCAGAAGTCTCCACGCCTATATCAGTGGCGATGCCGGCGAAAACGATAGTGGTTATGCCAGCGTTTCTCAGCAACAGCTCGAAGTTGGTGCCAACGAATATGGATGTGGTGTTCTTGTTCAACACAACGTCGCCCTCTCTTGGGTAGACTTCTTTATGTATATCGCCTGGGTTCCAGCTCCTCCTAAACGGCGAGGCGAACCTCTCAGGAAACGGCGTTATCTTGGTGTACACAATAGGCACATTGAACCTCCTGGCGCCTTCTATCAGCTCCTTGAGTTTCGCCAAGAACTCCTCCTTGTTGAATATGGAGTTCACCAACGCCTCCTGGACATCCCATACCACCAACACCGAGTTGCTCCTCCGTATGAACCGCTTTAGCTCCTCAGGGCTTAGCATGACATATACATTATCATTTAAGCTTTAAGTATTCCGCATTGGCCTCCTTGAAGGCCTCTTGTAGATCCGCGATGGCCGATGAGTATATGCCGAGCTTGGCGGCGGCCTCGTTTATCTGGGCCGTCAACTTGGCCAACTTCCCGAACTTGGCCTTGAGCTCGCGAGCTCGCCTCCCGCCCCTCCGCATCTCGACGGCTAGCCTCCTGAGCTCTTTGGCCAGCGCGGCGGCCCCCTCGTCTAGAGCCCTTTTCACCATGGGCCGCAAGGAGTTGTATTGTTCCTCTGATAGAGGGAGCACCGCGTACTCAAATACGGGTCCCGATCCCTCGGCCTCCCATCGCCTCAGTAGCTCCCTCTTGGCCCTCTCCAAAGCCCTCTCCACGACCTCTCTAGGCTCCCAGGTTACGGCAATTCCTCGGCCTAACCCCACGTGGGGGAAACCTCTAAGAGCACTCGACGCGACGTCCTCGTCGTCCGAGCGGACCAACACCAGGATCACGCGGTTACATCATACCCCTATAAAAAGCTCTTACCCTCTCGGCGAGGGCCATCACCTTGGCGCCGTCTTTGATTCCAGGCCCCATCTCAACGCCGCTCGCCACGTCGATCATGTAGGGGCTATACCTCAACACGTGCTCCACGTTATCTGGCGTTATGCCTCCCGCTATGGCGACCCTCCTCAACGGCGCAACCCTCCTTATCAGCTCCAAGGGAATCTTGAGACCGTACTCGTACCTCAGACCCGAGCCCTTGATGGCGTCCACCAACACGTACTCGAAATCGCCCGAGGACAGCCGCGAGGCCTCCTCCACCACGTCGTCTCTCCCGAAGAGCACAACGGGCGCCAGCGCTACCCCCCTCTCCTTGGCCCTCTCCACGACATCCTCGTCGAATTTGCGAGGAATCTGCGCCACAGGGAAGTCGTTGGCAGCCGCCAAATCGACCGCGTTCGCCGGGTCGTACGAGTCGAAGACCGCGACCGGCTTAGCTCTGCTCAAAACAGAAGCCAAGTCCCTGGCCAAGCTAGGCGGGATCCTCCTCGGCGAACTGGTCCTCGGGTCCACGATGAAGCCGGCGTAGTCTGCGACCTTGTCCACGAGCTCCACATCGACGAGTCTGGTCAAGCCGCATATCTTCAGCAACGTCATCGCCTACTGGCCTTTATGACCAACTCCACGTGTTGGGCCACGCGACCCGATCTGATCGCCTCCAGGGCAGCCTCGTAGCCGTCTCTGAGATCCTTGACCAGCCCGGCCACGTATAGGGCCAACGCGGCGTTTATGGCTATGGCGTTGGCCGCCTCGGCGTCTTCGCCCCTCAGCCCGCCCAGCGTCTTGGCCACGGACTCCTCCTTGGCATCGGCTCTGGGTATCCTCCACCTCTTAGCCCCGAAATCCTCCGGCGTTAGCGTATACTCCTCTACCCTCCCCTCCCTCACCTCGGCCACTATCGTGCGGCCCTCGGGGGAAGCCTCATCGACTCCGGGCTCGCCGTGTATCACCAGTGCGTGCTCTAGGCCGAGGTAGGCAGCGGCGTTTGCGACCACGGGCACGAGGCGCGGCTCCGCCACGCCTATGACCTGTCTCCTTACTTGGCCCGGGTTTGCCAAAGGTCCCACTATGTTGAATATGGTCCTGAAGGGGAGCCTCTTGCGTATAGGCGCCACGCGCGCAAACGTCGGGTGATACGCCGGAGCGAAGAGAAACGCGAATCTGGAGGCCCTCAACGCGGCCACGGCCTCGTCGGGCTTGAGGTTGATGTTGTAGCCCAACGCCTCCAAGAAGTCGGCGCTGCCCGTAGCGCTGGTGACGGATCTGTTGCCGTGTTTGAGCACATAGGCGCCGAGAGCCGACGCGACAAGTGCCGCGGCTGTGGACAAGTTGATGGTCCTCTGCCCATCGCCGCCGGTCCCGGCCGTATCTATAGCCGGCAGATCGCCTATGTCGACCTTCACGCAAGTATCACGGGCCGCCTTAGCGAAGCCGGCTACCTCCTCGGGCGCCTCGCCTCTAATCCTCATCGCAGTGAGAGCCGCGGCTATTTCGACGTCTCCGAGCTCGCCCTTGAGCATGGAGAGCGCAAGCGAGTAGCTCTCCTCCAAAGTCAAGGCCTTACCCTCGCCGAGTTTCCTAAGCGACATGGGCCCTCTCGTAGGCGTCTACGTCGAGTAGGCCGTGGCCGGATAAGTTGAAGGCTATCACGGAGCCCGGAGGTAGCTTTTTGGCCAAATCGACGACCGCCTTGATGGCGTGGGCGCTCTCTGGCGCGGGCACTATGCCCTCGGATCTTGCGAACAAGACGGCCGCCTCGAAGACGTCCTCTTGCCTATACGCCACGGCGTCGACGAGGCCGAGCCTCTTGAGCATGGAGAGGCTCGGCGCGGCCCCGTGATAGCGGAGCCCGGCCGCGTGAACAGCTGGCGGCACGTAGTCGTGGCCGAGGGTGTACATCTTTATCATGGGCAGAACCCCGACGGCGTCCGGGAAGTCGTATCTGTACTCGCCGGCCGTCAGCTTGGGCGCAGCGGCCGACTCGGCGGCTAGGAACCTAGTCTTCTCGAAGCCCTCGCCCCTCAGCTTCATGCCTATCATGGGATACGTGAACCCGCCGAAGTTCGAGCCGCCGCCGACGCAGCCGACCGCGTAGTCGGGCTCCTCGGGCATCTGCTGAACGGCCTCGAGGCCTATCACGGATTGGTGTATCAAGACGAACTCCAGCACGCTACCGGGGAGGTACCGCCTCCTCTCGCCGGTTAACGTGTACTCCACGGCCTCCGAGATCGCTATGCCGAGCGAGCCGGGGTGATCCGGCCTGTAGAACTTCCTGCCGGTCTCCGTGATCTCGCTGGGGCTGGGGTACACCGTCGCGCCGTAGGTCCGCATGAACACGACCCTCTGCCTTTTCTTCTCGTAGGATGATCTAGTCATGAACACCACGGCCCTCAGCCCGAAGAGGGCGGCGGCCAAAGAGACGGCCATGCCCCACTGCCCGGCCCCCGTCTCGGTGGCCACCTCCTCGGCGCCGTCGAGCTTTGCGTAATAGGCTTGGGCCAAGGCTGTGTTGAGCTTATGACTGCCGACTGGAAGGGCGCCCTCGAATTTGTAGTATATATGTACCTTAACGCCGAGCGCCCTCTCGAGTCCCTCGGCCCTCCTATACGGCGTTGGCCTGCCCATCCTCCTGTAGGCGTCCCTCACCTCCTCGGGTATAGGTATCCAGCGCTCTGCCGTGAATTCTTGATCTATCAACGCAGACGGAAGAATCTTCGTCAGAAGCGCGATCCTGCTATCGCCCTCGTCGGGATCCTTCGGAGGCGGTAATGGCGTTGGGAGATCGGCCCCTATGTTGTACCACCTATCCACCCCGAAGACATAACCCCCGAAATGCCGTCCTATTTAAATTTTCCCGCAACTATATAGATTGTAGATATACCCGACAAGATCAACGCGGAGCCGATCGCTTGATACAGCGTGGGCGTGGATCCCAACATGAAGTAGGAGAATAGGTACGAGGAGACGGGCACCAAAAGGGATATCTCGCCGGTTCTGACGGGCCCCAGCTCGCGGACTGAGCGGAACCACAAGAGCCAAGCCGCTCCTTGCGCTAAAACAGCCAAGGCGATTAGAAGCAGGAGGGCTCTCGCCGAGAAGTCGGCCTTGTACGAGATCAATGCGGTTGGGAGCAGAAACGCGGCTGCCACTCCGTTCATGGTCGCGGTTGTGGGCAACACGGGCCTATCCGCAAGCCAAAGCTTGTAGGTCACGGTGCCGAGGGCCCAGAGGAAGCCCCCCAGAACCGGAAGGAGATCGCACGCGCACGCCCCGCCGCCTATCGTCGACGTGATCACGCCGGCGACTCCAAGCGCTACGCCGAGCGCCTCGCTGGGCTTGACAGCAGTCTTGAGGATAATAGCCGATAGGAGGAGCGCGAACAAGGGCTGTGTATACATCAAGGTTGAGACCAAGCCGGGACTCTTCGCGAACAAAAGCGAGAGGTTTATCAGCAGTATCGTCGCCCCCATGTTCAAGATGCCGACCACGGCGGTTTTGCCGTCCGGCCGGGCCGGCTTAGCGACGGCGGACAAAACGGCGAATCCTATCGCGGCTCTGGAGAACGCTATAAATGTCGGCGAAAAGTATGCAGTTAAGTACTTGGTCAAAGGATAGGCGAGGCCCCAGATAACGACCACGCCGAAGAGATAGCCGTACGCCCTCATTTAATAGAGCTCCTGATCTCGTCCAAGAGATCCAAAGCGGCGTTTAGCCCCCGCTCCTTGAGGAGCTTCATGGCTGCCGTCCCCACGACGATGCCATCGGCGCCGGCCTCTATGACTGCCCGTGCCTTCCCGCCGCTATCTATGGCGAAGCCGGCGACTAGGTAGGTATCGCCGATGTGGGCTCTCGCAATTCTGATGTTCCTCTCCACGTAAACGGGCAACTTGATGCCCGTCGCCGCGTATAGGCCTATGTAGATAAAGAGCGGATCGTGTCGGGCCAGCTTCTCGGCGAGTTGGTAGGGGAATTTGCCCGGCAGGAAGAACGCCGTCTCCAGGCCATGCGCCCTCATGGCCCTCACGTAGTCGTCCAACTTCTCCGGCATGTCGATGAGGAGATCCGGCAGGAGGACCGATGTGGCCCCCACCTCGGCCGCGGCGCGCGCCAACTCGTCGAACTTGCCGACGAAATCCTCGGCGTAGCCCATCAACACGGCGTTTTTAGGAAGGGGAATCCCCTCGACGGCTTTGAGCCCCTTGATAGGCGCTGATCTGTGGCTGGATCTAATGAACGGGCCGTCGTATTTCGGATTATTCGTCGGGATGCCCACCTCCACGAAGTCGGCAAGCCCGTCGAGCGCCTTGAGGAAGGAGAAGAAAGCGGCTGGATCGGGCCACTGGGCAGTGATGTATACGCCGAGGCCTGGCCTGGGTAGCCCCACCATTGGCCTCGTGGTTAGTGGGTGCTAAAAACGTTAAGTGAGCACGAAGTTCTCGAGCCTAACGCCGTTGTTGACAATCTTGTGGGGCCACACCTTAACGTTTATCAACACCGAGTTGTTGCCCACGGCCGCGTCGTTGCCGAGGACCGAGCCGATCAAGCGGGCGCCTTCGCCCACGAGGCAGTGCCTGCCCACGATGCTCCTCTCTATGTGCGCGTTGGTCTCGACGACGGATCTGTCCATGATCACCGAATCGGATATCTCAGCGCCATCGCCTATCACGGTGTAGTTGTCTATCACCGCATTTCGCAAATGGACCCCTCTGCCTATCTTCACGTGTCTGCCTATCAAGACGCTTCCCTCGACTCTTATATCGCCGGAGTTTATGCGCTCCCTCAGCTCCCTCTTCAACGCCAGAGACTCTGGGCTAGTTCCCTGGACGAACACACGGGGCAATATCTCCTCTGACGCTAAGTCTGACGGGCTCAAGTTGCTCAACAAATACAAGGACGCGTCTAGATAACGCTCGGGGCTGCCCACGTCGAACCAGAACCCCTTGGTCACGTAGCCGTAGACCGGCAAGCCTGCGCTTATAGCCGTCGGTATTACGTTCGAGCCGAAGTCCATGAGACCCTCCCTGTAGAGCTTGGAGCCCACATCTCCCTCGAAGAAGTTCAAGAAGTCCTCGGAGAGCAGATAGAGCCCCGTGTTCACCAGATTGCTCGGGGCGTCCTCCCTCCGCTTGGGCTTCTCCACGAACTTCAATATCCTCATCTTCTCGTCCACGGCGGCTACTCCGAACTCCTCGACCCTCTCCTCCTCCTTCAAGGCAATGGTCATGAAGGCCTTGTTGGCCTCGTGTACCTTATAGAAGGAGTCCAGGTCTATCTCGAATAAGTTATCGCCTTGTACCACTAGGACGGGCTCCTTTATACCGTAATACTCCAAGGAGACCTTGACCGCTTCGGCGTTGCCTCTGGTCTCGACCCTCGGCATATACCTGAGCCTGACCTTGATGCCGTATTCCCCCTCCAGCCAGTAGCCCTCGCCGAAGTAGTCGTATATGTCCTTGTAGTTGTAGTAGCCGCGTACGCCCATTATTATCTCCTCGACCCCTTGTCTGGCGAGGTTGACTACCGTGAACTCGGCGAGAGGGCGGTTCAGGATGCGTACCATGGCCTTGGAGGTCTCCACCGTCAAGGGACGAAGACGAACGGCCTCGCCGCCTATGGGGATGACGGCCACCCTAACGCCCATATTATTGAGTGCGCAGAATAATAAATGCACTAAGGGGGAATCGCCGTCTTGCCGCTCAATCCTTTGTGCGCAATCGCTGGCGGATTCGTCGAATTCAGTTTAACTACATAACACCCGCCGCCAACTACATACCGACTCTCAACCTTGTAATATGTAAAACAAGGTAAGCGCCATCACGCCCATCGGGCTCGCCCGCCGTCTAAGGTGTAAACGATAACGAATTCGCTCGCTCATGAGCTCCGCGCTTCTGAGGTTCGGCAAGCCGCGCCGAGGAGTGCAAGAAGGGCCGCTTGGTCGGAGGCCAAGGCCGAGCTGGCGCTTAAGTTCCTAGACGCGGGGCTTTACAGAAACGCAGCGGGCAAGGCCTTTCGAGCTCGTTGTCGGCTGCGCTGGCCGTGGATCACGGCGGAGAGCCAGCCCGACGGCTTGAGGGTACGCCGAGAACAAAGGACGGCAAGAGGGTAAGCCTAGCCGACTTCATAACAGCCTTCATGCCCACGGGCTACATGCTCGCCGTGGCCAAGATCCTTAAGGGGTTGGTCGGCAAGCCGCTTGAGGATTTGGACCAAAGCAGCTAAATTTGCACGAATTTCGGCACAACGG
>DANS01000030.1:58181-64828 GCA_002497345.1 Thermoproteus sp. UBA157
AAAAAGCCGAGTGCCGCAATGTGGCAGCTTCTGCCATCATGACCTAGCCGCATTCGTCGAGCTTTCCACGGAACGCGGATCGCTTACGCCGTTATGGCCTTGTAATAGGCCATCTGCCTGGCCCTCTCGTAGCAGCCGATCAGCTGGTCGAGCAAGTTCCTCTCCCTGAACTTGGCGTCTACGTAAGCGGATATATAGTGCTTAAGGCTCTTTACGTACTCAACCCCGCGCCTGTACGCGATCTCCCTAAGGCGGGGGTCCGGAATCGCGTCGGGCGCGAAGCGCCAAAGCCAGTTGGCCAAGGACTCTATGGCTACGCCGAGCGCCTCGACGTCCTCGGGCGGGACCAAGAGCCCCGTCCCCTCGCCGCTTCTGAAATCCACGACGACTTCCGGAAGGCCTCCCACCGTCGTCGCCACAACCGGCGTGCCCACGGCCATGGCCTCGATGGCGGAAATGCCGAAGGGCTCCCAGCGAGACGGCATGACGAGCGCCGTCGCGGCGTAGTTGAGGGCCATGTAGAGATCCCTCGGGATTTTGGCGAAGGATAAGAACACCCTCCCGCCCCTCTCCTCGACCAGCCTCCTCAAATACTCCTCGTATCCCACATCGCCGACCGGTATGGCCAACACCAGCAGACGCGCCGAAGGGGCGCGGTCCAAGGCTCTTATGGCCAAGTCGAGCCCCTTCTGTGATGTAGCGCGGCCCACGGCCAAGAACAAAGCCCCGCCTCTGTCCAGCCAGCCGTGGCCCCCCATATGCTCCACGCGCTCCACGAGGGTCCAAGGCGAGCTGTCGGGCGCAAGTCTGCGGAAATGGGCTTCGGCCTCCTCCAAGCGCCAGTCCGTGGAGTTGTACAACACGCAAGACTTCCCCCGCATCCAATCGCCGTATTTGAGGAGGATCTCGTTGAGATACCCCCAACTCACGCTGGACAACACGTCGCTTTCGAGCGCGGCGAAGCCCTCGGCCGAACCGCCCACCGAGTTCCAGACCGAGGAGTAGAGCTCGGCCTTGTGGCAACAGACCCTCCAGACCAGATGGGGCCTATCCCCGAGCCCCGCCCACTCCGACGATGCGTAGTGCCAAGGGAAGGAGTAGCCCGAGGACAGATGCACCGTGAAGACGAGGGGCACAGCGATGCCTTGTCTCTCCGCGTAGTCCCTCAAGGCGACGCCGGCGAGGCCCGAGTGCCAATCGTTGGCGTGTATGAGGTCGGGGATCCCGTACCTCTCGGCGTAGGCCACAGCAGCCCTCGCGAACAACGCCGCCTTCTCCTCCACGTTTTCGTAGGGGTACCACCTATCAAAGACTAAGCCCGTCGCCGTGTCGAGACCCTTGAACATGACCACTCTCACTCCATCTACCGAGGTCATCTCCGCGCCTAGGCAGTAGGGGTAGACCCTCCCGTCGAGCCCCCGCCTCTCGCCGCATGCCTTGAAGTCTAGCTGAGATAGAGGAAAGCCCCTGTTGGGGTCTAGGTGTCTGCCGTGAGAGGGCATCAGCACCGCCACGTCGTAGCCCCTTTTTGCCAGCGCCGACGCGTACTGCCTTACGGCCTCCCCCAGCCCGCCGACTTTGACCAAGCCCGCGTACTCGAAAGTAAGCAAGTATATCCTCTTGATCGTCTCGGGCGCCCTCACGTCATATGTAGGGGCTTAATATATAGGGGGCGCCGCATACCCCCGCTTCTGTTGGGGTATCGATCTAGCCCCCTACCCGGGCCTCGCCGCGGCCTCATAGGCCCTGCTTGGGGGCCGCGCCCCCGGCTGGTTCTTGCCCCCGCCTTTCGGCGGCCCGCCGGAGGCCCCCGCGGACGGTGCGGGAGGTTCCAGAGGGCGGCCGTCTCCGAGCCGCCCCCGTCCCCTCGGCGCCCCCGCGAGGACTTCTCCCAAGCCTAAAAGTCTTTCGGACGGAAATTATTTATCGTCGACCCAGAAGAACGTGCGCTCAGACAGAGAACTCTTGAGGCTAATGGCCTTGATAGCAGCTCTGACAATCGCTGCCCGTTCGGTCAACTACATGGTGCAGAGCACCGTCCCCCCTTTGGCGCGGGAGCTGGGCTTCACGCCATCGTTAATAGGCGCCTTGGCGGCCGTGGGTGCGGCCGGACAGCTACTGGGAAGCTCTGTCATAAACGTGGTGTTCGGCGCCCCTCTGAGGAGGAGGGCGTTGACCGCCTCGGCTGTTGCGGTTCCGCCCACGCTTGTGGGCTTTTGGCTGTCGGCCCATCTTGCCGGCTACGTAGTTTGGGTCGCGACGTTTCTCTCGGGGTTGTCCTTCGGCGTCATCATGCCGAATCTCATAAACCTCGCCTCGGCTAGGCCCGAACACGCGGAGAGGCTCTTGGCCGTCTATGCGTTGTCGCTCAGCGTTAGCCTAGTTGTGGGGCCTGCCTACGAGACCGCGGTGTTGGCCCGATACGGCTACGGCGAGGTCTTCCTATTCTTCCTTCCATTAGCCATCGCGTTGGCAGCCTTGTCCTCCAAGGTCCCAATAATGGGGTCCAAGCCCTCTGATCTAGGCGCAGCCTACAGAGCCGCCTTGTCGAGCAAGGGCCTCGCCTCGGCCGCGCTCGCCATAACGTCGTACAACATTCCCTTCATAGCGCTCGTGAACTACTTGACCATATACGCCTCAGAGCAATTGGGCCTAACCAGGTCCGCCGCCTACTCGCTCTATCTTCCGTTCTTCGCAGCGTCCATGTCGACGCGCCTCTATATGTTCCTCCGCCCAGTCAAAGACGTCCACAAGGCATTCGCAGCGTCGGTCGCGTTGACGCTCCTCGGCCTCTCTGCCCTCTACGCGGCTCGCGACTATTATCTACTAGTGGCCGCCATGGCGCTATTGGGCGTGCCCCACGGTAGCGTCTTCACGTTGTCCACCATAATGATAGCGAGGACCACGCACCTCGACGAGAGAAACGCCGTGAACTCCCTCTTCTCTTCCTACTTGGTCGTGCTGGGCATGGCGGTGCCGCCAGCTCTAGGAGCCGTCGCGGAGCTGTGGGGGTATGAGGCCATGTGGTTGCTCCAAGCGCCCTTGGTCGCAACCGTTTCGGCGGTTTTCTTCACCCTATTCGGCAAAACTGAGGAGTTCAAGCGGCCTATTTGATCAAAAGGCCTATGATCAGCCCAATTATAAACGTCAAGGACGAGTAGGGTATCATGGCCTTGACTATGCCCAGCTTTTCGGCAGCTTGGTATGCCGTGTAGCCCAAGCTCTGGATTATGTTAATGGCCGTCGAGGGGCTGATGTAGCCGACTGCCACCGCTAGTATCAGTATAGCGAGCAGAACCAGCGCCACCCCTATAAGTCGCCTTATTAATATGCCTACGAGTAGCCCGAATATAAACGGCACGACCAGCGCCAGTATTTGGGTGATTGAGATCATGACGGCATTGAACCTACGGTTAATTAAGCTTACACGCGCTGTGGGGTATTAGCCAGCAAGCGTCGGCTAGAGGAAATCCTTGATTGTGAGCTCGGGCTTGAAGCGCCTTAGGAACGCGAAGCCGTTGACGACGGGGTAAAACGGGCTATTGCCGCCGTCGTGCAGATCTACATATCCCTTTTGCCAGAGATCGCTCAAGAGACGGGCGTACATCAGCCTCTTCTCCACGGTCTTTCTCGCCACCTCGACCTCCTTTGGGGCGTACTGGGCGGCGATTTTTATATTGCCCATCTTGACTAAGTCCACGGGCCTTAAATCTGCCTTGACCACGGGGCAAAGCGTCGACATGACGAAGTTGACCTCCATACGCACCTCCTTGGCCGCGGGATCGAGCTCATACTTTATCACCTTGGGCAGATAGGGGAACGAGCGGCACGTCAAGGGCTTGTAGAGATCGTGGATGAGACATCTAGTGCCCTTGAGGAACGGACACTTCCCCTCCTCGTCTAGAAGCATCAGATAGCTCAACGCGATCCTGACGCCGCTGATGGAATCCAGAATGGTGTAAGCCGGGGCGAACCTCGCCTTCACGCCGAGCTCTCCGGCCAAGGACTCCAACACATAGACCTCGTGCGGAAGCACAGTCACTGGACTGACCCTACAACACAGGGCGCAGTTGGGCATGCATTGGAACTGGCGCACAAAAATGTAAAGCGGCTTGGATATTAAAAGCTTTACAGCGTGGTGCAATCCGACAGTCGATATAAGCGGCGACGGTCGACGAGCGCTAGCGCCGTGTAATCCCGAATCGCTAGCCGTATATCCTATACAGCATATAGATGCCGACGGTTACTATTATAGCTCCGTAGGCCTTCCTCAATACGTCCTTGGGAGCCTTGACGGCCAAGCTGGTGCCCAAGTAGCCCCCGGCAACGCCGCCCAGCACGTACAACGCGGCTATCAGGGGCAAGACGTCTCCGTAGTACCAATACTCAGCGCCTGCCGCGACGCCGAATGTGCCGACGCTGATTAGGCTGGTCCCTATGGCCCTAGTTATGCAGAGCCCGGCCGCGAACATCAAGCTCGGCACTATCAAGAAGCCGCCGCCTATTCCGAAGTATCCGCTCAAGAGGCCTACGACGAAGCCGAAGCCCGTCACCTTGGCTATCACGGAGGGGGTGAGCTTGGGACATCCCCTTATCGCTTCGCGTAGCCTGTCCGCCTCCTCGGGCGAGCCGGCCCGCGTCGACTCCTTCCTCACGGCTACGTAGATGCCCAGCAGTATCATGGCTATGGCGAAGTAGGTCAAGAGGGAGGTGCCCGGCGTTATGTGGCCCAAGTAGGCGCCCAACAGAGAGCCGACGAGCCCCACGACCGCGAAGACGGCCCCTATCCTCGGGGCTATATTCCTCCTCTTGAAGTGCATGTAGGAGTTTATGAAGGCGTTTATACCGACAGCCAAGGCGGTGGTGCCTATCGCCACGTGTGCCGCGTTGGGCAAAGAGGAGAGGCCGACGAAGTATAGAAAGAGGGGAACTGCGAGTATCGAGCCTCCGCCGCCGATCAGTCCGAGCGAGAAGCCGACGAGCACCCCCGAGATGACCGCGAGAGCGTATTGCAACACGTCCATACGCCATCAGCAGAATTAAAAAATTATAAATTTTTCGTCATATTTTTGACATAGATCGGCGATATGGAGGAATCGTTGATAATTTGTTTATAGTGAATCAAATAGGTTTATAATAGAGAAAAATATATATTATTTTGATGGATTTTGAACTTATGAAAATACAAGAAGCCGTAAGGTCAGCCGTCGAGAACAACCCCCTCTATTCGTTCATCCTCTCTACTGGATTGGCCAACCTATCCGCGATCGCGCGCGCCATAAAGCCGTTGGTGGACGCGGCCGCCGGCAAGGACGCGAAAATTCCGACGATAGTCAAGGCCCTCGAAAGGCTGGGGAAACCCGCCGAGATGGCCGCAACGGCGCTGGTCGGCTTTAAAGACGTCGAAGTCTTCGTGTATAGCGGCATAGCGGAAGTAGAGGACGGAAACGTCGACCTCAACGCCTTGAGGAAATCCAACGAGCCGTTCATAGCAATAAGCGATGGCGCCAAGCTCAGAATACTGGCCCCTGCCCGCTTGCTCGGATGGGGCGATGCGGACAAAGGCCTCGTGAAGGTGATGTTCCCAAGACGCGCGCCCGTGGGGGCGGTGACCTTCCTAGTCCAGCTCATGAGGGCGGCCGGGATGTCGCCGGATCACGTGCTCAGACACGACAACGAGTTGTACATAGTGGCTAAACGGGAGGAGTTGCCCCGCGTGTTGGACATCATCGAGAGGACAAAGAGGCTCGCGGAGGGCAGTTCGATAACGACGGAGGGCTAGCTCTAGAGGCCGGATATTTCGTTTATCGCCAACAGACCGTAGCATGGGACTAACTTAATGGGAACAAAGGGCGGAAAGCGCCGCCCAGCCACATGTCTGGGGCTATCTCGCTCATCGACATCTCATGGGCGTGTCCGTGCTTGGACAATAGGGCTTTAAATTATCTATAAAAAGGGAATCTCGGCAATTCATGGCGATTAAAATATACGGAATACTGCTGGCGTTAGCCGCTTTGCAGTTCATAGTTGCGGTCCAAGCCGCGCAAGCCCTCTATCCCGGATACAGCGTTTGGACCAACTACATTAGCGATCTGGGCAATAAAAACCTGGCGGGCCCCGCCATCGCCGCGGCGTTTAACATATCGGCGATTGTCTTGGGGATATTGGTGTTGATCTCCTCGTATGGGCTGGGGCGCATCACGACGAGGCGATCGCTATCTACGGCAACGTTGGCGCTATCTGGGCTGGGGGCCTTGGGCGTCGGCCTTTTCCCCGAGGGTTCCCCCATGTATCTACACACGATATTCGCGCTCATCGCGTTCCTCTTCGGCGGAATAGCCGTGATCGCGCTCGGCCTTTATACCGCAATACCTAAGGCCTTGAGGCTGCTCGGCGTCGCGCTCGGGGCTATTTCCTTGATCTCGCTAGCAGCATATATAGCGCTGGATGAGCCCCCCATAGTCGAGAGGCTTGTGGTCTACCCCATACTGATATATGCGGTGGCGTATGGGCTATATGTCGCCGTAAAATGGAGTTAGTTTAGGAGGGAGCACCTCACGAACCTCACCTCTTTTCTATCGGTGCATAGCTCCTTGTTCACCCCGAAGCACCTCACATCTAGATATGGCGCTATCAGCAGATGGGAC
>DANS01000030.1:64875-73280 GCA_002497345.1 Thermoproteus sp. UBA157
CACTGCAAGCCCACGGGCTATGCCTTGATCGATTTGTTCAAGAGATCGACCAGCCTCTGCAACGACGTCAGATCCGGCTCGGGCCTAGGCCCCAACACGTTCATGTCGAAACTCAGAGGAGTTAAGGCTATGTTCCCCTCCTCGTGGACCACGTATACGTCGGTGCCCGGCTCCGCCTTGACGAGCTCGCCGTAGAGCCAGTAATACGGCGATCCCCTTGGATCCCTCCTTTTGTCCACTTTCTGGGAAAACTTAATCTTGGCGGCGGGCGCCATCTTCACCTCAACGTTGGGCTTAAACCTGTGGGGGAAGTTTATGCTTATAACGTCGACGCCCCTCGGCATTCCCTCTCCGGAGATGAACTTGACGACGGCCCTCGCCACATTCCTCATGGCCGATATCAAGGCGGGGTCCTCTAGGAGCTCCTCGGGCTCGTTCACGTCGGCCGAGAGGGCCACGGCGGGTATGCCCAGGAGGGCGGCCTGCATCGCAGCGCCGATGGTGCCTGAGGACAAGATCACTTGCAACGACGTGTTGTCGCCTACATTTACGCCCGAGAGCACTAGGTCGATGCTGTTGACTATCTCAAGCACGGCTAGATAAATAGTGTCGGAGGGCGTGCCCGAGGTAGCATATGCTTGCAGTCCTCCTAGCTCCATCTTGGAAACCCTCAGCGGTTTATGGAGGGTAATGCCTAAGCCCGACGCCGACTTGGGCGTCTCGGGAGCTACGACGTATACCTTGCCTAAGTCCTTCACGAATGAGTACAGCAAGTGTAGCCCGGGGGAGTAAATGCCATCGTCGTTAGTTACAAGTATGTTCATGGCGTCCATCTCGCGGGGGTTTATATTGACCGCGGCGTCTGGCCGCCTAGATCTTGAGCGCATAAATGTCGGCGCCCGCGGTCGAGAGGATCATCTCGTATGCCTCTATCGTCGCCGCGGAAGGCCAAGGTATCGCCAACGCGCCTATCAACGCAGCCACGAACGACGTAGATAATCCCCAATCGCCTCTCGTCCAAGAGGGCAAGACCCACGCCGTATATTAAAAAGCCCAGAAACGCTTGTATGAAAAACTACGTAGAGACGAAGACGTGAGGTCTAGTCCCGGCGGGGTAGATCCCTACCAGCGCTGTGAATATCGCAGATATGGAGAGACGAGCGCCTCCCACTATTTCTAGCTTGCTAGACGACGCGATCACATGAACTGAAAATCCAGGAAAACCGCGGCGATCATTAAGCTTGTGTTGTATATCCACGGCTCGGCGGCGCTAGGACCTCCTAGATCGCTAAAGGCGCTCTTGAAGGAATTAAACCATTGATCGCTATTGAGGAAGCCGCCATGGTCTAGGACATGGCAGAGGCGACGAGGCACATATATTTAATATATTTAACATAGACGAACCCTCTCTTCTTGAACTTCTTATTATCATTATATTTAAATACAATTAATCCATGGAACGCATGGCTCAGCCTAAAGTAGGCGCAAGCTTAGTGGCGGGCGTCATGGCGGGCACCCTCCTGGAGTGGTACGACGCATTTCTTTTCGCAGTGGCGGCCAGCTACGTAGGGGCCGCGTTCTTCCCCTCTGGGAATCCGCTCACAGAGTTGGCCAACGTTTTTCTGACGTTTTCCCTAGGATTTTTCGCCCGCCCCATAGGCGCATTGCTCTTCGGATATATCGGAGATCGCCATGGAAGGAGGGAGGCCATGATGTGGACGTTAGCGCTGGCGGGCCTCGCCACTGCGCTTATAGGCGCGATACCTCCCTATTCCGAATGGGGCGATGCGGCAATAATTGCGGTGGTCGCATTACGCCTTTTGCAAGGCCTAGCGCTCGGCGGCGAGTGGGGCTCTGCCGTGAATTACCTTTTCGAAAACGTCAAGCGCAAACGCCTTTACATGTTGTTCGTTCAGAGCGGCGTGCCGTTAGGGTTGTTGTTGGCCGCCGGCGTTATGTTGGCCTTGGCCGAAATCTTAGGAAGCGCCGCGGTCTCCGCGTGGGGCTGGAGGATCGCGTTTCTGCTCTCGCTGATAATAGTGTTCATAGGGCTCCTCTTTAGGTATAAATTCGGCGAGACTCTGGAGTATCTTGAGGCTAAGCGTTCGGCGAGCCGCGTGGGGAATCCCGTCGGGGTGGTTTTCGCCAAATACTGGGCTGGCTTACTCGTCGGCATATTCCTCGCGGGCGCGGCGGGGGCCGTCTTCTACTACGGAAACACCTTCCTGCCCAACATTGCCGGCGCGCTTAAGTTAATCACGGCAACCGAGAAGTTCTCCGTAATTATCCTATTTGCCGTGTTGGACCTAATGGGCATAATCGTTAGCGGCTTCCTCGCCGAGCGCCTCGGCAACGCGATGCCCATAATCGCCGGTTTCGTCTTGTTCATAATAGCGGCTCTATTAGTAGAAGAAGGGCTATCCAGCCTAACAGGGCTTGTGGCGCTGGCGGCTCTGACAGGGATTGCGCATGGCATAGTATATACGCCCGAGGCCGCATATCTCGCCGAGCTCTTCCCGACGCTCGCGAGGAACACCGGCGTCTCGGCCGCGTATCAGATAGGGAATGCCGTCTTAGCGAGCACGGCTCCCTACGTTATGACCATCATACTAAGATACGGTCATTTTTGGGCCGGCGTGTATTTAGCGATACTAGCGCTCATAGGGCTTATGGGGGTTTTAACATACAGGCCTAGAGGAGGACCGTGAGCCTAGTCGGAGTCGATGTAGGGGGGACCTTCACGGACTTCGTAGTCGTGGACGAGAGGGGAGAGATCAAGACCCTAAAGATATTGTCGACTCCGAGAGAGCCCGAAAAGGCCGTCATCGAGGGGCTCTCGGCTTTTAAATTCTCGGAGGTCCTCCACGCGTCGACCATAGGCACAAACGCGCTTCTGGGCCAGATGGGGCTCGAGGTGCCCAAGATCGCATTCTTCACCACGAGGGGCTTCCGCGACGTCGTCGAAATAGGCAGGCAGAACAGGCCGAGGCTTTACGATCTCTTCTTCCAGAAGCCGAGGCCCCTCGCCCCAAGGGAGCTTAGGTTCGAGGTGGACGAGAGGACCCTCCCCGACGGGACCGTGGAGAGGGCGGTTGATCCAAGGCAAGTAGCGGAGCTCGCCAAGAAGGCCAAGGCCGCCGGCGCTGTGAGCGCGGCCGTCGGGTTTCTCCACTCCTACGCCAATCCCTCCAACGAGGAGGCGGCCGCGAAGGTGCTTAGGGAACACTTCGAGTACGTGACTACCTCCTACGAGGTGGCTTGGGAGCCCAGGGAGTACGAGAGGTTCTCGACCGCCTTGGTGAACGCCGCGTTGATGCCGCTTGTTGGCAGATATCTGGCCGAGCTGAAGGGCTACGTCGAGTCGCGGGGAGGGAGGATGTACGTGATGGCGAGCTCCGGGGGGCTTGTAACAGTGGACGAAGCCGCGAGGAGGCCCGTCCAGCTCGTGGAGTCTGGGCCGGCCGCCGGCGTGATCGCAGCGGCGGAGCTCGCGAGGATGTTGGGCGAAGGGCGAGTCATTTCCTTCGATATGGGCGGCACGACGGCCAAGGCCGGCACCGTACTGGACTTCCAGCCCGCGATCACGACAGAGTACGAAGTGGGCGGCGAAAGTCATAGGGGAAGGCTTGTGAAAGGGTCTGGGTACCCCGTGCGCTTCCCCTTCGTCGACTTGGCCGAAGTGTCGGCGGGCGGCGGCACTATAATCTGGAGGGACGCCGGCGGCGCCCTGAGGGTCGGGCCCTTGAGCGCGGGGGCCGACCCAGGCCCCGTTAGCTACGGTAGGGGCGGAATCGAGCCCACTATTACGGACGCCAACTTGGCGCTCGGCAGAATACCGGATCTGTTGGCGGGCGGCCGCATGAGGCTTGACGCAGATGCGGCCAAGAGGGCGCTCGCCAAGCTGGGGGATCCCGTGGAGGTGGCGAGCTCGGCATTGCGCCTCATCGATTTGGAGATGGCCAGGGCCATCAGATTGGTCACCGTGGAGAGGGGGCTCGACCCCTCTTCGTTCACGTTAATGGCGTTCGGCGGCGCCGGCCCTCAACACGCGGCCGAGCTGGCGGAGGAGATGGGCATAGGCCGAGTGCTCATACCGCCGATGCCGGGGGTCTTCACGTCGTTAGGGATGCTCATGGCAGACTTCAAGTTCGAGGCGCGGACGGCCTACCCCAAGGACTTGGCCAAGGGCTTCGCCGAGCTCGAGGAGAGGCTCTCCCAGCAGCACAAGCCCGACTACTACATCAGATACGCCGACGTTCGGTATAAAGGTCAAGGATGGGAGCTGACGGTGCCTGTGGGCGCCGACGCGTCGTTGAGCGCGATCAAGAGAGCCTTCGAGGAGAAACACGCGGCTATTTACGGCTTCACGCTAGACAAGGAGGTCGAGGTCGTGACAATCCGCGTCTTCGCAGTAGTGAGGAGGACAAAGCCCCGCCTGGCCGATCCGCCCACCGAGGGGAATCCCCAGATCTCCGAGAAGGAGGTCTACTTCGACGGCTGGACCAAGGCCGCTGTGTACAAGAGGGCCGAGCTACCTCTGGGATATAAGATCAAGGGGCCCGCGCTGGTTGTGGAGGACTATTCGACGACCGTGATCCCGCCGCGTTGGGAGGCCACCGTCGTCAAATACGGTGCGTTGGAGCTGAGGTTATGAGGTGGGAGATAGTGCATAGAGCCACAGAATACGTGGCCGAGGAGGCGGGGATAGCGCTTAGGAACTCGGCCTTCTCGCCGAATATACGGGAGCGCATGGACCACAGCGTGGCCGTCGTGGACGCAGAGGGCCGCATAGTAGCACAAGCCGAACACATACCGGTCCATCTGGGCTCCTTCCACGTAGGCGTTAGGAACCTCTTGGAATACCTGAAGAAGGAGGGAGAGGAGCTAGAGGAGGGGGACGCCGTGCTTACGAACGATCCCTACATATCGGGCACGCACCTCAACGACGTTATGGTGCTCTACCCCGTGTTCTGGCGCGGAAGGCTCGTCGCATATATAGCGTCGAAGGCCCACTACGTCGACGTGGGGGGACCGCTCCCGGCATCCCTCAACCCGAGGGCCAAGACAATATACGAAGAGGGGGTCGTGGTGCCCCCCGTGAAGATATTAAGGCGCGGCGCGATGAACAAGGAAGCCTTGAACTTCATCTTGGAGAACTTCAAAACGCCGGCGGTCGCGAGGGGCGATCTGGAGGCCCAGCTAGCCGCGTCGCGCGTGGGGGCCGCAAGGGTGAGGGACCTCTTCGAGAAGTTCGGCTATGTGTCGGAGCAGTGGAACGAGGCTATAGAATACGGCAGAAGGCTCGCGCTGGCTGAGATCTCCAAGTGGCCTCCCGGCAGATACGAGGCCGAGGACTACCTAGACTGGGGCGACACGCTCCTACCCATAAGACTTGCCCTGGAGATAACCCAAAACGGCGTGAAGGCCGACTTCCGCGGCACGGCTAAGCAGGTAGAGGCGCCGCTCAATGCGGTATTAGGCGTCACCTTCTCGGCGGTGTCGTTCGCGGTTAGGTCCGCGATAGGGGGCTATATCCCGACGAACCACGGCTTTTACAGTCTCATAGAGCTGGACGCCCCTCAAGGATCCCTGGTGAATCCCGTCAAACCCGCCGCCGTCGGCGCGGGCAACTTGGAGACGAGCCAGAGGATAGCCGACGTCACCTTCTTGGCGCTTTCTAAGGCTCTCCCCGGAAGGATACCCGCAGCGGGATCCGGCACCATGATGAACATCATGATGGGCGGAATCTGGCAGGGGCGCTACTGGTCCTACTACGAGACAATAGGCGGAGGATCGGGAGGAAGGCCCAACGGCCCCGGCGTCTCGGGGGTACATGTTAATATGACCAACACGCTCAATACGCCCATAGAGATAGCGGAGAGGGAATACCCCGTGAGGTTCACCGCTTATACCATAAGGGAGGGCAGCGGGGGGCGCGGGAAATATCCGGGCGGAGACGGAATAGTGAGGGCCTTCAAGGCCCTCGCGCCCATGACTCTTTCCATAATAGCGAGCAGGCTGGCCATAGGCCCTTGGGGGCTTGAAGGCGGAGAGCCCGGCAAGCCGGGCAAAATAACGGTGAGGAGACGTAGCGGCGAGGTCCGCACGATCGGGAGCGAGGTCATCGAGCTGGCCGAAGGCGACGAGGTGATTATAGAAACGCCGGGCGGAGGAGGCTACGGAATATAGGGGTCGCACAACTCGTCAAAGTTAGGGCTTGCGTTTTCTCGCAGCACTTTAGCCGTGTCGCTCTCAAGCCTATGGGCGTATTGCCTCAAGCGGTGTTTTCGCCGAGATCTGCCTAGCCCACCTCTCTGAGGACCCCTCGGCTTCATAATTCTTGGGCGAACTCAAGATATGGCGATACATATATTTACCTATAGGCGATCT
Source organism: Thermoproteus sp. UBA157 (assembly GCA_002497345.1). Taxonomy (GTDB): domain Archaea; phylum Thermoproteota; class Thermoprotei; order Thermoproteales; family Thermoproteaceae; genus Thermoproteus. Next base: position 71,266 of record DANS01000030.1, read on the forward strand.
TATGCGGGATCGTGGTTCGATAAGGCCGCGCGTTATAGGGAATACGTGAGGCATAACTTCGAAATAGGGCACACGATCTGGCGTGCTTCCTAGCGCAACAATACGCCGAATTCCTCCTCATGGCCGTGCTGATAAGGGTGGCGGGGGCGAGGCCCATGACCCACAGCCTCTACGAAATGGCCGAGGGGCTATCGGCGCTAAAAACGCCGAGTTAGGCGATGAGGTAGCGGGGTGCGCTAAGGCGTTGGAGCAACACTACATCCAGTCGAGATACCGGACAAGGTAAGGCAATACGTCCTAGAGCAGTGCCGCCGCGCAGACGTCGTCTTGTTCGGATCTAGGGCTCGCGGCGAGCGCCACGCGCTGAGCGATTGGGACGTCGCCGTGATCGAGCCGGCCGGGAGCTACGCAGTCGAGCAAGAGTAGTTCGGTCAAGCCGTATTTCTGCCGCCATCTGTGCTGGATGAACTGTTGGCGGTAGCATGTTAATTCTTGACATAGTACACGACGAGATGCCGCTATGCGGCAAAGGGGTTAACGGGGACGTTCCGCTGAAAAAAGCCAGGGATATATACGCAGAAGAGGTCTAGTTAGAACGAGCTTGCGGCGGTTCCCCCCATCAACTCCGGGGCGTAAATTCGGCAGACCGACGAGGCCAAGACTCGGCTACGTCTCGCGCTTGAGCATCCCCAAGCCCCGTGCTGTTAACGGCCCTCCGCGCGGAGCGCTCTCGCCAAGCGTCGCGCTCTATTAGAGGTCGCAGATCGGAGGCGATCTTCGAATAGGAGTTGGATGCAGGAGCCGTAGGGAACCGGAGCCGCGCTCACTGCGGGCCGAGCGGCCCCCTCGGCGGCCGATCCTGCCGTTTCCTCTCCGGAGCTTGCTTATAAGTTTTATTTGCAGTGCACGGAGTTGCGTTAGCAACGTAGATAAGACCCAGACGCCGTGCACAAGACTTTTAAACTGGAAGCAGCACGGAGAACATGAATTTGCAAATGGTGCTGAACCCGCCGAGCGGGTTGCATCTGGGGGAGATACTCCTGATATCGCTTATACTAGGAATACTACACGGCGCAACGCCGGATGAACACACTTGGCCCATCACTTTCAGCTACGCCGTGGGCAAATACAGCACCAAAGGTGGCATGAAGGCGGGATTTCTGTTTTCTCTCGGCTTCACGGTTCAGAGGGCTTTCTTGACCACGCTGGGCTTCCTCGGGCTAGCCGCTATATACAACCAGTACAACTTAGACGGCCCCATCTATATAGCTGTCGGCATAGCCATGGCGGCGGCCGGCTCCTACGTGCTTAAGGGGAGGTATATACACTTGCCCATAGACGTTCTGTTGGGAGGACGCAAGCACCACAGCAATAGAGTTGGCGGCGTGCCGATGCACGAGCTAGAGGAGAGGGATGTGCCGCTCGGCATGACCGTCGTGCACGGCCTAATCGCCGGCTTTGGCTTCGGCGCTTACGCGAGCATATTGACCTTCGTCCTGGCGCCCCAAGTGGGCTCCCTCGCGTACGCCCCTCTGCCAGGTCTGTTCTTCGGGCTCGGCACTATGATCACGCAGATTGCTTTCGGCGCCTTGTTCGGCTCGATAATGAGGCTCAAGAAGCTCACCGAGGAACAAATAACCAGAATCGCGAGACGCACTGCAGGGTTCACCCTCTACTATGGCGGCTTGTTGTTCATAATAGCGGGCGCCCTCATAATCGCCTTGCCGGCCATAGACAGCTGGGCGGTATCCACGGGCAACCCAATACCCAACCTCGACTCGATAAACATAGGCACAATATTAGTGCTGACTGTGGTCGGCGCTATAGGCATAGGCTCAATGCTTAGAGAGATCAATAGAATCGGCAGAATGAACGCCCGGGCGTAATCGGCGGAAAACCTTATAAAAACCTCAACTCGGATTTTTCCGAGCCCGGTCGTCTAGCGGCCAAGGGGCCACGGCGTATGTAGCCCGGCCAGGGATGCGGGGCTTTGGACCCCGTGGCCCGGGTTCGAA
>DANS01000011.1:0-1584 GCA_002497345.1 Thermoproteus sp. UBA157
TTGCACGACGATTTATAAACGCCGAGGCCCTCGCTAAAAGCGATTTGAAAAATGCGTTAGCTGGAAGGAGCAGCCTCAATAGTAGGCTGGGTTATATAGGTACGTGATGGTCTAGAGACGAAAAACGGCTTATTCTACCGGTTTGCCAAGTTTTACTGGCAGTTTTAGGAAAAGGCGCGATCCCCTAAGGGAGGTCTGGGCGTGTTGCGATGAGCGTATTGTCGGCGAGAGCGACGCCGTTATGATCGCGTCTGATTCCAGGGCTTCGCCTGGCATTGTGACTTACGAGGTGAGGAAGATCTACCCAATCATGGGCTTTAAGGGAGGCGAGGAGGTGCCGCTCGCCGTCATGGGCGGAGCCGGCGATGCCGCTGTTGTTAGATGGGCCTACGGCGCCGTTGAGACCTACTTGAGGAAGAGGCTTGAGGAGTGGGGGATACGCCGATTTTTGAGCAGTTCAAAGAGGCGGTGGAGCGCGTGGAGGAGATGCTCATAACGCGTTTCAGAGAGCTGAGGGAAATGGGCATTGAGCCGGACGTGGAGTTAGTGCTCGCCAGCATTGAGCCGGACAGGAGGGCCCCCTCGACGAGCTTGGCGCAGCCCGTCCACGACGGCCCCGGCTCTCGGGAGAGGCGCGGTGACGGGCGGCCTTCTTCCGCTGAAGCTCCTCGGGAGGCGGCGCGGGGGCTCGCTGGCGCTTAACTGAGTCGGCGGCTGTCCTAACTACCTTCTTGAGCTCGTCAGCGAGGCGGACCCCTCCGTGAGCCCCCTCCTCGGCGAGAACTACCTCATGCGGATAGAGGAGGGAGGCGCTGGGCCCTCTGAAGGAGAAGGCGGCGAGGGGGTACAAGGAGAGGGTGGGGAGGCAGCTCCTCGCGAGGATGTGGGAGCTGATGGATCTACTAAGCGAGGCAGAGGTGGAGGAAGCGGCGAGGGAGCTAGCGGAGCGCATATCGAAGGGCCAGGCCTAGGCAACCGCGGGGCGAGCGGCTGTGCCGTCGCAACGCCTCGGCCAGTAACGCGCCGCCGGGCTTTCCTGGCCTCTGCGCTTGGCCTTGCCCGCCGCGGGCCACACAACCGTGCGCCCGACGTTAACAACGGCGGGCCTGGTCAGAAGGGTTCTGTCTCGACCGACTTGCGCCGCCGAACGCGACCTCTTGCCTATCGGCGGCGCCGACGAGCCGATGTCTGGAACCGACGGTGTTCGCCAGGGAGTTCTCCGATAGGGGGATCGTGCTGGAGGTGAGGGCCTGGACGGCGGGCGCTACTTGGCTCAACCTATACGGCACGCTCGCAGCCCTCGTGAAGAGCGCGCTGGGCGAAGCCGGCATAGAGATACCGTATCCGCAGAGGGTCGTGCTGCTCGCTTCGGCGGAGAGGGCGCCCCCTCCGCCGGCCCCGAGGATCGGTAGCGGTACTCACGACGGCAGCCTTGGCCAACAGCGCCCCGACGTCTTCGACCCTAGGCCTATTCTCCACCTCGACGACGTAGGCGCGGCGGTCCATCTCGACGAGCAGGTCCACGTCGACGTTGTCCACCTTGGCGCTCCTCGCCCGGCGCATCGCCGTTCCTCCTCTGGCCCC
>DANS01000011.1:1617-8092 GCA_002497345.1 Thermoproteus sp. UBA157
CGTCTCCACATTAGCCTCCTCTCGACGTTATCAAAACGCCTATTCGCCTCCTCCCAACGGCGCTAATCCTCCTCCCACCTTTTATTTTCCTCCCAACGCTTCCCCTCCAGCTCGACGAATTTATTGAAGTCGGCTTCTTGGGCAGATCCCGAAGGCGGCGGGTAAAATTTTATCCGCGCGCGGGAATGCCGTTATGCCCAAGCTAGTCGTAATGCTCTCGGACAACGACTTGGCCAAGTCCTACCACGCCTTGGTGGTGGCCCTCTCCGCGAGAGCGCTCGGGTACGAGGTGCATCTCTTCGCCAGCGGCTTGGGCGTCTTGATCTTCGGCAAGAGGCCGAGGACGAGGCTCGTGGGGTTGCCGTTCCTCGCCTCGCTCTACATCAAGTGGAAGATGAGGAAAATCGGAGCGAGGAGGCTGGAGGAGCTGGCCGCCGAGTGCCTTAAATCGGGCGTGAGGATCTACGTAGACGAGCCTGTGGCCAAGATGCTGGGCGTTGAGCCGGCGGAGGGCGTCTCGCTTGCCGGCGCGCTGACTTTCCTCGCCATCGCTAAAGACGCCGACTTGGTGCTGACTTTCTGACAAAGATCTCAACAACGCCTCCCAGATCCTTGTGGGCCACCACCTCGATGCCGAGTAGCCCAGCCGCGTTGGCCAGATCGCTCACTACGTATTTCCACTTGCTCACGATTTTGGCCTCCTCGCCTTCGCGGAGCTCTGTAGCCAGCCTAGCCAGGGTGAGCCCCAGCTCGGGGCAAGGCCCCTTTATCTCGTATACCTTGACCGCGGAACTCACGTAGATACGTCTTTCTCCCTTTAAATCACCTCCCTATGGCGCAATGCTTTTATTTAAGCGGGCAAGGCTCGACGTGCGCCGCGCCATTGAAGCGCTTGCTCCCTATCCGGACCGCGGCCAACGCGGGCTGAGCGGTCTCATGAAGGTAGCCCTGGCGCAGTCGCCCAGGTTCCGGGATCTCCGCTCGGCCGCCTCCTGGCTCCTGGAGAGGGCGCCCAGGGCGGACCTCCTCGTGCTCCCAGAGTATTGGCTGGGCCCCCAGCCCCTCGAGGGGCTTCAAGCGGTTGCGTCCTCGATGGTCGAGCTGGCCCGATCCCTGGGCGCAACCGTCGTCGCGGGCGCCTTGGCGGTCAAGAGAGGCGGCGAGGTCAAGAACGTGTGCCCCGTGGTGGGCCCCGAGGGCCTCATCGCGCTGGGCGAGAAGGTCTTCCCCTCGGCGGCGACCGGCGAGAGGGCCCTCGTGTCGGGAGGCAGGAGGCTGGCCCTCTTCGAGGCGGCCGGCTGGAAGGTCGGTTGTCTCGTGTGCGCGGACCTGATCTACCCCGAGCTGGCGCGGAGGCTGGCTCTGGCGGGGGCCGAGCTGATAGTGAACCCGGCCAGCATATCGGCCGACCGCAAGGAGCTGTGGAGGGCCCTTGGCCTCGCGAGGGCCTTCGAGAACTCGATCTACGTCGCGGCAGCGCTCGGCACGGGCTATAGCTACCCAGACGGCCGGCCCGCGGAGGGCGGCTCCTTCGTGGCGTCCCCCAACGGCGTCCTCGTCGAATTCGGCGCAGAGCCCGGCGTTTACTCGGCCGACTTGGACAAGGGCGAGATCGCCTACGCGAGGGCGAGGAGGCGCTATCTGGAAGACGCGAGGCGGATGCCCGACGTGGAGGTGGGCTAGCCCGCCGGCAAGTCGCCCCTCAGCGACCCCGCTCCGTGCACGGCGTGCGACATCTACCGCCGTAAATTGCAAGACGCTGTGCACAAGGTTTAAAAATCGGGTCTTTCGTTTTGCCCGTGAAGGTGCAGCTGGCGCTGGCGCTTCTGCTAGCCGCCGTGGTCGTAGCCCAGAAGATAGTGGTCTCATTCCCGGCCTACGACGTCGTGCTCAAGGAGGCATTCCCCAACGCCACGGTAATACTGATCACCAAGGGCGTCTCGGACCCGCACGAGTACCAGCTGACGGCTGATGACCTAAGGCTTCTGACCAGTTTGGGCCCTAGGGACGTCGTCGTGCTCACGATGCACGCGGCGTTTGAGCAGAGGATCTACGACATGGCCCAACGCGGCGAGATAAAGGCCCGCTTAATCGACGTGAGGACGTTCCAGACCTATTTGACCTTCGACGGCAAGCCGACCGTTGCGAACGGCACGGGCGTCAACATGCACGACCACGGCGTCTACCCGCCCAACGTGCTCAAGCTGATCTACGCGGTGTCCAACGCCACAGGCCTGAGGCCGGACGCCAAGTTCTTGGAGGAGCTGGAGCGCCTCAACGCGACCTACTGTTGCAAATTCGGCGGGAAGGCGGTCGCCATAACGCCCGCGGCCGAGTATATACTGTACTGGCTCGGTTATAGAGACATCGTCGTGTTGATAAAGGAGCCTGAGATCCCGCCGAGTCCTCAAGATATGCAGAAGGCGCTCCAATACGCCAAGGAGGGCGCCCCGGTGCTCGCGGTCGTCGTGTCGGGCGAGGGCTTGAGGATAGTGGACCAATTCGTCGCGAAGGCCCAGGAGGCGGGCTTCCAGCCTAAGGTGATCGTGGCGGATTTCTCCAAGGGCTACCTCTCCACGCTCGCATACGTCGCGGACCAAATAGCGGCCGCGCAGACAGCCGCGGCGCAGTCCTCGGCCCCCCAGCAGACGGCCGAGATGCCCCAGTGGATCTGGGCGGCAGTAGGGGCAGCGATCGCGGCCGCCGTTGTGGCCTACCTCGTTATTAGGAGGAGGTAGTGCACGGAGCCTCCTAAAAATTAACCTCTTTTTCAACAGCTCCGTGCATCTTTAAAAACCGATGCGCGCGCTCCAGCGTGTCTCTATCTGTGAGGGGCCTAACGGTATATAGGGGAGGGGTAGAGGCGCTCTCGGACGTGTCCTTCACGGCGTCGAGGGAGTTCGTGCTAGTTGGAGGGCCAAACGGCGCCGGCAAGACGACGTTGTTCCTAGCCATATTGGGCGTTTTGCCCTACAAGGGCGAGGTCTGTGTTGACGACGTGTGCGACGAGGGCAGGAGGCGCAAAATAGGCTACGTCCCCCAGATCCTCAAGCCCGAGGCGCAAGCCACCGTGTGGGAATACGTCTATCTTCCGGCCAAGTTCAGAAACGGGCGGAGGGCCAAGGAGGCGGCCGAGGAAGCCCTAAGGGTTGTGGGCATGCTGGAGCTGAGGGATAGGCCCATCGGCGCATTGTCGGGCGGGCAGCTCCAGAGGGCGGCCGTGGCGAGGGCCCTCGCCGTCGGCGGCGACGTGCTCCTCTTGGACGAGCCGTTGTCAAACGTCGATCCCCAGGGGAGGGTGGAGCTGATCGGTCTGTTGAGGGATCTGAAGAGCGATAGGACCATCCTCATGACCTCGCACGAGCTCACCATGCCCATAGCTCTGGCGGATAAGGTCCTCCTGCTGAACAAGAGGGTCGTGGCCTACGGGACCCCCGACGAGGTCTTGAGGGAGGAGGTGCTGAGGAGGATCTACAGCTTCGTGAGGGTGGCGCGCGTCGGCGCCGGCTACGTCTGCGTCACCGAGGATTACGCCCATCCGCATTGAACAAGCTCTAAAATGTAAGATAATTTTAATAAAATATATAGATATCGTTTATCTTTGGAAGAAAATCTTTATAAACTTTATTAATGAGACTGCGGATTAGCTGATATGTAAAAACTTTGCATAGATACAGATAAAAATTTTTATTTTATTAATAATATCTAAGATCAATGCCGTGGCACCTGAGCGCCGAGCTCCTCTCGATTTTACTCGCAGTCCTCGTTATGGGCAGGAGGGGCTTGCCCGTGTCGCTATATGGCGTGTCCAAGGAGACGGGCCTCAGCATAGCCACTGTGTATAGAAAAGCACTGGAGCTCATCCAGCTGGGCCTCCTCTTGAGGTTAGGCAAGGGGGCCTACATAGTAACGCCGAAGGGCGCATTCCTCCTAGCCGCCTACTCCATAAAGGAGGGACGCCCCGATGTGTTGGCGGCTGCGATCAAGAGGCTCAAGTCGGACTGGGGCATCTCCGATTTGGCGGACGAGGAGGTCGAGGCCTACGTGAGGCTTCTCCTGTTGGGCCTCGAGAAGCTGGGCAGAACCCCGGTCGACTTCTGCGCAAGCGACTTCGGCAGGACTGTGCAGGTCCTCCTGCCGCCCAACTTCGGCGGGAGGAACATCGCCAAGGTCATAGCCCAGCACCTCTCCGTCCCGGTCGAGATGGTCGAGAAGGCTGAGAGGGCCATAGCGAGGGCCCTCCTGGAGTTCTTCCCCTCGGTGAAGTTGCCGGACGGTTGCAGAGTCGTCGTGATGCCCCAAGGCGAGTACGGCGTTAGGCTGAGCGTGCTCGCGGCCCACTGCAAGGTCCACGGCTACACCTTGGGGCTCAAGTGCGAGGCCGGCAAGGCCCTTTTGGCCGAGGCCATGAGACGGATCTTTCAAAATAACGAAAGATCCTTCGGCGCATCCTAGGCCGTCTCCGCCGCGTTTTTCTAAGCCAGAAAGCAAGCTAGAATAGACGCCCCTAGTAGGAAGGATATGCCAAATCCCTGGCCTCTGAGCTGGAGCGGCTGGGGTCCCTATATGCCGCCAGGCTTCGAGATGATATGGGGCTGGAGGATCGCCGCCGCCGTGTTCCTGACCGCGCTCGGCGCGATGGCCATGGCGTTGTCCGCCTTCTATGAGTTGAGGAAGATAAGAGGCATAGCGACTCGCTACGGCATGATAGCCGGCTGGGTGTTCATACTGGCGGCGCTCGCCTTCTTCGTCATAGATCTGGGCGTCCCCTCGAGGGCCGGCAACATAATCTTCATCGGGTGGCCCAACGGCCGCTTGGCTCAGTCGTGGATGGCGTGGGGAGTGATGTTCCTGGGAGGGATGACCCTTTGGGGCCTCATCTACATCGGCTCGTCCTTCATAAAGCCGCTCCAACGCCCCATTCTGCTAACAGCGCTCTACTACCTCATAATGATAAACGCCGTATTGGCCACCGTATATACTGCATTTCTATTCTCGGCCGCCGGCGGCAAGTCCTACTGGTGGAACGGCTCTCTGCCCTTCTTGTGGCTGTCCTCGGGCTTAGGCTACGGGGCCGCCCTCATGCTACTGCTGGGCAGATTCGCCAAGCTGGAGAGGGGCAGCGACGTGGCGAAGCTGAGGCACTTCATACACGAGCTGAGCTGGGTCGACCTCCTGGCGGTTCTATTCGAGGCCTTCGCGTGGATCATCTTCTTGAGCGTGGCCTACGCCAACCACGTAGAGGCGAGAATACCGCTAACCCAGCTGCTCTTCCAAGAGTACGCGCCCTACTTCTGGGGCTTCGTAGTGACGTTGGGCATAGCCGTACCCCTCCTCCTGGAGCTGGCCTTGCTGAGGGTGGACCCCCTGGGCAAGTTCGCCGCCTACGCCATACCCGTTATATTCATAGCGGTGATGGTCGGCGGCTACACCCTGAGATATATAGTGATAGCCACAGCGTATAACTACAGCCCGTTTACTCCCCTAACAGAAGCAGTTAGCCAGTGGGGGCCATGGTGGTCGTGAGCCCCAAGCTGACGAGGAGGGACTTCCTGAAGCTGGCGGCGGTCACCGGCACGGCCGTCGCGGTCGCGGCCACGGTAAGCAAGGAGCAGTTCATATTCGGCAAGATATTCAAGGAGGGCGTCAAGCTGGAGGCCACGACCGGCAACGTGGTGGCCTTCACCACGTGCTACGGTTGCCTCGGCAGATGCCAGCTACAGGTGGAGATAAGCCCCACTAAGTTGCCCAGATTCATAGCCGGCTCCATATACGCGCGCAACGAGGGCGCCACGTGCCCCATCGGGCCCAGCACCATGTTGCACTACCTCAGCCCGGCGAGGCTTAGGTCACCTCTATTGAGGGTGCCCACCAGCGAGAGGTGCGAGGGCGACTTCATAGAGATAACCTACAACGACATGCTCGATATATTGGTCAACGGCGACGACGCCGCCTTTTTGAGGGAGAGGGGCTGGAAGTACGGCTTCTTGGGCATGAAGAAGATAAACCAATGTTGTCCCGAGAAGTTCGTATACTTCACCGGCAGAGATCAATACAACCCGGCCGAGAACACCTGGTTCGCCGCGATGTTCGGCTCGCCTAATCAGGCGGCACACGGCGGGTTCTGCGCCGTCAACATAGCGGCGGGCGGGTCGTACATCTTGGGCGGGACCTGGTGGGAATACGGCGGTTGGGACAGCAAATACACCAAGTTGCTGATACTAGCCGGCGTAACGCAAGACCACTTCCCCACCATAACAAGGAGGGAGATCATGAAGGTGAAGGACAGAGGCGGCATGGTGATCTACATGTCGCCCGAGAGGATAGGGAACTTCGGCCAAGTCTCCGACGAGTGGATTCCCGTGGTGCCCGGCACCGATGGAGCGGTCGTCTGGTCGGTTATACAAGAGCTTATCAAGGCCTGGAAGAGCGGCGAGAAGGCTATCGACGAGGAGTACCTCAAGTGGTACACCAA
>DANS01000011.1:8229-13806 GCA_002497345.1 Thermoproteus sp. UBA157
GTCGAGCCGGTCCTGGAGTACCGCGGAACCGTCACCGTGCCCAAGGGCCCCGACACGGCCGAGACCGTAACGGTGAACGTGCGCACCGTCTTCACGTTGATCGAGGACGAGGCCATGAAGCCCGACTACGCGCCCGAGAACATAGAGGCGAAATGGGGCACGCCGCCCGCCTACAAGATAAGGGAGCTGGCCCAGAAGTTGATCGATCTGCTGAACAACGGCAGGGTGATAGTGCCGGCTAGGTGGACAGACTACCTCGGCAGGCAGCACGACCACTTCGTGGGCACGCCGTTCTCCGTATATATAATGAGGGGCATATCGGCTCACACTAACGGCTTCCAGACAGCTCGCGCCTTCGCGCTACTACTGTCTCTGGTCGGCGCGGTGGATACGCCGGGAGGCTGGATGTACAAGCCGCCCGCGCCGTGGCCCATACCCGACGGCGATTACTGGGGGCCGTACATCACCCCGCCCGATCCCAGAATGAGGGTAACCGCCGAGGACTACGCCGAGAATCCCTCGTTGTTCACTGGCCCCAACGGCGAGAAGCTAATAGGAGTTATAGGCGGCGCCATGATATCGGAGAGGATCCTCAACGACGGGACCGTAGTCGTCTTGGACGTCCACAAGGTTCCGTACCCCAAGGCCATCTCGGTGACCACCAAGATCATCAACTACACGCCGGACAACGTGGTGGTCGACGACGACGGCCACCCGCTGCTCATAGACAGGGGCTTCAGCTGGGAGTTTCCGCTCTCCTTGCACAGAGTGTACACGGCGGTCAACATAGACGCCGGCCTCGAGTGGCCGTATAGGGTGGAGTTCCTGCTGTGGCACATCACGAACCCCTACTGGGACAACGCATACGATATAGACAAGGACTTGGGCCTCCTTAGAATGAAGGACTCAGACGGCAGATACAGAATACCGTTCGTGGCCATAGTAGACACGTTCTACAACGGATCTGTGACGTGCGTCGACTTGGTTATACCAGACACGACCTTCTTCGAGCGCTACGGCGAGCACAGCTTGCTGGACAGGCCGGTCAGCGCGACTTACGGCCCTGGCGACAACATAGAGTGGCCCATATTGCCGCCGCTGTTCAAGGAGGTCATACCCTGGAGCGACGGCGAGATAATACTGGGCGAGAAGCTGGGCTTGCCCGGCTTCTTGGACGAAAACGGCAACCCGATGTATCCCAACAAGATGTACGACTGGCTGTGGAAGTTCCAGTACGCGCCGGGCGTCGGAGTGCTCTTCATGGCCAGGGGCAAGGACGGCAGATCTTGCTGCAAGGGGGAGCCGAACCCCGATCAGATAAAGATGTACGTCTACCCCGGCTACATACAGGCCGCCGGCTACTCGGGCAAGAGCACCTACCCGCCGCCTCAGAAGATACCGGTGACGAACGGCAAGTACCCGCCCGGCGTGAGCCCCGGCACGCAACTAGTGGGACACGCCTTCGGCTACTACGAGCTGCCCCTGGAGATCAGATACTACCGCCACGTCAACAAGGGCTACCTCGAGTGGGCCGTGAGCGTCGGCATGATGCCCTACGCCAAGCCCGTCATAATACAGCTATACTCCGAGATCATACAGAAGTACAAGCTGGCGGCCTACGGCTTGTGGAAGGGGTACAACGCCTACTACTACTACATGTATAAGAAAACCGGCGACTCCAAGTACCTCGACTTGGCCCGGAAGAACGCGTCTCCGCCAAACGACTGGTGGGGCTCGCACGTGGCCCAGATAATCAAGCAGTACTACAACCCCATACCCGCTTGGTACCCGCCGTTGGACTGGATCGTCCCCGACGGGTCGCCGCCCGACCAGTACCCCATAGCTACTCTGAACAGGAAGACGACGCCGTGGTTCTACCACACCTGGGAGAACCACCACCCGTGGCTGAGGCAGATGGTGCCGTATTCCGTCATATGGATGAACCCCAAGACCGCGGCGCAATACGGCATAAAGGACGGCGATTGGGTGGAGTTCACGAGCAGAGGAGGGGAGATCGCGAGGGGCCAAGTGAAGCTGACGGAGGCGATAGCGCCGGGCGTCGTGGGCTACTGGAAGTCGAGGAACGCCAGGCCTGGCACCTACGCGATACCGCCGAACTCCGTCGAGGCGCGGAAGGGCTTCATGTTCAACGATATTTACCTCTACACGAGGCCCGAAAGCCTAGGCGGCGTGCCCAATTCGCAGTACACCGTGGAGGGCCTCATAGCGGCGGTCCAGCAGGGCAAGTACCCGACGTTGAACTTCGACCCGTTCACGGGGAAGACTGCGTGGGGAGATCTGCGCGTGAAGATAGTGAGGATAGCCAACGACAAGCCCGAATCCGCGTGGGGCAACGCCGACGTCATACTCAAGAAGCCGCCAAAGCTCATAGTGGGCCAAGAGGCTTGGTCCGTAGCGGTCTTCAACTACAACGCCTACAAGCAGCCCAGCGAGATGGGCATCAGCTGGTACCAGGTCAACTCGGCGTGGTACCAGTTCCAGCAGACAATAGAGGGCGAGATGGGCTACAAGTTCGACGAGGCGCTTAAGCCCATGACTAGAAGAAGATCTGAAGGGGAGTAGCCATGGTCCAGCTGGCCATCCTCACCGACTTGAGCAAATGCTTCGGGTGCGCGGCGTGTATGATGGCTTGCAAGGAGTGGCACTCCAGCGGATGTTACGGGCCCATGACCGACGTCAATCCGTGGGGCCCCGAGCCTGGCAAGGGGCCGTGGTCCGTCTTCTTCCTGAGGGTGCTGCACGTGGAGGTGGGCGAGTTCCCCAACACCAAGACCTTCAGCGTTCCGATAAGTTGCTTCCATTGCAGAAACCCGGCGTGCACCAAGGTCTGCCCCACCGGCGCTATATTCAAGAGGAAGGAGGACGGCGTGGTGGTGATAAACTACGACGTCTGCATCGGTTGCAGATACTGCGAGAACGCCTGCCCCTACGGCAACATAACCTTCGACCCGGTGGAGGGGGTGGCCAAGAAGTGCGTGATGGCCATAGACCGCGTCTACGACGAATCGTTGCCCGAGTACGAGAGGATACCGCCGTGTGTGAGGGTCTGCCCCGCCGGCGCGAGGATATTCGGCGACATGGACGACCCCAACAGCATAATATACAGAGAGGCCAAGAGGAGGGGCGCGGTCCCGCTGGGGCCCGAGTTCGGCACAGACCCGCCGAGCCTCTACATAATGCCCGGCACGCCCGTCAACGTCTCCGGCCGCGAGTACCAGTGGCCGACCATGACCAAGGAGGAGGAATTCGCCGTGAGGACCGGCGCGGCCGACGTGCCGAAGATATTGTCGAAGCTGAAGGGCGTTAAGCCCACGGGAGGCCACTGCGGAGGAGGAGTCGGAGGCCCCACCGGCGAGGGGACCTGATGCTCCGATCGCTTTCGAAACAAATATCCCTTTTTCGCTCAATCCTCTATGATTTCCTCTCCTCCCTCTACATATACCCCTACAAGCTGTCGGAGTTCGATGAGTTCGTTAAGTCGAAGATAGGCCGAGTGAGGGAGGCGCGGAGGGCGTTGGTCAAGATATACGAGTTCCGCCACCTCGACGCCCTTCTGGACGCGGCTGAGAAAATCGACGGCTACGACCAGCTGACGCCGATTGAGGTCGACTTCACGCGCCTCGACTACGGCGTCCCCCCGTTTGAGGGGTATCTCCACACGGGCTACTTGGACTTGACGGTCGAGGACTCGGTCAAGAAGTTCTACGCCGAGTACGGAGCTGGCTTCGAGAAGGAGTTCAGAGACTTGAGGGCTGACCACATAGCGGTTGAGCTCGCCTTCATGTCGTATCTAGCATACAAGGAGCACGAGGCTGAGGATCCCTTCAAGTACCTCGAGGGCCAGAGCCGCTTCTTGACCAACCACCTCCTTACGTGGGTGCCCGTCTTCGTCAGAAGGGGGCTGAAAATAGTCTCGACCGAGTACATGAGGCAAACCCTCCTATTCACCCGCGAGTTCTTGAACCAAGATAAAGATGTAATAGAGATCATTATGAGCGAAGATGAGGATTCTTAGCAACGACGGGAAGGTAGTAGTCGTCGAGGATCCCAGCGAGGAGGAGCTGGAGGCGGTTGCCAGGGATAACCCGGGCGCCCAAATAGTCGTGGTGTTGAAAAACGCGGGCGCTCCGCCGAGGCCTCCGAGGGATCTACACCCCCTCGAGGTCCACGTGGTGAGGCCGTCCTCAGCGGTCGAGGTGGCAGCGGCTCAGTTGAGGGCTAGGAGAACCCCCTTCCACTTGGAGGCCAAGAAGGCCGTGACGAGGAGGGAGCTCTTGAAGGGCGAGGTGTTCGAGAAGAGGGCCGTCCCCCAGCTCTACCCCGAGCTTTGCACGGCCAAATTCGGCTGTTCCGAATGCGCCGAGGCGTGTCCCGCGGGCGCCGTCAAGATCGCGGATAGGTCCGTGTCCATAGATCCGTCCAAGTGCACCGAGTGCGGCCTCTGCATAGCGGCGTGCCCGACGGGAGCTCTCGCGACGCCCGGCTCGGACGACGTGGAGATAGCCGCCGCGCTCGCCAAGGCGAAGCTCCACGGAATATCCAAGATAACCTTCACTTGTTACAAGTCCGGGAGGATAAACAGCGAGGGCGAATACGTATACAAGTTGCCGTGTATAGGCGCCTTGGGCCCCGAATGGATTCTGGAGGCCCTAGCCGTGGCGGGGGAGGTGTCGGTCCAATGCCCCGATCCGAAGTGCCCGGCGGGCGGCGCCCAGCCGGCCCTGAAACTCGCCGGCGAGCTCGCGAAGGCCTTCGGCTTGGAGAAGTCGGAGGAAGACGGAGGGGTTGTCCTCAAGGCCAAGGCCCGCCCGATCTCGCCGTCGGGCTCCAGGAGGAGGGACTACTTGGAGGCCCTCTCCAAGTTCAGAGATCTATACACAGGCGAGGGGACGACGGCTCTGAAGGTATACTCCGTCAACGTAGACGCCGATAAGTGCACCCTATGCGGCGTCTGCTTCGCCAAGTGCCCCCAGAGGGCTTTCGACGTGGCCAGAGAGGGCGATGCGGTCAAGTTGCTCTTGAAGCCGCTGAAGTGCGTCGGCTGCGGCTACTGCGAGGAGGTATGCCCAGAGAAGGCGATAGCGGTGGCCAGGGGCGAGGTCCTTCCGCCGGAGGTGCAAGAGAAGGCTGTGGACTACGTGGTCCGTTGCAAGATGTGCGGGAGGGCCTTCGACACGTATAAGCACGTACAAGCCGTCAAGGCCAAGCTCGGCTTGAAGGACGACCCGGAATGGCTCTATCTCTGCCCCGATTGCCGCCGCCAATACGCGGTCAAGCGCATGTTGGAGTCGGCGCTGAGGAGGAAGTAAGCTTTTAAAAAGGGGGTGCGGGAGCCCATGTGTTGAGGATTGCGCTTATTTCCGCCGCGCTGTCCCTCACGGCGATGGCCCTAGCCCATGCCTATTTAGTCGAGCCGCTCTTGTTTTGGCCCCTGGCCTCCCTCGTGTTGGCGTCGGCCGTCCTCGCCGCGTATAGCCCCCTCGCCCTCAGCAAGAGGATGACCTTCCTCGCCCACGCGCAGGGCCACACGGTTCTCACAGCGGCTTTGGCCGCGGC
>DANS01000011.1:13826-14722 GCA_002497345.1 Thermoproteus sp. UBA157
CGACGCTCCTATTCCTCGCCCTCTTTAACTTGGCCGTTATCGCTGCGTCCAAGCTGGGCTTTAAGGAGGACGTGGCGACGGGCGTCGTCATATCACTCCTCTTGACCGCCACGACGGCGCTCCTCTTCGCGGTGAGGAGCCTCTACTCGACGTCGGTGGACCCCCTTGCGATTATAACTGGCGAGTACGTGTTGGTCACGCAGAGCGATTTCGCGAAGCAAGCCCCGTTTCTCTTAATAGCGGCCGTATTTCCATCCGTTCTAGGCGTTAAGTACCTATACAGCGCTCTCGACGCGAGCTTCGCCGAAGCCTTGGGGATCAAGGTGGAGCTCTACGACGCCGCCTACTTGGCCTCCATGTCGTTGGCGGTGGCCGCGACCGTGTACACGATGGGCTCGCTTATGCCGGCCGTCTTGCTCGTGTTGCCGGGGGCCGTGGCGGCCAAGCTCAGCCCCCGCTTGGCTGACCAGATCCCGCTCTCCATCTCGACGGCCCTCATATCCGCCTCTTGCGCCCATTTCCTATACGCGGCCTTACCGTGGCTTTGGCCCAACGCGGCGCTCGGCGCCGTCCTCTTCGTGCTGCTGATCGCGGCGTCGTTGAGGCTGGGCGAGGCGCTGGGAGAAAGGCCCAGACGGCGTGAGGAAACTGGGCCAGCTCGGAGGCGTTAGGGAGGCGGCGATAGAGTCCTCGGCGCCTCCTTCACGAAGCCCACGACCCTCCTCACGTCCGACTCGACCTCCTCGACGTCTATGTACTCGACGAAGTTGGGGTCGAAGCCGTTATAGGCGAATCTGTGAAGCGATAGGGCGATCCTCGTAACGTATTCGACGCCCTTGAGTCCAAGCGCCTCCAAGTCCCTCGCAATCCTCAAGAGGCTTGTCGTCGACGCGGCG
>DANS01000011.1:14746-19963 GCA_002497345.1 Thermoproteus sp. UBA157
CGACCTCTGCCTCGCGCAGCCGCGCCTCTACGTATTCCCTGGGCTTGTTCTTGAGGTCAAGATACACCTCCGCGTCGAGATGCGCGCAGGTTGTAAAAAGCCCGCGGCTTTAGACAGCTCACCGACAGTTTGCTTGACGCCGTGGACGAAAGCGCGCGAGTCGAGCTTCCGTATCACCGGGCAGGCGAAGACGAGTTCAAGCGATCCGCCACGTCTATCGTCACATAGCCCACAGCATATCGTCAATACGCTGATAAGGCGCTTGGGCCGCGATCGGGTCGCTACGCCGCAGAGGCGCCTGCATCGTTGCGCTCTCGCAAGAGATAGTCCTGCTCGAGGAAGTGCCGCAGGATACGGACTCAGAGAGCCCGTCGGGGGTGTTGACCAACTCCCACGACTCCTCCATCCTCGGCGAGGGTTGTAAAGCTTTTAAACAGCACGTGATCGCTTGCGTGCAAGTTCTGGATAGGTTGCGCAAGCAGCTGGAGCTTATAAGGGCGTACGTCGCCGAGCTGAAGTCCGAGCGGAGCTACCGCGGAGTCGAGAGGCTGGAGCAGCTCATAATCCAAGCGTTGCTCGACTTGGGCGCGATGGCCCTCTCGGCGCTGGGCGCCCCCAAGGCGCAGAGCTACGGCCAACTAGGGGAGGCGTTGCGCAACCACGGCGTGTTGACGTCGGAAGACGCAGCAACCTTAAGGGCGTTGGCCGGGCTGAGGAACATACTGGTGCACGGCTACGCGGCAGTGGAGCCGGAGAAGATGCTCGAATACTCGGGGAGAATCGGGCAAGACGCGTTGAGGATAGCGGAAAGGATCGTGACGGCGCTGGAGTCCAGAGGAGTAGATCCGCCCAAGCTGGTCGAGAAGATGAGGGACGTATTGAGGGGGAGGGTCAAACTCGCCTACCTCTTCGGGGGGAGGGCCAAGGGCTATTCCCTGAAGGGGGACTGCGACGTGGCGGTGTACATGGAGGGCGGTTGCGACCTCTACGAGCTCGGCCTCATCCAAGTGGACCTCTCGGAGGCTTTGGGGGACGAGCGCGTGGACGTGCTCTGCCTCAACTCCGCGCCGCCAGAAATGATAATCGAAGCTCTGTCGGGCATCCCCATAATCGACGACGAGGTGTTGAAGGCAGAGCTCTACGCCAAGGCTCTGGCCGAGCTCAACGACCTCGAGATAACCGCGAGGCGCGCCCGCGGGGCCGCGTAGTAGCTCCGGCCGTTCCGGGTCCTCGCGCGCCTCGTCCTCTCCCGGCGCCAGCGGTCGAAAAGCTTATATATGCCATCAATCGAGGGGTTGATGTCGGCGGGGCGAGTTTGGGCCTCGATTTAATCGCAACCGGCGACGAGGAAAACGCAGCGGAGAGCCATGGACGTTAGGAGGATCCTCGTCGTCGGCTCGGGCGCCATAAAGATCGCGGAGGCGGCCGAGTTCGACTACTCGGGCTCGCAAGCGCTCAAGGCCTTCAAGGAGGAGGGCATCGAGACCATCTTGGTAAACCCCAACGTGGCCACCATCCAGACCTCGAAGGTCTTGGCGGATCGGGTCTACTTCCTCCCAATCAGCAAGGAGTTCCTGGAGCGCGTCATAGAGCGCGAGAGGCCCGACGCCATCGCTTGCGGCTTCGGAGGCCAGACGGCGCTCTCGGCCTGCGTCGAGTTGCACGACTCGGGCGTCCTCTCGAAATACGGCGTGAGGGTAGTCGGGACGCCGGTGGAGGGCATAAGGAAGGCCCTCTCGAGGGAGCTCTTCCAGAAGACCATGAAGGAGGCGGGGATACCAATACCGCCGAGCCTCGCGGCTAGGAGCCCCGAGGAGGCCTTGGCGGCTGCCGAGGAGCTGGGCTACCCCGTGATGGTGCGCGTCTCCTTCAACTTGGGCGGGGCCGGGGCCTTCAAGGCGAGTAGCCGCGCCGAGCTGGAATCCCGCATCTACAAGGCCTTCGCGCAGTCGGCCATAGGGGAGGTCCTCGTGGAGAAGTACCTGGAGGGCTGGAAGGAGGTGGAGTTCGAGGTGGTGAGGGACGCCCACGACAACGTAGCCGCCGTTGTGTGCATGGAGAATATAGACCCCATGGGCTACCACACGGGCGACTCCATCGTGGTGGCGCCTTGCCAGACCCTCACAGACGACGAGTACCAAACGGCCAGGGATATCTCTATAGCCGTGGAGAGGGCCATAGGCCTCATCGGCGAGGGGAACGTCCAAGTGGCGATCAACTACGCAGGTCCTGAGCAATACGCCATAGAGACCAACCCGCGCATGTCGCGCTCGAGCGCCCTTGCCTCAAAGGCCTCCGGGTACCCCTTGGCCTACATCGCTGCAAAGCTGGCTCTGGGGTACCGCCTCGACGAGGTGTTGAACCAAGTGACGAGGCGCACCGTGGCGGCCTTCGAGCCATCTCTGGACTACATCGTCGTGAAGCACCCCCGTTGGGAGAACGACCGCTTCGGCGTCAACGAAGGCCTGGGCCCCGAGATGATGTCGATCGGCGAGGCCATGGGCATAGGCCGCAACTTGGAGGAGGCGTGGCAGAAGGCCGTGCGCATGATAGATATAGGCGAGCCGGGCCTAGTGGGCGGCCCCCTCTTTAAGTCCGCGGCCCTCGAGGAGGCCCTCGACGCCTTGGAGCGCCATCTGCCCTATTGGCCCATATACGCGGCCAAGGCCTTGTACTTGGGCGTCTCGGTGGAAAAGATCCACGAGCTGACCAAGGTCGACAAGTTCTTCCTCAACGCAATAAAGAGGGTGGTAGACGTGTGGAAGGCCCTCGAGTCGGGCAACGCCTCTCCCGAGCTGTTGGAGGAGGCCAAGAGGCTCGGCTTCTCGGACGAGCAGATCGCGCACGCCCTAGGGGCCAAGCCCGAGGAGCTGGCCACGAGGAGGCGGAGGCCCGTGGTCAAGAAGATAGACACCCTCGCGGGGGAGTGGCCGGCCGACACGAACTACCTCTATTTGACCTACGGCGGCGAGTTCGACGAGCTGTCGCCCAAGGCCGACTACTTGGTCGTTGGCGCCGGCGTCTTCAGAATAGGCGTATCCGTGGAGTTCGACTGGGCCACGGTCAACTTGGCGCTTGAGCTCAAGAAGAGGGGGTACCGCGTCGCGATACTCAACTACAACCCGGAGACGGTGTCCACGGATTGGGACGTGGTCGACAAGCTGTATTTCGACGAGATATCGGCCGAGAGGATCTTGGATATATACGAGAAGGAGGGCGGCCCCGTCGTGGTCCTATACGCGGGGGGCCAGATAGGGCAGAGGCTGTATCCCAAGCTGGAGATGCTCGGCGTGAGGATAGGCGGGACCCGCGCGCGCTCTGTGGACCTGGCCGAAGATAGGAGCAAGTTCTCGAGGCTTCTGGACAAGCTCGGCATAAAGCAACCGCCTTGGTTCTACGCGAGGAGCGTGGAGGAGGCCCTCAAGCTGGCGGACGACCTCGGCTACCCCGTCTTGTTGAGGCCCAGCTACGTGCTGGGCGGCACCTACATGGCCGTGGCGAGGAACGGAAGGGAGCTCACGGAGTTCCTCACCAATGCCGCAAAGGTGAGCGGCGAGTATCCAGTAGTCGTGTCCAAGTTCATGCCGTGGGGTATAGAGGCGGAGGTAGATGCGGTCTCGGACGGCAAAAGGACCGTCGTGACGCCGATAGAACACGTGGAGCCGCCCGGCGTACACTCGGGCGACTCCACCATGGTGATGCCGCCTCGCAAAATGCCGAGCTGGGCCGCGGAGAAGATGGCCGAGGTGGCCCACACGATTGCGAGGGAGCTCGAAGTCAAGGGGCCTCTCAACGTTCAATTCATAGTTCTCGACGATGTCTACGTCATAGAGGCGAACTTGAGGGCGAGCCGCTCCATGCCTTTCGTCAGCAAGGCCACGGGCGTCAACTACATGTCGCTGGTGGCGGACGTCTTGACGAGCGAGAGGCTTCCCTACGATGGCGAGCTGACGGTGCTTAGGCCCTCCAGGTGGTGGGTCAAGACGGCGCAGTTCTCCTGGAGCAGAGTCAGAGGGGCTTACCCTAGGCTGGGGCCCGTCATGTACAGCACAGGCGAGGTGGCCTCCTTCGGCGATACCTTCGAGGAGGCCCTCCTCAAGAGCTGGCTCTCGGCCCAGCCCAACAAGGTGCCGAGGAGGAACGCCTTGGTCTACACCTTCGATGAGGCCTACCTAAAGGACGTGGAGGAGATAAGGAGGAGGCTGACCTGGCTGGAGCTGCTGGAGCCGACTCCCGACGTGGTGGACAAGATCAAGTGGAGGAAGGTGGACTTGGTGATAACGGCCGGCGTCACGCCCGAGAAGGACTACGCAATTAGGCGCGTCGCGGCGGACACGTCGACGCCCCTCGTGTTGCACCCATCGCTGGGCTTGGAGTTGGCCAACGCCTTCAACTGGCTGAGGAAGGGAGGCGAGCTCAAGGCCGAGCCGTGGTGAAGCTGGTGGTTGACGTGTTGAAGGAGGAGGAGAAGATGTTGCTGAAGGCGGCGGAGAGGCTCGGCGCTAGGCTGGACCTAGTAAGGGTCGAGGGGCTGAGCTTGGACGAGGATGTTGAAGACGGCGTTTATCTGATAAGAACGCTAAGCCACAATAGGGCCATTATCGCCGCGGCCCACGTGGAGGCGTCGGGCGCCGTCGCGGTGAACAATTGGAGAGCCCTCGCCGCTGGGTGGAACAAGGCCGTGGCCTTGGCGATGCTAAGAGCCTCGGGCTTGCCTATACCCAAGACCCGCTTGGCCCCCGCCGCGCCGGACTCCAAGGAGCTCATCGTCAAGCCTGCCTTCGGGAGCTGGGGCAGAAAGGTGGCGTTGGCCAGATCCAGGGAGGACGTGGAGGCCCTCCTGAGAGGCGCCGACCCCGACGAGGTTTACCTAGTTCAAGAGCGCATAGGAGACGGCACGGACATAAGGGCGTTCGTGATAGGCTATAGGGTGGTCGCCGCCATGATAAGAAGGCCGCCGCCCGGCGATTGGCGCAGCAACGCGGCCAGGGGCGGAACGGTCGAGGGGATAAGGCCCTCCCCGGAGCTCGAGAGCTTGGCCGTCAAGGCCGCAAGGGCTCTCAACGCCGAGTACGCGGGCGTGGACATCCTAATAGGCGAAGGCGCTTACTACGTGGGGGAGGTAAACATGGTGCCGGAGTTCAAGGCAGTTGCCAGAGCCAGCGGCGTAGACGTCGCGCGCGAGTTGGTGGAATACGTCCTCGAGATGGAGAGGAA
>DANS01000011.1:19997-23423 GCA_002497345.1 Thermoproteus sp. UBA157
CGGCGTCCGCGCATGCCCGCACGGCCACGTCCTCGAAGGCCTTCCTCAACCACGGAACCGCGAGGAGGCGGCACGCGCATCCTATAGTTGAACCCCTAGAGGAGCCTCGCGCAGAGCGCGCCGCATCCGTCGTTGGGGACCTTGTTGTATGACGCGTCCAATATCTCCAAGGGAAGTATAAGAAGATTGTCCATCTGTTGTAGGCAATAGGGGCTCTCCACGAGCATCCCATCAGGAGATAGCGGGCCTCCTGCCTTTTCTTCTCGCGCTCACACGTCGCGATGCCTTAGAGGGTTGTTCCCGCCGGCGCAACACACGTCGGCGCTGGGGAGGGGCGCTTAGGCCCGGCACCTCGGATACCTTGAAGATCGCATCGCGAGCTCGGCTACGTCCACGAGATGGCAGGTGTGCTGGACGACTTCATCTCGGCCTCGCTTCTCCCTCAAACCATCGGCCAGCAACTGCACGGCCTCCACGACCCTGCGGCCGCGCACGTATCTGAGGAGCCCTGTTTGGCATCCGCCCGGATCGGGGACTACTACGGAGTCCACCTCGCCCAGCTCTTCGAGGACCGACAAATTGCGGCACGCTAGGGCCTCTGCCCCCTCGAACTGCTCGCTGTGCCTACACGGCGCCCAACAACAGCCGAAGCGCGGCGCTACCACCTCGTAGTTCCCAGCGAGTACCCCTACGACGGCTTCGACCACGCCTCTTCTGTAGCGCCACGAGATGCGCTCGTCTGTTACGAACAACGCGACCCCGCATCCCCCTTGTAGGCGAAGGCCGGCCAGCAATACGAAGAACAATTGGGGTTAAGTCTATTGCTGTTAAAGCGGAGCTCTCTAGGAACAACATTGGCCATGTGCATATATACACGTGTTATATCACTTTTTTAAATATCTATTTCGTTTATTAAAACTTAAAAATATATTTCTTTGTGCTCTTCATGATAGAAATTAATCCCGCCGTCAAGCGCGAATACGGCGATCTTCTCGGCGAGAAGACCGTCAACGGCCGGGCCGTCTCCGTAGAGGGGCTCATAGAGGAGCTGACCAGGGAGCTTAGGGCCGAGATAGACCGGGTGATTAGGGCTAGGCGGGAGTGGCTCAACGACAAGAGGCCCGTGAAGGTCAAGGCGGCCTTCCCGAGCTGGGACGAGAAGTTCACAGACGCAGACGGCAACGTGAGGACCTTCAGAGAGATAGTCCAAGGCCTTATAGACAACCTCCTGGGCCGCGACACCCCCTTGCGCTGGGGCCTGAACTGGAACGCGCCCGTGCCCGACGACCTCCACCCGCTCAAGAACCCCGGCCTCGAGATAACGGGGCCGTGGTTCCCCATGAGCAGGGCGATACACCAGATCAACGCGGACGTTGCGTCGATGATGGAGGACGAGGAGGACGCCTCGCCTGCTTGGTACATCCCGCGGGGCTCAGGGCGCACGGCGGCTGCCGTGTGGGAAGGACGGCGTATAGTAAACAGAGTGCTGAGAGGCGACGTGCCGCAGCCCTACTACGAGGGCGGCAAGGAGTACAGAATAAGGAAGCCGAGGGAGAAGTGGCCGACGCTCATACACAGAGTGCCCGGCCTCCACATCTTGGACTTCGACGTTAGGGTAGACGGGAAGCCGGTCCCGGCCATCATAACGTCGGTGGTGATATATACGGTGAACAACTACGACCTCTTGAAGAAGGCCGGATCGGGCGTCTACTTCTACATCCCCAAGGTCCAGACGCCGGACGAGGCGTTGGTGGTGGAGAAGTTGTTGCGCCGGGTCGAGGACAAGCTCGGCCTCAAGAGAGGCGAGCTGAAGATCGCGATGCTCTACGAGGAGGCGAGGGCCGGCTTGTACTTGCCCGTCATATTCTGGATCTGGCGCGAGAGGCTCGTGAAGAGCAACAACGGCCGCTGGGATTACCTGGGCTCCCTTATAGAGATGTGGAGGGACGAGGCGGTGTACCCAGATCCCCAGAACATCACCATGACTCACCCCGTCATGATGGCCTACCAGAGGTGGAACGCGTTGGTGTGCCTAATGGCGGGGCTGGACAGACAAGGGAATCTGAACGCCGGCCCCGTGGGCGGCATGGCCGCGGTGATGCTCTACAGGCCGGACGACCCCTACCAGCGCCACCGCTTCAATCAAAGGGCGCTTAGGGCCATCTGGCTGGACAAGTTGAGGGAGAGGCTGATAGGCCTCATATTCGTGACGGAGGAGCCCGTGAAGAAGGTCACGTTGAGAGACGCGCTCGAGGGCAAAGTCAAGGGGCGGCTCTTCGACCTCTTTAGGCAGAGCTGGGTGGCGACGCCCGAGGAGTCCTACGTGAAGGCCGGCAACGAGCCGCTGCGCGCTAGCCTCGAGGAGCTCCAGCAGATGATAAACCGCCCCGTCAAGTTCGTGGAGGTGGACGGCGTCAAGATACCGGCTGTCGACAGCGGGTTGACCGAGCAAGAGAGGGGGCTCTTCATGAGGCTAGGCCTAATAGATGAGCAGGGCAACATAACCCCGTGGGTGATAAGGCCGGACATGTTGGACGCGCCGGAGAAGCTCTTGGGCAATCCGGAGCTGTGGGGAGGCAAGGATCTCTGGTCGGCGTTATTCGAGCCGCCTAAGGGGGACATCACCGCTGAGCACATACAACACGCCTTCTACATGGCCGCGAACTACGGCTTCCAGCTGCTCAACGGCAACTTGGCCGCCGCCATCGACGACTACGAGCTGGGGCAGCGCTTCATGAACGACCTGGCGACCTACCGCATATTCTCGACGTGGCTGTGGACCCTTCTTAGGCACAACGCGGCCATAACTAAAGACGGGGCTTTTAAGGGCCCAGCGAGGACGAACCTAGGCGTAATCCCCGCGGAGGACAAGGTGAAGGTTACGGCGGGCACGCGCTTCACGGAGGAGCTCTTCGACAAGTTGTGGGGTCTCCACATGGAGTGGACCCTCGCCTTCTACGACGACTTGGACCGCATCGCGGCTGAGAGGATCCTCCACAAGTTCGCGGATAGGGTGAAGAGGGCGATCGCCGATGCCTATAAGGCAGGCCCGTTTAGGCACCAGTCGCCGAGGGAGACGGCCGAGAAGATCGCCGAGCTCATAACCGTCGAGGAGCTGGAGAAGGCCGTCGTGGAGAACCAGCCGAGGTTCGACAGATCCTTCGCCCCTGTCATAATGGAGATCTTGAGGGCGAAGCTGAAATCGCCGATGTACTTGCAACACGGCGGCCGCTTGATAATGGCCTTGGCGCCTCTGCCCGACGAGGAGAGGGACGCGATGTTGAGGGCCATCTTCTCGCCAAGGGAGGAGGTGGAGAGGCTAGTGAGGGAGGGCAAACTGAAGCCCTACGCCCTCGAGCTCTACGACTACGTACACGACATCAGATGAGGCGATCACGCGGCTTGGACCTAGCTTGGCTAGTTGAA
>DANS01000011.1:23531-23675 GCA_002497345.1 Thermoproteus sp. UBA157
CCCCTCGTCGACTCGCCTCCTAGACAGTCGACGTTAGGAGAGTCCTCCATGCCGTTAGCGTAGCGGAGCTCGCGGATCGCTAAGGCGCGTGAACTGCTCGGCATAGCTCCGCGGCTCTACGTCTTATATAAAGGGCAATCCCCC
>DANS01000011.1:23791-31663 GCA_002497345.1 Thermoproteus sp. UBA157
AAGGTTGCCCGCAGCTCGGCCCAATATCGGTACGATGCTGCGATGCGCATACTGAGGGAACAGCTGGTCGCGCGTCGGCTAACGATGAGGAGAAAATCGTTCGGGAAAAGGCGGATCTTTAAGCCTATCTAGACTTGAGGAGCTTTATGAACTCCCTCATCCAGGCGGGGCTGTCGGGCCAAGCCCTAGCCGTAACCAAGTTGCCGTCCACGACGACCTCTTGGTCGACCCATATCCCGCCGTTGTTCTCGACCTCCGGCTTAACCGCGATGTAGCTGGTCATCCTCCTGCCCTTGATGACGCCGGCGGCGGCCAAGATCTGAGGCGCATGGCATATGGCGGCTACCGGCTTGTTGCGCTCGAAGAAGTGCCTCACTATCCTCTTGACGTCCTCCGGCGCCGCGATTCTGACGTACTCCGGCATCCTGCCGCCCGGTATCACGAGCCCATCGTACTCCTCCGGCTTCACCTCGGCCAAGGTTTTGGTAACCCACTTGAACAAATAGCCGGGCTTCTCGCTGTAGGTCTCCCAGCCCGGCTCGAAGTCGTGGACCACGGTCCTCAAGTCCTTCTTCGTGGGAGCCGCCACGTCCACCTCGAAGCCCTCCTCCTTAAGCCTATAATAGGGGTAGAAGATCTCCAGCGCCTCCACGGCATCTCCCGCTATTATCAAAACCCTCTTGGCCATGACCGAGTTGGGCCCACCCTATTTAAGCTTTACACTATAATGAGGGGCACGTAGAGCTCGTCCTCGGACAACCCGCCGTGGTGGCCCTTGAACTTGAGCGGGTCCTCGTTCCTGCGCTTGTATAGGTACAAGGCGGCGAGGCCTCTGCCCGGCAACGCCAGATAATCGCCGATCCTATCGACGAAGCCGCCCTCGCACGGACCCAACAAGCCGGCCCTCACGGCCTCCTCTCTGGACAAAAGCTGGAACTCGCCGTGTTTTGCGAGAATCGCCTCGAGCTCCCGCCGCTCCGCCGACGTGCGCACGTGCAGGGATCTGGGATCGCCGTATGGGGGGATCTCCAAGGCCCTCAGCAGATCGGGATCCTTGGTCAAGTCCTCGTTGCGCGAGATCTCCTCGTGGCCGTGATCGGCGGTTATCAAGACGTCGACGTCTTGGAGGTGCCGATCGGCCAGCCTCAACACGTCGCCCAGAACTCCCTCGGCGATCGCCGCGGCCTCCTCGGAGCGGGGGCCGTACTTGTGCTCGGCGCTGTCTACCGTGGGGATGTAGACGTAGGCCATTGCGGCGTCGTTTTGGCGCAAGAAGCGGCCCGCGTTTATCAACGCATCGTGGTGGGATACGTAGTCGAACGTCTCAGCGCCGTCGTAGAGGATTCTGCTGATGCCTCCGTTGAGGCCCCTCGGCAGGAAGACCCGCGCCTTCATGCCCACCTTTGCCATATCGGCGAATATCGAGGGGGCGTTGAAGAGCGCCTTGAGGTCGTAGCCCGCGTTGTGGAGGCCGTCCCTCTCGCCGAGCATGGGGCTCATGTGGAGGGCGTCCACCACGGCGCCCGCCTCCTTCAAGTAGAAGCTCCAGGCCACAACGCCGTGTTGGCAGGGAGTGAGCCCCGTGGATATGGTGGTGAGCGCCGATGCGGTGGTCGACGGGAAGACCGTCGATATCCTGTAGACTCCTCTGAACCTCCCGGCGAAGCTCCCGGCCACTCTCGAGAATAGGCTAAACCCCAAGCCGTCTAGCAACACCAAGGCCACCCTCCTCGACGAGAGGCCCAGCTCGAACTTAAGGGGCGGGCCCCTCGCCGATAGCCCGAAGTGCGCCAGAAGCGAGTTGGGCAGGGAGTTCAGGCCGTTTCCGCTGTAATCCGGCCCCTCCATGGTATTAATCTCTTTATAAGGAAGACTGGCCGCACCTCAANNGGAGCGCCCGCCTCAACACGGGGTCGGGCACCACGTAGGCATCCCCCCTCTTTTCGAGGAAGCCGTAATCCGCCAAGTTCCTCAACAACTTGGTCACCTCAGCGTCGGTCAGAGCCCTCCCCTCAACCGCCGTCAAGTACCGCTTGACGTCGGACCACCTGGCCCCCGCGGCGGCCAACTTCGCCACGTGTAGATACCGAGGGCTGCCCATAAACTCAACGAAATGGCAGAACTCCGACCCCGCCAGCCTCTCGGCGTATGCCAGAGCCTCCTCCAGCGCCATGTCCGGATCCGACAGGGCCTTGAGCCCGAAGTAGGCCAGCCACCCGACCACGCCGTCGAGCGCGTCGACGGCCCTCTCGACGAGCTCTCTACTTATCTTAACGCCGGCCTCGGCGAAGCCGGCCTCTAGATATGCCAAGGAGAGCTCCCTCGAGAAGGGGGCCACCTCTATGCGCTCCATGTACCTCCCGTAGAGAGGCGACTCGGGGTCGTCCAAGCGCAAGAACCTCGCCAGAAGCCCCGCCTTGGAGCCCGAATATACCACGGCCAAGTGGCGTAGGTTATCGTAGGCATAAGCCAGCGCCGGGAGCACGTCGGCTCCCTTGAGCTTCACGAGCTCCTGCGCCTCGTCGAGCACCAACACTATCTTGGTCCCGCTCTCCTCGCCCCATCTATCCAGAGCCTCCAACAGCTCGGCGAACCTCGGCGCCCTCTTTCCCCGCTCGAACTCCAGCGAGAGGCCGGCGACGGAGACGCCTCTGACGGACTTCAAGAGATCCCCGAGCCTCTTGTGGAGGGGCAACAAGCGCTTGAGCTCGCGAGCGCATCGAGCAGATCCGCGTAAGTGATGTATCGCCTCTCCTCGAAGGCCCTCGCATCAACGTAGATCCGCCGGAGGTTATAGGTGACGGACTTTATCAAGGAGGTCTTGCCGACGCGCCTCATGCCGACGACGAGGGTAGCCGCTCTGCTCAAGACGGCCTCGGCCAGCCTACGGGCCTCCTCGATCCTATCGAAAAGCTCCTCGGGACGCTCGGCGGGTCTGTCCAAGAACAACATACCTATGTAGTTACTACATAGGTATATAGTTTTCGGGGGACGGAGTTTAGGAGGCGCAGATCTGGCCGTTTCCGCCGTTTATGTGGACCCAATAGGTCCCGCCGGACTGGAAGATCTCGAAGACGTACTGTATGCCGGAGCTCGGCAAGGTCACGTTGGCCTCATACAACGTGTAGCCGTTGTAGGAGCCTATGGGCTGGGCCAACACGTCGTTAACAGGCCACCACCAGGAGCCGTAGCCGTAGTGCAATACGGGGTAGACCGTGCCGGTGGACTGGACGGCCACCACAACGCCGACTGTGGAGCCCGCGGGGGCGTAGACGCAACTAGGCGCGGCTGCAGGGCTATAGGCCGTGTAGCCGCCGTTGTTGTATACCCTGATCTGGTAGATGTAAGCGCTCTGCACAGCGCCTGTGGGCGTCGGTAGAACCGTTATCCAATAGTTGCCGTCTGGCGTCGAGGACGCGTGGGCGTAATATGTGTTCTGGCCCTGCGTTATATATATGAACTCGTAGTTGCCCGGCTTGAGGTACACGGTCGCCGTGTATAGGTAGTTGTTGCCGACGGCGCCGGAGTAGTTCATAGGGACGAAGTAGAGGTACTTCCAAGGCCCTCCGAAGTAATCGACGGGGCCGAAGTGCAGTATCGCGCGTATGGCCTGGGCCCCGGCTTGGCTCGGGGGCGAGTAATTGGGCGACCATACCTGGACCCCGAAGGTATACGGGCCCTCCACGGTCACTATCCGCTCGAAGGGCGTCCCCGCCCAGCCTATCTGGGCGTCGCTCGAGAAATAAATGGGCACGTCGAGCGGCCACGTGTAGTTGTAATGCGCCGCGGCGCACTTCGAAAACGCCCTGAAGAGCTCGTCGAATATCTGCGGAGTCGCCGATGGGAAGTAGCCGCTGTACCAGAAGAACCAATCGCCGGCCTCGGCCTCGTAGAGGCAGGTCCAGTTGGCCACGTCTTGCCTCACGTTGTAGAGGATGGTCCAAGCCAGGTTCTGCTCCCAGTTGCCGACCCAAGTCGAGAAGTCGCCGGCCCAAGTCGACGCCACTATCCTCCTCGTCAGCGGCGCCGCCTCGGGCCTCAACGCCTTGACCGCCTCGAACGTGGTCGTCATCTTCATGGTCTTATCGCTCTTTATGAGCCCGTAGAGGTAGGTGAGGTACATAACCCCATCGTCGTCGAAGTACTGGAACGGATTCTCGCCGTCGAGCGCGATCAACACAACGCCTCTTTTGATCCCGGCGGCGGCCAGTTTGCCCTCAATCGATTTAATCATCCAATACGTCTTATTAGCTGCGTAGAACGGGCCGTGTGCGTTCACGTCGCCGCTTGCGCCGAATCCCACGTAGTTGGAGATCGAGTCGTCCCTAGCCAAGATGTACAACTTGCCGTATGGAGTGGGCAAGTACCAAAGCCGGTAGTTGGAGACGCCGGGCGATTCGCCGAGGGTTTTGGCCAAGGTATCGCCTGATATATAGGTGTACTGGAAGCCGGCCTTGGCCGCGAGCTCCAGAGCGCTCTGCGACACGGCCATCTCGGGCGGCCATAAGCCTCTCGGCTTGAAGCGGAACTCGTCGTAGTAGAACCGCCTAGCCTCGACGAGCTGGTTGTAGACATCTTGCGGATAGTTGTAGCCCGTCGGCGGCACTATGAGGTACGGGTTGCTCTCGAGAGCCGACGTGAGGTTGACCACGAGGGGCATTATGGGGTAGTACATAGGCGTGGTGATGAACTCAAGCGAGCCTATGCCGCCTCCCCTAGACGCGATCAGCTTCAGTAACTTCTCCGCATACTTCTGGAAACCCTCGAGGAGGAGATCCCTCTGCTTTATCGTGAAGTGGGTGGAGCAATTGCTGTCCAGAGCGTATAGATATATGGGCTTAAGTTGCGGATCGTTCTGGAGTATATAGATGTTATACCAAGCTAAGTTGAACAAAGTCTGTAGATCTAGGTAGTCCTGAGGGGTGAAGTTCTGGAGGGCCCACCGGATCCCGTTTTGTTTCACCTCTTGGTAAAGGCAGTAGTACCGCGGGTACCTCTCGATTTGCACCGGCGCGGCGTCGAAGAACCGCTCGAGTATGAACTCCTTCTGGGCTTCCGTCAACTTGTAGGGATCCGCCTCGGAGGCCAGAAGATATGGATCCACATATTTGCCCTCGGCCACCAGCTCTATCTGTTGCAGCAACGTAGGCGTGAAGTCGAAGGTGACGTGGGCATGTTCCTCAACGGCCAGGGCCACCATGGGGTAGTAACCCTTGGTGGTCCAGAGCCTAGGCCACGGCGCTAGGATCGTCCCGTTGGGCAAAATATATGGCGGTTGATGCATATGCCAAACGAATACTACATACAGCTCCACATGGGCATCGTCGCGGCTGCTCGAGGCGTGTGCATAGCTATAAAAAGCTATGAATAAAAGTACAAGAATTATCGAGGTCGCTATTACTTTCTTGTTCATGCAGAACTTTAATTAGGTATATTTAACAATTACGCTGAAAGGCTAAATCAATATGGCCGTATAATATACGGCGTAAGCCGCGGCGAGCCCCAACGCCAGCTGGAACGCCAAGGAGGCCAACGTGAGGCGCCATCCCACCAGCCTTGCCAAGGAGGCCGTGGTGGCCGCGCAGGCCGAGTATATGGCTAGGAACGCCAATAGGGCAAGCATCGAGGGCAGAGATAAGCTGGGCAGGAGCTGTATCGCGCCGAAGGCCCCCATGAAGCCCCACACGACCTCCTTGAAGATATAGCCGGCGATCAACGACGCCGAGATCTGCCAGGGAATCCCCAAGGGCTCCAGAACCGCCCCGAGGCTCCTGCCGGCGATAGCCATCCACGAATCTGCAGGGCTCTCGGCGATCCCGCCGGGGCCGAAGGCGGTCAGCGGCCACAAGGCCAGGGGCAAAAGCACGATGAGCAAGCCGGCTTTCTTGAAGAAGTCCGTGAAGTATACCCGGACCTTGACGAGGTAGATCCTCCAGTTGGGCAGCATCAAGGGGGTCGGAGGAAGGCCCTCAATCGCGGGCCTCACGTTGAAGGCCCTCCTGTATATAGCCGAGGCGGCCAATATGGCGAGGGCAGAGACGGCGTAGGGGGCGAAGACAGCTAGGGGCACCAGATACGGCTTGTCGGCCAAGGCGGCGGCCGCGATCGCGACGAACAAGGAGAGCCTCGCGGCGCACGGCACGTAGGGCACGAGGAGCGCCGTCAGGAGCCTGTTGCCCCTGCCCCACATGACCTTCGCGGTGGAGAGCGCCGGCACGTTGCAAGTGGCGCCCACGGCCAAACAGAGGAGGCCCCTCCCGGGTATGCCCAACGCCGCGAGCTTGGACTCGAGGGTTCTTGTCAACGCGCCAATAATGCCGGTCTCCTCGTAGAACGCCACGAGGGCCACGGCCACGAGCACGTAGGGCAGGAAGCTTACAAGCGCTGAGATGCCGACCCAGAGGCCGTCTACTAGAAACGACGTCAACAACGGCGGAAGGCCGGCGGAGGAGATCAAGTCCGGGACCGCGTCCAGATAGGGCTCCAGCGCCGGGAGCAAGCCGGGCGTCTGCGCGCCCCACGGGAGCACGCCCTCTAGGGCGGCCAACAAGAACAGAACGGTGGCAACCGATAGAGCGAAAAGCGCCAGGGCCGCGGCCCACGGCCTCGAGAACACAGCGCTGGCCGCCCTCGTCGTGGGCCTCAAGGGCACCTCCACGGGCTTCACGGGGGTCGGCCCGCTCGGGCTCCAGCGCTTTAAGAAGTCGACGAGCTCCGCGATACCCGCGCGCTTGGCCGCGGAGGTGTAGAACACCGGTATCCCCATCGCGGCCGCGAGGGCATCGGCCGGCACATCTGGCCTCCCCAGATCCGCCATGTTCAAGACGAATGCAACCGGCTTGTATCTGCCCAGATACTCGGCGAGCTCCAACGCCTCCTTCAAGGCGTGGGGGGCGCCGACTACCACGACCGCATCGAAACCGCCGTTGAGCGCCGCGTTAAGCGCCAGCTTCTCATCCTCGTCCCTGGGACTACGCGGGTTGAACACGCCGGGGAGATCCGCCACCTCCACGTCCATCCCCCTTATTCTGCCCACATTTACCTCCAAGGTCTTGCCAGGGTAGTTCGCGGTCTTCACGTAGCGCCCGGTGAGCGCGAAGAACAGGGTCGACTTCCCCACGTTGGGAGGGCCCACCAGCGCAATTCTCTTGGTCACGCCCTATTAACGATGTTACTATTTTAAGCCTTTTTATCGTGCTTAGATATCGGAAGTAATATTAACATAGTAAACAGAACGAACAAGAACTCAGTTCTGATAGAAGCGCAATAGGTATATGGTGATCGCTGTTGTATATAATGATACATAATAAACGCTTAAATAGATAATTTAGGATCTTCAGTGTGCTGTATACAAGGGAGAGCTCTAGGCGTTTTCGTCTCCTCAAGGAGGTGGTCGCCAGATATCCGGCTAACCGGTGGATGATCGCTAAGTCGGTAGAGATGTCGACCTCGACAGCTTACTACGAGTTAGCGCGGCTCAAGGAAGACGGTTATATCATAATAGGCGAAGATGGCAGGGTACACCCGAGCCTGAAGGGCTTGGTGCGCTATGTGGCCGAGTTCGGCTGTGATGGGCTCGTAATATCGGCGATAAGGCGCAGATACGGCTTCGATCCGGGGCCTGGCCTCTGCAAGTTGCTGGAGATGTTGGCTCCATATGAATCAAGTCTAGGAGATGGGCTACTCGAAGCGCTGTTTAAGCTTGCGGAAGATCCGCAAGGGCTTCTGAATCTAGCCAAGGATAGAGAGTTGGCGGACACGGTGGCGAGGATAGCGGCCCACCGATTCCCCGCCGTTACGCTGGCGGGGCACCGGGGAATTCTCGTCGTGGATGATGGCGTGTGGTTCATAGGATACTGCAAGTTATGTGCC
>DANS01000012.1 GCA_002497345.1 Thermoproteus sp. UBA157
CCTCTAGGGGAACTCCATAAGAATAAACACTCTATATATAAATATTTTGATAAAAAATAAATATTAAATTATGTTATTTTATACAGACAAATACTCAAAACTAGATCACCTCATGGCGCGCGAAATATCCCGCGCAACGACCATCGCAATAATTCGCGATGACCATCGCCGCAGTTGTTGCTATGTCACGAGATCCCCGCTACAATACCTCCCCCGGGCGCGATCATTGCAACCTACACGTCGACCTCGGAGTTCCAAGAGGAGGTCCTCAGCAAGATATCGGTGCCGCCATCGAATAAAGCCATCATGTTCTGGCTGGCGCAACTCGGCGATAACTTATTACCCGACATAGTGGACACCAAGAACCGGCTGACTTGCTTTAGGCGGAGAAGCTGTACGACGATCTACACTTCTGCCCCGTCTTCATAAGGAACCGAACGCCGTTCCCAGTCACGGCCTTCCGAACTCGGCACCCTCGTATTTCGTCAACGTCGTCTTGATGGCCGTGGTCGCCGCGTCGTCCCATTATCCTGGCATCGCAGAAGTACTACGTGACGGGGATATTAGGCGGCTTCATGAAGGGCTAACGCCCAGAACGGGCTTGAAAATTACCTATCAGCCTCCGGCGGGAAGTACCCGAAGGACATGTAGATGGCGGGGAGGTCGGCCAGCCTATATCCCTTCATGGCCTCGATCATGGGCTTGAGGTTGCGCCAGCTGGGCGTCACGAACCTCATGCGGCGGAGGTAGGGAGAGCCCGTGGACTGAATGAAGACATAAGAGGCGCCCCTCGCCATCTCGACCAGACCGTGGTACTCGCCCGGCTCCGGCCTCAGCTGGGTCAAAACGCCGAAAATGCCGGCTATGCCCTCCCTCCTGTAATGCGGCGAGAGGGCCACGAGCGCCTCGTCTATTATATCGCCCTCGGGCAATACCTTGAGCGCCTCCTCGATGTACTCCACGGAGGCCCATATCTCGGCCCACCTCACCGCGACGCGCGCCAGAGAATCTCCGGTCTTCTCGACGGCGATCTTCGGCCTAATCGCCTCGTAGCCGTCGTAGGGCGAGTCGACCCTTACGTCGTAGGCTATGCCCGAAGCCCTGGCGGACGGCCCCACGGCGCCCAGCTCCGACGCCCTCTTGGCGTCCAGCACGCCCACGCCCTCCAGCCTGGCCTTGACCAGGGGGTTCCGCAGAAAGAGCGTCTCGAAGTCCTTGAGGGACGACTTGAGCTTAGCCAGAAGTCTCTCCAACGCTTGCCTCCCATCGGTACTTAAATCCCTCCTAACGCCTCCGGGGATGGGATAAGCCGAGGTGGTCCTCGCTCCCGTCACCCTAGCTTGCACCTCGGCTATCATGTCGCCCATGCCGAAGCCCCACATGAAGGCCGTCGAGTGGCCTATGAATATGCCGTGGATCGCCAAGTCGTATAGGTGGGTCCTTATTCTCCCCAGCTCGGCCATGATGGACCTCAACGCCTTGGCCCTAGGCGGAGGCTGAAGGCCCAGCGCCTTCTCCACGGCGTGTACGTAGGCCAGCATCGCGTTCGTCGTGTCCATTATGGAGACCTTCTCGACGAGGGGCGGAACCGTCCAGAACGGCCTCCTCTCGGCCAACTTCTCCACCCCTCTGTGCACGAAGCCCGGATCGGGCCTTACGTCGATGATTACATCTCCGTCGAGGACGACGAAGAGCCTCATGTGGCCGGAGCCGGGATGTTGAGGGCCGACCACCAGGACGAGCCCCCTCTCGCCCGGCGCCAGCTCTTCCTCCCTCTCCACGAAGAACGTCGAGCCCGGCCTCTTGTCGAAGGGCCACTCGATCATAGCCTCTTCTGAACCTCCTCAATGGCCTTGAGCAACGCCTCGGGCGTCGGGGGGCAGCCCGATACGTACGCGTCGACGGGGACCACGTTGGAGGCCGGGACCATGTGGTAGGAGCCGTAGAACACGCCTCCCTTTATGGCGCAAGCGCCCATGGCTATCACGAACTTTGGCTCGGGCATCTGCTCGTAGACCCATTTGACGAACTTGGCCATCTTCATCGTTATGGTGCCCTCTATGATGAGCAAATTGCTGTGTCTCGCCGAGGGCATGGGCAAAACGCCGAACCTCTCGGCGTCGTATGCAGGGCCGAAGGTGTGCGCCAGCTCCACGCCGCAACAAGCCGTCACTAAGTGCGGCGGCCAGAGAGACCACTTGGTCCCCCACTTGGCGGCCAACCTCAATAGGCCCTCGACCTTCCTAATCATGGCCCCTTGCCGCCACATAGGCCGTCGCCGCGGCCGCGGCCACCGCCACCAGCGCAGCCCACAAGACTTTGGCGTCTATGAGGTACAGCGCTATGGACGCCCCCACGATAGACTCCGTGGCCATGGCCAAGTAGACGTAGCCCAAGTACTGCATAACCATCCTCCTCCTCGCCTTGCCGTACGGCGGATTGCCGGCCTCGAACCTCACCTCCTTGGCCCTCGTCAGCCTCCTGGGCGCCAACAACCTCGGAGCCATCAACAAGGCGATCAACGAGGCGGTAAGAGCTAGGAGGAATATCAGCCAAGCCATAGCCTCCACACAACAGACACGGCCACGGAAGCCGCCGATATAGCCAAGAGGCTCCCCCAGCCCAAGCGCAGCGCTTGGTCTATCCGCAACCTCGGATATATCGCCCTAAGTATTAGCCAAACTATCGTGAGCAACATGGCCTTGGCCAACATGACGGCCGCGCCCAGAAGCCCGCCGAAGGGGGCCCAACCGCCCAGGAACAACAATGCGCCGAGGAGCGAGAAGGAGTAAAGCGCCACGTAGTTAGCGCCGAAAGACGCCAGGAGGAGCGTCGAGCCGTACTCGGTGTAGGGCCCGAAGACTATCTCGGTATCGGCGTCTGGTA
This sequence comes from Thermoproteus sp. UBA157, assembly GCA_002497345.1. Classification (GTDB taxonomy): domain Archaea; phylum Thermoproteota; class Thermoprotei; order Thermoproteales; family Thermoproteaceae; genus Thermoproteus. Next base: position 2,887 of record DANS01000012.1, read on the forward strand.
TCTCGAAGGGGAATCTGCTAGTGGCCATAGCGGCTGAGACGAAGAACGCGAAGAAGGCCAAGGGATTGGCCAAGATGCCCGGAATACTCTGGGCCTCGACGGCTTGTACAGGGTCGGGGCCGTAGAGGATTATCATGGCGAATAAGGAGAGCGCAAGCGGCACCTCGTAGGCGGCCTCCATCAGTATTTCCCTGAGAGCGCCTATATATGTGAACTTGTCGGCCTCGACCCAAGCCATGGCCACTATGGCTGGCGTGGCGAGTAACAGTATGACCAAGACGTACGCTAGGCCGTAGTGGCTCCTATAAATCACCAGGTCCGGGGCGCCGGGTATGAACATAACCGGCAAGGCGTCCGCGAGGAACACAACCAGGGGAAGCGCTGTGAAGAGCGCCTTGTTGGTATAGGAGGGCACCACCAACTCGCTGAAGATCAGCTTCAGGGCATCGGCGAGGCCTTGGAGCAAGCCGCCCAGCCATCTGGAAACATAGAGGGGACCATAACGCCACTGCACCTTCGCCGCGAGCTTCCTCTCGAGCCAAATCGCAACGAGCAGATAGGCAAATATGGCCGTGATGCCGGGATATAGGAGGGCGGCGGCCAGCCCGCTCATAGCAACGACCTCCTGGGCCTTCCGTCGACCTCCTCGGGATCCCCTTCGGCGTATTTGGCGAAGGTGTTCAAGTGGGTCCACACCACCTCGTGAAGTTGCGTATGTCTCAAGCTACCCGTGGGACATGCGTCAACGCAATATCCGCAGAAAATACAACGGCCGTAGTCTATCCCGGGATAGCGCCTTCCGTCTGGGCCCACGCTGAATTTAATCGCCTTGGCCGGACAGACCGCCTCGCATAAGCCGCAGCTGATGCATCTCTCTTTGTCGTTGACTATGTAGCCGCGGAGCCTATCGCTGTAATCTCTAGCCTCCCTTGGATAGTCGATGGTTATAGGCCCTCTCAACGCGTTCTTGACCGCGACAGCGAAAAGGCGTATGTGCTCGATCAACATTTCGCCTCTGGGTCGAGAGGGCCTATGAATTCGCCTCCGGCCATCTCGTTGAGCCTCTTCACGTCCTCGTCTATCACCTTCTGGAGAAACGCTATCTCCTCCTTGCCGAGGTGCTTGAACCTTCCTTGGAGCTTCAAGAAGCACTCGACCGGCTTCCTCCTGGGGACCGTCACTGTGATTCTGAACTTGCCGTCCTCGATCTCGTAGTTGACCCAGTAGCCGGTCTCCGTGGCCAGCTCGAGCACCTTTATGGCATATTTGGGCTCGAAGCGCCAGCCGGGCTGGCACGACTGAAGCACGTGGATGAAGGAGGGCCCGTCGATCTCGGCGGCTTTCCTGAACTTCTCCAACATGTCCGGCAAGTAGGCTGGATTCGCGGTGGCGGAATACGGTATTCCGTGTGCCGCCGCTATTAGGGCCATGGGCTTCTTGTGAGTGAGGTTCCCCGGTATCTTCTTGCCGGCCGGCGACGTGGTGGCCGACGCGAAGAGGGGCGTGGTGCCGGAGCGTTGTATGCCCGTGTTCATGTAGCCCTCGTTGTCGTACATGACGTAGATCACCCTATGCCTTCGCTCGAGCATCCCGCTGAGGGCTTGGAAGCCTATGTCGGCCGTGCCTCCGTCGCCCGCGAAGACGACCACGTTTATCTTCCTGTTGGGGTCTATCACGCCCCTCCTCTTGAGCACCTTTATGGCCGCCTCGATTCCCGACGCCACTGAACCGCCATTGCCGAAAGCTACGTGGATCCAGGGCACGGCCCAGTTGGTGCGCGGGTATGTCACAGTGGACACCTCGGCGCAACCAGTCGGGTTCACTACTATGGTGTCGGGCCCGAGCACCTTGAGCATATGCCTCGCTATCACGCCTATGGTGCAGCTGGCGCATAGGCCGTGTCCCGGCAGAAAGAGCTCCTGCTCGGGCAGATCGAAATCGGCGTACTCGTAGGCGGCCTCCACGGCGGCGCCGGGCCTCGCGCCCGGCAGCTGAAGCCCTCTGACCTCGACCTTGACCTTCATGGCCCCCTCAGCCCTATGTTGAACGGCCTCATGGGCTCCACCTCGCCCTTGGCCACGCGCTCGGCGGCCTTCTTCAACGCAGCCGAGTCCGTCGCCCTCATGCCTATTGTCGCATAGGCGCTGTAGATGGGCCGCGCCAGAGTCGCGGCCAGCTCAGTGGCCACGGGGCCGACGAGTCCGCCGTGGTTGAAGGCCCTATCCACGACGACCACTTTGTCCACGCCGTCTAGGCGCCTCCTCAAGAAATCGGCGGGCCAAGGCCGCAGGAGCCTTATCTTCAACGCCCCCGCCCTTATCCCCTCGGCTCTGAGGGCGTCAACGGCTTTTCTGGCCAAGCCGTAGATGGAGCCGTACGTCACTATGGCCACGTCGGCGTCCTCCAGCTTATAGCCGGATCCTAGGCCGTAGCTCCTCCCGAACATCTTGCCGTATAGGGCGTCGGCCTCGAGCACGACCTTGATGGAGTCCTCGAGCGCCTTATACGCCGCGTATCTTATCTCGAAGTACCACTCGGGGGTGCCCACGGCTCCCAGAGAGGCCGGATTATCCACGTCGAGCTTCCTCCAGCTCCTAGTTATGGGGGCATAGCGCATCACGTCCTCCTCGTCCTCGGGGACCTCTAAAGGCTGCAGCACGTGGCTGATCCAGAAGCCGTCATAGGCGACTGCCACAGGGAGGTGCACCGATGGGTCCTCCCCCACCCTAAACGCTTGGATCGTGGTGTCGAAGGCCTCTTGCACGTTGGAGACCATGTAGATTATCCAGCCGAGCTCCCTCATGGACATCACATCGCTGTAATCGCCCCATACGTTGATTGGGGCTGAGTAGGCCCTAGTTGCTATGCCCATGACCACGGGCAGGCGGAGGCCCACGGCTATCGGCAAGATCTCGTACATGAATCCAAGCCCTTGGCTGCTGGTGGCCGTGAAGACCCTGGCGCCCATGGCGGAGGCCCCGACAACTGCCGAGAGGGCTGAGTGCTCGCCCTCCACGGGGATATACTCGGCGTCGAGCTCCCCGTTGTTGACGAACTCAGCCAACCTCTCCACGGCCGGCGTCTGGGGGGTGATGGGATACGCGGCGATGACCTCGACCCGGGCCATCTTGGCCGCGAGGGCCACAGCGTGGTTCCCGGTCAACGCTATCCTCTTCTGCCTGACCTTGCCCAGCTCCAGCTGGAGGGTCATAGCTCCCTCACCATCTGTATTGCCCCCGTGGGGCACACTTGGGCGCAGATGCCGCAACCCTTGCAGTAGTCGTAGCTGAAGTCTATCGCCTTAACTCTGACGACTCTCCCGCCTGGCCCTTTCGCCTCCCTCCAGACCTCGAGCACGGCGTCGTCGGGGCAGAAGAGCCAGCATCTGCGGCACATGATGCACTTGGAGTGATCGATGATGGGCTTCTCGACGCGCCAAGAGCCCGTCTTGTATCTGAGACTGCTGCCCGGGTAGACGAGCCCGCCCTCAGGTATCTGATCCCACCCCACCAGCTCGTAATCGCCCGTGAGAAACGCCGAGGTGGTGGGTATTTCCACCGAGATCTTGGCGCTGCCCGCCTCGGCGGCCGGTATTACGACGGCCGTCTTGTAAGCCTCGACGGCCGCGGCGAAGTTCTGCTCGACGGCCTTGCCCAGCTGGGACGCTATGGCCTCCTTTATGGACTCAAGCCTGGGGAGGCCCATCACCTTGGCGAACACCCCGACCATCGGCCCGTTGGGGACCGCCAAGCCCACGTGTTTTAAGGCGAGGCCTATCCCGTCCACAACAGCTATGTTCACGTCTTTTCTGCCGATGATACCGGCCACCTCCTCCGGGCCTTTCCCGGAGCTGACTATCACGTAGCCCCCAGGCTTAACCGCCTCGACGACCACCCTCATGGTGTCGATGAGCTTGTCGTCGAGGAAGACGGCCACGTCGGGGTTCTTTATGGGCTCGGGCGAGTCCTCGAAGTAGTCGGTGATTGTCAAGAAGGCCTTCACGGGAGCTCCCCTGCGCTCGGCCCCGAACTCGGGGTTGGCGATCGCGTAGAAGCCATCTGCTATTGAGGCGTGGGCCACTATGTAGACGGCCGTGACTATGCCTTGGCCGCCTCGGCCTATCCATACCGATTCGATCCTCATCGTTAACCTCTTGATGTTGCCAAAAAACCTTTTCTATTTATTAAGGATAAATTTTACTATATTCTACGTTGAAAAAGGCAATTATAATGATTTTTAATGTAATGAGATAAAAGGTAATAACTGGAGTAACCACAGAGGCGCCGAGGCGCCGAAGACCGCCGCGGCCAACGCCGATGCTTGCGGGCGCATGCCTGCGCCGGCCGCGACGGTTGAGGCCAAGCGCACGTAGTAGATGATAGACCACGCCACGTTGGCGAGCAGATAAAGCGCGATGGCTAAGCCCATCGTTTGCGAGGTCAGAATAAACAGGGCCAGCTTGGGCCAGAAGCCGAGGAGCGGCGGAACGCCAACTTGATTGAGGGCCAGCACATACGCCGACCAGCGCGGCCCCGGCGACGAGAGCTGGGAGAACAAGCCCATGGCGCCTATCGAGTCGGCAAACATCAAAAACGGCGCGAGCGGCTTGTAGACCGCGAAGGCCAAAATCGCCATGCCGGCGTGGAGGACCGAGGCGAAGCCGAGGAGCCTCCTCGGGTCCCTGCTGGTGGTTGCGCCCAAATTACCGGCTAACATAGTCGCGGCCGCTATGGGCACAGACGCTTGAGCCGGTACGTCCAAGGGGAGCAACATGAGGGCGAACGCAGCTCCTAGCTTCGTGAGCCCCGAGATTAACACGAGGCCCTCGGGCGCCGACCTCCCGAAGACGTCTGGGACCCAGTAGAAGGCGGGGAAGGCGCCGAGCTCGAGGGCGATGCCAGAGAAGTCTAGGGCCGATCCCAGCGGACCGCCTATGGATAAGCCGGCCACCACGAGGCTACCGGCTACTGTCGAAATCACGAAGTATCTAAACAAGGCCTCGGCGCTTTCGGGGTCTAGGGACATCGCTATCAACGCGCCCGGCGCGGCCACAGCAATGGCGAAGCCCAGCGCCTCCATGTACGGTTGCGGGGATGCCATGAGCAACACGCCGTATATAGACAGCGCCGACGCCAAGCCCGAGTAGTCCTTGAGGCGCCCTCTAGGCACTAGGAAGGGCGCCAGGAGGTAGGGCGCTAGGAGCAACGCTAAAAGCGGCTTGCCCGATAGGCTCAACAGATAGGCCGCGTAGGCGAACGCCGCAGCGTCTATCAAATACGCGGCCGCGCCCCCCTCGAGGACCCTACGCACTGCTACGTAGAGCGGAAGTTGCCACATCATAGCAACATCAAGGCGACGAATACGGCCAAGACCGAGGCGCCGGCCGCATAGGCGTAGACTTGCACGTCAATCGATGCCAAACGCGACGAGAGCTTCTTGACGGCCTCGACTAGGCCAACGTGTAGTGCGTCGTCCACGGCCTTGTCGAGACCGGCGATGCCTCTGCTGAGCGCGAGCCACGCCGAGGGGGCTCGCAGAAGCGCTCTGTCGAGCCGCAGATCTAAACGGCCTACGGCGACTGCGACTACGGCCAACGCCCTCCCGGCCGCCGCGAAGAGCTCCGGCAAGTAGAGCCGCCTCTCCATAGCCTCGAGCCGCGGGGGTTTATACAAGGCCAAGCCCGCCAAAGCAGCTGACCAGAGCAAGTCGGGCGCGCTGGGCGGCCCCGAGAGCGCCAGAGCCGCCGCTATTAGCGCAATAGCCGACAGCGGGGTGAGGCCTCCCTCTGTCCTCGCCCCGAGGACGAGCCTCCCGATATACCCTGCTGTTAGGGCCGAGAACGCAAGCTCCCACTCCGGCATAAGGCCCTTGGCCTCTGCGCCCGCCGGCGTGAAGCCCAAGAGCGTAGCCAACGAGAGGGCCATGGCGGCTTTCGCGGGCAGGGAGTAGCCCTCGGGGAATCTGGTCCCCCTCTCGTGGACGGCCTCCCCTACTGCCATGAACAGAGACGCCTTGGCGAAGCCGTGCGCGACGATTAGGGACGTAGCTGCCGCCGGGCTCGAGACGGAGAAGGCAGTCGCGAGCCCCAAGTAAGACGCCGTGGAGGCCGCCAGCAGGATCTTGGGCTCCCTCTGCCACAAGGCGATGAGCCCCCCGTAGGCAGCCGTGATGAGGCCGACTATGAAGGCGTAGGCCCAATAGGGCTCTAGCGCTTGGTGTAATCTAACAAGGAGTATCGGCCCGGCCGCCACCATCGTGGCGCTGTGTAGCAGAGCCGACACTGGCGTCGGCGCCGACATCGCAGTCATGAGCCAATCCGTGAACGGCAGCTGGGCCGACTTTACGAAGGCGGCCAACATTATCAAGAAGGCGGCCGCCGGCTGAAGCGCACGCCATGAGGAGATCTCGGGGCCGTACTGAGCCGCCGCTATGGCCATGCCCACGGCTAGAGCCGCGGTCCCCAGCTCCACAGTCGCTATGGCCCTCAAGGCCGAGTCGGAGGGCATCCAGAGCCATCTCGCGAACCTCCCGGCGCGGCCGTCCCCCACAGCGCCCAGCTCATCGCCGTCTTTGTAGGTCAATATCAAGGCCCAGCTGGACGCGTCTAGGCCGCCCCACCCAGCCAAGGCCCACAGCCAGTTATTCGACGTGAGGAACAACAACATGGAGCCGTAGAAGGCGTCGAGCCACGCCCAGTACCAGCCGGCCCTCTCGGCGTTTTTCATGTACCACAAGGAGTAGACCGCGGTTAGGAGGAAGACGAAGTTCAGAAGATCAAGCAGCCTATCGCCGAGTCCCGTAAGGGCTATGACGGCCAGCGCCGACGCTATAGCGCCGACGCCCCTTCTGCTCCAAGCATCGACTACGGCGGCGATGAAGGGCAGAAGAGGCGCTAGATCCATGGCGCGAACAACAACGCGTACGGCGCGATTGAGGCCAACAACATGGGCAACGCCATGGCGAGCGGCGGCGTCGCGCTCGCCTTGCCCGCCTTATACAACTTGTCGAAAAGCCAGAAGTTGTACACGGCAGTCGCGAAGAGCGCAACGTAGAGGAGCGGGGCGAGCGGAGGCGGAGACGACAGCGCCAAATACGCCTTGCCCAACAGCGTTATGCCGAAGACGCCTGCGAGGGCCACGAGCCCCAGCGCGGAGCCCACGAAGGACCACGGGTCCAGCCGTAAGCGGCCGAGCCTCCTCTCGTTCTGGGTCGTTATACCTATCCCGGAGACCATGAACATGGCCGCCTTCGCCAAGGCGTGGCCCACGAAGAGGAGCACAACGGCCTCCTTGTCGCCCAGCGCGGCCGCCGCGGCGAGGAGGCCCATGTTGGCTATCGTCGAATCGGCGAGGGCCCTCTTTATATCGGATTCTCTGAAGACGAGGAGGGAGCCGTAGACTGCGGTGATCGCTCCATATATCGCGATGGCGTTCGCCGGGAGGGGCGTGCGGGGCAGTAGCGCCAGAAGCCAGTACGACATAAGGCCCACGTGTATCGGCGACAACAAGGCGGAGAGAGGCGTCGGAGCCTCGGCGTGGGCGTAGGGGAGCCAGAAGTGCACGCCGGCTGTGCCCATCTTGACCAAGAGGCCGAATATCGCCAATGCGGCGGGGAGGAACGGCAGATAATACGGCGGCGCGTACCTCCCGGAGAGGGCAACGCCTATGAGAAAGGCTATGGAGCCGATCTGGGACCACAGGAAGTACATAACCCCTATCCTCGCCCTATCGCCGTAGCCGAAGTAGTAAATAAGCAAGAAGCTCGTTACGACGGCCGACTCCATCGCTACGAAGACGTATATCAAATTATCGAAAGCGGGTATCAGCTCCAGCGCGATCACGTAGAGGGCCATGACGCCGTAGAACCAATTGCCCAAACCTCTGTGCTCCGCGTACTCCTTTGAATAGACCAACACGGCGAGGCCCAACAACGCCGTAGCGGCGACGAAGACGCCCGCGTATCCTCCGAAATCGAGCATAGCGGGGCCCACGTAGGGTAGAGCGCCTAGCTCTAGGCGTCTGCCCAACAACAACAAGGTCAACGCGATGGACGCAAGCGATGGGGCGAGCCCTAACCTCAACCCTAGAACGGCCAAGAACACGGAAGCCGCGAGCACTACGGCCTCAATCATGGCTCAGCTTGAAGGCCGCTGCTATTAGCAACAAGGTGTCGGCGACTCCCACAGCCGACGCGGCCGCGACCATGTTGGGATCGCCCGACGCGATCGCGGCCGCTATGGCGCCCAGCACCGTTAGCTCCGCGCCGATTATGGTCCTAATCCTATCTCTAGACGCCAAGATCACGACGAGACCCGCGATTAACAAGGCGAGGAAGAGGGGGGTCATGGCCTCAGCCTCAACGCAACGAGCAAGGCGAACAACACAAACGCGGTTATCGGCAACAAGACGTTGGGGTCGACCGGCTTGGGCTGAGGCATACCGCCGGGGAGGAGGCCCAAGGCCGCGAGGGACAAGGGGAGGGCCGCGTGTGGCCTCATCGCGGTCTTGGCTCCGTTTTCCGACACGGCCGCGGCGGCCACTATGACCAGCACGAGCGCCGAGGCTATATAGGCGAGCGCCACAAGCACGAAGAGCGCAGGATACCCCACGGCCGCCGCGTATCCGGCCGTCAAGAGGCCTATTGCCAGCAACGTAAACGCCGCCAGCACGTTGTCCCTTGTCTTAAGTATGGCTAAAAACCCCAATGATGCGAGTATAATGAACAAGAGATCCATGTCCTCCTGTTCGGCATATCTTTTAAACTTTTCCAATTATATATGGAAATTTCCTCAATAGCTCGTAAGGAAAATTATACTTATCTAAAATGTTGTATTTACCGCTTCTGCCTTACGGCGTGCACCCTCAATATGCCCGGGGCGGTGGCCATCTCCCTGATCTCATAGCCGAGCTCTTTCAAGAGGCACTTCACGGCCGCCGCCGTCGCCTCGACGCTCTCTAAGCTGTACCCCACGCCGATTACGTCCATGTGGAACTCGTCCCCCTCGGCCTTTACGTCGAACCTCCTGGCCGGAACGGCCTTAGCTATATACGAGGCCAAGCCCACCGCCCCCTCGAGCCCGCCGAATACCGCCTTGATGTAGCCTGCCATCATCCTGCCTCCCTCGCACCAAGCCCTCTCGACCACCTCTGGGTTCGCCCTATATATTTCCACTATCATTCTGTCCAGCACCCTGCCCGGCACTGGGACCATCTCTAGCTCGGTAACTACTCTGTAGAACTGGGCCATCTCCCTTATCTGAGATGCGCTATAGCCTTGCTTGACTAGCTCGAGGCCCATCCCCAATATCTGGTTGGCCAAGGCGAACTGCGTCATGCCCAGTTGCTCGGCCACATCGGCCAAGGTCTCCGCGACCTCCTTGGATACAGCTATGTTCACTCTATCCCCCCTCTTGCTCACGGACAAAACTGAATGGGTATATAAATATACACATAGGTCGGAGCCTTGTACATATGGCGAGTCTTGCGCCGTAGCTATATAGCGCCCCTCTTAGAAACAAAATTTATATAGAGGCCTGTTCGCGACACCATGCTGGGGATCGGGTGGAGGTCCTCGACACGACCTTAAGAGATGGGGCGCAAGGCGCGAACGTCTCGTTCACGCTGGAGGACAAGGTCAGGATCGCTCTGAAGCTCGACGAGCTGGGCGTCGACTACATAGAGGGCGGTTGGCCCTATTCGAACCCCAAGGACTACGAGTTCTTCAAGGCGATGAAGAACTACGGGCTGAGGCGCGCCAAGCTGGCGGCCTTCGGGAGCACGAGACGCAAGGGGGTGCGCCCCGATAAGGACGCAAGCTTGAACTCTTTGATAAAAGCCGATGTGCCCGTAGCGGTGATATTCGGCAAGAGCTGGACGCTCCACGTGGA
>DANS01000038.1:0-336 GCA_002497345.1 Thermoproteus sp. UBA157
GGACTCGTAGGTCTTGGCCTTGGCCTCCACCTTAGCCGTGGCCACGGACTTCATGGACTCCAGGAAGGAGTGGACCAGCACGTTTCGGTCGACGCCGGCCTCCTCCTGCGCTAAGGCGTAGCCGAACAGCCTAGCCGCCTCCTCCTTGTCCTCGATGAAATACGAAGACGGCGTAGGCATAAGCGATGCCACGAAGAGCCTGCGCGACTCCTTCTCGTCCAGCTCGGCCGTGTTTATCGAGGTGAACTTAAGGGCCTCGCTTCCCGACGACACGCCCAGATACGTAGCGAACACGGGAGCGGCCGTTAGGTAGTACTCCTCCCTGCGCATAGGAGG
>DANS01000038.1:427-57079 GCA_002497345.1 Thermoproteus sp. UBA157
GAGGCCCCCGATGCGACCCGACGTATGACGTAGTCCACGACCATGTCGAGGTGTTTGGAGAGGTCCAGCGATCTGGCGACGAGGCGCCAGTCCTCGGCCTCCAGCCACACGCCGTGTTTGGCCAACTTGAGCACGGCCTTTCTGAAGGCCCCGGGCTTCACCCCCAGCTCTTTCGCCAGCTCGGAGATCCACCGCTCGGTGGCGTCCGTCAAGACGCCCCTCGCCCCGCGGTTGATCATTTTATCAACAACGCCATCAAGAACGCCAGCTCCTCCTTGGACAGCTGGCCCAACACCTCGCGATCCCTTAGGGCCGCGATTATCTTGTCGCGGGTGCAGTCGAGCAACTTGTCGGCCTCCTCCGCGGGCATCGAGGCAAGCGCCCGTATGAGGTGCACCTCCCACCTAACCGGAGGCGGGCTGGCAGCCGCCTTGACCGCGGCCTTGTGCGATTCGCCCTCGTCGTAGGGAACGGCCGCCTCAGCCTCTTGGTCTCCCGCCTCCAACCTCGGCTCGACCCCGACGTCTTCGGGGACCTCCGCCGACGCCTCCTGCAGCTCCCTCTTCGAGGTCTCGTCGCCGACGTCTCCGGAGACGTCGTGTCTCTGGATCAGCTCCTTCAATGCGCCCTTCTTAAGCTTGAACATAGCCGCCTTGTGCTAGACGCGGATAAACCTTAAACGTAGCCATATTGCCTAACCTCCTCCTCCACGGCGCTCTTGAAGTCGAGCCTCTCAAGCCAGAGGGCCTCCAGTATCACGCGCCTGGCCGTCGCCGGGTCCTCCGCCTCCGAGGCCTTGAGCAACGCCTCCGCCCTAAGCGCGAGCTCCCTCCTCAAGTCGACGCCGTACATCTCCCTCACGTAGCCGTCCAGCTTGGGGGTGAGGTCCGCCGGCTCCACGACCTTCACGTCGCGGCCCTCCGCCACGATGGCCTTGACCTCCTTCACGTACCTAGAACCGCCGACTGCCGCCAGCTGTATTACAAGCGTCCCGTCTAGCCCCTCGGGCGGCGCCTCGGCCTCCGTTATGCGCAAGAGGGCGTCCTTGACGGTATCGGCGTGCATGGTGGTGAGAGCGCCGTGGCCCGTCAGCTTGTAGTTGACCAGAGTGCGGAGCTCTTGAGGGGTCCTGGCTTCGGCCAACGCGACGACGGTGTGCATTGTGCCGTACCGCAGCGCTTGGTCTAAGGCGGCCCACAGCTTGTCCTCAGAGGGTACGGACAGATGCAACAGCTGCCCGTCTAGGGGGGCCCAGATCTCCCTAGCGCCGCGCTCCACCACCACGACCTGCATCCAGGGAGGAGTCATGTACAGCAGTTGGTTCAGCTGCGTCGTCTTGCCGGTGCCCATAGCCCCGGAGAAGACGACGCTCCCGCGCGTCTCCAGGACCAAAGACGCCAACGCCAAGATCTCAAGCCCCTCGGGCGCATGCCTAGCGCCGACCGCCGCGGCCGGCTCCGCCGAGGTCTTCGTGGTGTACGGCTTCAGCAACGACTTGGAGGGCTTGGGGTAGGCCGACGTCTTCCTGATGTTTACATTGTACTCCAGCAGATCGGCGGCGATGCGGGCCTTGAAGACCGGGTCCTCCCTCGTGAGCATGGGCCGGTCCATGGTCAACGACGGCAGCAGCTGCTTCACCGCGACGTACATGAGCGGCTCCGGTATCACTATGTTGGTGGGGAGCCGTAGCTCGTTCCTGACGGCGACGACGCGCCGGTAGCGGCCGAGCTCTATGGTCTGGAACCGGATGTACTCCAGCTGCTCCTTGAGCGATTTGGGGACGTAGGTGTACTTGGCGGCCGGCGCCGTCGATTGGGGTATCACGATCTCGGTCAGCATGGGGTCCCTCATGAGGGCCTCCAACGCGCCGTAGCCGGAGTATTCGCGGGCGCCGGACCACCTGTCCAGCAGATAGTGCACCACGTCGCGGTAGTCCTTGTAGAGGCGCCAGATGGAGCGGTCGCGCAGTCCCTCCGCCACGGACTTCACGATCTTGGGGTACTCCCTCTCGTCCGGCGGTATGCCGCCGCGGAACATTATCAGCAGAAGCGCGGTCTGGAGCTCGTCCGGGAGCTCGGGGTCGATGACGACGTACATGAGATCCTCGGTGATGCAGACGTCTGTGCGGACGCCCTTGTCCACGATCACGCCCTCCTTGCGAAGCCAGCAACGGGCGCGCAACGCGTTGTCGGCGTGGGCGTATATCATGCCGTCTTTATGCGCATGACTATGTTCTCGACGGACTTCTTGTTCTCCCGGTCGCGTAGAACCGCGTTGGCCACGGCCGGCCCGTAGTACTCCGCGGGCATCTTGACGTGTTTGAGTGCTATGGGCGCTATCTTCTTGGCCATTTTCAGCTCGTCCCTCTCCAGCATGTTTATGACGGCCAGCGCCGAGTACGTGATGTATTGGCGGTACTGCTCGGCCTTGACGTCTGATATGCGCGATATCAGTCTCCGGTCGGCGACGAAGACGTTGAAGGCGCCCATCTTCTGGAGCTTGGCCAACACGTCCAGCGGAAGGGCCGCGGTCGTGTCGAAGACGACGGTGTCCACGGGCACGCGGAGCTTCGAGACGAACTTCGGCGCCCCCTCAGCCCACTCCAGAAGCGCCTCGATCAAATCGCCGAGGACGTCGCCGCCCCTCCTCATGAAGAGCTCGGCCGCCTCGTACCCCGGCATGACGTATAGCCACGGGCTCACCTTGTGTATGTAGATGGATTTCCCGTCCAGAAACGGCGCCAGCCAACCGGGCTTTCTCGGAGCTCTGAAGAGCTGGGAGAGGTCGGCCTTCTCCCAGTCCGCGTCCACGACGAGGGTGTAGCCCTTGGCCACGGCCAGCACCGCCGAGAGGGTGGTCTTCCCCACGCCTCCGTCCAGCGAAGTCAAGGCGACGAGCTTGATCGGCCTCACACTCCCTTTTCCGGAACGGCGGATATCTCTTATCAAAGGCTAGAGCGATCCAACGCCACCGAGGCGGTTTCTCAGCAATTCCCCTCTATGTCCTCCTCCGTCTTGCCGCCGAGGAGCTTACGGAGCGATCCGCAAGGGGGCTTTCGCTGATATTCTCTCCATGTGCGCGACAGCCAGCCCTCGGAGGATAAGCGCTGAAATCAACGGGCCCCTAGAATCTTGGCGAACTCCCTCGCGGCAGTCCGTATGAGGAGACGGGCCGGGATGTAGCCATCTTTGGCGAGCCTCCTCGCGAACCTAGCGGCCGCCTTGACCACGGCAATGGGAGGCCTCGGCCTCACCAACACCCAGAAGTTGTCCCTCACAGCGGTCCCACACACATCCAGTTCGGCGACCATGGCCCTAGCGCAGAGGTCCGCGTGTCTCGAGGCGAAGGCGGGGCTGCGACAGTGCCTCCTCCACACTTCGCGCATTAACGCCAGCACATCGGCCTCGAGGGGGGCCTTGGACTCAGGCGGGCACCGCATATTTGATCAATATCGACTTGAATTCTTCGTCTTGTAACAACCGCAACAACATCGACAAGTCCAAGCCGAGTGCCCTAAGATGTTTTTCCAATTCGATGCATAGATCGGCTAGACTAATGGCGCCCGCCCGATCCATCACGGCGAGGGTATCGGCCGAATCCGACGGCATGCGTGATTCTCCACCTGTAGCGATCGACGATATCGCCTCGACCTCGGACGTCGCGTTGCTCAAGAGTGCGTCCTTGCCTGGAGGACGCTCAACCACGGCGCGTTTAACGAGCGCCTCCATCCGCTTCCTCATGGCCTCAACGTCGTATTTCTTAACACTAGCCCTTATGCGCTCCTCCAACTCGGCCACCAAGGTGTAGTCGATTAAATAAGCGAGGCCAGCTTCCTCCAACGCTCTGGCGAGCCAAACGGCGTATTCAGCAGCATTGGGGACGTGCACAACTACCGTGGCCGGGCTGTTGCGGATGTACGCGGCATAGCCCTCCCTCCCGTCTGTTATCACAATGGAGGTGTTCGGCGGTATCTGCGTTAAGTCGAACCACTCCCCATAGATGGCCGAGAGGTCCATCTCTGCGGCTCTCCTCAAGAGAGGCCTTGCCTCCACGCGATACTCTCCTGAATACACGCAAGCCTCGATGGAGGGTTGCGGCTTGAAGCATTTTGGAAAAATGGCTTTTAAGGCCATTTTTCCAAAATGCTCTCGACGCTGTGGACGCGCCCAGTCTCGGCCCAGTACTTCATGGAGGCCGCCGCGTGATGTCCGCAAGCCCCCAGCTCCTCAGCCGGCGGGAGGCGCTCGGCGACGGCGTGCATGAGCTCCCAAGGTCTCTCCACAGGCCTCAGCACCACCCGCTTCCTCTCGTCGTATCTCCAAAGCAATGGGAGCAAGCCCAGCTCCCTCAAAAGGCGCACGAGAGTCGTGGAGCGCACGACGTGTCGGTACATCCTCTCGGGGGACATGAGGAAGACCGAGGGGGACGCCCGCCAGATCAGCCCGGGGCACCGCCGGCCGCCCTCCCTAGGCCAGCGCTCGAAGGAGGCCGGAAGCCGGTCGAGCTGGAGCCTCCTCCATAACTGGGCGTACGGCCCCTCGAACTCGGCCCCCTGAATAGCTCGCCGGATCAGCTGGGGCCGCGTGTAGGCTATGTAGAAGGCGCCTCCATAGGCTTCCTCCAGGCGTTCGCACACTCCGCCCAGATAGGCGCAGATCGAGTCGAAGTCGCGGTAGTGAAGCAGAGCATAGGGCGGGAGCTGAGGCTTGAGAACTAGTTCGCTTCTGCTTGTGGTATCGGGCTTTAGGTAAAGCGTCTCGTTCACGTGTTATGCACTAGCTTAAAAACGACTTGCACAGTCGATTCTCCAGACATTGCGCCTCGTTGCCAAAACGAATGCGGCTATTTTTAGCCCCTCAGGGGCCTTGTAGTGATTCTAGACAAATATTAAAGCTACTTAACCACTAAGATGCTCACGTCGCTCTCTTGGACCAACCTACCCGCCACGCTGCCTAACAGCGACTTTCGTATAGTAGATAGGCCTCGGCTACCCACCACGACCAGGTCGGCCTTGACATCTCTCGCGAACTTCGCTATCTCGTAGGCGGGATCCCCCTCGAGGAGTTTAACCTCAGCGTTGGGGATCATGGTTAAGGCCTCCCTCAAGACCTTCTCGCCTCCTTGCCTTAAGCTCTCGATTACATTAGGCGTCGAGAAGGCCTCGGACAGCGATAGGACCGCCGTGTCTACAACGTGAATAATGTAAACCTTGGAGCCGAATTTTTCGGCTAATGTCTTTGCCGTTTCAAGCGCCTTTTTAGCGTATTGGGAACCGTCATATGCTACTACTATTGTCCTCATAAGGCATACTGTATGTCGACTTAATAAAGTTAACAACGCGGCGACGCCCATTAGGACGAGAGGAATTGCGGAGGGAGCTTTTAAGCTAATAGCCAAGGTCGTGAAAAATGTGCCAGTATACGGTCCCGGTGTACTCCTAAGGGTTGTAGGAACACTAGTTGCGCCGATCTGGGAGAGGTTGGCAACTATGGGGGCACAAGCTGGAAATTTCGAGGAGATTCAGATATCGAGGAGGGACAGAGTCATTTCGTGTTTGGGGAGGGCGATGCTTGCATGTTACCGTACACGCCTCATGAATCCCTTTAACGAATCTAGCGCCGTAAAGATGCTGAGAGGGCTTTTTCACCGCGATGAAAGTACTAGAGAGCTTCGTCACGACCATGCCGACATTAAGCTCGGCATTGATGCTAAACGAGGCGCGCATCGCAATACGTTGGACTACGAGCATGGTTAGATTCGTTGTATTTTATTCAGTAGATGGAGGAGTAGGTAAGACGACTCTTGCCTTGACTACCGCCTTTGAGAAGAAAAGAGTATTAGTTGTCGACGCAGATTGGGAAAAGGCCGATTTGTCATCCATATTCGGCATTCCTAAAAAACCGGGCTGGCTAGCTGGTAGCTACGGCAAGGATGTGTATGTCCACAAAGTCGAGCCCAATCTGTTCGTGATCCCGGGATACGAGGCCGCAGGTTTTTATCAACTAGGCAAAATGAGCGACAGCGATCTCTTCGACGCTCTATTTGAGGCGCTCTTAGCGCTTCCTGATGCTGTTGTAGAAGAGCGCTTGCCAGTCGATACGATTATTATTGATACTCCCAAGGCCCTCAAACTCAATTGGCTAGAGGCCCTCAAGCGAAGGGTCAATGCTCTGATGTTCTTCGTGACCGACAGGAGGCTATTCACGAGGATAGCCGACGTGAAGATAGAAACATATAGTAGATATATGCGCTACTCCTCCCTAGTTATCGCCAACATGCTTGAGGAGGGCGATGAAAAAACGCCTGGCATAAAGATAGTCAACGCGTACATCGCTAGAGTTAAGATGCCTAAGAACTATTCAGCTGAAGGAATTCACAAAGCGATACTAAAAGATGGGAGAAATAAAAGAGCTATATCGCTCCTCGTCAAGCGAATAAAGGAGTAAGTATGAGCGCAAGAGATCTCGTCAAGCCAGACGTCGAAAGAGGAGGAAACGATGCGAGCGGACCAACATCAGAGGCCTATCGCCGGGAAGAAGAACAACTGGGCCCCGTCCCCCGAATCATTGCCCCCCGCAAGGTCGTGGACGCGTTAGACGATTTGTCGACGATGGTGTTCGACAAATTTGCTAAATCTTGTCGCTACGATATAACGGAGTTTCGATTTCGATATGAACGAATGTGAGGAGCTGATAGAGAAGGGCTATACGAGGGAGGCCGCCGAGGAGCTCTGTAAAACGGCCAAGGCGATAGGCATTAAGCCCTCGAAGCTGATATCTGCTGCGAGGAAGCTGGAGAAGGAGGGAATAGCGTTAACGCCCGCCGACTGGGCGGTGGTGAAGAAGGTCATGGATAAGGGTTTTCCGCTCTCCGCGATCATTAATTACATAATCAAGAGACATAGGTCAGGCCTAACGCCATCGCAGATAATCGAGGAATTACCGATCGCGGCGCGGAACTCAGCCAAGAAGGGCCGTCTATTAAGCCGCTTAACGAAGGCGCTCGAGGCGCCCGAGTACTTCGTGGTGGAGGATAGGGGCGTTAAGAGAAGCCTATCCGAGCTATTTAAGCGCGAATAAAAGAAAGCCTTGGTCCTAACGGCTGTAGCGAATACTTTAATTCTCGGCTTAGGGAGCGGCCATGGCCAAATATCTACTCGGCAGAGACTTCGCCTTCCCCGAATACGTGCCGCGCTTTCCTCGACGGTACGGCTTCCAGGTGGTTAAGCTAGAGGGCGATCTAAGGCTAGACATATGGAATAAGGAGGTAATTGGTGTCGTCAAATACCGGCTCAAGGCCCTCGAGGATCTCGACAGAGTAGCGCTGGACGCCGTCGAGATGGAGATCCTCGGCGCCTCGACGGGCTACTCGTACGATGGGGAGACCATAGTATTCGACGTAAGGCTTCGGGCTGGGCAAGAGGCCGATATCGAGGTAAGATACAGAGCTAGGCCGAGGAAGGGGATGTACTTCGTCCTCCCAGATAGGCATCATCCCTATAGGGCGCCCATGGTCTGGACGCAAGGCGAGAGCGAGGACAATAGATACTGGCTACCGCTTCCTGATTCGCCGAATGTGAAATTCCCTTGGAGATTGTCCATATCGGTCCCCAAGCCCTACGTAGCCGGCAGCAACGGCGTTTTGGTTGAGGTTAAAGACGACGGCGATAGGACTGCATACGTATGGGACATGAGACATCCGATGTCGCCATATCTCATAGCCATAGCAGCCGGCGATTTCGAGATAATAAGGGAGAAATGCGGCAACGTGGAGCTCGAATATTGGATACCAAAGTATCCGCGGTTTGAGGGCGCGTGGGTTCCGCCCCCCGACGCGTACCGATACTCGTTCCATCACACGTGCGATATAATTAGATTCCTAGGGGAATATTTGGGAGTGCCGTACCCCTACGAGCGATACGCCCAAGTCGTCGTGCAGGAGTTCATATACGGAGGCATGGAGAACACCACGTTTACTATACTGACCGACTGGACCCTCCACGACTCCCATGCGCATTGTCCCTACTCGCAGTTCCCGTGTAGCGACGAGGACTTCTCCTCCGATCCGCTCGTGGCCCATGAGATGGCCCATCAATGGTTCGGCGATTTGGTTACCGCTAAGGACTGGGCGCACATAGCTATCAACGAGTCCTTCGCCACGTTCCTGGAGGCCCTCTGGACCGAGAAGTCAAAGGGCAAAGACGAATACCTCTACGAACTTTACTCCAATTTCAAGGCCTACTTAAACGAGTACAGCTCCCGCTACGCCAGGCCCATCGTGACTAATCTATATGCCATGCCCGAGGAGGTCTTCGATCGCCACGCATACGAAAAGGGCTCGGTAATTCTGCACATGCTGAGGAGCTTGTTGGGCGACGAAACCTTCAGAAAGGGGCTAAGGCTATTCCTGGAGCGGTATAGGTACAAGAACGCAGACGTTGAGGATCTCAGAAAGGCGTTGGAGGAGGCTAGCGGGAAGGATCTCGAGTGGTTTTGGCGCCAGTTCTTCTACTCGGCCGGCCATCCCGTAATAAAGGCGTCTTGGAGCAAAAACAACGGCGTAAGGCTCGTGTTGGAGCAAGCCCAATCCGACGACAGCTTCCCGCTGTATACTCTACCTCTCGAAATAGACGTAGTGCGCGAGGACGGAAGCCGGGAAAGGATCTCGGTGAATTTCGCCGAGAGGAGGCTCGATGTGCCGTTAGGGGATAAGGCGAAATACGCTTGCATCGATCCCGAGTTCAAGTTGCTCAAGCTAGTGGAGCTGAACGTGCCCGTCGAAGTGCTCGGCGCCATGCTACAAGACGAGCACGTATATTGTCGTCTCCAAGCTGTGGAGGCCTTGAGGAAAAACGGCAGCCCAAGAGCTGTGGAGTTCCTCTCAAGGGCGTTGAGGGACAAGTTCTGGGGCGTTGCCGCCGAGGCCGCGAGGGCCTTGGGCGCTATAGGTACGGCCGATGCCGTGAGGGCTCTCGTGGAGGCCTACAAGGAGGTCGGGCATCCAAGGGCTAGGAGGGCCGTTGTGGAGGCGCTCGGCAATGTGCGGAGGAAGGAGGCGGCTGAGTTCCTCGATAGAATACTACACGATCCCAACGAAAGCTATTACGTCAGATACGAGGCGGCGAAGGCCTTGGGCAAGACGAAGTGGGAATTCGCGGAGCACAGCTTGAGGAGGGCCTTGAGCTACGGCGGACACGTAGATATAATTAAGAGGGGCGCCATAGAGGGTTTGGCGGAGCTCGGCACCGAGGAGGGCTTGGATATCGTCTTGCGCTACGTCGGCGAGGAGAACCCGACGTGGGTGAGGGTGTCTGCCGTGCAGTCGTTATCGAAATTCGGCCCTAAGCGGCAAGTCCTCGAGGCGCTGAGAAGTGCTCTACGCGATGATAACTTCCGCGTCAGAGCGGCTGCGGTGACGGCGGCCTTGGACTTGATGGATCCCCGGCTTTTGCCCGATCTTCAAGAGAGGGCTGAGCGCGATGTAGATGGCAGAATCAGGAGGATGGCGCGTGAAGCCGTGGAGAAGATAAGGAGGGCAATGGATCGCGGCGCGGAGTACCAGAAATTGAGAGAAGAGGTTGAGAGGCTTAGAGACGAATACAGAAAAATGATGGACAGACTGGCCCGTCTCGAGAAATAGCTAGAGCACGAAGGCCAAATAGGCGGATAATGCGAAGAGAATAGCCCATATAGCTATATTCCATCTAAATATCTTGGAGCCATCAAGAGGTCCTAAAGGCAAGAGATTGAAGAACGCCACAAACGCGTTAAGTCTCATCAAATAGGCGAGGAAGCTTATCTCGAGCGAGTCCAACGGTAGAGAGTACAACAAGGCCAAAGAGGCTAAGGAAATAATTATATTAGTCAGAGGTCCCGCTAAGGAGATATGGCCTTCGTGATCGCTCGTATAGCGGTAACATGATATGAAAGTATATCCTGATATGAACAAAAGGGGCGATCTAGTCAGCACGCCAAACAGCGCGTTTACGATGAAGGTCACAAAGAAGCCGGGCGGATAGAGCACGAAGCGCGACCAACAGCCTTTGCCTCTGGCCACTTGTCTGTGGGCCAATTCGTGGGGGACTATGGCTATGGTTATAGCCAGCGTGGGCAGAAGGATGCCGGCTAGCGGATCTGGGAAGTTGTAGAAATACGCTATGGCCACCGAGAGGATAGCTAGGAGGAACGAAAGCGGCTCGTTTAGGTGATGCAGATTCATGGCCGGCCATTCGACGTCCTTATTAAAACTTTAGTCGGAGCGCGAATTCTCCTCACCGATCCGGACAAGGGCCTCTCCTCATTTTAATACCGCTCAATTTCTACATGCCCGTATTTATAGTAGATCACCCATACGCCCAACACGTCTTGACAAAACTTAGAGATGTCCGCACCTCCAGTCTGGAATTTCGGAAGGGATTAGTCAAGTTGGGGAGGATACTTGGATACGAGATCGCCAAGACGTTCCCTAAGAGGGGGGTGGTGGTTCACACCCCCCTCGGCGAGGCTAAAGGCATCGTCCTCGACGATCTGGATAGGGTAATTATAGTGGAGGTGCTCAGGGCTGCTATGCCGCTCGTCGAGGGCCTTTTGAAGGCCTTCCCTGAGGCTAAAATAGGCGTTATAGCCGCCAAGAGGAGGGAGGAAGGGGGCACGATAGGTGTGGACGTGTACTATACCAGAGTGCCCAGCGTTGACAACCACGTAGTTATAGTAGCGGATCCCATGTTGGCCACAGGCGTCACATTATCCTCGGCAATACGCGAAGTCCTCAAGCGCGGTAACCCAAAGAGGCTCATCACAGTCTCGGTGATAGCGACTCCTATAGGAATAGAGCGAGTCTTGTCGACATATCCCAGCGCCGAGATCTACACGGTGGCCATAGACGAAATCTTGAACAAAGAAGGGTTTATCGTTCCCGGCCTCGGCGATGCCGGCGATAGGGCGTTCGGCAGTTAGCCGCTCTCGTTGCCGCCTAACAGCCGGCGTCAACAGAATTAAAGCATTCGCTGCAGGCATAGTTTTTAAATAGCGTCTCTCGCCTACGCGTGATCGAGAAGATAAAGCCGCAAACCGTCGGTCAAGAAAGGGCCATCAACGCACTCATGGATCCTGAAAACGAGATAGTTGGGCTCTTCGGGCCCACCGGCACGGGCAAATCGCTGTTGAGCATAGCCTACGGCATATCGTCTGTGCAGGGAGGTAAGTCCAAGAAGTTCGTGATAGCCCGGCCCATAGTCGACGTGTCGACTGGTAAGTCCCTAACGCCGGAGGAGCTCGGCGAGATGTATTACAAGTTGGCCTCGGCATATCTTTACGACATATTGGGAGAATACACAACTCGCGAGGAGATCGAGAAGATGTTGAGGGAGGAGACCGTCATAGTTACAGATGTGAACTATCTCAGAGGCAGGACCTTCGACGACGCGGTGATATTCTTGGACGACGCGCAGAACGTGCAACCAGACAGCGCCGCTGAGATATTGCTGAGGCTGGGCAGGAACAGCAAGCTGGTAGTGGCGGGCGATCCCGTCTTCCAGTCATCGCGTGGAGATGGCGGCGAAGTGGATGGAGCCACCTTGCTCAGGGAAGCACTACTAGGGGAGCAGAAAGCCGTTGTTATAGACCTCGGCGTAAAGGACATAGTTCGCCCAGGCGCCCGGCGCGGAATAAGGCTGGCGCTGGAGCTCCGAATGCGCAAGAGGCGTCTTTCAGACACTGAGCGTTATATAATTGACGCATTCCGCATCTATGCCCCGGATGCAGATATAATAACCGCTATAGAGTTCAAACCAGACAAGGAGTCCTTGGGCATAAAAGGCGACGTGCCTGATGCTCTGGTCTTTGTAAAAGAGGGTCATCTAGGCAGAGCCGTGGGTAGAGGGGGCGAGCGTATTAAAAACGTAGAGAACGATACCGGTTTACGTCTAAGGCTCGTCGAAATGAACCTCGATTTCAAGAATTGGATAAGAGCCCTTCACCCTGCCGGGTGGATCGCCAAGCATATACTCGACGTAGACTTCGCTGGGCCTGAGCTTCTGATAACGGTCAGGAGGAGCGAGTTCGGAGCGTTTGTAGGCCATAGAGGCGCTTACGTACGGTTGATGGATAGAGTATTCCGTAGGCTTTTGTCCATAGGCGTTCGCGCGGTTGAGGCCGAGGAGGGGAAATGATGAACAATAAGAGGATCAGGCTTCATTTATTTGTAAAAGGCGAATTGGATCTGCCCGGAGTCCCCTATCGCCAGATCTTCCGCGAAGTCGCTAGGAGGAACCACGTGTTCGGCTGGGTCCGCCTTCTGCCCGACGGCAATATAGAGGCGGTACTCGAGGGCGACGAGAGGGACGTGGATGCAGTACTCAGATGGGCCTACGCAGGTCCTCAGGGCACTAAAGTGAGGGAGGTCGAGATAATAAGGGAGGAGTACAAGGGCGAGTTCGACGATTTTAAAATCCTCTAAACGACAAGAGCATATATAGCGCGAAGCCAAACGTCATATGCGCCACATACGGGACTCCGTATTTCGCCACGACGAACTCATCATCTATGCTCTCGGGAGGCTTATATTTCTCCAGATCCTTAACACGTCCCAAAATATACTTATGTTTATTACGAAGCGCCTCCTCTCTGCTAATGCATACGTGGGTGAACCTCTCAATTAATGTCATCTCACAAGGCCTTCCTCTATTGGACAAGAATAGCCATAGGGATGTGGCCAAGATCGAGAGGCCGGTCCCCATGACGACGATCGCGGGAGTCGGCAGATAGGGGAGCGGAGGCGGGAAGAACGATATGGCGAGTATTGTGAGCGAATCGGCGTAGCCGCTTCCTGAAATGCGCATGGCCAACGCCAAGACGATGCCCAGAATAGGCGATGCGGCGTAGAGGGGCTCTCTCCACGAAAAATACGCCGCAGCCAAGGCGGGCGCGTACAGCGCCGCGATCACCCAAGCATCTAACTCCCTCATCTTTATATCTTGATAAGAGGCGTAGGCCAACAAGGCTAGTTCGGACAAGCCGAATAGGGCAACCGAGGCGTCCATGAGCGGTTTACTGCGGCAGCCTTCTCTTTAACTCCTCTATTCTGGGCGTCTTGAGGGGATCCACGTTTCTGCTCTCGGCTATCCTAACAGTGGCGATTCCCACATGTTTTAAAAAGGTCAAGATTCCGCTCACGGTCATCGACACATCGAACAGCTCGCCTGGGATCAATTGCAACGTCAGCTCGACTCGTAGTTTGTGCTCGGGCGGTATATCGGGACTTGTGAGGGCGACGATAGGCCCCCTCGCTCCCTCTATCCAGTTGTGGTGGGCTTCTGGCAGTATCTCCACAGATGGGTCGATCTTCGCGTTCTCGTTGGCCTCGTTCTTGACCCTATAGGCGATCCCCTGCATCGAGGAGGGGGCTACGACCGTGGGCCTCGCCGATAGCGCCCGCTCTAACCTCTCTGCTAGCTTCTGATCATACGGCAAAACCTCAGGCAGATCGAACGCGACACCGTAGATCCTTCTTAAGATCCACAACGCCGCGGTGAACATCTGCGGCAGAGCCGCGCGAGGCGCCGAGGCCTTGGGGATTTTTACAATTGGCACGCCCATCTCGGCGAGTTTGCCGCCAGTTGTTATGCCTATTACCGGGATGCCCCTTTCTAAGGCAAGCCTCGCCGCAGTTAACGTCTCGGCGGTATTTCCGGAGTAGGATACTGCTATCATGAGCCCGCTTTTACCCTTGAAGAAGTAGTCCTTCACCACTATTACCTCGAACGGCCAATCCCTCACCATCGACAAATCTCTAATAAGATCTCCGATAACCCCTGAGCCGCCCATGCCGGCCACGTACAACCTCTCAGCTTGCGATATCTCGTAGACACGGCCGCCGTAGTTATATCTGTCGGGGAGATCCGCGGGGGTTTTCAGGATATATCGCTCCCAGTTCATGTAATCGTCGAGCATGTGGAAAACGGCTCTTCAATTAATATTTCCTTAAGGTATCGTGCGGTTTCGCGTTGTGGTAAACGGCGTGGAGATCACCAGGGAGTGGAGCTGGGAGAGGATCTCGAAAGTGAAGGAGGAGCTCAAGAGAATGGGCTTTAGGTGGACTGGGGAAGGCTGGGTGGGGCGGCTGAGGGATCCAGCCTCGATATATACATTGAAGGCGTTGCTTGAAATGAACGATGAGGAAGCTGACGAGGTGATGAAGGCGGCTGGGCTCGGCTCCGGCGACGCCGTATTGATAACCGGCGAGTTGCCCGACAGATTAAGGCCCTACGTGGTAGCCTCGTACGGCTCATCTCACCTAGTATCAGTGACTAGGTTTATCAGAGATTTCGTGGCCTCCGATAAGAAAGCGATAGCGGAAGTTCAAAGCTTTGAGGAATACGTAAGGCGCGCCGCCGATGAGTTTAAAACATTAGTCAAAGGCCTTAGCCTCAAGGGGGATCTCGACGAGGCTGTCAGAAACGCCGTTGAGATAGCGTTGAGCTCGGAGCGGTTGAAGGCCTTATACGAGAAGAGGATTGCTTGGAGAAGAGTCGAGTTGTGGCCCACCAAGGCCGTGCTCAACTTCGCCAGCAAGGAGCTGATATCGGAGCTAGGCCTTCTGAAACTCGCATATAACTTAGTGGGCAGAGACGGCGAAGTGAAGCAAACGTTCATAAGGCTAGTCAAGGTCTCCAAGTCCCAGGACAAGGTGACCTTAGAGTATCCTGTTTTCGTCAAGGATAAAGTCGCTGATATTTTAAGGAAATATGGCTATATAGTATTAAGTAAAGAAATTCAATACAAATCAATTCAGTACAAACAAGGATTCTCATTGTATAGATTCCAAGAGAAGGCCGTCGAGAGCTGGGAGAGGGCCGGCAGAAGGGGAACCATAGCGGTGCCCACAGGCGGCGGCAAGACGTTTATTGCCATGTCGGCGATTGCCAAGACGTCTACTACCGCGTTGATCCTCGCCGTCACCCAAGAGCTCGCATCGCAATGGGTCGAAAGGTTGAGGAAATACCTAGGCGTAAGCGCGGGGATGCTAGGCGCCGGGAGACATGACGTGAGGGACGTAACTGTCGCTATATATAACTCGGCGGTTAAGTACATCGATGAGCTGGTCGGGAAGTTCGGACTCGTAATCTTCGACGAGGCCCACCACGTGCCGGCTGAGACGTTCAAGGAAGTGGCCCTCGCCTTGGATACTCCATATAGGCTAGCCATATCGGCCACGCCTAAGAGGGAGGACGGCAACGAGATGTTAATATACGAGGCAGTGGGGCCTCTGGTATATAGGGCTACGTATAGTGAAATGGTAGAAGCCGGCTTGGTTGTCCCCGTCGAACACTACAGAGTCTACGTAAGGCTCAGCGCCGAGGAGGAGCAGGAATATCGGGCCGCCCAATCCACGACAGATAACGCAATCGTGCTTAGGAACATAGCATCGCGGGCATCGGCAAAGATACCCGTCGCCGTAGAGATAATAAAGCGCGAGGCCTCGCTGGGACATAAGGTCTTGGTCTTCACGCAGTTTTTGGAGCAAGCTAGAGCAATATATGAGGAACTGCGCAATTTCATGCGCGCTGAGCTCATAACATCTGAGGAGCGCGATAGGGATACTGCGTTCTCTCGCTTCCTATCCGGCGCATCGAGGGTGGTGGTAACCACAACCGTTTTAGACGAGGGCGTAGACGTGCCTGATGCGGACGTGGCCGTAATAGTCAGTGGCAGCGGATCGAAACGTCAAATGTTACAGCGCGTGGGGAGAGTTGTCAGAAAGGCGCCCGGCAAGACGAGGGCGCGCGTTTATGAGATAGTGGCCCGAGGCACCATAGAAGAGGCGCTCTCCGAGTCGCGACATGTAGATGACGTAATTGAGGAAGTAGTTTGTAAAAGACTTACGGAATCTTCTTTGAGGGATCTACTCTCCCGCACCTCCTTGTTAGACTTCAGTAGCTTTAAGCTTTAGATAGGATTCGTGGAAAGCGCTGAGGAGTTCCTATATCTGGTCTTGGAAACCGCGATTTCAGCGGCTCTTTTATTAGTGGCTGCGGCTATAGGAGTAGATGCTATTAATTATCTAAAATTAATAAATTATTATATTAAAAATGATATAAAAAATATGATTATTTTTATTAAATAATGAGAATATTTTACCATATATTAATTATAATAATATTAGTGTTCATGATATTGGTACTGCGCGATATACTCAACGCCATTAAGTTGTTGAAGCTATTATTCATAAAATAAATGATCTCTCAAATTGAAATAATTTATATAATTATAGTATTTTTATTAATTATACTATTTACTATACAAATTTTTAAAATTATAGAGCTCATCTCAATAGATAGATATTATTATCTTATAACAATTTATGGTAGTTGTAAATATCATTATTTTTTAACAAAGTATACTTTAAACTATTCGTCAAATATCTTATTAATATGTATAAATATAACATCTTTGAACGGAAATTTGAATTATACAGTCAGATATTTAGTGCCCGCGACCTAACAGCAGCCATTTCGCATAAAAGCGCTCAAGCCTCTATTATTTGTTCTATAATATTTGAAAACCACTATAATATAAAATTAAAAATTATTTATTATTTATGAGTTTTTATTTTTAATATATCAATATATATTTATTAAAAATTAAAACGATAAGAGTAAGCAAAAGATAAAAAAGAGCGATAAAGCCAAGCCCATGGCAGAACAGAGGGATCTATCCCAATATCAAAGAGTGGTCATAGACCAAGACTTGTGTATATCCTGCGGAGCCTGCGTCGCGGTATGTCCCTGGCAGGCCCTAGAACTAGACGAGAACGCGAAAGCCCGCTTGATATGGGAGAAGTGCTACGATGACTTCTCCTGCGTCGCGGCATGTCCCGTTAAGTGCATATATAAGACCAGCGAAGCCCCGGAGGAGGCCAAGAAGAAGCCGAACTGGTACAGGCTCGGCAAGCAGCTGACGCCCGAAGAGCAGAAGATACTAAACGATTGGAAGGCCAAATACGGAATACCGGTTGATCCGTTGCCTCCTAGTTAAAATATCGACGAGAAACTACTCAATGGATGAGATTTTTCGCATCGCCGAGCTGATCAATAAATCGAATTGCGTCGTAGCGTTGACCGGCGCCGGCGTCTCCACCGCAAGCGGTATTCCTGATTTCAGAGGTCCCCAGGGCCTTTGGAGAAGGCTAGATCCCTCTAAGTTCGAGATAAGCTATTTCCATCGAAATCCCGACGAGGTTTGGGGCATTTTCATCTCGACGTTTGCAATTAGGGACGACATAGCCCCCAACCCAGCCCATAAGGCGCTCGCCGAGCTGGAGGCCATGGGCAAACTTTGTGCCGTGATAACTCAGAATATAGATGGCCTTCATCAAAAGGCCGGTTCCAGGAGGGTCGTGGAGATACACGGCTCCTTGAGATATGCGGTGTGCACCAAATGCGGCATGAAATACCCCTTGGCCGAGGTGTTGCGGGAGTATAAAGGCGCAGCGCCCAGATGCAAGGTATGTGGCGGCGTTTTGAAACCGGACGTGGTCTTCTTCGGAGAACCGCTTCCTCAAGAAGCCTTGAACGAGGCGGTTATGCTGGCGGAGCTCTCCGATTTGTTCATAGTAATTGGATCGTCTCTTGCAGTGGCGCCAGCGAATAGGCTCCCGTTTATAGCCAAAAGGAGGGGGGCCAAATTGGTTATAGTAAACGGAGAGCCCACGGAACTCGACGAAATAGCGGACGTCGTTATAAGGGGAAGGGTGGAGGAGATCTTGCCCAAGGTGGTAGAGGCGTTAAAGGCAGGCTATCCTGAAAGGAGCTCTTGAGATCAACGACCGCGAGAGATCCTCCTTGAGCTTAGCCAAATCGATACAACCAAGCCTCGGCGGAGCTCCCTCGAGGAGCTCCAAAGCCTCCTTGGCCAACACGACGAATTTGTCGGGCGATCCCTCTTGTATTTTGATAAACGCTGCGGATATGAGTATTAGTGCTTGAATCGTTCTATCGCCGGTTGTACGCCATATGGGCTCCAGCTCCGCGTGCGCCTCCCAGAAGCGCTCCGCGTTGAAAAGATCGGCGAATCGGGTTATGTCGCCTCCGCCGAGGGAGGCCTCGTCGGTTATATCTACAACTGACGTGACGGGACCTAAAATCTCCTCTATCTTATTCTTTGCAATATTGGGATCTATCCCCCCAACTACGATTTCGAGATGCCTGGAGGCTATGCGCAAATTTAGAACAGACAAAAAGCTCCTCAGATCGCGTAGCAGTTGTGCTCTATGTACAGGAGAAAAACCAGGATTCTCGACTATGAAAAGATATCTTCTATCTTTCATTATATCTTTATAATTATTTTCTTTAAATCTATCTGTATATCTACTATCACTTTTAAATTACCATAACTCTGTTTAATACGTTTAACAATAGCTAATGCCCTAAGTATATTTTCCAGAAACTGCGAGTTGTCCGGAAGAGCTCCGCCTGTATATAACTCCACGCCCTCGGCCAACTTCAAATCGACGCCGAAGGCCTTCGCCAATTCGATAAATTTGAGGTATCTCTCCTCCATAGATGCCAACGACTCCCTACTCTCCCTATATCTCTCCGCGTATTCTTTGAGCGACGAGAGCAAGGCCTCGAGCTCGTCCAGCGTTAGGAACAACGACATTACTCAACTCCGTAATAGTACGCTATTTCAACATTGCCTATACAGAACTTCAGATATCCCGGCGTTATGTCGCGACAACCCCACATGTTCAGCTCGGCTTGCGGCTCCGCCAGCGGCTCAACGGGCTTGCTCCTAGGTAGCGGAGGAATTATCTCAGGCAGACGCTCGGGCGTGATGTAGGTCCGCTCAGGCTCCACGACCACTGAGTACTCCTTCAAGGAGAGCCGATTCGCCATATTGCTGGCGGCGACTATGCGCTCCATCAGCTCGCTCACAGCGTTATACAGAAAGCCTATGCTACCAAGACGTATTATGTATTTGCCGACTTGCCTTCTGCCGAGAACTATCGGCGTGGCCTCGACGGCTTTTTGAGCATCTCTTAAAATCCATAATACTTTATCAATATTTTCTGAATTTATTATTATCATAATACTATTCTAATGCGATCATCAACTATATCTAAATAAACAATCTCGTTCTCTCCGAGAATCTCTATGAGCTTCCGCTTTATGGTTTCATCTATATTTAGAGATGAAACTCTAACTTTCCTTAAGGATTTCATGGTATTATAGTTATAGTATTATTCTTTAAAATTACATAGGTATTAGGCGGCATGACGTCAAGTATGTCCAACGGGAGTTGCGGGGCGCTGGGCGGCCATACGAAATCGACGTTTTCGCCTTTTATCACCAAGGGCGCCGCTCTCTTTATGGCCAACTGTTGTATTACCTCTCTGAGCTGATTCAATTTATCTGTGTAAATTATCATCGCTCCTCCACGGCTTGTCTTAATTTAAATCCTTCTCTCGAGTTGATTCTGCGGTAGATCAGATATTGCGCCGAGGGACACGCACTCGAGCACAACAAACATCCGATACATTTACTCTCGTCGACCACGAAACGCCCATCTTCGCCCCTTCTTAGAGCTCCTGTAGGGCACCAACGTATGCACAAATCACAGCGACCGCATACAGATGCCCTAACTATTAAAGCGGCTGCGTCCACAGCCCTATCGCCCCTTATTGCCAACAAATCGCTTGAGATCTCGGCCATAACTCCATCGCGTTTTATGAGTATCCTATCGTCCTCTACGCTCACATCGCCGAGCATTTTCAGCAGTTGCAACGCCGTGGCGCGGTCAGGCCTAGCGCCGATTAGCTCCACGACGTTGCCGGAAGTCTTTACATCGACTGGGTATTTCGCTTTGAGGGAGATCTTCACGAACCTAAGCACGTCGCCCGGTATCCGCTTCTTCCACCTCCAGAGGCCGTAGCGGATATACGCCTCATCGCCATATTGTTGCGCTATTTTCGCCTCCAATCGCTCATATATGCCGGGATAGCTGGCGCGCACTAGCTCCAGCTCGGCCATTTCGTTGGCTGGGCATATCACGCACCCCAACCTATCAAAGCCCCTCTCGTACGCCCTATTGTAGGGCAACTCGTGGAGGTATATGTAGCCCCACACCTCGAGCGCCGTCCAGTCTTGAATAGGCGCTACTACTATGGTTTTTACAACCCATCTGCTCGAGGACACAGGCTTTAGCCTGGCCCTCTGGAATGATTCGGCGGCCCTCTGGCCCACCACAGAGATAACCCCCTGGGGGAACCGCTCGGTCAAGACCCTCGTTATCGGCGCCAGCTTTATCACTTTGCAACACCAACGATAATCTCGCGCAGGCACTCCGAACTCGTCCAACGCTTTCCAGAAGCTATCGCCCGCCGAAGCTATCAAGAGATCAACCCCGTATTTTGCCGCAACCTCCTTAACGTTTTGATATGTTTCAAGCGCTTCGAGCCCCGTGTCGTTAAACAATATCGCGAAGTTGTGGCCGGTCCTAGCAACGAGATCCAGAGCTACCAAGCTATCCTTGCCCCCAGAATAGGAGACGACAATAGGTAGCTTGTATTGTGAGAAGACGCGGTTCAGGAACTCCACAGCCTTCTCGGCTTTTCTCTCTATATAGCGCGCATTAACCTCGGCGAAAAGTCTCATATCGCTGGGCCTTCCAGGAGGCAATCTCGGCCTTGCCCTCCAGGACTTGATAACATGTAGTCTCCCCCCTCTGAAGAGCTTAGCGACGCCGTGTGTGGACCCATCCCTCGTCGATATGGCTACGTGGGCGAAGCGCTTGTTGGGGAGAGAGCCCTCTATTATTTTGTCGTTGTGTATGTCATAGCCTACCGGTAGCTTATCCATATCGACGATGGCCCACCAGCCGGCTCTTCTGGTCAATATCTCGCTCACTCCCTCGAACAAAGGCCTAAACCTCCACTTGCCCTCGATCAAATCGTAAAACCTATGGCCTATGATCCTTCCACGTACTACGACCTCATCGGCTTGATCGGCGTAACCCGGTATCTTGTTTAACAAAACCACCTCGTCGTTCGGGACAATATCGGCAAGGGATCTATCGCCGAGTTCGTATTCTATGGACTGCTTGATGATCCTTATATCGGCCTCGAACGCAGGCCTTACGTCGCCGGGCTCCGTCACGCGCACTGGGATGATTTTGTTGCACTTGTCCACTACGTAGCGAGGTTCTAGCACTGGCACGTTCAACTCCTCACACCAGTAAAGCCTCACGCCACGTGCGATTTTTCTATTTAAATGGGGTTCAACCACTACATGCGCGCCCTCATCCTAGCAGGCGGCCTCGGGAAGAGGCTCGCGCCGTTGACCAACGAGGTGCCGAAGCCCTTGTTGCCCGTAGCCGGCAAGCCCATATTGGTGAGGCAGATCGAGTGGCTCAAGGGACAAGGCGTGTTCGACTTCGTCTTGGCCGTCGGCTATCTCCGCCACAAGGTGTTCGAGGCGCTGGGCGACGGCAGGAAGCTGGGCGTGAGGATCTTCTACAGCGTCGAGGAGGAGCCCCTCGGCACGGCCGGCGCTATAAAAAACGCGGAGCCGTTTCTCGAAGACGACGTCTTCGTGGCCACAAACGGCGATATAGTCACGGATCTGCCCATAAAGCCCCTTCTCGACGTTCTGGACAACGCCGACGCCGCCATAGCGTTGGTCCCCCTGAGGAGCCCCTACGGAGTCGTCGAGTTCGACGAAGCGGGCTACGTCGTGAGCTTCCGCGAGAAGCCCGTCCTCGAGGGCTACTTCATAAACGCGGGGGTGTACGCCATGAGGAGGGAGGTGCTCAAGCTCCTGCCGCCCAAGGGCAACATAGAGGAGACGGCCTTCCCCCAGCTGGCCCGCCAGAAAAGGCTGAGGGCCGTGGTCTACAGAGACGTCTTTTGGCGCTCTATCGATTCGATAAAGGATTTAGAGGAGGTGGAAAAGGTCCTGGGAAATGGAGCTTGAGGACGTTGTTCTCAAATACGCGCTGATAAACGCGGTCAAATACGGAGGAAAGGCCGATTCGAAGGCGGTCATGTCAAAAATAATGGCGGAAAGACCCGACTTGAGATCGCGCGCCAGAGAGGTAAAGGCCTTAGTCGAGTCGATAGTGGAGAAGGTCAATTCGATGAGCTTGGAGGAGCAGAGGGCGTTGCTGGCCTCGAGATGGCCCGAGGCGCTAGGGGAGAGGAGGGAGAGGGAGGAGAAAAGGCCCAGCATAGAGGCCTTGCCGCCGTTGCCTGAAGTCGACGAGAGGAAGGGCGTCGTCGTGCGCTTCGCGCCGAATCCCGATTTCGTCCTTCATTTAGGTAGCGCTCGGCCAGCTATTCTGAATTACGCCTATAAGCTGAAGTATGGGGGAAAGTTCATACTTCGTTTCGAGGACACGGACCCGAGAATTAAGAGGCCTTTAATCACCGAGGAGCTCAACGCATACGACGCTATAAGGGAGGATTTGAAGTGGCTTGGCGTTAAGTGGGATGAGGAGTACGTGCAATCGTCTAGGATGGAGATATATTACGAATACGCGCGAAAGCTGATAGAGCTGGGCGGCGCCTATGTAGATTTGTGTAAACCGGAGGAATGGCGCCGTCTTAGAAATGCCGGCAAAGCTTGCCCCCACAGAAACGCGCCGATCGAGGACAACTTGGAGCTCTGGGATAGGATGCTACGAGGGGACTTCGGCGAGGGCGAAGCGGTGTTGAGGGTTAAGACGGATTTGTCGCACCCAGATCCAAGCGTCAGAGATTGGGTCGCTTTCAGAATAATAGATACCGACAAGACGCCGCATCCCCTCGTTGGGTCCAAATACAAGGTATGGCCGACGTACAACTTCGCGGTATCTATCGACGACTACCTTATGGGCGTAACGCACGTCTTGAGGGCTCAGGAACACAGCGTGAACACGGTGAAGCAATCTTACATATTCAAGCACATGGGCTGGAGACAGCCGGTTACAATACACTTCGGCAGACTGAAAGTTGAGGGGGGCTCCCTCAGCAAGTCGAAACTGAAAACGCTCAAGGCCAGGTTCGATGACATCACGATGCCCACGTTGGCCGGGTTGAGGAATCGCGGGATACTTCCAGAGGCTATATGGGAGCTTATACTGAGCGTCGGCATAAAGCCATCGGACTCGACGGTTTCTATGGCCAACCTCTTCGCGGTTAATAGAAAGATCTTGGATCCGAGAGCTAATAGGTACATGTTCGTAGCCGATCCGGTAAGGTTGCGGATCGATTTGCCCAGAAGAGTTGTGGCCAAATTGCCTCTACATCCCAACTTCCCCGAGCGAGGATACCGCGTATACGAGTTGGGCCCCGGCCCCGTCACGTTATACATATCGCGGAAGGATCTCGAGCTTAAGGCGTTTAGGCTTATGGAGCTGGTCAATGTGGAGGTGGTGGAGGGAGCTGGGGATGAGATTAAGGGCAAGATCGTGGGCTGGAGCATAGAGGAAGCCCGTCAGTCCAAACTGCAGATAATACAGTGGGTTCCGGAGAACTCGCCGGAGGCCGAGGTGATCAGGCCGGTGGCCGTGGGCAAGAAGGTCTTAGAACGCGGGCTTATTGAGCCCAAGGCGCTAGAGCTGGAGGAGGGCGGTGCTGCTCAGTTTGTCAGATACGGATTCGTCAAGCTGGCCTCAAAGAGGGATCGCAGATTCGTGTACATACACGAATGAGGGCTCTATTCGACGCCTTAACTCCTAAACAAGCCAGAATAGCCGCCTTGCTTAAGAGGGAAGGCTTGGACTTGATCATAACTTGTAGGGAGTACTACCATGTCAGGGACATGTTGGAGCTTTACAGCGTCAACTATATATGTATCGGCAAATATGGCGAGACGCCGTACGAGAAATTGGTCGAGGGACTTCGGCGCCAATTGGAGTTGGTCGAGCTCATGAAAAGCCTAGATGGAGTTCTGTCCTTCCCGAGTCCCGACGCCGTGAGGACGGCCTTTGGTCTCGGGAAGAAGTCGGTTGTTTTAAACGACACGCCGCATGCTTTTCACGTCAACAGCTTAACTATACCTCTGTCGGAGTATTTAATAGCGCCGGCCGCGATACCTCTTGAGGCGTGGAGGCCCTATTGTCCCAAACGAATCGAGACGTTTGATGGGCTCTTTGAGTATATGTGGATATCGCGCCATAAGCCCAACATAGGGACGATAAGGCGGCTAGGTCTTGAGCCTGGACGCTACGTGGTCTTTAGGCCCGAGGAGGCTAAAGCGGCGTATTATCGTTGGGATAACTCTGAGCTGAGGAGAAAGCTAGTCGACGTTGTCAGAGAGCTTGGATACGTAGTGGTTAACGTGCCGAGATACGACGATCAAGTAATCGAGGGAGCGGTTAACTTGACGAGGGCCGTTGACCACTTAGATCTGGCATATTACGCGGCGGCCGTCATTACAGGCGGCATGACTATGGCCACGGAGGCCGCCCTCATGGGGACGCCAGCTTTATCCTATTTCCCTGAGCGCCTCTATATCGATACATATCTCATCACCAAGGGAGCGCCGTTGTACCGCTGCGCTCGCTTCGACGAATGCGTAGGCGAACTCAGGAAGGCCCTCGAGAGCGGCAAGGCTGAGCCGTTAAAGCTGGAGGACCCAAGCAAGCTAATAGCCGAAGTGGCTGAGGCCGTTTTTTAAGATCTGATGCTTGTATTGAAGCTCAAGTTTTATATGCTCTAGGCCATGACTTACCGATGGCTGTCCGCTCGGTGGCTCTTCTCAAGGTCGGCAAAGATTTCGGCGTCGTGATGTTCGAGATAAAGATAGTGGGGTTGAGAGAGCTAGACGAAAGACCCGAAGAGCTGGTAACAAATATGGCCGAGATAGAGAGGGAAATCGCGCATATAGTACCGGAGCTCTCCGGCATGTCACATGCGGATGTGGTGGTGGAGGACAGCGGCAGAAGGCTGTATATAGCCAGGCTTTACCTCGCAAATGCTAGGGTGGAATACGTCCTTTTCATATCCCCCAAAAACAGCATGAGGAGATTGCTCAACAAATTCGTCGAACAGGGTTGGTCTGTTAGGTTCTTAATAGAGAAGAAGACCGCCGCGAAGAAGTCCTATTGGAGATAGATTCCAGGACCTCCAAAAACCCCGTCTCTAGAGAATAACCTAGCCAATCTATGCTATCACTCAAGCACGTCCCCTCCTTTAAACATTTTATTATGATCTCAGCGGTCTGATCGCTGGTGCGATCCGTGACGTCTAGTTGCGCAACATCGCCCCATCTACTCCGCGCCTCTATGTATATATAGTCCAAGACTTCGGCCCACACGTTCTCGACCACCTTAGCTAGAGGCCATCCGCGAGCTGAAAGATCTTTGAATAACACATCGGGCCTCTTCCTCAAAACGAATACGCGATCCACGTCAGCGACGACCTCCAGCACATGCGTATCAAGCACGTAGTCGGATCCCAACTCCCTCTCTAGCTCTCTACGTGCAGCCTCTACATCGACTATGTCGTATGTCAGCGAACTGGGATCCCACATAGTGAAGGGCTTACCTGCAAGCAGAGCGGCGACTTCGACGCATTTGACGTTGAGCATTCTCGCCAATTTTCGACATATTGTGGTCTTGCCGACGCCGGGAGTGCCTGTTAAGAGGACCTTCACGTTATGGATATATCCTTCTGATATCTCTCGGGAATGGAACTGCATCTCTGATGTGGTCGAGGCCGGCGATCCACATGACCACTCTATCCACTCCTAATCCGAAACCCGAATGGGGGACGGAGCCGTACCGTCTGAGGTCAATATACCATTGGTAGTCCTTAGGGTTGAGGCCGAACCGCTCTATTTTCGAGACTAGCTCCGACTCGTCATATATTCTTTCCCCTCCGCCTATTATTTCGCCGTAGCCCTCGGGCGCTAAGACGTCGACGCTTAATGTGATCTCTGGCCTCTGAGGATCGTTTCTGTGATAAAACGCCTTGGTCTTCTCGGGGAATCCGTAAAGCTGAATAGGCTTGTCGAACTGGAGCGTTAACAGACGCTCCTCATCGGCGCCTAGGTCATCGCCCCACTCGATCTTAACGCCTTTCCTCTTGAGCATTTCTATAGCCTCATCGTACGACACTCGGTAAAACGGCGGCTTTATGTTTTCTAGTGGTTCTAGCTTCCTTCCGAGGAGCCTCAGCTCCTCGGACCTTTCATCGAGAACCTTGGATACTATGTAGGAGACAAGCTCCTCGTTGACTCTCATCAAATCGTCTAGGTGGTACCACGCCATCTCGGCCTCAGCATGCCAGAACTCAGTTAAGTGACGCCTTGTGCGAGACGGCTCGGCCCTGAAACTCGGAGCTATTGTGTAGACCTTCTCGAGGCTGAATATGAGAGCCTCCAAGTAGAACTGAGAGCTCTGGGTCAAGTAAACTTGCTCGTCGAAATAGGGAACCTTGAACAAAGTAGCGCCGCCCTCGACAGCAGCTGTTATGAACATAGGGCCTTGGACCTCATAGTAGCCTCTGGACCTGAAATACTCATGGATGGCTCCGAAGATAGTATGTCTTAT
Source organism: Thermoproteus sp. UBA157 (assembly GCA_002497345.1). Classification (GTDB taxonomy): domain Archaea; phylum Thermoproteota; class Thermoprotei; order Thermoproteales; family Thermoproteaceae; genus Thermoproteus. The sequence continues at coordinate 26,956 of DANS01000038.1, forward strand.
CTTCATCACCGCTTGCATCTTGCGGCTCCGGAGCCATAGATGCCGCACGTCGAGGAGGTACTCGCTATCGGCTTGAGCAGCATCTTCGTTGATGGGGTAAGGATGTCCTACGTAGTACCAATCCACGGATTGTACGTGGAGCTCTCTTCCTCCAGGAGCTCTGGGCTCATCTTTTATTACTCCCGTCGCTACCAACGACGACTCGATGTTGAGCCTTTGTGCTATGTAAAAGGCATCCGTCCCTCTGGAGAATACTAATTGCATTATACCAGTCGAATCCCTGAGGACTACGAAAATCTTGTCCTTAAGTTCGCGCTTTCTGAAGACCCAGCCCTTCACCGTTACGGTGCCAGAGGATCTTAGAGCCTCCTCTATAGTTACGGCGTGCTTATAAGCCATATCATCCCTGTCGGGAAACCTCTTTATATATGCCGACTATTACGCCGTTTGGACATTCGTCCACAGCCTTGCCCACATAATCGCCCTCTCTGTATTCTCTGCTCCTCTCGACATCGCCGCATTTGATAACAGAAAGTATGCGGGCCTCCTTGTTTCCGCTCGTCGCCTCGACGCGCTCGCTGGATCTCATGAACAAGTACAACATTACCGACATCACGATTACGGCTGTTATAAACATGGCTATCAAGCCATAGTCCAATGGCATGTGTCCAAATAGCTGGGTTTAAAAGAGCTTTTCGACTATCTTCTGGTCTCCAAGATTCCGGCCTTGATATAATAAGCATCGCCGAAACCCCAGAGCTCTAATAATTCATAGAGCGCTCTAACGGCCGATAGAACCATAGTACCCGACTTGCCCAACGCAGCGGCAGTTGCGTATCTCACATCCTTTCCGGCGTGTTTTAGCGCAAACGTGCCCGGCTCGTTGGACAACATGCGGTCGACATAAGCAGTAGCTATATCTTTGAACACGGTCTGTTGCAAAAGCTCTTTGAAAACACTAGGGGCTATTCCATAGGCCGAAGCGAGCGAAATAGCCTCACCCAGAACAGAGATAGCCCCTATTAGCAAAGAGTTGTATGCGAGCTTCAACACCACGGCCTTCTCAAAATCGCCCAGATACACCGCTTTGCCCACCTCGGCGAAGAAGCCGGCGTATTTTTCATATACAGCGCCGCTCCCGCCTATTAAATATATGGCATCTCCTCTTTCCACGTTGCCTGGGCCTCCCACCACAGGGGCTGCCATGACGGGAACGCCCTTGGCCTCCAAGACCCTCCGCGCAGAGTTGGCGCCTTGAATCGAGTACGTGCCCATCAACACGACGACATCGCCTTTCAGTTCGCCAGCTATCGAGAGGAGCGCCTCGTCATCCGCTACGAATACAGCGGTTAATCCGCGCGCCTCGGAGAGGCTTGATATCGGCGTAGCGGGCAAGCCGGATAACTTCTCTTTCGTCCTGTTCCACGCATATACCGTGTGTCCGAGCCGAGCCGTCCTTTTGATAAAAGCCGAGCCCATTTTCCCAACGCCCACGACTGTAACCTCCATGAATTAAGGCTTTTAATAAAGCGTAATAACTATTTCGCCGTGGTCAAGCTGATACGCGTCGATCCTCTGAGCCCAAGGCGCGAGGACATAGAAGAGGCCGCCCGAATTATAAGGGCCGGCGGCCTTGTGGCGTTCCCCACAGAGACCGTTTACGGTCTCGGCGCAGACGCCTTCAACGAGGAGGCGTCGACGAGGATCTTCAAAGTCAAGGGCAGACCGGCCGATAACCCGCTGATAGTTCACGTATCCTCTGTGGATATGGCCCTAAATATCGGCGAACTGCCGGACCACGTAGTCGATATAGCGAAAAGAGTCTGGCCAGGGCCCATTACTTTCGTAGCCAAGAAAAAGGCCGAGTTGCCGCGCGCGGTGACGGCCGGCCTCCCGACGGTGGCGTTGAGATGTCCGGCGCATCCCGTTGCGTTGAGGTTGATAGAAGAAGCGGGGACGCCGATAGCGGCCCCAAGCGCCAATAAGGCGGGCAAGCCGAGCCCCACCGAGGCCAGTCACGTTCTGGAAGACTTGGGCGATTCCATAGACGTCTTGCTAGACGCGGGGAGGACGTTCTTCGGCGTTGAGTCTACTATAGTGGACGTAACCAAGGAGCCCCCCGTTTTGCTGAGGCCGGGGCCCTTCACTCTGGAGGAGCTCAGATCGCTCTTCGGCGAGGTGGTCGTGCCCTCCTTTGCGAAAGGCCTCGGCGAGGCCGACGTAGCGCTAGCGCCTGGAATGAAATATAGGCACTATGCCCCCGAGAAGCCCTTGGTGCTCGTGGAATTCGATCTAAAACTCGCGGTGGATATCGCGCACGAGAAGGGGCTCAAGGTAGCTGTTCTGTGCATGCACGACAAATGCGTTGAAGGAGACGTCGTATTAAAAGTAGGCGCCGATCTTTACGAGATAGCGAAGAATCTATACGATTCGTTGAGGAAAATAGATAGGACAAACGCCGACGTGGCCATAGCGCCCACCGTGCCCGAGCAAGGCATAGGGCTTGCGATCATGAATAGGCTCAGAAAGGCATCGGGCTACAGAATAGCTCGAAGCGCGGAGGATTTAAGAAGGCTGTTATGAGCTGGATCGACGGATTTTTCGACGAGGTATACCGCGAATTCATGGAGCACTACAGAGGGCCCGAGATGAGCGCAAAGGAGGCAAGGTTTCTCGTAGACGTCTTAGGCATATCGCCGGGTAGGAGGTTCTTGGATGCGGCGTGTGGACACGGTAGACATATGCGCTTTATGCCGCCCGATTCGGTGATAGGCCTAGATATAAACCTCAAGTACCTCGAGGAGGCCAAGAGGTATGGAGATGTAGTAGCGGCGGATCTCAGAATGCCGCCATTCCGTCGACGCGCCCTTGATGGGGTCTACATAATGCACAGCTCCATCGGCATGTTCGGCGATGAGCAAGATCTAGAGATTCTCATGTGGCTTTCCGGCTCCATAAAGCCAGGGGGGCTTCTAGCCTTGGACTTGGCCAACAAGGCGAAGATAGATAAGGCCTATGCGGCCTTCGGCGAGAGCTGGAACATATGGATTTCGGCAGGTCCATATAAGGTTTTATCGATCGCCAACTATAACCCGGTCACTGGGAAGATAAAGGAGACTAGATACATCTATAAACAAGGACAATACATAGGTACGAGAGTTCTCGAGTTAAGGATATACTCCCCGAGCGAGGTCGGGTTGATGTTGCGAAGCGTGGGCATGACGGTGAAGTCCATCTACGGCGATTTCGACAAATCGCCCTATTCTGACTCCTCCGACCGTCTCATCGTCATCGCCGTTAAGGTAGGCGGAGCGCCCGAGTCGCTCAAGACGGCGATATCGTGGACGTAGGCTGTTTGAATTGTTAATAACCGCGTTTATCTCATGAGGCTTTACTACTTCAAGAACGCAGAGGATCTAGCCAAATCCATCTCAAGCAAAGCGGGCCTCGACGCGAGGCCCTTGGAGGAGAGGGACTTCCCAGATGGCGAAGTCTTGGTCAGAGTGGAACCCGCAAGGGAGGTCGTCATCTTGGCTAGACTCTATCCCGACGTTAATAAGAACCTCATCAAGTTGTTCCTTACTCTGGACGCCTTAAGCGACTACGGCGTCGAGCGGGTGGTTTTGGCGATCCCCTACATGCCATACGCGCGGCAAGATAGGCGATTTCGCGAAGGCGAGCCCATAAGCATCAAGGCGATACTTACTCACTTGAAGAGATACCCCGTAAGTCACCTCATAACCGTGGATTTGCATAAGCCGTATATAGGCGAGTACGTGGCGGGAATGAGGATAATCAACGTATTTCCGGCCGAGAGATACGCAGAGGCTCTAAGGCGGTGGAACGTCGACGTAGTGCTCAGTCCAGACGCGGGCTCTCTACATAGAGCTGCCGAGCTGGCGGAACGCTTGGGAGCCGAACACGGCTATTTCGAGAAGTTCAGAGATAGGGAGACCGGGGAGATATTTATGAAGCCAAATGCCTCAATGAACCTGCAAGGAAGGACGGTCGTTATAGTGGATGATATATTGGCCACAGGCGGTACTTTGGTCGACGCTTGTAGAAATGCAAAGCTGTTAGGAGCTTCGGCGGTTTACGCAATAGTGACGCACTGTCAGTTGTTGGGCAATGCCAGAGAGAGAATCAAGGGATGCATCAATGCGCTATATTGTTCCAACACGATACCTTGCGAGTACTCCAGCATCGACGTGTCAGAGGACGTCGCAATGGCGATATCATCTGCCTTATAATCTCCAATACCTCGAGTGGACGGCCTTGACCTCGGCCAACGTGTTAGAGAGCTTACTCCATGCTCTATGATCGCTAGAGCTCCGTTCCTCCGGTGGCGAATAGCCCAGACCTTCGACCTCCATGACTAACATCTTCGAGCCCTCGCGCAATATCTGGAAATTATATCCTCCCTCGAGGAGAAAGACTGTGGGGACGTTTAAGCCCAAGAGCGATTTAATAGCATAACGATAACCGTTTAGCGTGAGACCCATGTTTGCGAGGGGGTCCTCTCTGTGGGCGTCCCAGCCTAAGGAGACTATCAAGGCCTTGGGTCCGTACTGTTTAAGCACGGGCATTACAACCTCATCGAGAACCCTCTTGAATCCGTCGTCTCCCGTTCCGGGCGGCATGGGTATATTGACATTATAGCCCTCACCTCTGCCGATGCCCACCTCGTCTGGAAAGCCTGTGCCAGGATAAAGCGTTAGGGGATCTTGATGAGTGGAGATGTACAACACGTCCTTGTCATATAAGATCTCCTGAGTGCCGTTGCCGTGGTGGACGTCTATGTCGACTACGGCCACGCCATCTCCGTATAATGCGCCGATGGCGGCTGTGTTGAAAATACAGAAGCCTTGGGTAGGCGCGGTCAAGGCCCTCCCCGACTTGCCGGCATGATGGCCTGGAGGCCTCGCTAATATGTACGAATGCTCTCTCGAATCCAGCGCGTCAAGGATAGCTGATATAGCCGTTAGCGCAGCTCGACAAGTTCCAGGGGAGATCCAAGTGTCGCCATCAAGCTCCGTTAGAGAGCCCAGATTACATAGATCCTCCACGTATTTTATATACTCACGCCTATGTGCCGCTTCTAGCAATTGAATCACGTCGTTCCTCGCGCGAGGCGCCACGAACCGAGCGCCCGCCTCCTTAGCCCCCTCAACGGCATAGTCCAGACGGCGGGGGTTTTCGGGATGGCCTTGCACAGTCTCATGCCCCTTGAAGACTTCGTCGTAGTATACTCTCATAGTTCAAAATCCCGTATTGGCTTAAAGAACAGTTGTATTAATGCAACCAAAGGATGCATGATGTTGAGGAGAAAGAAGAAGGAGGAACTCGACGAGGACGAGGAGCTCGAGAGATTGCTCCGCGGAGACGACGAGCGCAACGACTCGGACGATAAACACGAAGATGGGTATTTGAGGGTCAAGATAGAAGTGGAGGGTCTTAAGGAGTTGACGCAAGCAATAGAGGAGCTAGTCGAGGCGTTAAAATCAAAAGGCAAGTGAAGGAGTCCTCGTGGACTGCGTATTGCCCGTGGGCTCGTACGAGCAGCATGGACCGTTCCTTCCCCCGACGGTCGACACAGAGATCGCCGTATATGTTGCGAGGAAGTTGGCCGAGATTACAAGGTCGCGAATTCTGGAGCCTATCTGGTATACGTGTAGCAAGGAGCATCAAGACTTTCCCCCAACAATATATGTAGAATGCGACGTATTCCTATCATATATTAGCCAAGTCCTCAAGAGCGCAGCCAAGTGGTGCGATCACGTTATCGTAGTGGCGGGCCATGGGGGCATAGCAGATGCGGGCAACGCGGTGGCGTCCCAGCTAAACTACGAACTAGGGCCCAAGGTGCTTTGGATCAATATATGGAGCCTCGTGCCCGTGAAGGACCATGCAGGCTCTGACGAGGCTAGCATCTACTTGGCCGTAGGGGGCCGACTCCTCGACACGCCTAAGGAGAGGATATGCGAAGGCGATGTGCACATGATGAGATATATGCGCACGGCGTGGATATCGAAATCGGGCATTGTCGGTTGCATAGATCCCTCCGAGATATCTGTAGAAAGAGGCAAGGCGCTTCTGGAAACTTTAGTTGACAAGATAGCCCAGCGGGTTAATACTTTTTTATCCGCATCTCGTACCGGCTAACGTGCATGTCGTGATGCAACTTAAGTTGACGGGCTACCGCGAGTGGACCGAGACCTTGGGCCCCAAGCGGGAGCACATAATCCAGCAAATCCAAGCTGAATTGCATAAAAGAGCGTGGGCCGAGTATACGTCAGTAGAGGCGCTACCTCATCAAATGCGTTACGACTACTTGTTGGTCTATGCCAACAACGTCTCGCTACAAGCCTTGGTCGAGAAGGTTAAATCGTTGCAGGAGATATCCCCAGTCCCGGTGGAACACTGCGTAGGCCGCGGCGCAACTCCGCTAGAGGCTTACGAAAACTGCGACGATGCAAGGGATACTAGCAGCGGCCCTGCCGTGGTCGGACATCTGGACATAGTAAACAGCACTAGGCAGACCGAGAGGATGGGGCCATACGACGTATATGTCGTGGTCGGCGATTTGCTAAACAAGGTCAACTCAATATGCAGAGGCCTAGGTTGCCTCGCGTTTTATTTAGGCGGCGACAACGTGATGATCCTACTGCCAGATGCAAGGGCCGGCTATGTGTTGTACGATCAGATCTATATCGATGTGAGGCTAGGGGTAGGGATAGCTGAAAAGCCCTATGTAGCTCTCGCAAAGGCGACGGAGGCCTTAGACTCCATGAGGCGAGATGGAATAATCGGCGTGAGGATCTTGAAATGAGGCCGTACGTGTATTTAGTCGCGGCCATAACCATAGACGGGAGGATAGCCAGCAGGACGGGTTACTCCAAGCTATCGTGTCCAGCCGATCTACGGCGCCTTCATGGGCTGAGGGCTAAGGCAGATGCGGTCCTCGTGGGGGCCGGGACGGTCCGCGTGGATAACCCAAGGTTGACGGTCAGATATGTGCAAGGCAAGAACCCTATGAGGGTGGTCGTAGACGGCGCTCTGTCTCTCCCCCTAGATATGCGGGTCTTCGACGGTTCTGCCCCAACCGTGGTGCTCACAACAGATAGGGCGCCCAGAGATAAGGTGAAAGCCCTAAAAGAAAGGGGGATTCAAGTGTTGGAGTTTCCGGGCGATAAAGTGCCCCTAAACAAGGCGTTGGAGGCATTGTATTCCATGGGCGTAAGAAGCGTGTTGATCGAAGGCGGCGGGCAGATCAATTGGCAAGCGCTCAGCCAGTGCCTAGTGGACGAGCTGATAATCACGATAACGCCCTACGCTTTCGGCGCAGGGACCTCGTTGCTCGAGGGTCCCGGCTTCGACGATACGGAGTCGGCGCCGTTTAGGCTGAGGCTACAATCTGCCGAGATTTGTGAGTGCGGGCAAGAAGTGGTCTTGAGATACAAGGTCGAGTGTAAAAAATAGTTTACAGAAGGCATATATACTCATAAACTTCAGTTGACTATGCCGAAGCTTGAGGAGGCCATGGCCGCGCTGATAAGGGGGAGGCCTGTCCTCATATACGACGGCGACCATAGAGAGGCTGAGGCGGACTTCGTGGTGAGGGCTGACGCTGTTACGCCTGGCCTGGTCAGATGGTTTAGGCAAAACGCTGGGGGGCTTTTATGTTTTGTCACGACAGAGGATATAGGAAGAGCTCTCGGGCTAAGCTTTCTATCTGAGTACTACCGCGGAATGGGGCTATCGACGACGCCGAGATATGGCGACGAGCCGGCCTTCATGGGCTACGTGAACCACAAGGGGACGAAGACCGGCGTGAGGGATTCCGACAAGGCGTTGACGCTTAGGGAGATGGCGAGGGTCGTAAACATAGCCTTGAAGGACCCAGAGCTGGCCAAAAAGGAGTTCCTCGAGAATTTCTATGCGCCAGGACACGTTCCGATCCTCGGCGCTAGGATCGGCAGGAGATGGGGGCATACGGAGCTTTCGACCATATTAGCGAAGTTGGCCGGATTGCCCCCAGCGCTTGCTATAATAGAGGTATTGGGCCCGAGCACCGAGGCGATGCCATATAACGAGGTGAAGGAACTCGCCGAAAGCTTGGGCGTTCCGTTGTTGAGAGGCGAGGACCTAAGAGCCTTTGCGTAGCTTTATGACTATCTTTGTCCGCTTGACGTCCTCGACGAACTTGGCCACATAGGGCGCCAGCCGCTCCACCTCCCTTCTGGACACAGTGTTCCAAGTGGGGCACGTCCTATCGACGTAGACAGCACTTCCGTCGTACACCAATGGGTAAAGCCTGCAACCTATGGGTCTATTTTCATATATCTTGCAGAGGGAGGTGCTCGGGTCGTAGAAGACGCAGTGGCCGTCGACGTTTTTGAGCCTGTATATATCCCCGTCGAATACTGCGAAGTCCTCGAGGCGATAGCCCAGAGCCTCAATGCGCTCTATATCCTCGGGCAGAAGCTCCATCTGAGTGCCGATACAACATACGCCGCATTTTATGCACTTGAACTTAACCTCGAAGAACGAAGGATCTGACCAGATGCTCACTCCACCACGTACAGAGGCCTTTGTCCTCTGAAGAACCTCACAACGTTTTCAGCCGCTACCTCGGCCATCTTGGCCCTGGTCTCCACGGCGGCGCTGCCGATATGGGGGGTGAGGACTACGTTGGGGAACTTGGTCAGCTCGTGGGCGTGTGGAAGCGGCTCCTCCTCGTAGACGTCCAGTGCCGCGCCTGCCAGAATGCCCTCCCTCAAGGCCCTCACCAGAGCCTCAGTGTCGACTACGGCTCCTCTGGCCACGTTGATGAAGTAGGCGCCACGCTTCATCTTGGAGAACTTCTCCCAACTCATGAGATGCCTAGTCTCAGGGGTTAAAGCTATCGACACTATGACGAAATCGCTGGTGGCAAGCAACTCGTCGAGGGGAAGATACTTGATGCCCAAGGCGAACTCCACTTGGGGCTTTCTGGTGCGCGACCAGTAGACGACCTCAGCCCCGAAGGCCAAAAGCCTTTTGGCTATTGCGGTCCCGAGATTGCCCAACCCCACTATGCCGGCCCTCTTGCCCTTTATGTCGGATCCCATCAGCGCGCCCCATACGTCGTAGGCCCTCCCCTCCCTTATCAAGCGATCCCCCTCGACGATTCTTCTGGCCAAGGCGAGCAACAACCCGATCGCGAGATCGGCGGTGGCGTCCACGAGGACCTCCGGCGTGTTGGTCACCACTATCCCCCTCCTCTTGGCCTCAGCTACGTCTATGTGGTCGTAGCCCACCGAGACTGTGGATATTATCTTGAGGTTCTTGGCGTGGGACAACACCTCTGAATCGACGATGTCGCCCACGAACACGACCATTGCATCGCACTCAGCCGCAGCCCTCTTGAGCTCCTCCTTGGGTATTCCAACGGTTAACCACGCAGGTTTTCCGAAGTTGTAGGCCTTGACCAAGCCCACTTCCGACAGCTTTCTGTAGAGAACTTCGGGGAATGTATCTCTGCTTACGAATATACAGACCATGTCGAGGATAACTAGGCGTTTAAAAAACGCATCAACCACTCGGGCATCTTGGGCCTCTCTACGACGTCTAAAACATCGTAGGGCTTTATGTCCAATACGGGGCTACCCGTCCAAGCGTCGAGGTTCCTCACGTATATTCGCGGGGGTTCCAAGGACACGAGCTCGGCCACTGTCAAGCCTATCGGGTTCGGCCTCGGCGGGAAGCGGGTGGCGAATATACCGACTTCGGGCGCGTCCGGCAAACGCCTCGGCCTCACTCTCAGCTCGAGGCCGCTCACTCTGTCCATGTACCATATAACGAAGATGTGGCTGTACTCCTCGAGACCAGCTAGCCCCTCGACGTACTCGTCGAATATCCTAATCGTTGAGATGAAGCTCTTTCTATCCGCCCCCCTCTCTGGAAGCCCCCGCTCGACGAACCCTATGGGCTTCAGCTCTATCTTCAAGGTATCACGCGCGCCGTGATTGACGGGCTGATGATCACTTGCCCATCTGCGAGGGTTATGTGCGGAAACGATATCAGCAATTTCTCGACGGAACCTCCGCTCAACTTAAGCCCGCCCACTATGTGCACCTTAAAGACGTAGCTGGGAACCCTCGCCGTTATGTTAACGCCCCCTATTTGCACCGTGGCGCTCGATATAGTGAAGAATACCTCGTTGTATTCGCCGGATGGCACCGAAGCGGACACCAGGAGCTGTGGAGTATTGGAAAGCTCCACGGTCTTGCTTCCGTTGAAGACCACGACCCAGCCCGAGTTGTTCGATCCAACTTTGTGTAACGCCACCGAGGTGAAGGTGATGTATAGGGTAATGGAAGGAGGCGGATCGGCTACGTATATGTCGACGCGTCCCTGGGAGAAGTACAGATAAGCCGCGACTATGCCCATTGCAGCAACGATTACTACGAGCGCTACAACCCAACTCTTCACGGTAGAACTCTGGTCTATATTTAAGAAATATCCCGAGGAAGGCGCCGATGAGTATGTTGAGCCCGAACGCCATCAACAGAACGCCAAGGAGATCAATAGAGCCGTATTTTGCTGCTAGCGGCCGCGAGGCGCCGCCCGCCGAGACCTAAGCTCGAGCCGAGGTGGCCCGTCCCGACACATACACGACCGCCATCCCCAGAGGACCTGATTGGAATGCTTGGGTTAATAGGAGGACCCAACGTTCCCTATACTACAATCGCCGTAGCGAGCGGCCCAGGCGAGAACGCCCTAGACGGAGTCGCCTGAGAGGTTTCTCGCGTGGAGCAAGCTCATAGATCAGCGCTCTTAAGCGCCAAGCTGAGGATCTCCCTCACGTTGGGGTAGGTCTTTATCCTCTTGAGCTCCTCCCTAGAGAACCAAACGCCGTTTTTCAAAGAACCGCCCACGCGTTTGACCAAGAATATCAAGTCGTAGTGGATATGGACCTCTGCTGGATACCTCACGACCTCTCTCAGAATAACCAAGGGCAGAGGCTCCTCCACGACGTCGTCGCCCGATATGCCTAGTCTGGGACCTATCGGCTCGACCTCAAGTCCGGTCTCCTCTCTGAACTCCCTGACAACCGCCTCCGAGGGCGTCTCTCCCTCCTCAACGTGTCCTCCTGGATAGAGCCAAACGCCGAGCTTCTCGTGGAAGACCAATAGAGCCTTGCCGTTTTCGACCAAAATGCCCGAGGCGACGATGCACTTCTTCACCAGCTGTGCGCGAACAACCGGATAAAAGCATTTGCGCGAATACGGCGGCCTTGATGATCTTGGGCATCGCGGTCGGCGTAATGATCGGCTTTACGGGCTCCAGCGGAGTTGCGCCGACCGTGCCAGCGCCCTCATATATGGGGCTCGCCTATCAGCAATCTGTCGGGGCAAGCTTGTTCGTTGATCTGACGGCGACTTTCTCGACGCTAGCAGTGTGCCTAGGGTTGCGCGACGTGTATGAACGTTACGCAATAGCGCTGGGGCTCGGGGCCACGGCGGGAGCCCAGCTGGGCTCGCACGTCGCCGCGAGAGCGCCTAAGCCCCTCTTTTGTTTGTCAACTCGTCGTTCTATTTCGCCTACACCTCGCCGTATCTGGATCCGACAAGGGGCTTTCGCCCCCAGGTCGGGAACGTCTACGCGAGCTAACTCCAGGATTACGGCGAGTTCTTACGGCGGCATTGAGCACAAGCACCGGCGCACTCACGGGCCTCATAGGCGCCAACTGCGGCGTATGTTCACGGTAGTGCTCAGCGCAATAAGCGATATGCACATTAGGAAAATAGCGGGGATGGCCACGCAGCTGTGACTCTCTCAACGTTTGGAGGCGTTGTAGCGCATTCCTACTTGGGCGAGCTCAGTTTACGGATCGCATCGGCAATCGGCGCATCAGCGCTAATCGGCGGTTTCGCTGCAACGCTCACGTAGTGCGGACGCGCCCTCTTTATTTTGCTCTGTTTATTCTATCTCGATTGTCGGAATTCTGGAACTCCTGAGGGCCCTATCGGCGTTGATCCGGTTATAACGGCTTCACGGGAGTAGACGCACCGCAAGCCGTGCACTTGAGGACGTATATGCGCCCCTCCCTCTGTAGAAGGGTATCGATGGATCCGCAGACTGGGCATATCACGTAATACTTAAGGTAGCGCTCATACACGGCTTCGACCACCTTGGGCGACCTCTCGCCGCTTAGTATAAGGGCATCTCCGTCTAGCATTCCCGGCACGGCTAATTCCTTCTGGAAGAACTTGGCCACGTGGCTTGGATCTCTGTTGAGCCTCTTGGCTATTTGGCCCAAGTTGGCTATCACAGTCCTGCGCGGCAAGTTCTGTACCTCAAGCTTGGGTATCTCGGCCCTCCTCTGGGCCTTGGGGGTTACGACCTTGTAGGCTCTCTCGAGCAGGTCCATGTACTCCTTCTCCGAGGACACGGAGGCGTATTTGTCGACGTTATAAACTTATACTCTTTCAATTACCACGGCGGCACCCTGGCCTCCGCCTACACAAAGGGTCGCCACGCCTCTGTCCTTGCCCTCTATTTGCAACTGCCTCGCGAGCGTACCTATTATCCGGGCGCCGGTGGCGCCCAACGGATGGCCGATCGCTATGGCGCCGCCCCTTTTGTTTACTCTGTCCTCCTCTATGCCCAGTTCCTTTATTGCATATAGGGTGACCACGGCGAAGGCCTCGTTTATCTCCCAAAGGTCGATGTCCCTCACCTTGAGACCTGCCTTTTCCAACGCCTTCTTAGAGGCGGGCACTGGACCTTTGCCCATTACGGCTGGCGGAACTCCGGCGAAGCCGTAGCTCACGAATCTGGCCATGGGCTGAAGGCCGTATTTCTTGAGCGCCCTCTCGGACATTAGCAACAAATACGCAGCGCCACTATTAAGCGGCGATGAGTTGCCCGCCGTTATCACGCCGTCGGCCTTGAAGGCTGGAGGGAGCTGGGCCAGCTTCTCGAGGCTAGTGTCGGGCCTAACCGACATATCCCTATCAACCGTCACCTTCTTACCCTCTTGCTCGACCTCGACCGGTATTATCTCTCCCTTGAAGTAGCCCTCCTGCTGGGCCTTGTAGGCTAGCTGATGGCTCCTCAAACTCCATCTGTCCATCTCCTCCCTGGTTATCTTGGCCTCCTCGGCCAACCTCTCCGCCGTTAGCCCCATCACGTAGCCGATATTCAGCTCGTAGAACGCGTACTCCTCAGTGAAGAACTTGGGGTTAATTATCAAGTGGGGGTTGTCGTACATGGGAACCCTGGACATGTGCTCAACGCCGCCGGCTATCACCACATCGGCCATGCCCGTCGCTATCTCGTTGGCGCCCATTACTACAGACGTGATCGAGGAGGCGCATTGGCGATCCACGGCGGCGGCGGGCACCGTCACTGGCAACTTGGCCGCGAAGACCACGTGCCTGCCGCCGTAGAGGAAGCCCTCGCCGACTTGCAGCGCCATGCCCGTAATCAGATCGTCTATGTCCTCGGGCTTGATGCCGTTTTTCTCTATAAGATCCCTCACCACTATCGCGGCGATCTCCTCCGGCCTCATATTGTAATAGATGTCTCTCTGCGGCTCCTTCCTGGTGAACCTGCTGAAGGGAACGCGCTTGAAGTCCACTATGTAGACGTTTCTGAGGCTCATCTCCCCTTGAACTGCGGCTTTCTCTTCTGGAGGAACGCGCTGACCCCCTCGTATAGATCCTCCGTGGAGAAGACAACGCCGAAGTGGGCGGCCTCCAGATCAAGCGCCGACCACAACGGAGCCTCGTAGCCGTAATTGATGGCGTATTTGGCCATGGCCAACGCTATAGGCGGCTTCTCGGCTAACTTAAGCGCAAGCGTCCTCGCCTCTTGCTCGAGCCTCTCGGGCGGCACGACCTTGTTGACTAACCCCATCTTCTCCGCATCCCTTGCCGATATGTTATCGCCGGTGAATATCAGCTCCTTGGCCTTAGCGAGCCCCACAAGTCTCGTCAACCTCTGCGTGCCCCCTCCGCCGGGGAACAAGCCCAAGTTGACCTCGGGCTGGCCCAGAACGGCCGTCTCGGATGCTATCCTGATATCACACGCAAGGGCCAGCTCGAGACCTCCGCCGAGAGTATATCCGTTGAGAGCACATATGACCGGCCGATCTAGCTTTTCGATCTTCTCGGCTATCTCATGTAGCCCTCTGGAGAGCTTGTACGCTAGGAAGGGCGTTGTGCCCACGAAGCCCGTGACGTCGGCACCGGCTGAGAATGCGCGGCCAGCGCCGGTTATGATCACCACGCGCACCTTGTCGAAATCGGCTCTCGATATCTCGTCCAACGCCGCCGATAGCTCCTCCACCATCTTCGGGTTTATGGCGTTGAGCCGCTCCGGCCTATTGAGTATTATCCACGCAACGGGCGACTCATATCTCACTATTATCGTCTCGAACCTCTTCTCCTCTCCCTTTACGTATGTATAGAAGCCTTCCCCGCTCTTACGGCCGAGCTTCCCCGACTTGGTCATGTCAAGCAGAAGCGGGTCGGGCGCGAACTCCTCGAAGCCTGTCTTGGCCTTCCACGCCTCAAGCGCCTTCACAACGACGTCTATCCCGAACTCGTCCGCCAGCTCTAGCGGGCCCTTGGGCCAATTGAGGCCGAGCTTCACCGCCTTGTCGACATCTTCCTTAGTCGCTATGCCCTCTCTGACCAGATACGCGGCCTCGTTTATAGCCGGCGCCAGCAGCGCCACAACGTCGAGCCTTTCGCCGGGCTCCTTCGGTATGTCGGGCCATTGGAACTTGCCGGGGGCCGGGTACTTGTAGAAGCCCTCCCCGGTCTTGACGCCGTATTTCTTCTGCTGACACTTCTCGGCAATTAGCGGGCAGGGATGCGTCTTGAAGCCTCTCTTGACCATGGCATCCCCTATGAAGCATATCACGTCTATGCCTGTATAGTCCATCAAGAGGAACGCCCCCATGGGGAGCCCCACTCGGTATCTCAAGGCTGAATCCACCGCGATTATGTCGGCCTCGCCCTTAGCGACTGTCCAACATGCGGCGTCGTTGACTCTGGCCAATATCCTGTTGACTATGAAGCCCGGCACGTCTTTGTTAACGACGACGGTTTGTTTGCCGAGCTGGGACGCGTATTCGGCCACCCGCTTCACTGTCTCGTCGCTGGTGTATTTGCCCTTGATTATCTCCACCAGCGGCATCAACGGCGGCGGGTTGAAGAAGTGCATGCCGACGACTAGGGGCCGCCTCTCGGGCTTGACGGCCTCGGATATCTCGGTTATGGGGAGGCTGGACGTGTTCGTGGCCAAGATGGCGTTAGGCGGCGCACAGCGATCGGCTTCGGCAAAAACCCTCTTCTTGGTCTCGACCTCCTCTATGACGGCCTCCACCATGATCTCCGCGCCCTCAACGGCCTTGCAAACGTCGTTGACTATGGGCTTGATCCTGGCCAGAACCGTTTGCGGATCCTCCTTTATCTGCCCCTTCTCGGCTAATTTCTTGAGCGACCAATCTATATTTTGTAAAGCTCTCTTTAAGTAATCCTCAGCTATATCGACAAGGGCAACCTCGTAACCGGCTATGGCGAACAGCTCGGCTATGCCGTGGCCCATGGTGCCGGCGCCTATGACGGCTACCCTCTTAGCCATAGGGCTGGTTGACGACGGATTTTTAAAGCAAGACTACGTCTATTGTCTAAATAACGCTATATAGGTTATTTTAGCCTCCTTTCCAACAAGCTCTCGATGAACTGTGGCCTCATCTCCTCCAACGCGGAGGCCAAGAGCCTCGCGGCGTTTATGGCATCGTCTAGTTTCAAGACCTCGACAGGGGAGTGGACGTAGCGAGTCGGTATGCTGATGGTGGCAGCCGGCACGCCCTCTCTTCTGAAGGCTATCGCCATGGCGTCGGTGGTCCCGCCATAAAGCACCTCGAATTGATAGGGGATTCCCTTTCTTTTGGCCACGTCAGTTAAGAAGTCCCTGAGCCTTGGATGTGCCACGAACAACCCGCCCCTGCCGCCGTCCATCACCTTTATGGCGGGCCCGGCCCCTAGCTTGGTCACGTACTCCCTCTCCGAGATTCCCGGCACATCCGCCGCTATGGTCGTGTCCAACGCTATCGCCGCGTGGGGATTGACCCTCTCCGCAGCCACGGAGGCCCCCCTTAAGCCTATCTCCTCCTGCACGGTAGCGACGGCGTATACCGTGACGGAGGTTTCGCCGAGAAGCCTCAAAGCGTAGAGCATAGCGGCGAGCCCGGCCCTATCGTCGAAGGCCTTGCCGGTGACCACGCCGTCTGCCAACTCGGCGAACTCCCTATCGAGGACTACGACGGAGCCAACCCCCACTCCTAGCCTTTCAACCTCCTCGGCGCTTGAGGCGCCTATATCCACGAAGAGATCCTTCATCTCGGGCGCCTCCCTCTCCTTCCCGGGAGGCGTAACGTGGGGAGGTCTGCTGCCTATAACGCCCTTCAGCCTCTTCCCATCTCTGGCCATTACGACTACCCTTTGGCCGACCAATGTTACCTCGTTCCACCCTCCCATTGGCTTGACTCTGAGGAAGCCGTTCTTGTCTACATGGTCGACTATCAGCCCTATTTCATCCATGTGGGCCGCTAGCATAACTCTGTATTCGGTCTCGCCGCGCTTAATGCCGAAGACGTTGCCCCAACGATCCACGAAGAGCTCGTCCACATAAGGCCCCATCTCCTCTACGACGATCTCTCTGACCTCGTCCTCGAACCCTGGAGGGCCAAAGGCCTCTGAGAGCCTTTTCAATAATCCTTTGAAGTCCTCCATGGGCTTTGAAAAAACGGATCTCCTTAAGCGTTGGCGCTTTGTTTGAGGAGGTCCTTATAGCGCTCCCTGAGCACCTTCTTGTCTATCTTCCCTGTGCCGGTCATCGGCAGATCGGAGACGACTAAGACCTTATCCGGCAGCCACCACTTGGGTATTTTGCCCATGTCGACGAATTTCTGGAGATGAGCCAAGACCTCGTCCGGGCTCACCGAGGCGCCCGGCTTGGGCACCACAAACGCGACGGGCCTCTCGCCCCATTTCTCGTGGGGCAGGCCGACAACTGCGGCCATTCCCACGGAGGGGTGCATCATTATTAAGTCCTCCAGCTGCAGCGACGAGATCCACTCGCCTCCCGACTTTATTACGTCCTTCAGCCTATCCACTATCTTGATTCTTCCATCGGGGCACCAGATGGCCGCATCGCCCGTGTGGAACCAGCCGTTGCGCCACGCGGTTTTAGTCTTCTCGGGATCGCCTATATATTCAGGGGTTATCCACGGCGCCCTTAAGGCGAGCTCGCCGGCGGTCTTGCAGTCTTTCGGAACCGGTCTGTCGTTCTCGTCCATTACGGCGAACTCCGCGAGCGGGTTGGGGAGGCCCGTCATGACTATGAGGTCGTAGGCCCTCTCCGCGTCTTCGGGCAACTTCTCGGTTGGCCTGAGGAAGCCGAGGGAGACCACGGGCGCCGTCTCCGTCATGCCGTAGCCGACTCTGGGCACGAACCCAGCATCGGCGGCCTTCTTGGCAAGCTCCTTCGGGAGCGCGGCCCCTCCGACTATGTATATGGGCGCCAGCCTCCTTATGCCCTCCACGTATTTCGGCAAATCGGGATGCGTGACGAGCATGTAGAGTATAGTGGGCACGCCGGCCATCGCCTTGACCTCCTCCTCTACTATTAGCCTAAGTATGTGACCGTAGTCGAATCTGCCGGGCATGACTTGCTTCCAGCCCGCTAGGGCGTAGACCCAAGGCAAGCCCCAAGCGTGGACGTGGAACATCGGCACTAGATATAGTGCGGTGCAAGGCTTCCCGTTTATATCAGCGCAATCGTTTCTGGCCAAGCCTCTATAGCCGACCGCCGCGAGCGCGACGCTGAACGTGTGGAGGACCAGTTGCCGGTGGGTGAAATAGGCGCCCTTGGGTCTGCCCGTGGTGCCCGACGTATAGAGGACTGTGGCAACGGCGTCCTCGCTCAGATCGGGCAACTCCCTCTCCTCTCCTGATTTTATCACGTCCTCTATCTCAGGATCCTTGCCCGCAACTCCCATGCCATCCGATATCTGGATATATGTCCGCACGGACTTGAGATAAGGCCTTAGTTTGTCGACGAGAGGCGCGAAATCTCTGTGATAAATAAGCACTTTGTCCCCCGCTTGGTTTATAGTGTACGCAATATCTTCCGGGGCCAACCTCACGTTTACTGTATGGAGCGCCGCTCCTATGCCGGGCACTGCCCAGTATAGGTCCCAATGCCATATGGTGTTCCAATCCAGAGTGGCGACCCTGTCGCCAGGCTCCACGCCGAGTTTCCTCAAGCCGTCGGCCAACTTCAGTATGCGTCTGTACTCCTGCCCGTACGTTGAGCGTATATCGGCTCCGTGCGGAGGCCTATAGACTATGGGCACATCGCCGAAAACGTAGTTTATGTATCTCAATAAATTATTGAGCGTTAATTGGTATTTGTAGGCCATATAGAAACATTTTGGGAGATTTTTAAGTTATAACGAATAGAGCTTGAGGAGCAGCTTCTGGAGGAAGCCCGGGACGTACCTTATTGAGACCATGCCGACCGATCCGGCCACGAACGGCTCGCTCAAGCGATCGAGCAATCGCAAATCCTCCTCCGGCAGCTGAAAGGCCAGCGCGCCCGATACGTCCTCGGCTTGAGCGACGTTTTTGATTCCCGGTATGGGCAAAACGCCTCTGTGCTTGAGCCAAGCGAGGACCACCTTGGCGGCGGAGACGCCCCTGGCCTTAGCGATGTCCAACACCGCCTTCACGATGCGCCCTCCGGCCTCCGTTGAGGCCTTCCGTGCTGAGGGGTCCATCCTTCTGGCTTTGTCGGAACCCCATCTGCCCAGGACGGCGCCTTTAGCCAGCGGCGACCACGCGATTATCTTTACGCCGAGCTCCTCGGCCGTCCTCCTGAACTCTTCGCTGTCGGCGGCTCTGTTGAACAAATT
The DNA here is from genome assembly GCA_002497345.1 of Thermoproteus sp. UBA157. Classification (GTDB taxonomy): domain Archaea; phylum Thermoproteota; class Thermoprotei; order Thermoproteales; family Thermoproteaceae; genus Thermoproteus. The sequence continues at coordinate 45,932 of DANS01000038.1, forward strand.
GTACTCTATTTGATCGGACACTATCTCATGCCGCCTAAGGCACTCAACCGTCTTACGCAGGAGGTCCGCCCCGAAGTTGCTAACGCCTATTTCCGCAACGACGCCGGCCTCCTTGAGGCGCTCGAGATCCCTGATCACTTTGCACAAGGGGACGTAGAACGGCGGCGGCCAGTGTAATTGGAGAAGATCAATACGTCCCAGCCTCCTCAAGCTCTCCCTGGCCGACTTCTCGACTCTGCCCCAATGGAAGCCGGCCACCTTAGTCGCTATGATCACATCGTATCCCCGCGCGGCCTCCCCCACCAGCTTCTCCGACTCCCCCCATCCGTAGAGCTCGGCCGTGTCCACGAAATTTATCCCGAGCTCGAACGCCCTCCTGTAAGCCTTGATGAGCTCGCTCCTGTCGACGAGCCAGGCCTTGCCTCCAGCTTGCCAAGCGCCGATGCCTATATCGCTGACCTTCAAGCTACCCAACATCATGACCTCTTGCTGAGCTCATCTCTCAACGCCCTTTTCAGAATCTTACCCACTGGGGTCTTCGGCAGATCGTCTCTGAACTCCACAAGCCTCGGGCGTTTATATGGGGCTAGCCTCTCGGAGGCCCACTTAATTATGTCGTTAGCCGAGATCTTTCCCTTGCACTCGTCCTTGGGCACTATGTAGGCCTTCGGCACCTCGCCGGCCTCCGGATCCGGAACCCCTATCACAGCCGCCTCCTTGACGCAGGGGTGTTGGTAGAGCACCTCCTCCACCTCCCTGGAGAAGACCGAATATCCCTTGTACTTTATCATGTCCTTCTTCCTATCCACTATGTAGAAGTAGCCCTCCTCGTCCATGTAGGCTATATCGCCGGTCCTGAACCACCTAAGTCCACAGCAGTGGAAGAAGGCGGCCTCGTTCTCCTCGGGCCTATTGCGATAGCCCCTCATAACTTGAGGCCCCGATATGACTAATTCCCCCGTCTGGCCAGGCGGAAGGAGCTCCGGCTTGTCGAGATCCGCTACGGCGGCGTAGGTGCTCGGTATTGGCAAGCCGATCGAGCCTGGCTTGTGCTTGCCGTTTAGCAATGGGTTGAGGTGGGTAACCACCGCGGTCTCCGTCATGCCATAGCCTTCCCTCAAAGGCGCGCCCGTCAAATCCTCGAACCTCTTGGCCACCTCGACCGGGAGAGGCGCGGATCCGGATATGCAGAAGGCCAAGCTCCTCAAGTCGTACTTCCGCGCATCGGGGCTATTTATTATTGCATTGTAGATAGTCGGCACTCCGTGGAAGACGGAAGCCTTGTATTTGCCGATGTCGGAGAGAATGCGCTTGAGATCGAAGCGCGGGTAGACGAGCACGGTGTGTCCCTCGAATATGGCGTAGTGCATCACGGTCACTTGGCCGTAGATATGATACCAGGGGAGGACGCCCACTAGGACCATCGGCTTGTCTGGAGGTATGCCCTTGGCCCTTCTGACGACGTTGTAGAAGGGCTTCAGCTGTTGTAAATTCGCTGAGATGTTGGCATGGGTTATCTCGACGCCTTTGGGGATCCCCGTAGTTCCGCCCGTATACATAAGGGCTGCAAGATCGTCGGGAGTTACGGCCGCCCTGGAGGTCTCCGGCTCGTACTTGAGCAAATCGGCATAACGCGCGAAGACGCCGCCGTATTTTATCTTGGGCGGCTTCAACTGTCGGCGTGCCAGAGGCTTAAGCCAGGCGGGCATATAATCTGCCATCTCCACGACGAACACGCGCTCGAATTTGTACTCGTCCAGCGCCTTGAGGACCTTGTCGTAGAGTATATCGGCCGTAAACAAGACCTTGGCCTCCGCGTCCTTGGCTTGCCTCACGACCTCGCCGGGAGTGTACAGCGGATTCATCGGCGTGACCACGGCGCCTATCTTCAACGACGCGTAGTAGGCTATCGCAAACGCCGGATGATTCGGCATATATATAGCCACGACGTCACTCTTGGAGACACCGGTCTCCTTCAACGCTTTGGCGACTCTATCGCTGTGGTCGCTCAACGCCCTATACGTCACCTTTCCCCCGAAGTATATAAAGGCGGTCCTGTTGCCGTATGTGGCCGCCCTATCTAGGTAGACGAAGAGGGGCTCCGGCTTTATCTCGACGTCGGGAGGCACGCCGACGTCATAGTTCTTGACCCAAGGCCTTGTCTTTATATATTTTTCGAAAACCTCCTGGGAATCCACTTCAGTAAATACGTCAAGCAATTTAAAAATTGGGTCAGCCATTAAACGAAGTGAACATTTATAACGGATCTAGGTAGTCCGCGTAATGGTATTCCCGCTAGACTCGATAACTGACTACTCTGTGGTGTTAACGCCGGAGCACGAGATGTTCAGGAAGGCCGTCAGGGAGTTCGTGGAGAGGGAGATAGCACCGAGGGCCATGGAGATAGAGGAAAAGGGCGAGCCCCCGCTCGACATAATTAAGAAGATCGCCGAGCAAGGCTTCTTCGGAATAGGGATACCCGAGAAATACGGCGGCCAAGGAGGCGATCACCGCATGGCCGCTATAATGTCGGAGGAGTTCTGCCGAGTTCTGCCGGGCCTCAGCGTCTACTTCGGAACCAACGAGCTGTTCTTGACGCCAATATTACTCTTCGGCACCGAGGAGCAGAGACAGAAGTATATTCCGCCGATTGCCAGAGGCGAGAAGCTCGGCGCATTCGCCGTGACGGAGCCCTGTTGCGGCTCGGACGTCGCCGGGATACAGACAAGGGCCGAGAAGAAGGGCAATAAGTGGATCATAAACGGCAGAAAGGCCTTCATAAGTAGTTCGGACGTCGCCGACTACTTCATAGTCCTAGCCAGGACCTACCCGCCGCCCGATAAGAGAATGCGCTATCTCGGCCTCACGTTCTTCATAGTCGAGAAGGACACCCCCGGTTTCAAGGTGGAGCAGTGCTACCATAAGATGGGCCTCCAAGGCGACAACGCTTGCGAGCTGGTCTTCGAGAACGTGGAGGTACCCGATGAGAACCGCGTGGGCGAGGAGGGCATGGGCTTCATATATGCCATGGAGACCTTCGACAGGACGAGAATCGGCGTGGCGGCGCAAGCAGTCGGCATGGCACAAGCGGCCTTCGAGAAGGCGTTCCAGTACGTCCACCAGAGGCAAGCCTTCGGAGTCCCCGTGGCCTACTTCCAAGCCATACAGTTCAGCTTAATGGACATGGCAGCGAAGCTCTTCGCCGCAAGGCTCCTCACGTATCTAGCCGCTAAGTTGGCGGACGAAGGCAAGAGGGAGTTCACCTTCGTCGCCTCGCTGGCCAAGTTCTATGCGACCGAGGCGGCCGAGGAGATCATATCAGAGGCCATAAACCTCCACGGCGGAGTCGGCGTGATAGTGGAGACGGGCATAGAGCGGTTCCTACGCCACGTGAAGATAACCCAGATTTACGAAGGCGCCAACAACATACAGCGCTTGACGGCATACCGCCAGCTAATACGCCTCCTGAGGGAAAAGGGGCAAATACCGGAGGAGGTCGCCAAGTTGGTTACATGAGGAGGGTCGCCGTCGTCGGAGTAGGGATCTCCAAATTCGGCTACAGGCCGGACGTATCTCTCCCCGAGTTGGCCTGGGAGGCTGTCAAGGAGGCGCTGGACGACGCAAGGCTGGACGGCAAGGACATAGAGGCGTACGTCGTGGGGAACGTGGGCGGCTGGTCGAGTGAGCCCCTCCCGGCGGTGGTCGTGGGGGAGTACTGCGGCTTAGCGCCCAGCAGCGGGATAAGAGTGGAGGCCGCCTGCGCCAGCGGGTCCTCCGCGGTGAGGACGGCCTACCACATGGTGGCCAGCGGCGAGGCAGACATCGTCATGGCCATAGGTGTAGAGAAGATGAACGAATCGCCGACGCCGACCGTCGTCGAGTTCATCGGGAGGGCCGGCAACTACTTCTGGGAGTTCGAGAACTTCGGCCTCACCTTCCCCGGCTACTACGCGCTCCACGCCACGGCATACATGAACAAATACGGCGCCACCGAGGCCGACCTCTGTGAAATCGCCGTCAAGAACCACTATTACGGTAGCCTCAACCCGAAGGCCCAGTTCCAGAAGCCCATAACGCTTGAGGAATGCCTCAAGTCTAGATACGTCGCGTGGCCTCTGAAGCTGTACGACTCGTCCCCCATAACCGACGGATCGGCGGCAGTGATACTCGCCAGCGAGGAGGTGGCTAAGAAGATCACGGACACCCCAGTTTGGATAAAGGCCATCGGCGCTGCGAATGGCACCAGCAACTTGAGCAGGAGGGACGACTTCACGGGGCTTGAGGCGGCCAGGCTGGCGGCCCAGAGGGCGTACAAGAAGGCAGGCATAGATCCCAGCGAGCCTGTGAAGTACCTCGACGTGGCCGAGGTGCACGACTGCTTTACCATAGCCGAGATAATGGCGTATGAGGACCTCGGCCTCGCCAAGAGGGGCGAGGGCTATAAGCTGGCCAGGGAGAAGCAGACGTACATAGGCGGGGTGATACCGGTCAACTTGAGCGGGGGCCTCAAGGCCAAGGGCCATCCAATCGGCGCCACCGGCGTGGCCATGATAGCGGAGCTCACGAGGCAGTTGAGGCAGGAGGTGGAGAGGGGGAGGCAAGCGCCGATAAAGAAGGGCATGGCACTCGCCCACAACGTGGGAGGGACCGGCCACTACGCCTTCGTGACCATCTTGTCGCTATGAGCACGATAATACAGAAGCTGAGGGAGTACTTAGACAAGGCCGAGGAGGAGCAGATAAGGCAGCTCGACCAGCTCGTGGCGACGACAGGGCTGCCGGTGTATAAGGACCCGAAGACGGGCGCCCTCGTCTGGGTTGACGTCAGGGAGTTGAGGCTGAGGTTCCAGCTATCGGTGAACAAGATAGCGAAGTTCGTCGAGGGCCTCTCGCAGGAGAAGCTCTACTACACAGTGTGCAAGAGGTGCGGAGCCAAGTACTTCCCGCCGCAAGCGGACTGCCCCAGGTGCAAGTCCTCCGACATGGAGTGGAGGGAGGTGTCGAGGGAGGGCGAGCTCTTGACTTGGACGGTCATTAACGTCAAGCCCGCCAGCTTCGCCCACAACAAGGACTACGTGGTAGGCATCGTGAAGATGCCCGAGGGCTTCAATATAACTGCGTGGGTCGACGCGGATCCATCGACGTTGAGACCTGGCATGAAGCTCAGATTAATCGTCGGGAGGAGGCCAGGCGAGAACTACGTGACCTATTGGTTCAAGCCGGCATAATATTTTTAACCGGCATCTCTGTAGGGGCAATGTTACCAAGGGCGTTCATAACCAGCGTAGTTGGCTCGTGGCCTAGGCCCAAGTGGCTTCTGGAAGCGTTCGAAAGGAGGGAGGCAGGCCTAATAGACGACGAGACCCTCAAGATCTACATGGACGACGCGGTGAGGTTGGCCATAAAGGATCAAGAGGAGGCGGGGATAGACGTCGTGACCGACGGAGAGCAGAGGAGGACCAGCTTCGTGGCATTCGTGGGGCAGAAGCTGAAGGGCTTCAAGGTCGTCAAGGCCGAGGAGCTCCACCCGGACGCCCGGGAGATAATGAAGAGGTACAAGGCTCCCTTGACCATCTGGAGGCCCGTTATATCGGGGTACATCGAAGACAGCATTATAGCGGCCGACGAGGCCCAATTCGCCAAGGCGGTCGCCTCGCGGCCCATAAAGGTGACGCTCCCATCGCCCTATCTGATCATGTGGGAGAGCTGGCACGCCAAGATCTCGGCGCCGTATTACCCAAGGCCCGAGGATGCGGCCGAGGCCTATGCCAAGGTTCTGAGGAGGGAGATAGCCAGGCTCATAGACGCCGGCGTTGCGTTCATCCAGCTGGACGAGCCCATGTTGGGCGACCTGCTTGAGGCCTCCGAGAACGAGCCAGATCGCTACAAGAAGGTCGCCTCCGAGATATACGGGCAGAAATACAGAGGGTTGAAGGACGAGATAAGGCTGGCTGTGGATTTAATAAACGAGGCTGTGCAGGGCTACGAGACGTCCGTCCGCATAGGGATGCACTTGGACAGATGGCCGACGGAGGACTCCCCGGTGGTGGGCTACGAGAGGCTCGCGCCGGCCGTATTCGACGTGAAGGTGAGGCAATACGTCGTGGAATACAAAGCGCCGCGGATGGGCGATCCCGTGGAGTTCGCCAAGCTACTCCCCAGCGATAAGGAGATAGGGCTCGGCTCCGTCGACGTGAGGGATCATAAGAGGGTAGAAACGCCCGAGGAGATAGCGGCCCACGTGGAGAGGATAGTCAAATACGTCGATCCGACCAGGATATGGCTCAACCCCGACTGCGGCTTCGCGCCCGGCCAGTTCAGGGCCTTCCCCAGAGACGTCGCCAGGGCTAAGCTTAAGGCGATGACCGAGGCAGCGAAGAGGCTCAGGGAGAAGTACTGGTGGGCTTAATTTTTATACCAGTTCCCCTTCAGTTATACACAAGTATTATACGCAGTGACGTACTCTATGGCGTATCTGATCCCTTCTGCCGATGCCGGAGTCCTTCCTACCGCCGAAGGGGTAGTAGCCAATTCCGTGTTTGGGTAGTCGTTTAATAGCGCCTACCTCCAGAAGCCTCGCGGTCTTCCCGATCTTAGCCGAATATGGCTGCGTCCGATTCATCCTCCCGTTTGCTGTCTCCACGGCCTCCTCCAAGCTCTCGCCCTTCACCAGAAGGACGAGATGGAGACCTCCTTTACCGTAGATATATAAATCGCACGCCATTAAAGCTACACGTAGTTGGACCAAGCCTCCTACCGCCGTAAAGCGCTTCCCCTCCTTTGGCCATCGCGTCTTGAATAGCTCGTGGCCTCAATCCCCGGCACGTAGTCGCCGTACGTCTTCTTGATATCCAGATCAGCCGTCTCGAGCCTCGCTACGGCCGCTCTGATCTCGCCCTCAGTGGATGGCTTGGCCTTGCCGGCGTTTAATTGACGAAATTGTCCTTCAGCTTATCGAGAAACTCGGCGGCCTTATGGAAGACCTCTTGGCGCCCGGCATATCTCTTAATATCCCAACGACCATATCGATACGCCATCTCGATAGCCTTGTCGATCTCGTCTGGACTAAGCTCAGTTATCCTCACCACGATAGATCTATGGGCGTCCTCACGTCGACTAAGACGCCTCCCCTCATTCAATTCCCAGCGATGCACGTGGGGGCTCGGAACGCCCCACTGATCACCTCGGATAGCTCCCCTCTTTATCTTGAGCTTTACCGGCCCTTGCGACGTAACAATTGAAAGTTCGAAGATCTATCCATTTCATATATCGAGTAAACCTCTACGCCTCCTCAAGACCACAGCCTCGAGGAAGTCGTCTCTAACGGGCTCATAAACCCTTTTATAAAAGCGCGACTGACTCTCCAGCACCTCCTTGGGGAACGACGAGACGTACTGAACGGCGGCCTCCCAAGCCTTCTGATACGGAACGACTAGGTCTATCTTCCACGCGACCTCTCTGTCGTAGTCTTGAGGCCTCTGGGGCTTGCCGCCTATCATGAAGAGGCCCGTCTCCTCGTCTACTTGCACCTCCTCGCCCGCGACGGTGACGAACTTCCTCTCGCGCTCGGGGCCGCGGGAAGAGATCCCCCTCGCGCCGTCCCTTGAGGCCGGGCCGTAGTGTTTAGCCCACGCGTAAAATATGGCCCTGTTAAGGCCGAAGGACTTGGCCTTGTCCATATCGCCATATAGCACGTAGTAGCGCGCGGCCTGTAGAAGCGCCATGACTTGGAACCTGCCTATTTTGGCCGTCGCGCCCTCCCGACCGGCCGCTACGGGTGCATGGATCGGCTCGTACTCCGCCATCGCTACCTCCACGAGCCGTGCCGCCTCGCCGGGCTCCCCCCGTGTGTAGCAGCCCGCTTCGTGTTTGGGGTTATCGGGCCTCGCCCAATCGGGGGAGAAGCTGGCGAGCTTATCCAGCGGCACGCAGACGGCCACATAGTTCAACTCCCTGTGCAGAGATAGCGGCGCCGTGAAGACCCTTTTGGGGTCTATGAGGTCCTCCACCCTCAGCGCTCCGCCGGAGCGCTCGGAGAGATCCTTGAGGGTTTGGCCAACCCTCTTGAGCACGTATCTGACGACGGCGTGGGCCTCCTCGACCGGCTTGGCGCCGGGGAGAGCCCTCTCGTTAATCCTCACGTGTATCCCCTCACCCGACCAGAGCGCGTAAACCGATTTGGACACGCCGAGTTTGTCCAGCTCCGATACTATAACCTCCGCGGCTTTCACGGCGAATTCCCACTTGTCTATCTTGGTGTCCACGTCGAAGAAGGGCGTGTAGGCCTTTATCCTCGAGTCGGCGACGTCTTCTTGGCTTTCTACCTTGCCGTAGACAGCTGCCGTGGCGTAGAAGGTCCTCACGCCCAAGGTCCTCGCCAGCTTGGCCACATCGTCAGGGGATCTGAGCGCGAGCGGTTTGCCCGCCTTATCGTAGCGCGTGAAGGCCTTGCCGTATACCGCCACCCAGCGCCCTCGGGAGAAGTTAAAGATCTCCCTCTTGACTAGCTCTGCCTCGTAGTACACATTAGGAGCGGAGCCGCAATTTAAGACCTTATTAGGCCGAGGAAGCCGTCGGCGATCAGCTGGACGGCCCAGGCGGCCACAATGAGGCTGAAGAAGCGCGAGAATATCTTCAAGGCATTAGTCCCCACGAGCTTCATGAGCAGAAGGGAGTACCTCATCGTGAAGTAAGTGAGCGCGGAGGCTATCGCTATTGCCAAGACGAGCGAGAGCGGGTTGTAGTACGTGGCCATGACCATTACGGACGTAATGGCGCCAGGCCCCACCAGCATGGGCGTGATTATGGGCACTATCACGTAGTCCTCGGGGTTTATGCCCATGGTCCTCGGGGCGCCCTCCCTCAATATGTCTATCGCGATGACCAAGAGGAGGATCCCTCCGGCTGCTCTGAAGCCGTTGATGTTTATATTGAAGACATAGAAGATGTAGGGCCCGGCCAAGGCGAATAAGATGAGCAAAGACGGCACTGTGACGGCGACCAGCTTGAGGAAGCGCCTGTGCAACCTCTCGTAGTCGGGGAGGACGGCGAGGAGGGGAACGGCGCCTAGCGGGTCGATTATGGCGTAGAGCTGGGCTGCGCCGATGAGCACGTCGGCGAGGGAGAACTGCTGCATGCTACTACGGAGGCACTTTGCCTATGACCTTGCGCACCCTCCTCCCGTCGGGAGTGCTGAATAGCGCTACCAACACGCCGGGCTTACCGGGCGGCTGGAGTACCCATATCTTCTCAGGCTTCAATAGGTACTTCTTGCCCTCGACCTCCACCTCGTACTCCTTATCCAGGAGATCGGACACATCAATACCACCTCGCATAAATAAACGCATCGCCGGCTCGTGTACGGCGGAGTTTTTAAGGTGGAGGGGGAATACCTCGATGGGCGCCATTTCGGACATAGAGGCGTACATGCTGGGGGTCAAGTCGCCAGCGCCCAGCGGGCCTCCACGATGGTATTAGTCAAGGTCGCCACCACAAACGGCGAGGTGGGCTGGGGGACTATCAGTGGCGTGGGTCCAGAACAGTCGTCGAGCTGGTGAAGAAGGTGCTGATGTGCCGCAAGGCGGCAATGCTGAGTAGTTGAGGGGAAGGGCAGTAGTCGCCGGGTCTAAACGGCAAGCCGAGGGCTATGATCGAGTAGGAGGCCGAACAATCGCGGGTGGTGGGCCCGGAGGGATTTGAACCCCCGACCTACGGGTCTGGAGCCACAGCGGCAAGGCCTCCGCCGCTCTACCTTGCTGAGCTACGGGCCCTGAGTATCAGTATATGTGGTTTTAAAAATTTTGGAGCCGGGCCCCGTTGCGGTTTCTGCGCTCTAAGCCCGAGACGCTCGCTTGGGCGAATCCTCATCGGCTAGACCGAGCGCTTGATAGCGTTATAGCGTCCCCTTTATCGGGCCGTTATTTACGACGTCCTTGCCCACACGATCTCGGCGCGAACGAGGTTCCATCAAGAACTCAATGCTTAAATATAAGAAGCGGGGATGGGGCATGTCGGCGAGCTTGTTCAAAAGGTACGAGCTCCCGCCGCTCCCCTACAACCTTGATGCGCTGGAGCCCTACATAAGCAGGGAGATCGTCGACGTACACTACAACGGGCACCATAGGGGCTACGTAAACGGGGCCAACTCGCTGCTGGAGAGGATGGAGAAGATCATCAAGGGCGAGCTCGGGCAGGGCCAATACGACATACAAGGCATACTGAGGGGGCTCACGTTTAACATAAACGGACACAAGCTCCACGACTTGTACTGGAAGAGCATGGCGCCCGCCGGCAAGGGCGGGGGCAAACCAGGCGGCAGGTTGGCGGATCTCATAAACAAGCAGTACGGAAGCTTCGACAAATTCAAGGCACTCTTCACCGAGGCCGCCAACTCCCTGCCCGGCACCGGCTGGACCGCCCTCTATTATGACACCGAGACCGGCAATCTCCAGATAATGACGTTCGAGAACCACTTCTTGAACCACATAGGCGAAGCGCCGATTCTCCTCATCGTTGACGAGTTCGAGCATGCATATTATCTTCAGTACAAGAACAAGAGGGCCGACTACGTCAACGCTTGGTGGAATTTGGTCAACTGGGACTACGCCGAGCAGAAGTTGTCCAAGCTAATCTAAATCCCCTTTTTCCTCATCAAGTTCACTTGTATCTGTACGCATTGTAGGCAGACTGAAATCAGGTTCCTGAACGGCGAAAAAACGTTCAAGAGACCGAATTCAGGTGTCTGAACGCTGTAAACTCACTGTACAGGTACTTGAAATTCGGTGCAAAAACGCCGCAAGAGGCGGCGTTTGGGAGACGGGGGCGTTGCCAGCGGCCGGGCGCGGGGAGCGGCGAGACCGCAGAGAAGAGGGGAGCTGCGGCGGCCAACGCGTCGAGGGCATCGGAAGCCGCCGCGGGTGCCAGGCGTAGACGCCGGGCGCTTCATCCGCCCTTTCGGCCTCCCGGTATGCGGTCCGCACCCGGCTAGGCGCGGGCTAGGAGGACAACTCTCCCAGAGAGGAAAAAGCCGCCAACAGCAGAGAATTGAAAATTATTGCACCAAACAGCGTTGTATAAACTGCAACTAAGTACAATTCTAGCTGTTTTGACTTCCACTTCAACTTCATGACCTCACCTCCCTGGTACACGA
>DANS01000020.1:0-226 GCA_002497345.1 Thermoproteus sp. UBA157
CCCTCCCTCGCGGGCCCCCCAATCAATCCATGCGACGCCTTATCCTCTCCTCCGCCACTTTACCCCCCTCGACGGCCATGTAGGCGTCAACGCAAAGTTCAGGGACCGCCGGCCGAAGGCGCAACGAACGGCCCTATCGCCCTTAGCGCCTCGCCGGCGCTCGGCATGTCGACGGCTGTGCCTAGGTACTTCAGCGCGTAGCGGGGCGGCCCCACTTATCGTTTTC
>DANS01000020.1:253-14953 GCA_002497345.1 Thermoproteus sp. UBA157
CCCCCATCGTTGAGCGATCTTCAGCAAGTCCATCCCTTATGGAGGACCTAAGCTTTTAAACGCCGCGGTCGCGCCCAGCGCTCGCGGAGGCGCGCAAGCCTTGATATTTAAATTATCAATAAATACGAGCGTGTGGACATCGCCCTTGAGGGGCCCCAAGAGTTCGTCGGGAAGGACGGGAGGCGCTACATCCTCCGCGAGTTCAGAATGCAGGACCTAGACGCCGTGGTGTCCATAAACAGAAGGGTTCTCCCCGAGAATTATCCCCACTGGTTCTTCGTGGAGCACCATCTGTCCTTCCCGAAGGCCTTCATCGTGGCGGAGATGAACGGGGAGCTCGTCGGCTATATGATGAACAGAGTGGAGTACGGCTGGAGCTATATAAACAAGGGCAAGGCCGCCAGGAAGGGACACGTCGTATCCATCGGCGTCCTTCCCCACGCTAGGAGGCTCGGCATAGCCACCAACATGATGCTCAGGGGGATGAAAGCCATGAAGGTCTTCTACGAGGCGGAGGAGGTCTTCCTGGAGGTGCGCGTGAGCAACACCCCCGCCATCTCCCTCTACAAGAAGCTGGGCTACGAGATAGCGGGGAGAATACCTCGGTACTACAGCGATGGAGAAGACGCCTACATAATGGCTAGGTCGCTGACCAACCTCTAGCGAAAAGCTGATATCTCCAAGCGTATCTAGCCCCGGGCTCGACCTCCGCGCGTCTGCGCGGCAGGATGAACGGCCCGCCCGCGGCCGAGCCGCATATCCCCGCACTCTCGTCCAACGCAACTCACTCGCCGAACTTCTCGCTCAGCCCTAAGTAGCTGGCTATTGTGGGCATCACGTCGAGACCTCTGATTCTGCCCAGAGCCCCGCGCCAACAAGTCAACTCGCTGAACTTCCCCACGTCGTCTCTAACCACGTCTGGGCCGTACAGCATTATGGGCACCGGCTCGCCCGTGTGCTCCCTCACCAAGATGGGCGTCGCGTGGTCGGAGGTGACCACCACGTAGTTCTCCTCGAGGATCGCCTCGTAGGGCCTCAAAGCCGCGTCTAGCCTCTCTATCACGTCAACCTTCCCTCTGAAATCCCCATCGTGGCTCGCGCTGTCTGTGCCCTTCACGTGTAGGAACACCAAGTCGTACCTCTTGAGGAGCTCCACGGCCAACTTCGCGGCCTCCTCGAACTTGTCGAACTTGGTGCCCCCCAGGCCCTCCGCGCTGTAGAGGTCCATCCCGACAGCCTTGGCGACGCCCCTTATCAGCGCCACGCCGGCTATGGCGGCCCCCCTCACGTTGTACCTTTTCCTCAAGGGCTCTATCTCGGGCATGTAGCCAGCCCCCCTCAACAACACGGCGTTGATGAGGGGCTCGCCCCTGGAGGCCCTCCTCTTGTTGGCCTCAAGCCCCTTAGAGCGCTCCGCGAAGGCCTCTGTTATATAGTTGACCACATCCGCCGTGAGCTTAGCCTCGCTCGAAGCGTCCAAGGGCTGGGCCCGCCTAACGGCCTCGCCGGTCGCGTGCGGGTCCGTGTCGGAGACCTTGTGGGACACCGCGCCTCTTAACACGAGGACTCCTCTGTGCTCCACCGTGGATTTGTACACGACGGACACCCCGAACTTCCTCTCGACCTCCTCGCCTATGTCCGCCATCAGGGACTCCACCTCCCTCGCCTCCTCCAAGGCCACGTATCTCCCGGCCCTCCTGTCCACGACGATCCCCCTCGCGTCTACCGTGGCTAAGTTCGTCCTGAAGGCCACGTCGCCCGGCCTCAGCTCAAGCCCAGCTCCTAAGGCCTCGAAGGCCCCTCTGCCCGTGTAGTATTTGTAGGGATCGTAGCCGAAGAGGGCTAGGTGCGAGGTGTCGGAGCCGGGCCTAACGCCGGGCGATATGGGGTCCATGATCCCGCAAGAGCCCAGCGATGTCAGCTTGTCTATGACCGGCTTCAGCGCGGCGAAGAAGGGCGTAACACCGTTTTTGGGCCTGTCGCCGCCGCCGTCGAACAACACCCACAACACGGAGGGCATAACGTTTACGTGATGCGTATTTAAAAGCTAACAGATTCGTCTATCCATTTCAAATACTCCGAAGCGCCCGCCACTATCGGCAGAGCTATTATCTCGGGCACCTTGTACGGGTGTATCGACTTCACCTCGGCGATTAGCTCCTTCAACTTATCCCTCCGCGTCTTGACCACGAGGAGGACTTCCTCATCCCTCTCGACGCGCCCCTCCCACCTATATACGGACGTCACTTGCGCTATATTCACGCACGCGGCCAGCCTCCTCTCGACTAGATGTTCGGCTATCCTCTCGCCGTGTTCCCTCGGGGCCGTTATATACACGACGACGTGCTCCACGCCTCATCTACCTCCTTTATTTGTCTTCTTACAAGCGGGATCCGCCGCCGCGGCCACGAGGAGGCCGAGGGGCGTCAACGCGCCGGACGGCTCGGCCAATCCCATATCCACAAACGCCGCCGGCACGGCCCGGGAAGCGCCCTTGCAGAGCTCCACGAGCGCCCTCCTCTCGTCTTCGCTCATGGCGTCCAGATAAGCCGAGGCGCCCCTCCTCTTGAGACACCTAACGACGACCTCCCCCCTCCGGCTGAGCTTGTAGTACACGTGATGTTTCCTCACCTCGGGGCTGAGCTTCATCTTGGCCTCGCTCCTCTTGAGCACGCGCCCGCCTGCCCTCTCGACGAGGCCGGCGGCCTCGAGCTCCTCCAAGGCGCTCAGCACCGAGGCTAGCGGATAGCCCGTGGCGCGCGCTATGGACTTGCCGTAGTCCAACCCCGCCCTCTTCAGATGGAGAAGAATATCAATGTATATCTTTCTTCTTAATATATTCATTTAAGTAGAATTGGAATTATAAATATAGAGAAAAATAAGTTAAATAATACAATTGCTGTTATGGCTACATATATATAGTTCCTCTCGCGCGCGAACTGGACGAGGCCCATGATCACCCTCATCACGGGCGTCGCTATGAGCACCATGAGGCCGAGGAGGATTATATCTAGGCCGTTGAGCTGCCTGGAGCCGTTTATGACCTCCATGGGGCTGATGGACGACGTATTTATGAGGGATCTGGGGTTCGCCAATTGTGCGATCAGCCCGGGCTCCGGAGGTCTCAGGACTAGGAGGACAAGCCCCACCGCTATGAGGACCACGCTGATCAACACGCCGATTCTGAGGGTGTACCCGATGACGTCTTCGAGATCCATGGTCAATAGAGGCCTAGCCCTCTCAACAGCATCTGGACGCCCAATATCGCCAATATCGCCATGAATATATAGCGGATCGTGACGTTACGGAGGCGCAGCAGTACCTTGCTCCCCACGAAGGATCCAGCGAGGACCCCCAAGGCAGTCGCTGCCGCGAAGAAGGGCTGGATGTAGCCGAAGTACCAATATATGGAGCTTCCGGTGGCCGCTGTGACGCCTATCATGAAGTTGCTCGTCGTGGTCGAGACCTTCATGGGTAAGTTCATGGCCCAGTCCATGCCGAGCACTTTAAGAGCGCCGCTGCCGATGCCCAGAAGCCCCGATATCACCCCAGCGACGAACATTATCAGTTCGCCCAGCCACCACCTAATGCCGTGGTAGTCCACCTCCCTCCCTAACGCCGGGTCGTAGTAGCGGCCGTAGAGCTGGAGCCACTTGGTCCACTTGTCGGGCGGCTTGGGCTCGGGGAGCTCGAGCTTGGACCTGGTTATCTGCGTGTAAATCGAGCCCAGCAGAACTATCGCGAATATCACATATATCACGCGCTGGAGATCGTGTTGGTAGACCCAAGCGGCCGTGAGGGAGCCCACTATGGAGCCGCTGGTGGTGGCTATCTCCAGGGACATCCCTATCCTCACGTTGGTCACCCTGTCCCTGACATATGCCGAGCCCGCGCCGCTGGACGTCGCTATCGTTGAGATCAAGCTAGCCCCCGCGGCGTATTCTATGGGTATGCCCAGGAAGAGCACGTAGAGGGGCACCAGGAAGGTGGCGCCTCCTAGCCCCGTGAGGGATCCCATGAATCCGGCCGCCGCGCTTGTGGCCGCCAAGAGCGCGAAGAGCGTGAGCGCGTCGAACACGGCGAAGTTTGTTGCGGGCCTTATAAATCTAACTGGCGGGGTATTGTTTATATAGCCGCACCCAATAAAAGCGGTGAGCGCGCTCGAGCAGCTCTACGAAGTGGGCGTGAAGCTAATAGACGAGACCCTTCCCAGATACGACAAGGTGGTGAGGGCGTGGGAGCTCCTCGCGTCCGACGAGGAGATAGAGGCCTATCTGGAGATGTCCAACGTCTTCACGGTGAAGCGCCTCCACTACAACGACCACGGCCCGGTCCACAGCAGAATAGTAGCCGGAAGCGCCATGGCCATATACAAGATCCTCCTGGAGGGGGGCTTCCAGCCGAGCGTCGTGAAGCACGGAGTCGGCGATTTGGAGGACTCGCTCGTGGTAACTCTGATCGGGGCCTACCTACACGACATAGGCAACTCGGTCCACAGAACGCACCACCCGATATATTCGGCTCTGCTGACGGATAGGCTGGCCTTCAAGATCTTGGAGCGCATATACGGCGCGACGAAGAAGGCCTATATGTTAAAACAAGAGGCCATGCACATCGTGTTCTGCCACGACGAGGCCTACACGTGTTTGACCTTCGAGGGCGCTGTGGCCAAGATAGCGGACGGCACCGACATGGCCGAGGGGAGGGCCAGAATGCCCTATGAGATCGGCAAAAACGACATACACGCACTATCTGCGCTTGCCATACGGCGCGTCTACGTGGGCAAGGGGGCGGACAGACCCTTGGCCATATACGTGTACATGGACTCGGAGACCGGCATATTCCAAGTGGACGAGGTGCTGGGCAAGAAGATAGCGACGTCGGGCTTGGCGCCTTACGTGGAGGTCAAGACGTTCGTCCAAGGCAAGCCGTGGATCGTGAGGACCTTCGAGACCACGCACGTCATCAGGTAGCCACGGGCGCCCGGAGGACGGGGCGCGCCCGGCTACTCGACTTTTATGATCCTCGACGCCCTTTCGAGATCCGCCCTTATGATCTCCACGAAGGCCTTGGCCTTGTAACACGGCGGCTGCCCCTCCAATATGGGGATGACCTTCATGTAGAACTCGTACTGCCCCTCGCCCGCCAACCCCTCCAAGCTCTTCGAGACGTCCCTTAACTTATCTATGCGGCCGCCCTCCACCGGCTCGGCCAACGCGACCAGCCCCACCAGCTTCCCCGTTTCCCTTACTAAGACGTCGTAGAGGCCATCCCCGACCTTAACGAGGGTTAAATGCATGGGGAGCAACGAGATGTCGAGCTTCTCGAAGAGATCCGACGCGTTGCTTATCGCCCTCTCGACCAACGCTTGCCCGCAAACCGAGAGCGAGGCCATATCCACGCAGTTGAGGCTACAGGGCGTGCAAGGGGGGTGCACCAGCTTTATGAGCTCCGCCGTGTACTTGACCTCGTCCGATCTGAGCGATTTGCCGTAGCTCCTCAGCGCTGACTCCACGACGTTTATGAGATCGTCGCACGCGTCGCCCAGCTTCTCAACGATATCCCGCAACACGCAGTTTTTGAGCGCCGCCGCGCGGAGGGCCGCTATCGCCTCCCCCCTCCTTCCCTCATAGACAAGACGCCCCACCTCTATGGCCGATCTCGAGAACACGCCTCCAGCCGATAGGCCCAACGCGCTTAATGTCGGCGTTATGGTCCTTGTGAGGCTCTTGCTCAAGCCCAACCGCTCCAGGTATCTCCCCACCACGGAGGCCACGGATACCTCGCCCTTTGACTGCGAGAGGTACGCCTCCGCCAGTATCTCCAGAAGCCTATCTGGCGGAATCCTTATGTACCAGGAGTTGTAGGCGCATTTGTCCAACGAAGCGCGGAGCTCCCTGCAGAGGGCCTCCAGCTCGGCTTGGCTCTTGATCTCATAGACCCGATCGCCTACTCTCACCTGCACGTTTTTATCAACGGGCTAAATTATAAAGCGTGAGGCAGGCAGGGGAATATGTGGATAATGTCGCGGCGGCTCTGGCCAAGAAAGACGTCGAGGAGGCCAAGAGGCTCTTGGCTGAGATCCATAGGGAGAAGGCGCTCCTCCTGGGCGATTATTACCTAGGCGTCGACGTTGTAGGCGAGGTGGCCAAGCTCCACGCGCTCCACATAGCGCTGATTTCATTGCTCTACGGGGAGGTCGAGGCGGGAGGCGTCACGGGGCTCGACCTATCCTTGGCCGCCTCGTTCTCGAGAGCCTACGCCAATTGCGGGCGCGTGGAGCCGCCCGCGGCGCTCGACGAGTTGGCTGATTTCTACAAACGCGTGGTCGAGGAGCTCAACAAGCTTATAAATAGCATATGCTCGAGGAGCTGATAAAGAAGGCGGTCGAGGTCGCCAAGAGGAGCGGCGGGCGCGGCTGGGCGCTCGTGAGGTTATCCGACCTGTCCGTGGTCGGGTTCTTCAAGGCGCCCGCCGAGGCCAAGAAGGCCGCGAGGGAGCCCGGGCTGTACTTGTTAGTCGAGGTCGAGTCCTAATTTATAACCCCCCGCCGCGATGGCCATATGATCTTCGTGCAAGACGTCGACGAGCTGGTAAATGCGGCGGAGCTCGTCGAGGACATAGCGGCGGCGCTGAGGGCGAGGAAGCAAGTGTTGCCGCGCAGAGCCTTGGAATTCGGCGGCGTTTGGTTCGCTCCGATGGCCGCCTACGTGGAGGGGATGGGCATCGGCGCTAAGCTCGTCGGCATATACCCCCGCGCGCAGCCGCCCGTCAAGGCGTTGGCGGCGCTCATAGATGCCGAGACGGGGGAGCCTCTCGTCTTGGCGGACGGAACTAGGCTCACGGCTTGGAGGACCGCTGCCGCGAGCGCCTTGGCCGCGAGATTGCTGGGGACCTCGCCCGAGGTCCTCGGCGTTATCGGAGCCGGCCTACAAGCCGAGTACCACATAAGGGTGTTCAGGGAGTTGTTCAAGCCGCCGCGGGTGCTCGTGTACAGCAGATCGCGCGCAAAGGAGCTCGCCGCTAGGCTGGGGGCCGAGGCCGCCGGCTTGGAGGAGGCGCTGAAAGCCGACGTGGTGATAGCAGCGACGAACAGCCGCGAGCCTGTGGTGAGAGGCTCCGAGCTGAGGAGAGGCGCCCTCGTGATCTCGGTGGGAGCTCCGAGACCTGTCCGCGAGCTCGACGACGTGGTCAAGGCTAGGGCCAAATGCGCCGTTGTCGACAGCCCGGAGGCGCCCGAGGAGACGGACGACGCTATGGGCGTGGAGCTGGCGTTGCTGGAGGACCTAGTGGTGGGCAAGGCCGTTTGTCGCAGAGGCGATGTGATGCTCTACAAGTCGGTAGGCTACGCCCCCTTCGACGTCGCCGCTTTGTACCACTTGTACAAGAGGGTCCGCGGTCAGCTCGTCTCTTCCTCGCATCATTGATCCATCCATCGACCCTGTCATCACCAATCATCTCCAAACGATCATCTTAAATACAATTCGATATATAACCGATATATAAAAATATATTTTTTCTTCTTTATAAACTTTTGAAATCCCGCCGCGGTCATAACGTTTATTAATGGGAAACCAGAAGAATTATAATGCCGTGGGAGTTCGTTCTCACGGCCGATAGATCCTCCTTCACAGATTATGGCGGCAACTCCTCGATGGGCTACGTCGCCTGCATGCCGGCGAGGCTCGTCCCTCGCCTTTTCATGGACAAGTTCTTCACCCCTCCCGTCAAGGCCGACAGGGAGGGGAGGGCCCTCTACGCGCCCTACGCCTTGAGGAAGGTGGAGGCCATCCTCGTAAACGCCGGCTATAAGGACGTGGCCGTGGTCCCTCCCGAGCGCTTAGAGCGCGCGGTGGGGCCCAAGACCAAGCTGGTCGGCGTCAGCGCCGGGCACGACCCCTACGGCCTCTCGCCGGTCAGCACATTCTTGACGACTATTCTGGGCGGCGGGGAGACTTGGACGGCCCGCTTTTTCAGAGAGCTGGGCGAGAGGGTGGAGAGGCTCAAGGAGAAATACGGCTTCAAGGTCATCGTGGGGGGCCCCGGCGTTGAGCAGTTGATGAGGGCCGGCAGGCCCAAGTGGGCCGACGTGATATTCATAGAGGACGTGGAGGTCACGCTCCCCAAGTGGCTCCCCAAGATACTCGCCGGCGAGGAGGTCCCGCCGGTCATCAGACCGGGCGTCAACGAGTACCCCGCGGCCGAGGACATACCAGCGATAATAAACCCGGCACGTCTGGGCGAGGTCCAGATAACGAGGGGGTGCCCCAGGGGGTGCCAGTTCTGCTCCATCACGCCTGTGACCTTCCGCTCCATACCCATATCGACTGTGGTCAAGGAGGTCGAGGTGAACTTGCGGGCGGGCTGGACGCAAGCGGATTTGATAACCGACGACGTCTTGCTCTACGGCACATCGCCCTATGGCCCCAACAGGCTCAGGGTCAACCACGACGCGATAGTGAAGCTTTACGAGGCCATAAGATCGGTCGAGGTCGACGGCAGGAGGGTGCGGCACATATTCTTCAGCCACGTCTCGGCGGCGCCTGTCGTCGAGTCGCCCAAGACCGTCAAGGCAATAGCAGAGCTCAGCGGCTTCGGGCCTGACAAGGGCGACACGCCCGTAATAGGGCTGGAGACGGGGAGCATAAGGATCCTCAACAAATACATGAGGAACAAGGCGTATCCCTACCCGCCCGAGAAGTGGCACGACGTGATACTCGAGGCCACCGTAATTCTCAACGAGAACTACATCTACCCCGCCTACACGATGACCATAGGCTATCCCGACGAAACGGAGGAGGACATAAAACAGACGCTCGAGATAGTCGAGAAGATAGTCGACCACGACTTAGTGGCTTGGGTCTTCCCGCTCCCCGTAATACCCATGTACACGTCGGCTCTTAGACATCTGAGACATCCCACGCTGGATTATCTGCCGGAGGGCTTCTGGGATATCCTATACGTCAGCTGGCGGTACAACCTCAAGGTCACGAGAAGGCTGGCGCCTATATTGCTCCAGAACTCCCGCAACAAGATCGTGAGCAAGATCTTGAACTACATGATAGACAAGATCTTCAACTCCATTGATTGGATGTTCCAACAGCTCAAGGAGACGAGGGGGAGGTCCTCGCTGGCGTTATCGCCCATCCATCTGGACAACGCCTTGGGGGTCCTCAAGGCCATCTACTGGCTGACCAGGATATCCTTCGGCGTTAAGGAGTGAGGAACTCGTCCAGCATCTTCGGCGTTTTGATTAACGAGAGGGGGTCCTTCCCCACTAAGACGACGTATTTCCCGTACTCCTCGTCGAGAGGCCTCAGCTCAATGCGGCGCAAGGTCTCTCTGATTTGCCAATTGCCGACCGATACGTAGTACCTCTCGCCTATCCATCGGACTATTGAGACCATCCCCCTTTTGCCCATCGACGCCAGCTTCTCGAGGAGGGCCAGCCTGGCCGCCTCGTACCCCCCGTCCATGGTGCTCCTCCTGCCCCTGGGATCCTCCACCACCTCTATCTCGGCGACTTTCCCGCCGTAAATCCACCTCTCTAGGTAGAAGAAGCGCAGAGGGCCAGGCGCCACGACCACGAGGTAGCGGTTGTCGAGATATTCGGCGTAGCCGTAGAGGGTCTCGGAGACCTCCGGCATGTACCTAACTCTCTCAGCTATGGAGTCGCCTATGGCCATGTCGACTGCCGTAATGCTCCAACGAGTGGGGACCAGCCTCCTCCTGTGCCGGGCGCCCAACAAGCCGAGGGCGAAGGCTCTCTGTATGGTGTATAGATCGACGCCCTTTCTGTAGAGCTCCACGGCGGCCTCTCCCGCGTTTACATCGTCCGATATTATCTTGTCGAGCGCCCTCGGCACCGCCGGATTGCCGTCCACCCTCAAGGCCTCGAGGGGCGCCCTGGGGCCCATGGGCTTCTCCCTCAAGTCGAACTTGAGGATCTCGACGGGCTTCTTGGCGAGGCGCATCTCGACGTCTACGGGCCTTTCGGAGACGGCGAGGAGCGGGAGCTCCCCCAGCTCCCAAGGTCTCGACGATTGCTTGAAGCCGAAAGCCATGTAGCTCCTGAGCCTCAATATCTCCTCGAGGTCCTTGCCCCAAAGCAGCTTGGGGTCGTCGTAGGCCCTCGCCTCCTCCCCCGTAACTTCGGGCGGCTCCCCTATGTATACCCTCACGCGAGGCCACCCGGCTTCGCCGACCACAGCGCTGGGGGGCGTTGCGCCGAAAATCTCCCGCCCCTTGATTTTGAACAAGGACGACTTTATCGCGTTTATCCGCTCTAAGATGGGACATCTGGGCAAGCCGCACAACATCTTCCTGCCCTGGCATTTGGCGCAGATCGAATACATCTAGCCCCCGCCGCGGCTCCAGAATAAAAACCTCTCGTTTTGACTCACCTAGGCCGACGCCGCTTAGTTTGATGAACTCCTCCTAGCCAGAACTCGGCCGCGCAGACGACAACCGCCGCGGCTAGGGGCGCCGCGAGGGGGAGAGGCGGCTTCGGCCCGCTCGGTGGCACTCCCTCGCGCCCGACCCCCGCATAGCGGCGTTAGCCGCGCTGGCGGCTCTCGCCGTGAACTTAGTCGGAGCCCTCGCCGTTAGAGGGAGTAGGTCGACGCGTCTAGATGCGTAATCACTTGGTCAGCTTTTTATAGACCCCTAGAGCTGGGGCTCATGAACAAGGCGGTCCTCATCTTGATCGCGACGCTCCTCATGTCGTACGGAGCTCTGGCAGCGCATCCTACTATACAGATAAACTCGGCCGGCTCAACCGGCGGCGATTGCTCCGCGCTTCAGCTAACCCTCCTCAACGCCCAGTGGACGACGCTCCCTCAGTATGACGGGAGCTCGGCCGTCCTCGCGCTTACTTTCTACTCCTCTTGTACCTACCACGCCGTTACGTTCGCGCTACAGCCCCAATGCCCTTACGCGGCGCCGGGCCAGCCCTCCTTCGTCCAGACCATAGCAGCCAACTCGATATTCACGGTTCAGATGCAACTCTACGCAAACAAGCTAAACGTCACGTGTCCCCTGAATGTGATCGTTGATGCCCAATACGGAGCCGACTTCAGCCACGTCTTAGACGCAACAGGCGTCTACTCCCTCACAGCCTTCATCCCGCCCTATCCTGTGTTCTCAGCCTCGCTCCAGGGAGCGGCATACGTGGGCCTTCCCGGCGAGCTCTCGTTGCAGATCTCCGATCCATACTCCTTCCCGGCCCAGATATCCGTCTCGGGCCAATCCGTGGCCGTGCTCTCGCCCACGGCGCCCGTCGCTCTGCAGAACAGCTCCTCCATACCGATAGCCGTCGTGCCCTATTCGACGTCGGCTACCCTCGTCGTAACGATAAGGAGCCAAGACTACTTGGGCGAGCCGGTCTCGTATACCTACACCCTTCCCATCCCGGTCGTCCAGCCGCCCCCTCCCACGATCTCGATCTCGCCGGACGTGTTGTACCAAGGCCGGGCCAATCAAGTCGTCCTCACCGTCAATGTGCCCTTCAAGGCTAACGGCACGGCCGTGGTGTCTATATCCGGCGCCTCGTCGCCCACTGCCCCCGTGACGGTGCCCATAAATAACGGCATTGGGACGGCCGAGTTGTCCATAACTCCGTTTGGATCCACCGTTATCTTCCAAGCGTACGTGACCTATGCAGTGCAGGGCTTTCAGCAATCGGCGCAAATCTCGGCCACAGTCGAAGCCGTTCAGCCTACGTCGGCGCTCGCCGACCTCTCCGTATCGCCCCAGATGCTCATAGCAAACGCCGCCAACAACGTCACCATAACGATAATAGCTCCCGGCAATTTCAGCGCGGCCATCACAGTGTCGGGCGCCTCGGCGAGCGTGCCCATGCCCGCGTATGTATCCGGCGCGGGCAAGGCAACATATTCGCTGGTGTTGTACCCCACATCTCAACAAGTGACCATCTCAGCGACCGTGCAGACCTCCGCCGGTATTGAGCAATATACGGCGAACCTCCCCGTGATTTCGTCCAACATATTCCTCGTCGCGCCGGTCCCCACGTCGGTGGAGGCCGGCGGCAACAGAACAGTCGTGGTGAAGCTGGTGAACCAAGGCAATGTGCCCGTCGAGAAGGGCGTGTTGGTCG
Source organism: Thermoproteus sp. UBA157 (assembly GCA_002497345.1). Lineage (GTDB taxonomy): Archaea > Thermoproteota > Thermoprotei > Thermoproteales > Thermoproteaceae > Thermoproteus. The sequence goes on from DANS01000020.1 coordinate 12,369, forward strand.
TGGCGCCCGCCTCGGGCTCGCCCGCGCTTATGGGAACCGTCGTCTATAACTTCTCGTCGCTCCCGCCTCTGGGCTACGTCGAGGTGCCCATAAGCTTCGTGGTGCCGGCGGGACAGACGGGCTCGCTTCCGTTTCAGTACACGGTGTATTACATAACGCCTCTCGGCTCCGGGCAAGCCCAAGGCTTATTCTACGTTCAATCCTTCCAGCGGCCCTCCCTATTGATCTCGTCCGTCACGGTCACGCCGCAGAGGCCCCAGTTGGGCCAGCCGCTCTTCATATCTGCGACTATCATAAACAACGGCTTCGTGCCCGTCAACAACTTGCAGGTATCGCTTGAGGCGCCCCAAGGGCTGATCCCAATAGCCTCGGCCTTGAACTACATTGGCAACTTGTCGCCGCAACAATCGCAGACGGCCACCTTCTCGCTCAACGCCACTAAGCCCGGCAGATACAACGTGACCTTGGTAGTATCGTATCAGGACCAATACGGGAACGTATACTCGGAGACCGTCCAGCTGCCCGTGATAGTCGGCGGTAACATTACGAATCTCGCGGGCGGTTTCACGACAGCTCGGCCGACCCCGAGCGCCGATTTGTCGACAACGCTGGCTACGATCGCGGTCGTCGTGGTGGCCGCCGTGTTGGTAGCGATAGGAGTATGGCGGAGGAGGAAGTAAAGTTGATAGATGTCTATAAGTTCTACGGGAGCTACCAGGCCTTAAGGGGCATCACATACTCGATCCCCCGGGGTATTTTTCAATGCGTCGTGGGGCCCTCGGGCAGCGGAAAGACGACCCTCCTCCACATAATTGGAGGCATCGATAGGCCCACTAAAGGCGAGGTCTGGGTAGCCGGCGTGAGGCTGAACGATCTAAACGACGACCAGCTGGCCGAGTTCAGGAACAAGAACGTGGGTTTCGTCTTCCAAATGTTCTACCTAATACCTAGGATGACGGTGTTGGAGAACGTGGAACTCCCCCTCATATTACGCGGCGTGCCTAAACCCAAAAGGCGCGAGGCGGCGATAGAAGCGCTTAGGCTGGCCGGGCTCGATCGGGCTGATTACTACAACAAAAAACCAACGCAGTTATCGGGAGGCGAGCAACAGAGAGTCGCCATAGCCCGCGCCATAGTCACGAGGCCGCGCCTCCTCCTAGCCGACGAGCCCACGGGCAATCTCGACAGCGCTACGGCGAAGGTCGTCATGAATACGTTCGTCAAGCTGAAGAGGGAGCTCGGCATCACCGTGGTCATGGTCACCCACAACATGGAGCTGTTGAGCTACTGCGATCGCTACGTCCGGATCAGAGACGGGCAAATCGTGGAGGAGGCCATCAGCGCCTAGAGACGCCTAGTTTGGCCAGCTCCTCGGCCACAAGCTCCCTAAGCAACTGGACAAGCCCCTCCGCGTTGGCTCCGTTTGGAAACCCCTCTTCATCTAGGGGAATATGAAACCACATTAAACCGCTCCACAACACGCTGTTAAGCCTATGAAGCCTCTATGAAATCGCTAATCCGTGATCGACTCATCGCCATAAAGCGCTCTCAGCAATGACGCCAAGTTGTTATCCCCTATATCTCAGATCTATGTTTAGTTTACAAATGACAGCACCATATGGGTAGTTGTCGGTGCATGTCGTCCGCCAATTTACGGCGCAATAACAGCGCTAGCTTGTTCGGCGAGATTTGGGTGTGCCGCATGTATTGCGTCATATTAGCAGCGCGGAGCGCACTTGCTGGCTGCTGCGGAAAATGCCCGAGCACGCAAATGTATAGACAATATCCTTGGCTGTGTTGGATCAAGGTATTATGTGCACAATTACGGCGACCGACAAGCTTTTTAAAGAGATGATGACATTCAAGCCGTGGCGGGCGTCCTGGGAGGCCTTCTGGCCGACAACTACGTCACCTTCGGCGTCTTGCTCAGCAGCTATCTGCTCATACCCGCCTACCTTGGCCTCTGTAGGGGCGCCCCCGCGTGGGCTAAGGGAGCGGGCGCGGCCGCCGCGGCGGCGTTAGCCGCCGTCTTCGCGTCGCTGGTATTAGGCGTCCGCCAGCCCGAGCTGTACTTCTTCGCGATTTTCCTCCTCTTCGCCGCGGCCCAAGTCGCGGCGTTGCCCTACCGCCGGAGGGAGCCGCGCTTATACACGGCGTTGCAGATGGCCCTCATAGCCACCTTGGCCGCCTTGATCCTGCTATTCCAGAAGATGGCCCTTCTAGGCGCCGCTTAACCCCCGCCGGCGCCTGTGTACGGCGTTATATCTCTAGCCNNGGGCGATCCATGAAAAGATCTCTGCTTGGACCTCCGCCACTAGTCGCCGCCGATCCGCGTACCGTTTACGCACCCGCGGAATCCGTTCGTCCGCCACCGCCGCTATTTTTGCGCTCCCCTAGCCCTATGTTGGGAGGTGTCGCGGTAGCCGAAGAGGCGGCCTCCGTCCGGGCAACCCAATGCTTAAACGCGCATTGGCCTCTGGCAACGGTAGAGGCTTGATGGCTTGTTATCGGATATAGGCTGTGTCGCCTACGTCGACAATCCACAACCTTGTGCCGCCATGGTCAGGGGTCAATGCCTCCTCAGC
>DANS01000020.1:14982-15227 GCA_002497345.1 Thermoproteus sp. UBA157
CGGTGGTGAGGTCGTCGGGTCCAGCGCAACGTCGCAGTTTAGAATATGTGTTAGCACCACGACTCTGTTACGTGCCGGCGTCCTCCACCGCCGGCGACTAACCGCGTGGGGGATAAATTTTTGAAACGCAACGGATAGCGGTGCTCTCCCCCAGGCTGGCTAAGGTGCTGAGGGAGCTTGCCGGCGATAGAGACGTCGAGGCGTTTATCGCAGACCTAGTCGCCGAGAGGTTCGATCCGCCGCGC
>DANS01000031.1:0-12558 GCA_002497345.1 Thermoproteus sp. UBA157
CTTACTCCTTCTTGAAAGGCCTGCTCAGCGATCTGGGCGGCCTTGCCCGCCCTATTGCTCCGGCCGCCACGAGCAAACTATCTATTCCAAGAGTTCCTGGGCTATCCGGGGCGAAGAATTGTTTTTAACAGTTTATCGTAATATCCCGTGATGTGGTGTGCCGCCACCGATAGATGACGTCATTCCTGTCGGGGCTGACCTTATATTTAACTACGTCCGCTGCTTCGTGAAGAGGCCGTTGAGGTTCTACGACATAGCGGCTGGGAGATCTTTTATGACCTCCGAGTACGACGTCATAGCTGTCCAAACGCCGAGAGGCCCCATCGCGTTGGCCGTGGCGAGATCTCCCTACACTGGTAACGAATGCTATAGCTTCGCGCCGAAAAGAACCGAGATAAAATCGGCCCGGCTTGACGCCTATTTATAGCTGTAGATCTCGCCCTCTTTGAACCAATAGGCTATCTCGCGCCTAGCCTCCTCGGGGCTATCGCTGGCGTGGACCAGGTTGCGGATGGATCTCTTCTCCCGGTTGGCTAAATCGGGGCTGTCGACGGAGAAATCGCCTCTTATTGTGCCGGGCTCGGCCTTGTAGGGTAGGGTATTCCCCACGAGCTTCCTGACGACGCTTACGGCGTGGTTCCCCTCGACGACTAGGAGGAGGATGGGCGTCTCGGTCATATAATCCACAAGCCACCTCTTGACCATTCTCCCTATCTCCACAGGATCGTCGGTGCCCAGCTCGGCCTTAGGATCCAGCCCCATCTCCCTATAGCTGTTAAGCGTCTTGTTGCCGACGCTTCTGAGCCAACCCTCGTCGCTGGGGTAGAAGCCCTCCATCTGCTCCCGGGTAGCCCACACCATCTTGGCAGCGACGATCTTCAGCCCCGCCCTCTCCAGACGGGATATCACCTCCCCCATCAGCCCCCTCTTCACTGCGTCCGGCTTGATTATCACAAGCGTCCTCTCGATCATAGGCGGAAGGAAAAAGTGGTTTTAAGGGATCAACGCCGAGATGAGAAGGGGCGCGGCGATGCCCAGTATAACAGACAGCGTAGCCGTCAGAATCGAGGTTGCGTTGTCGGCGCTGGGGCCGGGGGCCTCGAGCACTTGCCTGAAGGCGCGGAGGTAATACGGCGTGGCCAACACGCTGTTTAGGATCACTATTATCGCCACGCCCACTTGGCCGATGGATATGGCCAACAATATCAAGAACAGCTTCGGCCAAAATCCGAGCAAGGGAGGAGCGCCGAGCAGCGACAACACGTTCAACGTGTTGGAGAGGACGCGCCTCTCGGGCATCGTATCGGCGTGTTTGACAGTGAGGGCCCCGAAGATCCCAGCCTTGGCCAGGCCGGAGGTCAGCCCCTCCAGCAAGACGACGAGGGAGGCCACGGAGAAGGCGGACATGGTGCCCAGCAGGGGCAACGACACGAACCTATTTCCGAAGTAGAACACCAACATGACGGCGGATAGGGCGTAGGACATATGGGCTATCGACGAGTATGCCATGATGCGGCCGAAGGTCCTAGCCGTTAAGCCCGCCACGTTCGCGAAGGTCATCGACGCCAGCGCCACGACGAGGAAAGCTAAGGCCGCTTGGCTCGCCGCGGGCACCACGTTGAGGAGCGTCAACAACACTATCAAGGGCGTCAACTCTCCGAAAACGGCGAGCGTGGCGACGCCCTTGGGCGTGCCCAAGGCGAACGCGTCGACCATCCACAAATGCGCCGGCGCGATGCCGAGCTCGAACATGAAGCCCATCCCCATCAAGACCCACCCTAGGACGGGCGATATGTATATCGCCAACATGAAGCCCAGCAAGATCAAGGTCTTCCCCACTGCCGAGAATATAAGGTACTTGAGGGCGCCCTCTATGTTCTCTTTCTCTCTGCCGGACGCCAAGAGGCCGTAGATGCTCACGGTCGCGGCGGCCAAGGCCGCGATGCCGGCTATGGCGTAGCTCAAGGCATATTGCGGCGCGGCCACGGTCCGATAATAGGCGTAGGCGGCCAGCGCCACGGCGGCCGCCGAGATGCCCAACGAAAGGCCCATGCCGCCGTAGGGCCAATCCAACGCCAGCGCTATCACGACGACTCCCAACAACGTGAAGAAGAAGGCGGCACTAGGCGCGAGGAAAGCCATGGCGAATAGCGCAACGCCTATGGCCACAGCCAAGTAGCGGCCGTCCAACTTCAAGGCCAATGGGGCCAACGCGGCGAACACCAGCGCCGAGATGAAGACGGGGTCGATCATGCCAACACCAACAAGACCACTATTAATGCTCCCGCTATGGCGTAGAGGAGATACCAGCTCAAGTTGCCCGTCTGTAGCCTCCTGAACGCCGCCGACAATCTGCCGAAGATCCACGGAAGGGCTACGTGATAGGCGTTGTCGAATACGCCGCGATCCACCGCCCAGTATACGGCGTGGGCCAAGTTGTGGTAGATCCAGACGACCAATCCGTCGTAGAGCCAGGGGAGGTAGAACCGACGATAGCCTATCTTCCACAGAGGCTCCAAGGCCCTCGACCTAACGCCGGGCTTGAAGACGTATAAGGCGAGAGCTATGGCGAGGCCCACCAAAAACGCCAGGAAGCCGGGCGACTCGATTAATTCAAGGGCCTTATCAGAGTACAAATACGCGAGGTATCCGCCTACGCCTATAGTAGCCAACGACAAGACGGTGTAGGGCACCCACATTATGGGATGCGCCTCGTGGATATGCTCCTTCGGCTCAGGGCCGTGGACCATGGAGAGGCCGATGAGCCTTAAGCCATATAGCGGGGCTAAGAAGGCGATAAGCCCAGCGACGAGGATCCCGGACAGCCCGCCGAAGCCAAGCGCTATATTATCGGAGGCCATCTCCTTGGTGAAGAAGCCGGCGAAGGGCGGCATGCCTATCAGCGACAACATAGCCAGCCACATCGCAAACGCGGTGACCTTCATGTAGCGCCCGAGCCTCCCCACAGCGCCTAGGTACTTGGTCCCGCTCTCGTGTATCACAGCGCCGTAGCCCATGAAGAGCGGCGCTTTAGATATGGCGTGTCCCACGATTTGCATGAAGGCTATCCAGAGCAAGGGGAGCAACGCCTCGCCGCGAAGGCCGAGCAGCCCGGCGCCGCCGGCCGCGGCGGCTATTATGCCCAAGTTGGCGGCAGTCGAGCCGGCTAGGACCAGCTTGAACTCGTCGGCAGTCAACGCTATTATTGAGGACAACACGGCGGTCAAGGCGCCGAATACCATCACGGCTAAGAAATAAATCTGGGCGCCTCGGACTAAGGCGAATACCGGCGCAGTTACTATGAGCAAATAGACGCCTGCGTTGACCATGGTGGCCGCATGTATGAGCGCCGAGACGCTGGTCGGGCCAGTCATGGCTGTGAGAAGCCACTCCGTGAACGGGAACTGGGCCGACTTGGTCAACGGCCCCAGCAAGAAGAGGAAGAGCGGCAGAAGGCCCAGCGCAGAGACGGCGGGTCCCAGCTCGAGCAAGCCCGACAGCTGGACGGTGCCCAGGGCCGCAAAGATGTAGGCCAATGATACCAAGAAGGCCGAATCGCCCGTCCTTATTGTGAGGATGGCGCGGAGGCCCGCCTTGGAGGGCGGCCAGAAGTAATCGACGAGGGCGATCCTATCGCCTGGATGCCCTACCCACTTCACGTCGGGCTCGTCGTCCTTGTACCAATGCCCTATGAGGGCCCACGAGGCCAAGCCGACCCCCTCCCATCCCATGAGCAGGAACCAGAGGTTGTCCGCGTACGTGATTATGAGCATAGAGGTGGCGAAGAAGCCCATGAAGAACCAGTACCAGCCGGGGCGGTAATCGCCCTCCATGTACTTCACGCTGTAAAGCACTATGAAGAAGACCAGCCACGACACGAGCATCCCCATGACTCCGCTGAATTGGTCCAAGTGCACCGAGATGTAGAGGCCCAGTTGCGGTATCCAGGGCACCGCGTAGGTCCTCGCGTAGAGCTCGGCGGGAGCGTAGGCCAGAACCGAGAAGACGGCCGACAAGAAGGCTCCGACGACCACGAGCCAAGCCTTGCCCTTCTCCTTGGGCACGAACAAGCTAAGTACTGAGGCGATCAGCGGCAAGAATATCGCCAAGAAGACGTACTCCGTCATAGCCTGACCAAGCTATGCGCGTATGCGCTGATGTTGGCCCAGATGCTAGACGACATGGGCGGCAGCAGCAACAACACCGAGAGCAAAGCGGTGGCCGCTATGGCCACAAGGGCGGCATCATAGGGTCCCTCGCCCTCGACTCTAGGAGGCCCGAAGAACACGTTCTTTATGGTCGTGAAGGCGTAGACGCCGGTGACCACGAGCATCGCGGCGAAGGCTATATATAGCTCTATATACTCAGCTCCTAGATAGGCCTTCGTGAGCGCCACAGCCAAAGTTATCTCGGATAACATGCCCACAGTGAGTATCCCGGCCAAGTTCAAGAACCCCACAATCGCCGCGCCGGCTAGGGTTGAATTATATCCGTACAGCCCGCCCATGCGGTCGATATCGCGGGTGTTCAAGTGCATTATGAAGTAACCCGCGGTCATGAAGAGGACGGCTTTCCCTAGGCCGTGGCTTAGATATATCAACGCGGCCGCCGTTAGGCCGTAGACGTTGTTGAGCGATAGGGCCAGCACCATGTAGCCCATCTGGCTGACGGTCGAGTAGGCGAAAAGCCTCTTGATATCCTTCTGGACGTAGGCCATCAACCCGCCATATATGGCGGTGGCTATGCCGTACCAAGTCAAGGCCGGGAGCCAGCTCTTCGGCATTAGAGGAAGCGCAGTCACGGCGATCGCATAGCCCCCGAAGCCGACCAACACAGGCGATAAGAGCGCCGAAAGGGGCGTCGGCGCCTCGGCGTGGACGTAGGGGAGCCACATGTGGACTCCCAACGTCGCCATCTTGGTAAAGGAGCCGAGCAAGATCAGAAGCAGGGCCAAATAGAGGGCGGAGGCCGGCAGAGACGCGCCGGAGGGTATGGGCACCGACGTTATCCCGTTGAGGTACAACACTATGAAGCCCGCCAACATGAGGAGCGCCGCGATGTGGGACCAGACAAGGTACATGACTGTGATCCTGACCCTATCGCCGTAGCCGTAGTAGAGCACCTGGAACAAGGACGCTATGAGGGCCTCCTCTATGAAGATATATATGCCGAAGAGGTTGCGCGCCATAAAGGCGCCGGCCAAGCCGCCGAGGAAGAGGCCGTAGGTCAAGTAGAATATGGTGTTCTTAATGCCGAGTTCCTCGGCTCTATGCTCCATATACGGCGCAGAGAATATGGCCACCATAATCCCGACTAGAGAAACCGTGAAGACAAACGCCGCATTGAACGGCTCCAAGTAGAAATCGAACACGGACCAAAGCCCGGGACCCATCGAGCCGTAGTACGCGTAGCCGCCGAAGAGCGAGAAGGAGGACTCGACTAGTAGAGGCAACAGGGCCACCGCGCTTATGTAGGCGGCCATCTGGGTCGAGCGCTTCGCGGCCGCGTAGGCCGCCACGGCCAGAATCATCGGCAACAGATCGGCCGCGTAGAGCTCCGGACCCCTCATGGCCCCTCCCTACCGGCTCTGAACTCCTCCAAGTCGGTGGTCTTGGCAGCGGCGTATGCTCTGTATATTATAGCGCCTATTATGCCCACCTCGCCGGCGGCCATGGAGAGGAGGAGGACGAGCGACCAGAAGCCGGTAGACGGGGCCGTCGCGAGCACCGGCGCGAGCGAGGTGAGGGCGCCAACGACCACTACCTCGACCGCGATGAGCAGCCTCACCATGTTTCTGCTGGCGGCTAGGCCGTAGAGCCCCACGGCGATTAGCGCAAGCCCGACGGCTATTGCGGCGATCATAGCCTTCTGGCCACCTCAATCGCAACGACCAACGACGAGATCAAAAACGCGGCGATCAATGCCAGGAGATCGAAGTTGGGCTGCGGCGTTTGGCTGACCCTAGGCGGCGGGGACGAGGGCACGAGAGCCCAGAGGAGCAACGCCGTTACAACCGCCAGAGCCGCCACGGCGATTTTATAGCGCGTTGAGTACTCAAAGAAGCCGCCGTACATGGACGCAGTGGTTATGACCATGAGCACCACGGAACCTATGTAGATCACGAACACGAGGAAGGAGGCCGCCGCGAGGCCCAATACGGCGTAATACGCAGCGACCGCCGCGGCCGAGAACGCCAAGCTGAGGGCCGCCACGGCGTTGTCCTTGACCAAAACAGCGAATATTCCGAAGATCAGGGCAGCGGAGAGGACTAGGTATTCGAGGAACATGGATGATTATGGAACCGAGACCTTTAAAGCAATTTAGAGCTAAATGCTAAAAGGGAATCAACTTTCGACTACAGGAACCGAGGGCGCGGGCGGCAAGGGCTTGGGCTCCTCTAGCTTGCCGACTCTCAGTTTCACCACCTTGCCGTTTCTGTATTCGTGCACCACCTTCACGACCTCCGGCACCAGCTTGGGCACTTGTGGCGGTTTGCGCATCATGTCGGGGGTGTATATCATATCCTCGTGTTTGTAGAAGGCGAAATCCCTTATCTCGGTGGGATAGAGGGCATAGGTGGGACAAGCGTCTATGCAGTAATGGCACATTATACAACGGCCGTAGTCTATGCCCGGATACCTTCTGCCGTTTTTCTCGAGGTACATCTTTATGGCATTGGTAGGGCATATCCTTGCACATATCATGCAGCTAGTGCAACGCTCGGTCCAGAGACCTATCCACCCCCTTATGCGGCCCATGTAATCCGGCGCCTCGTAGGGATAGTATATCGTCAACCTCTCGGGCTTGATCGTGTACTTCAAGCCGAGCCCTATGACGTCCAAGACGGCTTTGATCGCCTCGCCGAGCTTCTGGCCCGCCATGGTCACAACACGAAGTACTCCGTTGCGGCTATTGCGGTGGCGATTACGCCGAGCGTCAACACCCAGCGCCAGCTGAAGGACAACGCGTGATCCAGCCTAGCAACCGGCATCACGGAGCGCAAAAATACGAAGAACAACATAAGCACGAACGTCTTAAAGAGGAGGAACGCGGCCGCCGCCAAGTTGCCCCATATATCGGCGGGCCAAGGCCCGGGCGTTATGGGGGCCCACCCTCCGAGGAAGACCAAGGCGCCCAGCAACGAATAGGAGAATAGGGCTATGTAGATCCCGCCGGCGTACGTCAGCGCGAGGAATATGGAGGAGAAGTCGCTGTAGGGCCCAGTGGCCACATCGCCTTCGTAATCGGCTATCTCGAAGGGGAATCTGCTAGTAGCCATGGCCACCCCGATTATGTACACGATAAAAGCCGCTGGGTTGTATATGGCCCCTACTATGTACATCTGCTTGGCCACGATCTCTATGGGATCTATCGTTTTATATATCATGAACATATCGGCGAAGGCCGTGGCCACCGGTATCTCGTAGGCGGTTATGATCAAGGCCTCCCTGGCGGCGCCTATGTAGGCGAAGCGGTTGTTCACGGCCCAGCCGATCCCGACCACCATAATGAACGTGTAGAACAAGATGGCGATGCCCATCAAAATGCCGTAGTGGAGGGCCGGCCTCGACAGCAAGGCCAGATGGGGCGATAGGGGCACCAAGAAAGACGGCGTTAGGGCCAACGCCACGAATAGAGGCGGAAGCGCCACGAACAAAACCCGGTAGGAGTCCGCTGTGATGATGACCTCCTGCATAACGAACCTGATCGCGTCGGCCACCAGCTGTAGGTAGCCGCCCAGCCTCGGCGAGACGTGGAACGGGCCTACGCGCATTTGGACCCTTGCGGCGATCTTGCGCTCGGCCCAGACTATCGTTAGTATAATCAACGTGGAGACTACGCCATCGACGAGAAAGTCCCAGAGCCGTGGGGAGAGAAGCCAAGAGGGGAGCCCCATAGCTCTACGAGATCACCTATTTATCTATCTGCCTCCGGCGGGAAGAAGCCGAAGCTGCCGTATATAGCCGGCAGATCCATCAGCCTAGCGCCTATTGTGGCCTTCATGAAGGCCCTCAAGTTCTGCCAAGACGGCGTCGAGATCCTCACTCTGAACAACCTCTCCGTGCCGGAGCCGAACACTTGGAAGAAGTACCTCCCCCTGCCGCCCTCAGTGAGGCCTGTGCCCTCGGCCAAGTTGGTGGTGGTGACGTAGTAGCCGCTCATCCTAACCTGCTCGTTGAGGAACTCCCTATCCTTCGGGGGGATTTTGTGGGCGGCGTTGTGGCCTATCAGCGGCCCGTCCATAGGCATAATTTTAAGGAGCTGTCTGATGATCTTGGCGCTCTCCTTTACTTCCTCTATCCTCACGAGGGTCCTCGCCAAGGAGTCGCCCTCGTCGTGTACCTTCACCTCCCACTCCACTTGCTTATAAACGCCGTATGGCATATCGCGCCTCGCGTCCCAATCGATCCCGGATCCCCTGGCGCCGGGACCCGTGGCCAGATACGCGGCCGCCTCCTCCTTGCTGAGATGCCCCACGTCCTTGAGCCTGTAGTAGCCGACGGGGTTCTTCACGACGAGTCTATAGAACTCGTCCATTTTCCTCTCGAGGAAGTCCAGGAACCCCGCCAGCCTCTCGTAGAAGACCTTAGGCGGCGCCCTCCTCACGCCCCCCGGCAGGACCCATGTGGGGGTCGTCCTGGCGCCCGTGGCGATCGCCCAGAGGTTCACCAAGAGATCGCGGAGGCCGAAGCCGTACATGAAGCCCGTCGAGGAGCCTATCATGATGGCGTGTAGGGCCAAGTCGTATAGGTGGACGGATATCCTGCTCATCTCGCCGAATAAAGTACGGAGGTACTCCGCCCTCTCGCTCACGTCGTATCCCAACATCCGCTCGACGGCCATGGAGTAGGCCCACGTAACGTTTATGGCGTCGGGGAGCGAAAGCCTCTCGAAGAGCGGCACGTTCATTATGAAGTGCCTGGTTTCGCCCAGCTTCTCCATGGTGCGGTGCACGAAGCCGGGGTCGGGCCTTATGTCCACGATTATATCGCCGTCCACCTCGACGAAAAACCTGATATGGCCGGATGAGGGGTGCTGAGGGCCGAAGAGGAGCTCGAGGGTCTTCTTGCCGCCGGGCCCCGCCTCGACCTCCTTGAGGACGAGGCCGTATTGCTCCATCTTGAGGCCCATGGATTACTCGTCCTCTATTAAAATATCGATTTTGACCGTTGCGAAAAAATCAAACGACCGCGCCCGCGGACGCGTAGCATAAGTTCCGGTGCAAGCTTATAAAGGGAAAGCTGTTAGGATACGTGGAAAACGTAGACGCCGATAGCTTATCGGGCTTGCTCAAATTAATCCTCGATTTCGGCGGCAGGGCCCAGATAGCGGAGCTGGCTAAAAGCTTGCACTTGACGCTCGATGAGCTCTATCACGTCCTGAGCACGGCTGAGGGCTTAGGAGCCGTTAAGGTGAGCGGGGGTTCCGTTGCGCTGACGCGGAGAGGCTTGGAGTTGCTCCGCATGAGCTTTGGGGATCTCCACCACATGGTCAAGCTGAGGGCCGAGGAGCTCCTCTAGTACAACGCATCCATCTTTTTCCAAAAGAATACATGAGCTCATGCCCGTCAAAGCGTTTCTTGATTTAAGTTCCTTGGATATTATTCTAAATATTAGTAAAAAATCTGCTTTCTCGGGAAAGAAATATATTTATTTTGGCAATTTATATGCCGAGTGATCCCGAGGGAACTCTCGGAGTTCGCAGAGGGCTTGGCGCGGCAGATAGCGGAGAGGGCCAAGGCCGAAGGCGCCGACATAGAGGACGTCTTGTACTATACTTTCTTGTGCACAATAGGCGTGCTCAACGACGAAATGGAGAAGGTGCAGGTGGTGAGAAGGCGACGGGGTCTCGCCAAGAGGTTGCCGCCGCCGGAGCCCATCGCGGAGGAGATATTGATGTGCGTTAAGGAATCGTTGGAGACGGGGAGACCCAAGGTCGAGAAATACGACTACTACGCGCTCTAGGCATAGCTTTCACGCCCGAATTCACTAATTTTATAAAACAAATTTTGATAATATAAAAACAATTATTGATGATTATTTTCAATATGATTTCTATTTAAATTATAAAATAATAAATTGAGCAATATCTAAAATATAAGGAAAATACGCAAATTTTGGGACCATGGACAAACCCAAACGGGTCGAATGGACCAAGTTCAGTAAGGGCTACGGGTTGCGCTACGCGCCGGCCTAAGCCGGCCGAGCGCCGCGCACGATGCAGAGGCCGCGCATCGGTTCGTCGTGGCGTTGTCGTTTGCCAAATTCGACGCGGCGAGTCGCGGTGTTAGCTGGGACCAGCTAACACACGGCGTAATTGAAAAGATTTCAGCTACGCTAGTTCAACTCCCTCGGCAACTCGCTTTTAACCTGGAACTCCGCCGAACGTTAATGCGCAAATAGTTGAAATATTGTCCTGGATGCGACGAGTGTTAACGGCGCCTCCTAAGCAGTATATTCCCCTCGTCGTCTTTTATCTCCACCACTCTGTGGTAGGGGATGTAGGCCCCCGTCTTCGTGACGAACCCGCCGTTGCCTATCTCCTCCACGTCCTCGATGGACACGGTCTCCACATCGCCGGGGGAGCCCCTGTTGATGTACGTGATGAAGCCCCGTTGGCCCGTCCACTTGAGCTTGTTCAAAAGGCTTCTTATGGGATTCACCAGAACGCACGCGATTCGGCTTAAAAACCTACCGCGCCCCGAATACCCTCCTAAACGCCTCGACGTATATCCTATAGGGCTCCTCGCCATATAGGCATACTATTATCCTCTTGACGTTCTTCAACCTCGGGGCGACGCGCCTCACGGCCTCGGCGGTCTGCTGGGCGGCCTCGTCGTAGGGGCAGCCGAAGATCCCGGTGCTTATCGCGGGCAACGCTATGCTGGTTAGGCCCAGCTCCTCGGCCTTGGCTATGGCGTTCTCCACGGCCTCCCCGATCTTCTCCACGGGCTCCACGCCGCATCTAGGCCCCACCGCGTGTATGACGTATTTGGCCTTGAGCCTCCCAGCCGAGGTCACCGCTACGCCGCCGACGGGCACGGGGCCGTGCTTCCTGACCCACTCCCTGCTCTCCTCCTGTATTACGTATCCTCCCTTCCTGACGATGGCCCCCGCCACCCCTCCGCCGTGTTCGAGGTAGGAGTTAGCCGCGTTGACTATGGCGTCGGCCTCCACCTCGGTTATATCCCCCGTGATCAGCTCGGCGTATATGCCGGGGGCCACCTCGAACTTCTCCATATATCTGTGGCATCTAGAAGATTATATTCTATGCACCCAGTGGAGGCCTTGAGGTATGAGTAATTCCGGACAAGATTAACAAGATCGCCGAAATGAGGACGCGGGCTGGCGAGCCGTTGGAAAAGGCGATTTTGACGACGCAGGCGGAAAGAGACGGAGTATACCGCTTGATGCGGGAAATACAAAGGGCTGGTAGGTCGCAAGAGGGTTATTTAACCCTGAGCAGAAAGGCGCTTGAAGAGGCCGATTGGCTCGGGGCGCCGTGGGAGGAGGTGGAGCCGGCTTTGAGGAACTCCGCGTGAAAATCCTCGACTAGGCCTTAGCCGCCCTTTTAATAAAAGCCACTACTTCCTCTACGTCTCTCCTCACCACTTCCTCGCTGGCGTATCTAGAAACCTCAACGTCGCCGTCAAGGCCGTTGTATTGAAACTCGTGCAAGTTCAGAGCCAGCTCCACCATTAGCCTTAACTCCCTATCGCCGACGATAGCCGCCACCTCCCGCATACGCGATGTGGGCATCACGGCAATTATCCACTCCCCCCTCTCCACTACTTTGGCTGGGCTAATCCTGCGTCTGCCCGGAAAAGCCGCTACTATTTTATCTCTATGCGCCGCGGCGACAGCCGCCAAATAGGCCTTGACGGCTTGAAACGCCTTGCCAACGGCGTTTCGGATGAGACCGTTTTTTAAAAACTCCTCGGCTAGCTCGGCCTCGTATAAAGCCTCTTTTAAGCGATCTCGCCGGTACTTCTCTAAATCCACCCAAGGCTTAGAGAGCGTAATCACGATAAAAGCCGCAGGCAGAAATTTAAGACTTCCCCCACGCCCCTCAGTCCCTCAACGTCTCTTTTAAAACGCGGTAGGCGTTGCGCCACGGCACCGCCGCGTTCCTCGCCGACGATGCCGCGGCGCTCCCGCGCATGGGGCGCCTGCCGGACGTCTCGCGGTTCTGCGCCGTATTTAAGACGCAGCGCGCCCTCATGGGGTACCCCTTTTTCCCTCGACACTGGCCCGAGCCTCGGCCGGGGCAACTCCCCTAAACCCCCTTTTTCCGCCCCCAGAGACGTAGCCCGGCCTCCCCTGGATCTGACGTCATATCCGCGGCGTTGCGCGTGCTCCCATGAAGTTGGTGCTCATCAAGAATCAAGCAGGGCGCGGTCCCGGCGGTCATGGACAACTGCGGCCACCGCGTAAGGATAGACCCGTACCAAGCCGTCTGGTACCTCGGCGATGCCGCGTTCGGTTACACCATGGCTCGCCCCGCAGAGGCGGCGCTATTATACGCAATCTACAAGCTCCTGACGCCCGAAGCGATCGC
>DANS01000031.1:12681-17800 GCA_002497345.1 Thermoproteus sp. UBA157
CGCAAGGCCGGCCGAGGGGCTGGCCAGCCCCCGGGCCGCCTGTCTCGGGCGCGCCGTAAGGCCCGCCCGGGAGCGTGCCCCCGCCAAGCCCGGGGAGTAGAAAGGGGGCGCCCCTCGGCTTAAATACCTTCCGAATTCTGCGCGGTCGCCTAAGCGCTAACGCTTGGCGACGAACCGGCGGGGTTTAAGCCCTCTTGGCCGCACGCGGGCGCACGATGCGTCGCCTCGTGTGTACTAGAGCGTCTACGAGATGCGCGCAAATCGCCGCGGACATCGCCTATGCCGAGACGGCAAACGTCGCGTGAAGATGTGTCGGAGGCCGCTCCGAGCTCAGCTCGCCAGGAAGCCGATCGAATCGGCGAGGGCGATCGGAAACGCCGTTGGAGAAGGCCGCGGACATAGCAGTGAGGAGCGACGTGGCGGTGGCGCGTTGTCCATAACGCTACGGCCTCGCTGTGCGCCAAGCCCGTCGCGACCGGGCGCTCGCCGAGAGGTTGAGCCCCGCCGCGCGGAGGCCGGCGAAGTGGCGGCCAGGCGCGCGTTATTTAAACCCGTTAGTTGTTCGCGACGTGATCGTAGCCGTGGCCTCCAGGAACCCCAACAAGCTGAGGGCGGTCGAGTCGGCGTATCGCGTGTTCGGCCTGCGGGCCCGCGTGGTGGCCGCGGAAAAGCCGCCCGGTCTGCCTCAACAACCGGTCGGGCTGGACGAGGTCGTCCGCGGCGCCGTCAAGAGGGCCGTGCACGCCGCCTCGGCGGTGCCGGGGGCGGAACACGGCGTGGGCATCGAGGCGGGCGCCATCGAGGCCGCGGGCTTCCACCTAGACGTCACTATCGCGGCCATAGCGGACGGCTCGGGCCGCGTCACCGTGGGCGTCGGCCCAGGCTTCGAGGTGCCGGCGGTCTTCCTCGCCGATGTGCTCAATGGCGCGGAGCTCGGCAGGCTGGCGGAGGCCTTCTTCGGGAAGCCGGCCGTGGGCTACAGGGAGGGCCTCGTGGGGATCCTCAGCAAAGGCAGAATAGAAAGGATTGATCTAAACGCCCTAGCGGTGGCCATGGCGCTTCTGCCTAGGCTCCCCCACAACTCCCGCCTCTATAACCGCTAGCTGTTGGACAAAGCGATTATGTTGGTGTAGGGATATGCCATATCTCTGAACTTGACGTATTGTCTCTTCTCGGCGTGGTGCAACGGCACGGTTATCTTGGGCCTCAACAACATCACGGCCTCCGCGGCCTCCTCGGGCGTCATCACGGAGCCGCCGCCTATGGGCACTAAGAGGATGTCCACGAGCCCTGCGGACGACATCTCCTTTATGAGGTCCGTATCGCCCGTGTGGTACAGCCTCACCCCGCCGGCGTCGACGACGTAGCCTACGCCCTCGCCCTTAGCGTGAACGGGCCGCCCTCTTTGCAGCTTCGTCATATTGTAGGCGTCCGTCACGGCCACTTTGAAGAGTCCCAACTCTAGGACCTCGCCGGGCTTTACAACGCGGCCTCCGAAGGGGGAGTAGAACTCCGAGATTCCGCCGGGGAAATGGGCTCGATGCGCGTGTGTAGAGGAGGATATCACATCCGTCGAGCTCCAACGCGTCGATGCACAAGGCGATTTCTCCGCGCCTTATGGCCACGCCGGCCGCGCCGACAGCGGGCGTGTTATGGGATCGAATCCAAAAGTGCGGTCTTCCCGCTCCGGCGGCACGGCGGGCGGCTTTAGTGGGGGCAACCATTCCACCTAGCAAAGCCGGCGGCTACGTCTGCCAGCTGAAGGCCCGGCACCCGCCTCGAGTCCCTCTCGATAACCCTGACGCCCAGCCGGGGCCTTTTCGGGAGCAACTGGTTGTCCACGACCACGAGCACGGCCCCCTCGGCCAGCTCCCTCAAGGCCGCCTCGACGTCGGAGTGCGAGGAGAAGCGGAAGACCTTATACCTCACTCCGCCGCCTCGGAGATCAGCCTCGTCACAGACTGCGCGTCCGCCTTGCGCCTTATATCGCTCCATTTCAGCTCCCTGCACACTCTAGCCAAGCGGCGGATCCGCTCCAGCAAATGCCGGCCGAGCTCCATATAGGTCACGCCGTACCTCGCCGTGAGCGCCACCGCCCCCAAGGCGACGCAGTTACATGGCGATTTGGCTCCGCCCTCGTCGACGAACACGATCACAAAGTGTTTAAACTGAGCCGTATTTATAAGACGGTGGGGGGACGGATATGTCCCCCCAGGCAGGGGAGGGAATCCGCCCCCGAGGCGCCGTGCAAGAGCCGCTTCCCATAGCACTGCGGCATTATGGGGACTACGTGTGAGAGCTCCGGCTGGGCGTTCAGCGACTTGCGCCAAAAGTCTCTAGCGGGGCGCTCTGGCCGCTCAGCGCCGGATGGGCCCCTCGGCTGAGTTAACGTCGGCGACCGGCTTCTACCCATGAAACGCATATCACGGCAGGGGCCGAAAACGCCGCGCCGGCTGCGCGAGTCCGGACGAGCGCCGAGGCTGATAAACGGCGGTCTCTTGAAGGCCGGGGGCAGGGTGCGGGGGTTGCCGGCGGCCTTCTGGAGCAACGGCCAATCCCCTTTCCGCGACTCAGCTCCCCCTCGTGGGCGGCCAACGCCGGAGTTATCGTAGGCGCGGCGGCCGGGCGTGTTGGCGGATATGGCAGGGATCAAGCCCCCTATCCGAAGCCTCACACGCCCCTTGCACCAAATACCAACACCCTCACCGAAGGCGGATCCGACGGCTCCCTTACCGTAATGGGCGCCCGCCCCTAGGACGGCCCTCCGTTGTTCCTCGCCGCGGGGGCCGCTGGGGATGAGCTGGAGCGGAGGCTAGAAATCGCCCTCGCTGACCAGAAGCCGCCCGCTTCGGAGGAAGTTTCGGCCGAAATAGGACGGCGTCTTGTCGAGCGGCCTCGGACGCGCGGTGGAAAAAGATCTAGCGCACGTAACCGTAGTGGAGGCGTTAACCTCAACGACGCCGAGCGGCTCTGCGGAGCTTCTCGCAAGACCTTATCGCACTCGAAATAATAAGTGACGTCTACGCCGAACGCATTTAGGCGCGAGGTTAGGGGCAAGCCGCGCGCCGGCTCGTGTAAAGGTTGTGCGATACGAGGAGGGCGTCAGCTACGTACCGCTCCACGGCGATTCCACACATCCCCGCCTCTCCGACCCTCCCCAGAGAGGAGCCGGAGATGTTTCTAGGCTGGCGGGCCTCCGACGAGATCGGTGGAAGCTTTGCGGCAGCGGGCGTAACTCAGCCGCGGCGGATCGTGTAGTTAGTCGCCAGGCCTGGAAAACGGCGATAAATGCGATTTTGACCAGGCGCGGCTTATCGCATTCTTTCGTGTCTGATTGGGCGCAGAGGCGGGATGAACTAGGAGCGATAAGGCAGACGGTTAGGCCGGCAACGCGGAGGATAGCGTTACATCTACTAGAGGCGGTAAAGCCCTTTTAGAGATCTAAACGCTCCAGGCAAATACGGCAACTGATTGGCGTATTAACCCCGCACAACGGCTATTTACTATCGCACGCGTAAGAAACACGACAAGCCGGGGGAGTTAAGGGTTGTAGAGCCTGCGGAAGTGCTTATGTTTCTGGGGGAGGGGCTTTGTGGGCTACTACATGTCCGCCTTGGAGGAGGCTGCTGGTTTTACAAATATATTACGCGTCCATGGACTGTTCCAATAAATCACAAGAGAGGATATACGGACCCGCGAGTCGAAAACAATCAACAAACGCGCAGAATCCCCTTTCTCTGTGAAAAGCTGAAACGCGTCGAAGATCGAAAACATAAACAAATTATCGATAATAGGAAATGAGAATTTATTTATATTATTTATCTAGGAGAGGTTTAATAATAATCTTGGTAGCGGGGCCGGGATCTGCTCGGGATCTCCCTTTGAACCCGGGACCTCGGGGCTGCTCGGGCCTCACGGCCCTTTATGAGCCCCGCGGCCTACCTGGCTGGCCTACCCCGCTCTCTGCACCTTAAGGGAAAACGACCTTTAAAAACTTTTCCCGCGGGGCGGAGCGCCGAGATTCTCCGCTCTCGGCTCCGACGTCGCCGACATCTGCCCAACCGCGCGCGGCGAGCGGCTCCGTGGCCCCGCCCGCCGAAGTTGCGGGCGTCCACCGCTAGGCCGGCAAGTCCAAGCGCTGGGCCCATCGCCGGCGAAAGCCGCCTAGCGCGGCGTCTTCCGATGGCGCAGCGCGCGGCGTCGGTCCAGGCGTTGAGGAGGGCGTGCCCGGCTCGCCGATACGACGCGGCGTGGATCGCAGAGCTCGACGCGTCGGGGGCCGAGCGCGTTTTTCGGTTTCGCGAAATCCCGGGCGGCGCTCAAAGCCCTCCGGAGCTCGCGGCGGATGGCCATCGCCCATGACCGAGGCCGAATCCTCGCGAACGGGGCGGAAGTCCCTGGAGGCGATCGCGGCCCGCGAAAGACGCGGCCCTCTAGGACGGCTCAAACCAGCCGCCGCCCAATATTGGCCAAGGGAAGGGGCGACAACGCAATGCCTCTTTGTCCTCGTGGGGGCATCGCGGCGGGCCGCGACCCGAGATCTCGGAGACTGCGCCGTTTCGGGCGCCCGTCAGCCGCGGCGTGGGTTGCTGGATCCCCGCCTCGGAGGCCTAAGCCGCGTTGCAGGCGACATCAGGAAGACGGCGATATTTAACGGCCAAACTGGGAAAGGTCCGGGGAGGTAGCGTCGACGCTGGAGGCGGAGAATTTCACGGCGATAGTCGAGACGGAGGAGCGTCGAGCCGACGGCGAGGAGGCGTTGCGGAGCGGAGCCCATCCTCGCCCTGTTGACTCCAGCGGAGGGCCCCCGCCCTTAGCCAGGCGACCGGCGGCCGCGTCGCCGAAAGCGCCGGAGCCGCGCGGGATCGCGAAGAGGGGGCCGATAAAGGCGGGAGTGCGCCGGCTAGAGGCGCTGGTAGTTGAAAGGGAGATCTGCGCCCTCTGCAAGGCGGCCGACGTAGCGATGTAGCGCGGCCTCGGCGGGCCGCACGAGGGGCGCGCCCATCGCGCGGGCCTCGCCGACAGGATTCGCCTAGCGGACGGCTTGTTGCATGAACATATCGGCGTTCCCTGCGTTAGTTAAAGAACGGCGCAACGCAATCTTTATATACTAAGGCAT
>DANS01000033.1 GCA_002497345.1 Thermoproteus sp. UBA157
CCCCTCGCGGGGACGGGATGTCCTGCCCTAGGCCTCGAGGCCCGCGCCTTGGGCCGCTCGGCAACCCCGGCTGTCTCGGCTACGCCGTATGTATTTAACTTTTTCCTCGCGATTCCTCGCGCCGGGCCCGCCACGTCGGCGATCGCCGATTCCGCGCCGCAAGACGTGGGCCCGCGGCGTTCGGCGCCCGGGGCTCCGGAGCGCGGCAGCTCCAAAATTTTTAAAACCCCTGCGTACCTCAACCCAGGGCCCGTAGCTCAGCCTGGTAGAGCGGCGGAGGTCTCGCCGCCGTAGCTCTTAACCCGTAGGTCGTGGGTTCGAATCCCACCGGGCCCGCCTTGTTTCCGCTTGCCTTTACCCCGTCAACTTAAAGGGCTCGAGGAGCCGCTTGGATCCTTGCTCCTCCCATTTGTAGTCCCCGAAGGCCGAGTATCCTATACGCCTCATCTATGCTTACTATTTTTCTCGGGCTCTCTGCCTTTATGCGACCAGAAGCGTTTTCGCCGTCATATCCAAGAGATCTTAGACACCTCGACTCCGCCGTAGAATTAGCGCCCGTCCACGACGACCTTTGAAGCCCCAGCTCGAGCGCTTGGCCCCCCGTCTTCTCCCACGGCTTCGGCGAGATGCGGTAGCCTGCGGGATCTCGATCGCGGAATAGCCCCCTCCAAGTACTCCGTAAAGGAGCGCCACGAGCCGAGGCGCCTCGCCCCTCCCTGGCCACGATCTAGGCCGCCATCGAGAGGAGACCTTTGCGCGTGTTGGGCCCCTCCGAATAGGCCTCTTGTACGACCGCCCTCCCGGCCGTCCTCAGCGCTCCCGCGATCTCCTCCAGAGGGGGGTCACCTCGGCGAGACGGCCGATCGCGGCGCATTTAGCGGCTCCTCTCTTGATCGCATCGTTAGACCCGCATCAGGCGGCGCGACGCCTTAAGGCCTCCAAGTCTGAGAATATCGGCGAGACGCCCCTCTGGAGGGCGGCGCGGAGAGGGCGAATCCGTTCAAGAGCCAAGCGATTCTACGTACCTTCCTCCGGCTGCAGGGAGGGGGCGAAATAAGGCGGCATTTCCTCGAACACAGCAACTCCGGCGGCACTCAGCCTATACATCGCCTCGATCGAGGCGTCGGAAGCGCCGCTAACCGCACTAATGCCTCTCGAGGGACGCCTAGATCAGCTCGACCACCTTCCTCAAGGCCTTTTTGAAGATCTTGTGGACCGCGACTTTGGACCTAGAGTTGAAACGCGCTATATCGGCTATGCTGCTCCCGTTGGCCAACGCCGATAGGATCTCCCTCTGCTTCTTCGTCAACACCAAAGAGGTATGCCTGAGCTCCTCCACAGATATCACCTGCTCCTCGTATTGCCTCAATATGGCTCTAGCCGTCCGCGTGTCCGCCACGACTATTTTTATTACTCCATTATGTATCGTAGGCGTCCCGCGGACGTACGTGCTGGAGACTAATTTGTAGAACACGCAGTCCTCGCACCTTTTGGATACCACGACGGGCCCTCTGCTCGTGAGCACTAGATGGCGCACGACGCCGTTTTCCACCTTGAAGCCTAGATGCGCCTCGGCGTCGTGAGGCACCGCGTCACACGCCTTAAGGTGGACGCGGAGAAACCTCATGGCTGTTATCGTCTGGTTGCTTAAAAATATTCAGGTTCACAGGGTTAACCTCAAGCCATATTTTTGCCGAAAGCACATTCAAGACATGCCTAATGGGAAAAGCATTTGGCCCACCGTGGTTTTGGCGGCCACGATCTTCGTATACGTGGCCTACGCCGTAATGGCCTACTACACGTTCACTCACATACCGCCGATACCTAACGAGGTGGTAACTCCGAACGGAACTGTTTTATTTACAGGGAAGGACGTAATTAGGGGCAAGTACTACTTCCAGAAGTACGGCTTAATGGACTACGGCTCAGTGCTCGGCATGGGCGGCTACTTCGGCATAGACTTCACATCGTATACCTTGAGGATCTTGGAGGACGCGGCGGCGCATAGCCTCGGCTTCGACGCAGTGCCGCAGAACAACGCCACGGCCATGGCCGCCATAAGGGCGGCCTTGTTGCCAGACCCCGACGGCAACAAGGTGGTCGTAAGCGACATCTTCGCGCAAGGTTTCTACAACGCGGTGAGCTACTACGAGAAGATGCTGGGCCCCGACTCGGCCCAATACAGGCTGAAGCCCGACCTCATAACCAACGCCACGATCGTGAAGGACTTGACGGCGTATTTCACGTGGACTGCCCTCATAGCGCTCGAGAACTACACCAACGGCTTCCCCTACACCCCCGGCATCTTGACGCCGACCAACAACGTTTTCTACGCCTCCTGGGGCATGGTTATCTCTATACTGCTCATAGTAATGCCCATGGCCGCCTACGTGTTGATCAAATTCCTCGACTATTGGCGCGACCCCAGAGCGCCTATCCAGTTGCCTCCGCCCAATGAGGCGCAGCGCGCCACTCTGTGGGCCTTCGCCCTCTTCGGGATAGCCCTGGGCGTCCAAGGCCTCCTCGGCGGATACACGATGCACTTATACACGGAGCCGACGCTCTACGGCGTTAACCTCTTGTCCATATTGCCCTTCAACGTCTCCCGCGCCTTGCACTACAACTTAGCCGTCCTCTGGATAGCGTTGACCTGGGCCGCCTTTTCGCTCTTCGTCCTGCCATACTTCGGCCTCAACTTGTCGAAGAGGCAAGTCGTGGCCGTTCTGGCGCTCGGAGTCTTCGTGGCGCTCGGGGACCTCTTCGGCATATGGCTGAGCTACTTGGGCTATATACCATCCCCCTGGTGGTTCATAGTGGGAAGCCAAGGCAGAGACGTGATAGATCAAGGAACGCTCTGGCTGTTGCTCCTCACGGCGGCGTTGGGCTACCTCTCATACCTCTGGTACAAGGCCTCCAAGACGGCGCCGGACGCGCTGAAGCCTTTCGCCAAGATATTGGCCATAGCCATAGCGGGCACAGCCGCGGGCACCTTCATAGGGGCGCTCCCCATCGTGGCCCCGTGGCCGAACTTCCAAGTCGACGAGTACTTCAGATGGATGACCATACACGCCTACGTCGAGGGCTTCTGGCCGCCCATAGTGGTCACCGTCGTCGCGCTGCTGCTGATGATTGCAGGGCTCGTTCCCCAGAGGCTCGCCTTGGCAGTGGTCGGGCTGGACGCCACGAGCGAGATAATAACTGGCATGATAGGGACGGCCCATCACTACTACTTCACCGGGCTTCCGGCGTTTTGGATGTACGTGGGGGCGATATTCAGCGTCCTCGAGGCGGTGCCGCTCGGCTTCATGATAATATACGCCATAGTCTTGTGGAGGAGGGGAGAGGTGAGGACCGAGTTCCAGAAGACCTTGGTCACGTACGCCCTAGTCGCCGGCATTGGCGGCGGGCTCGGCGTGGTGCTCTTCGGCGCCGCGTTTATAAACGCCCCTATATTTAACTACTTCCTGCACGACGCCCAGAGCACCATGGCGCACGCCCACGCCGCGTTTCCGCTAGCCTATGGAGTGCCCAGCATATTGATGTGGGTCGTCGCCTTCTACCTATCCGGGAAGTTCACCGATAGGGAGCTGAAGTACATGAGGTGGGCCGCCGTGATCATCGGCGTGGGCTTCTATTTGCAGGTCTTGCTGACGCTGGCGCCGTTAGCCGTGTTGCAACTACAGCAGGAGCTGGCCAAGGGCTATTGGTTCATAAAGACGTTGGTCACGCCGTCAGGCGCCCCGGGCTTTTGGCAGGAGCCCGTCGTGGACGAGGTGGTATGGCTTAGGTTGATCGGCGATCTCGTGGCCGCCGTAGGCTTCGCCATAGTCATATTCGGCATGCTCGCGAAGCTCTTGAAGAGGTAACGAGGCCAGAACGTCCCTGAACCTCACGCCTTTTACCTCTTTCCTCCCCACTAGGTACATCTCCACGTCTGTGAACGCCTCTTTCGCCCTCTCGAATACAGCTGCGTCGAGCGAATCGTCCTCGCCGTCTGTTATCACGATGAGCCGGTACCTACGACGGCCTAGGCGCGCGACCTCCTCGGCCGCCGCGGAGATCGCCTTGGATATGCTCGTGCCGCCGGACGGCGCCACTCTGAGCAACAACTCCATCACGTCCTCGGCCTCGGGCTTGTGCACGTCCACGTCGAATAGACGCAACAAGGAGCCCTTAGATCTACGCCAGAGCGCTATGGCTAAAGCCGCTGCGATCGATATACGTCTGACCCCCAGCCCAGGAACCACGTTGTACATGGAGCCCGATTTGTCGAGCAGAATATAGAGGGGAGGTCTCCTGTTCATGGAGTAGAGCTTTGCCGAAAGCGTCGAGGTTGCCAACTTGTAGGCGAATAGGGCGCGCGCCGCGTTGTAGAGCGCCTTCGTGGCGCTCGTGGCTTTCCTCAACGCCGACACAGAGCCGTACCTCACCCCGTCGATAGATATCGCGCCCACGCCGTCGCCCTCGTCGGGGTCCTCCACGCCTATTTTTGAGGCGAGGTCCGCCACGTCAGCGATTACATCGGCCAGCCTCACCCTGGCTGGGTCTGCCGCTACGGATATGGCCAACGAGGCGGGATCGCCGGACCTCCCCGTCCCCAGCACCTCGGCCAGCTTCTTGAGCGACGCGTATAGTCTCTCCGCCTCGGCCGGATCGCCCATGAGGCGCCTTATGTTCCTCAAGGCCTCGGACCATTTGAGCCAAAGCCCCCTCCCGAGCCAGAACCTCCCGCGCCCTGCCTCGAGCGAGTCCAAGAACGCTTGGTAGGCCCTCAAAAGGCGTACGGCCGCTTCACGGGAGGCCCTCGGGTTGAGGCGACACATGGGCCCCAGCGTTTTGTAGTAGTTCGACTCTGCGTACGTCTTGACGAAGCGGGCCCAGACCTCGTTCGAGGCCCTTCCGCCGAAGATGGGGCTTCTGTAGTGCAGATAGAATGCGTCGATTGCCTCCTCCTCCCCGACGTATTTGGCCGAGGGGAGCCGCCTCAACACGTCCCTCGCTCTGATCTTGGCGAGCGGGTCGTCGTAATCGACGTTTAGCAGAAGGCCCATGTTAATAAAGAACCGGCCATTTAACGTAGTGCTCGGCAGATCCAAGCATTTGCTGATAGGGTTTATCGCGATGTGCTTCAATTCCCTTTATCAGTACACGTGGAACGTGCTGGCGCCTCTTCTGGGCAGAGAGCTCGGCGTGGGCGCGGTGCTCGCGGCGACCGGCTTCTCGATCTACGTCGTGGCGTCCACTTTGGCCCAGCCGTTCGGGGGAGGGCTGGCAGACGTCAAGGGGCCGAGGGCCGTGGGGATCGCGGCGGCTCTCCTATCGGCGTTGGGCTTCTTGGGAGCTGCCTTGGCGCCCAATCTGTCGGTCCTCTATACCTTCTGGGCCCTCGGCAGCGTAGGCGAGGGGGTCCTCTACGGAATAGCCTTCAACTTAGCCGTTAAGTGGTACAGAGACAACATGGGGTTGGCCACGGGGCTCGTGTCCTTGGGCTTCGGCCTCGGCTCCGCCATCGCCAACCCCATCATAGCGGCTATCGGAGACTTCAAGACGGCGGCGTTGTCCATAGGCTTGGTCGAGGCGGCCGCTCTGCCGGCCCTCATGGCCCTCGCCGATTACCCCGCAGGGCTTGCGGGGAGGACCCCGCTGCAGATGGCCAGAGACGCGAGGTTCTGGCTTTTGTACGCGTCGTATGCCCTCGGCTCCGTCCCCCTCTTGACGCTGGCGTCCTCGTTGCATCTGCTGAGCTCCGGGCGGGAGCTAGTCGTCTTGGCCTCTATATATCCGCTCGCGGTCGGCCTGGCGAGACCCGCCTTGGGATGGCTTGCGGATAGATGGGGCGTCTTCAAGGCGCTATATACCGCGCTCGCCGTTTCGACCTTCGGCATAGTGTTCTTCGCAATCGGCGTGCCGATAGTCGGCACGTTGCTGATAGGCCTTTTCGGCGGCTCCCTCATACTCCTCTACTTGAACGCCTCGAGCCGGATATTCGGCGCGAGGTTCGCGACGGTCAACAACGGAATACTCTACACGGGCAAGGCCGTGGGAGGCGTGTTGGGCAGCTTGGCGTTCAGCTACATATACGAGGCGGCCGGGGGCTCGGCCGCTGTTCTGTTCGTCTTAGCCTCGTCCATCATCGCCATGGCGATGCTCGCGGCAGTTGGCCGCGGCTGTAAGCGCGCTGAGCTCTTATCTTTAAATTAATCGTAATCCTTTTAGTATTAACTGGGCAACACATCATGAGCTTCGACGTTGCCAAAAAGGCGGGATCTGCCATGGCCAAAACCGTTGCCTACGTAGTGATCTACGCGATCGTATCCGCCTCCGTCCACTGGCTCATGAGCTCGTTCTTGCCCACGCACAACATACCCGCCCAGGGCTACGAGTCCTACGTCCAGGTACTGTTGGCGCTGGCGTTCGGCTACCTCATAGTGTCCGGCGTGGCCGAGTTCTTCTACTGGACTTTGAGCGCGAAATATGGCCACACGACGGCCGCATCCGTGAGGAACGTGATTAAGATCCTCGGCATTGGCGCGTTGACCGCCGCAATAGCCGGCGGCGTCGCTGGCGGCGCGGCCGGGGTGGCCCTCGGCGGCTTCATAGGAATCGTCATAGGCTTCGCCGCCCAACAAGTGCTGGGCCAGGCGGTGGCCGGCTTGTTCCTCCTGATAATTAGGCCCTTTAGGATAGGCGATTCGGTCAACATAGTAGGCGAGGAGGGCGTTGTAGAGGACGTAGCGACGTTGTTCACTACAGTGGCCAAGAACGATGGCACGAAGGTCCTAATCCCCAACAACGCCATTATAGGCAATAAGATCTACTTGAAGCCAAAACAACAATCTCAGCCGCCCAGCTGATAGCAGGCGTAGCCGTCGCAATTCACTTGCCTGAGGACTCCCTCCTTTTTGAGCCTCTCCAGCGCCTCTCTGAAGTACAGGAACCTCTCCTCGAGCAGCTCATTGCCGTACCACTCCACGAACTTCTCCACGATCTTATCGAGAGTCCAGAGCTCCTGCCTCTCCTCCCTCATCATGCGCACTATGAAGCTGGATATGTCCTCGAGAGCCGTCCAGGGATATTGGTACCAGTACCAATCCTTGACCTCTACGGCGTAGAAGTCCGGCACGTATTTAGTGGTGCTGATTATGACTTGGAGGGCGGCTGTCCTCACGGACTTGGGCTTGCAACACCTCTCCACGACCTCCTTGGCCAGGAGAACGCTGTCGCCCGTGTCCACGATGTCGTCCATGACGAGGACCTCCTTGCCCGAGAGATCCGCCGAGAGGCCGTACTTCACGTAGGCCTTCTCGGCCACTTGCGCGGCGCTCGGCCAGTGGACCACCTGCACGCTGAGTAGATCCTGCACGCCCAAGAAATCGCAGAGGAGCCTCGCCGGCACGTAGCCGCCTCTAGCCACGGCGACCACCACGTCGGGCGTCCAGCCGCTGGCCCTTATGTTGTCCGCAAGCTTCCTCGACCAAGCAACAATTTCGTCCCACTTCACAACTTTGACCGGTACCCTCGGCACTTATTGGTCAGATACCAGACCCTTTTATGCATTGCTCCGAACTACTTACACGGCCTTACGGCTATGAACGTGTAGAGGTCCGCGCAGATAGGCTTGCCCCGGTATTCAAAATCCCAGGTCCTCACGACTGCGCAGTCGGCGTTGAGGCATACGTTGAAGTGGAGGTCGCCCACGACGCATTTATCCCCCTCGCAGGAGGCGTGGAGGCCTCTTATTCTGCCGCCCGACGCCATCGCGTTGAAGTTGGCCGCTGTGAACGGCCTACCCCCCGACGAGAATAGGACTGCGTATTTGCCCATCACCCTCACGACCAAATACGGCAACGCCCTCAAGACGCCGTTGTCCAGCGCCACGCCGCCCGGCACGGCGTATGGATCCAGGGCCGAGTAGATGCCCAAGAGGAGGAGCCACGACTCGCGACTCGGCGGCAGGTCCCATCTAAGCGCAGAGTAGAGGCCGTACCTCATGGCCACCGCGAAGCCCCGCCAGCTCCTCTCGACTAGGCTTAAGGCGTCGCCGAATCGCAGAAGGCCCAACGCGGCTTTGGTCCAGGCGTCCAGCCCCGAGAAGCGCGTGGGATCGTGGGGGGCCCCCTCCCTTAAGCCCCTCGATATGAAGTACTCGTCGACGAAGCGGCAAGGGCCTTTGGGCGCCTCGGGCTCCCTCCGGAGGTATATGCTCCATAGAGTTCTATTACCCTTGATCAAGGAATAGAGGTAGTAGGCGAGGCAATCGCCCTTGTTGAGGGCGTCCGTGGCGAGGAGCTCCGCCACCCTCAACAAGTTAGAGAGGCCCGGCGCTTGCGCGGCCTTGTATATAAACCGCGGCCTCCTTCTCGCCTCCCCGCACAGCTTAACGCCGCCCACCCTCGCGGGGCACTTGACGGCGTAGGAGAGCTCCAGCGGTTTCCCGCCGACGAGGATCTCGCCGGCCTTCACGACGACTTCGCCGGGAACGAAGGAGGAGCCCAGCCTAACGCCGTCGTGCTTGAGCTCCAACGTAAGGCCGTTGCCGAGATCCGCCGACAGCTCGTCTGGGAGCATCCCCTACGCCGGCGCCCGCGTTAAAAAGAATATCAGCGTTCAAATCCCTCAGCACCTCTCAGCCCTCGCCTCTCTTCACCGCGCAATCCTATCTGCCGATTTTTAACCTTTTACCAATGCGCTCCCAACAAGCGCATCGAGGGGTTCCAATAGGAGATCCTCACCCCCTCCCCATTCGTTTTCTCAACTCTTCCAGGAACTCTTCGGCCTCCTCCTCGGTCATATACGCGACTTTGAGGCGCTCGGCCAGGTCCTTGTCGCCCACGACGACCACCACCTTGTCCTCGATCGGAGGGATCTCGTCGATTGTGGCAACCTCGATGCCTTGAATGTCAACTTTCCTAGGCTTCCTGAAAATCATCAATAACATAAAACACTTAATATTCGGAATCTATATCTTTTAGCGCTGAGGGCGTTAGTGCGCCGCCGAGTGGCGGCGGCGACTCAAGGTCGCGCCGCCTACGAAAAACTTAAAAATAGGCGTCAATAACAAATATGGCCGAGAGTAGAGCGGCGGTAGTCTAGCCTGGTTTAAGGGCTCCGGATGGATGAAGGAGCCCGACTAGGGATGGCGGCCTCCCAAGCCGCTGATCCCGGGTTCGAATCCCGGCCGCCGCACCACTGGCCCCCTCTTTCGCGGCTAAACGCTACGCCGCCGACATCTGGGCGAACCACGCTCGTTGATGAGAGTGGCGGGCCCGGTGGGATCTGTTCGGGGAAGCCCCTTCGAACCCACGACCTACGGCTTAGGAGGCTCGGCGGACGTTGGGCCGGGTCCACCGCCGCTCTGTCCATGCTGAGCTACGGGCCCTGGGTTG
>DANS01000004.1:0-19899 GCA_002497345.1 Thermoproteus sp. UBA157
TGCTCCTCCGTTACCATCTCCCTAACCTCAGCGGCTATGAAGCCCATGACCAGAAGAGCCATAAACGATGTTATTATCCAGGAGGGTATGCCGCCTATGCTCTGCACTAATATGTACAACGTGAGCGCGGTCGCCGCAAGCGACAACGCGATCTCGGCCTTCCTCTTGGCAGCCCTCTTGAGGGCTATCTTGAAGAGGGAAAAGTTGGCCGATATATGAACTATGAGGTTCGCCAACATGGATAGGAAGCCTAGAGCGGCGAAGGCCGCCTCCAGCCTCGTCGCGCCGTATGAAAGGTAAAGGACCAGCGCGTAGAGCGCTATCACCGTCAACACCGCGTAGAACGGCCCGGTCCTCGGCCTCACCTCGCTGAGCTTCTGAGGCAACAAGCCGTAGTAAGACATGGCATACAACGTCCTGGATGCGGCGACCATGAAGGCTAGGGTGGCCAAAACGCCGTCGTTCGCCGCCGCGAATAAGACGAAGGCCAACGTCAAGAGGCCGAACCTATAGGCGATCAGATCCAGCACGGAGCCTTGGGGGGCGCCGAAGTAAAGCAAGTAATCGGCTATGGCGTATACGTCGAAAGCCGCCAATAGCCCTCCCATGAGTATGACCGTTATAATAGCCAGCGGCACGTTCCGCCTGGGGTTCCTCACCTCGCCCGAGACGGGCGTTATGGAGCCGTAGCCCGTGGGTATGCTGGCGCCCATTATCGTAGCCGCCATCATGCCGGGAGAGGCCTTAAAGACCAGGGGGTTGTATAGACGCCATTTCGTGGCGGATAGGAAGAGGAGGGCCACCGACGCCATTGCAGCCGCTTCTATGACGCTCGCTATCATGGCGTATCTAGTGGTCGGCTTTATGCCGAGTAGGAGGAGGATAGACGCCGTGGCGAATATGGCCGTCAATAAGTATATAGGCGGCACCCCGGACACTGTCGATAGGATCGATGCAGACGCCATCACATAGGCGGCGCCGTAAAGCACCGAGTATATCATGTAGAGCCACCCCGTCTCGAAGCCGAGCCTCCTAGTGAGGGAGTAATATGCATATGTGTAGTATCCGCCCGCTTGCGTGAACCTAGTCGATAGGCGGTATACGACGAGCCCGTTTATGAGGACCATTAAGGTGCCCAACACTATGGCCAGAGGCGCGGCCGTGCCCACCGCCATGAACACGAACAGCCCATAGCTGAGCACGCTAAGAAACGGCGATTGCCCTCCGAAGCTCAAAAAAACGAGGTCGATAAAACCCAACTCGCGCCGCAATCCTCGCGGCACATCCTTTATATTTGACATATAAGTGAAAGCTTCTTACTTTTTATTAAGTTTTTCGGCGTTGACCCCTCGCGTATTTGAACCGATAACGCCCCCGTCGGGTTCCAACGTTGCGCTTTTCCTGGTTCAGCGTTAGCATCGCCGCGTCGATCTTTGCCAACCCCTTGCTGTAATTGAGAGGTAGGGCAGGTGCTGGACGGTGGTGGGCTAGGCGCAGACGGCCCGCCCAGCCGCGCCGCCGAGCGTCAAGGCAATCGCTGTGGCCACCGCGCGCTTCGTGGCTGACGCGGCTCTACACGCGCCGCAGATGGCCTTATGGGTGTACGGAGATCCGGCGGAGCTATGGGAGGCCGGAGTGCCTCCGGCAATGAGGATGGCCCCCTTCTTTCATAACGCCTTCCAGAAAAACCGCGAAGAACACCGCTGAGCAACAGGCGGCCCTCTGCGGCTTAGCGCGACGGGCTATGCCCCCCTCAACTCCGGGCGCCCCGGGAGGCGCGGGGTTCCCGGGCCGTCGCCGCGCCCATCTAGGCGCTAGGGCCCAGGAACGGGCCGCGCCCGGGGGCTGGCCAGCCCCTCGGCCGGCGCCTGGATTGCGGAAGAGCGCTAGTCTTCCCCCCTTACTACGCCCACCACGAATAGGGGCACCTCGAACTCGCCGCCGTGGAAGTAGAACAAGAGGATCTTGGTTATCTCCCTGAGCATCAACATCAAGGATCCCCTCCTGATGTTCACGGCCTCCGCGGCCTCCTTCCAAGGCCTCGCCTGCAAGACCTTGGATATTAGCGCCAACTCAAGCGCCTCGTCGAGCGACGGCCTTCTGCCCTTGGGCGAGTAGAAATATTTCACGGTCAAGAAGTAGAGCGCGTCGGAGACGTTCTCGAAGGTCATGGGTCCCACCGCGTATGCCACGAGCCTGTCTATCTGGTTCCTCGACAGCTCCGGCTCGGGCTCTATTCCCCAACCCCAATCCTCCAGGAGCATTCTGGCCTCGGCCGGGTCGAGGTCGCTGTAAGGTCCCATCAACGAGTGGATCAAACGTCTTCTGAACTCCACGTTGGCGTATCTGACAAGCTCGGCGGCCTTCTCGTTGAGGGGCTTCACTAGGAGGACGCTGTATTCGCCGGACACCGGGTTCCTCTCGGGGGATATGTGTATGGGGATGTAGCCGTTTTTGATCCAGAACTTCAGCAGCTTTCCGTGGACCCCGAAGCCTACGCCGACCCAGTCGTACCCCCTCTTGGCCGCCTCGGCCTCGACCATCTTGAGGGCCTCGGTGCCCAGCCCCATGTCTTGCGCCGCGGGGTGGGTCGCGATTCTGACAATGCGCCAGCCCTTCAACTCGGCGAATTCGGGAAGGCGCCAGTACTTGAGGAAGCGGTCCGGCAGTATGTTGCCGGGGAGCTTCAGCCCCCTCAACGCCTCGTCCACGAACTCCTCGCCGAGTCCTCCCTCCTCGGCGAGCTCCAGGGAGACGACGATTTTCCCGTTCTCGAGCGCGACGGCCCGCGCCGTGTGGTGGGGGGCGTCGAGCAACATGCCCAAGTCGTCCGGCTCGTTCCTGTAGTGGGCTTGGACGTAGATGCCGAAGAACCTCCTCAGCCTCTCCTCGTCCGAGACTATTTCGGTCTCGTCGAGGTACTTAAGCTTCTTCCCCCTGATCAGCTCGTAGTCGTAGTCGTTTAGCTCCTCGGGCTCCGCGTCCAGGAGGAAGGTGTCGAAGAGCCACCTCTCCACGGGATCGCCGCGGCCGTAGCGGATGGGCTCCTCCATTTCGTATATCTTAACGTCCGTGTTGGGATCCCTCTTGAGGCTCTCCAAGAATCTTATGGAGAAGCCCCTCCCCGCCCCCTCGTATCCGTGTATAGTCGTCGCGAACACGAGCCTGTCGAACTTCCTATGCGTAGCGTAGAGGACTGGAAGGGGGATGGCCGCGGCCTCGTCGACGGCCACCACGTCGGCCCTCTCCCTCTTCAGCAGTTGATAGGGGGTGATGAAGTCCACGAATATGCCCTTAGCCTTCACCGACCTGATCTCGCCGCCCTCCTTCTCCACGCCTGGCTTGTAGCCGAGGGCCTTGAGCCCCTTTAGGAGGAACTCAGCCAGCGTTTCCATGTTGGAGTACTCCATGGCGCTCACGACCAGCTGGGCTTGCGACTTCGCCTTCCTCAGCTTGTGCCCCAGCCCGGCGAGGCCTAGCCCCAGCGCCGCGCTCTTCCCCCTTCCCCTATCTGCTATGACGACCAAGGCTTGCTTGCGCTTGGGCCTCTCGTAGAGCCCCTCCATAAGCCTCAACACCTCGACTTGGTCTTGCGTGGCCGCCAGCTGGTATATTTTAACGGGTATCACCGCCTTGTCGGGCACCTTCACCTCGGGCTTGGCCCACTCGGGCGGCTCCGAGGTGGGCCTACGCAATACCTCGCCCTTCTCCGCGTCGTATATCACTATGCCGTCATGCTCCCACAGCTTCTTCCAGAACCTCTCCTTCATTCTGTGCCTCACGTCGGTCGGCCTATACTGGGGGACGAGCAACGTCGCTTGGAACTTCGTGATGTAGCTCCTCCAGATCTCGAGCGGCGGCAGTGCCAACACGTACAGCCCTCCTCCGGCCACCACTCCTCCGAGCCTCCCCACGTCGTTGGGCTTGAGGTCGTTGATGAGATCGAGGACGGCGAAATCGTAGGTTTTGCCCAGCAACTTAGGCGTGTCCTTGTAGGGGCGGAACTCCATATCGAGCGAGGAGCTCCTCATTAGATCCCTCACGAAGTTCTGCCTCCTGTTGGCGTCGGCGTATTCGGGTTGGAACATGTAGAGCCCCTCCCCGCCCCCCGCTACCGACTCGAACGCCTTGAGGGCGTCCGCCACCGCCTCGGCCACTTTCCGGTCGTCGGCTCCGACCACAGCCACTAGCCTCCGGTGGCGGGCCCTCCTGGCCTTGGAGAGCTCCTCCCTAACGACGTCTTTCAGCACACCGGGGATCGGGTCGAGGAGCTTAAAAACCTTCGGATCCAGCTTCAAAGGACAGAGAATTCCTCGGTTTCGGCCGATATGTCACCGTAGCCGGCGACGAGGCGATCGCTATGGCGATGCCCCACGATATGCCCTGGACCGGATGGTCTACAAGAAACTGGCGGATATGGCGCCGTGAGCGCAACTAGGCCCACGAATAGATTACGCAATGTGAGCCGCTCGGGGAGGAAGCCCGTGAGGGGTCTCCCTATATAGTCCGTCAAGAGCGCCGCTAAGATTACGCCCGCCGTTAGGGGAGTCGCGCCGCCGATATGCCCCGGCTATTTGCGCTAAAGGCACCTGCAGTTCCGCCGATATAGCTCTAGGCAGCGGATAGGCCTATAACGATGGCCGTGGACAATATGCCGATTAGGCTCGCGATGTCTACACCATATTGGTTTTCCAACGCCGGTCCCCGCGGCCGGCCCCCCGACGAACTCCCTCGCGGCCACTCCCACGAGGGATCCCCACTGGCTATAAGCGCCTCGACGCCATCGTTATTACTTGAAATGGATGTCGTTAGGCGAAGCGGGCGAGGAGCTCCTCGACCAGCTCCTCGGACAGCTCCAACGGCGCCTCGATGGGCGATCTCCCGCCGAGCAGTCCAGCGACCTCCTCCTCGTAGGCCGGCAGATCCTCCCTCTTGTAGAACAAGCCTATCGGTATCTTCCCGTAGGGATCTAGCGTGGGCCATTCGAGCGCCCTCTTGTACGCCTGCTCGAAATCGGTAGGGTCGTGGCCGACCGACTCGAGCTTGTACACCCTCGCCCTGAACCAGTCGTAGGTGTTCACGCGGTTGAAGGTAACGCAGGGGCTCAACACGTCGACGAGCGCGAAGCCTCTATGCCTCAGAGCCTCGGCGATTATTTGAGCCAGGTGCGCCACGTCGCCGCTGAAGCCTCTAGCCACGAAGGTGGCCCCCGCCGACAGCGCTAGGGCCAGCGGGTTCACCGGAGAGTCGATGGAGCCGTAGGGCGTGGTCTTGGTCTTGACGCCCTTGAGGGTGGTGGGCGACATCTGGCCGGTAGTGAGGCCGTATACTTGGTTGTTCGAGACTATGTAGACCACGCCCACGTTGCGCCTAGCCGCGTGGATTAAGTGGTTGAGCCCTATGCCGTACCCATCTCCGTCGCCCCCGACGCCTATGACGGTCAACTTGGGGTTCGATACCTTTATGCCCGTAGCCACCGGCAAGACGCGGCCGTGTATGCCGTGAACGCCATAGGTCTTCATGAAATGCGGCAGCTGAGAGGAGCAGCCTATTCCCGACACGATTACAACCTCCTCGTTCTTGGCCCCCACCTCGGCGAGCGCTCTCCTCAAAGCCTCCAATATGCCGTAGTCGCCGCAGCCGGGGCACCAGATGGGCTGCCTAACAACGGCGAAGTCCATGGGCTTTCTGCTCGCTTGGACCTTCACCGTCGTCATGGCTACACCAGCTCGGAGAGCTCGTCTAGGCTAAACGGCTCGCCCCACCACTTCAAGATCTTCATCTTGAGCTCAACGCCGAGTTCCCTCTTGAGGTACAACGCCAGCTGGCCTTCGTAGTTGAGCTCCACGTCTATTAGCGCCTTGGCTCCGTCGAGCGCCCTCAGCGCTGCTTCCTTGTTTAGTGGATAGATGTCCCTGAAGGCTATCACCTCGACATCGCGCTCGAGCGAGGCGAGGTCCAGCAACGGCATCGCGGTTGATCCCCAAGTGACCAGCGCGATCTCGCCCGACCCGAAAACCGCGGGGCCCTCCATCTCCTCGACGACTTTGGCCAACTTCCTCATCCTCTTGTCGTGCATCGCCTTCCTTATTTCCGGCAAGTGCCTATCCGTTATAACGTCGCCCCTTTCGTCGTGCTCGTCGCTCGTGGCCACGTGCATTCCGCCGAGGATGCCAGGGATCGCCCTGGGCGATACGCCGGTCTCGGTCAGCTTGTAGCGCTTGTATTCGTCCCACACGACGGGCGACGTCACGAGCTCGCCTCTTTCTATCTTGAACCTCTTCCAATCTATGTCGTCTACAGTCGTCAGGGACTCGTTGAAGTACAGATCCGTCGCGACTATCACGGGGATCTGGTACTTCTCGGCCAAATTGAAGGCCTTGGCGACGGCGTATAGGCCATCCTCTATGGTGTACGGCGCGATGACGGCGTGGGGGTACTCGCCGTGCGAGGGAGATAGAGCCATCAAGAGATCGGCTTGCTCCGTCTCGGTGGGAAGGCCCGTGCTGGGGCCGCCCCTCTGGCTCAAGAAAACCACCGCCGGCGCCTCGATCATTCCGGCGAGGCCGAAGGCCTCGTGCATTAGGTCGAAGCCGCCGCCCGATGTGCCCGTGGCGGCCCTCACGCCGGCAAACGATGCGCCGATGACCATGTTCATCGCGGCTATCTCGTCCTCGGCTTGCAACACCGCGACGCCGAATTTCGGCCCAACCTCGGCCAAGAAGTGCATTATGGGGCTCGCCGGCGTCATGGGGTAGGCCGCGTAGAACCTCATGCCCGCCAATATGGAGCCAACGGCGAGGGCCTCGGCGCCCGACATGAGCAGCTTCGGCTCGCCGACTTTCCCGAAGCCCAGAGCGCTGCCCACGGCCTTCACCGCGTGGTCGAAGCCCATCTGCGCGGCTTGTATGTTCTGCTCTGCGATTTTCTCGCCCTTTTCGCCGAACTCCCTCTTGAGGAGGTCCGCCAACACGGAGATGTCTATCCCGAGAAGGCCCATGAGCGCGCCTACGGCGACAGTGTTGCGCATTATCTTGTTGCCGGCCTTGAGCGCGTAGTCGGCGAGCGGGATCGGCACCTCCCCCCTCCTCTGAGGGGTCGATCTATCCGCCGAGTCGTATATGAGATATTTCGCCCCGCCCTCGTAGGCAACCAGTGCGTTCTTGTTGAGCGCCACCAAGACGTCGAAGGAACTCCAGCGGCCGTGGCTATATATCTTCGTAGTCGACGCCCTGATCTGATAAAACATCGTTGGGTTGCCCTTGATTATCGAGGCGTATTGCCTAAAGGCGAAGACATGATAGCCGAGCTTGGCCAACGCTTGCGCCGTGAGGCGGCCCGCCGACTCCACGCCCTCGCCTTGTGCTCCGCTTATTCTGATGGTGACTTCCATGTACCGAATTCCGATTCTCATTAATATTAATTATCGATTTAGGTAATTGCAGTAACGAGAAACGCTATGTACGCGTACGTCGAGTGATATGGAGCAAGATTCGGAGGAGAATATACCGAGAAAGCCCCGGGGACTCCGCCAGATGAAATCCCGGCGAACTATTTATAAAGGTTTCACAGCGGCGTGGTTCACGCCGTGAACGGCTAAGTTCACGCCGTAAAGCGCGCCGTGAACTTCACGGATCCTTTTATATCTCGACGATTCGGAGGGCATGATCGTCCTCGAACAAGACCCCTCCACGGGGCTCGCCTTAATCGCCAGGAGGATCGCTTGCGGCCAGATCGAGGTGGGGCACGCGAAGTTGCCTCCGCTTCCGGTGAGGCCTCCGGCGTTTGTGGACGTCCTCCGCGCCCCCAACGGCGGCGTGGCGCTCGTGAACCCGAGGCCGCTTACGGAGGGGGAGCTCGTCCTAGACAGCGCCGAGCAGGCCATAGAGGGGGAGATACGGAGGGGGCGCTTGGAGGGCGTTGTGTGTAATGAGAGGATAAAAATGAGGGTTCGCGTCCCCTACGAGGGCCCGGTCCTCGCCCTAGTGCCCGTCCGCAGAATAGGGAGGATCCCGAAGGAGGCGTTCCGCCTAATCGCCTATAGGTTCACGTTGCCCTAAGGGCCTCGCCGCATTTGCGCGCGGCTCTTAATCATCGCCTAGGGCTCCAAGCGGCCGACTACTTACGCCTTCGATAACCTCGACGAGCTCGCCGCGGGCCTCGCCGTCTGTGGATCGAGATGCGCAGAAGCGAGATCGCCTCTCCGCCCGCTAGGGGCGCCGATAGCGCGCGTCTAGGGCGGGCGCGGAAAAGATAAAAACAATGGATCTTCAAGAGGCAGCCCCGGTAGCTCAGCCTGGTTGGAGCGCTCGCTTGGTAAGCGAGAGGTCCCGGGTTCAAATCCCGGCCGGGGCTCCAAGTTTTACCAGAAGCGCCCCGACAAAGGCCGGCGCTAGATCCTCATCAGCTCGCTGCGCCTCTAGGGGCAACACGTCCGGAGGCCTTACCTCGAGGGGAGGCCCCGTGCCGGCTTACCACATCTCCGGAACCGCGTGCGGGTCCGCGGCAACGGCCATCAAGACGTCTATGTCGCTCGAGAGGACGCGCCGCCCCTCGGCCGCGGAGCTGAAGAGGTAGACCTCGGCCTCTGGCTCCAGGGACTTGGCGACCTCCTTGATGACGGCTGGTGTCGAGGTTTCCGAACGCCTCTTGCCCTCGGCGTCCTCAACCAGCAGGCTAAAGCCCGCTGTTTATCGAGGACCGCTTTAAATAACCTCTCGGCCTCCTCCTTGGTGTAATCCCGGGGGATGTAGCGCGAGTCGACGTGCGCGTCCTCCAGAGCGCCCAGCTCCAGCAGATATCCGTCAAGCAGCTGTGTTGCCATATTCCCCTTCTCCTCCCGGAGCTCCCTCTCCCGCTCGATCAGCTCCTCGAGCGTGGGCACAATAGGATCGAAGATCTCGATTATATGTGGGCCCTTTCGCCCAGACGGCGAGACTTCTGCCCCGCTTCACGATATAATCTCCCCCTTGGCCGATCCTCGCTCCGGCACGCGCATCGGGGCAGATCTTAAAGGCATTCAGGGCCGGCTGGGCTGGCGGAGCCTCTTGCCCGCGAGGGCTCCGGACGCGTTGAGGCGTTAGCTTTTCCCTGCGATCCCCATCAAGTTTATGTATATCCAGGAGGACTGCATGTAGGCCGTCGATCCCTTGACCCAAGCTCTGGGCCACTGCGTCTATCCTTCCATCGACGTCATCTTCTTATCGATCTCGTCTATTCTTCTGTTCGCTTCGTCGATACGTTAACTCGTTCCGTATTTCGAGCATCCTCTGGTTGGTCTCGGCATTTCTCTCCTCATCTCCTCGAGCCCTCTGGTTCGCCTAAACGAGGAATATATCCTCGGTCGACAGCTCCTCGCCCTCCTTAAGCTTGTCGAGCGCCGACTCAACGGCCACCTCGATCCTGGGCGAGGGCGGAAATACCCGACACGTGGAGGGAGGCGCCGGAATATTAAACGTAGAACTCTATGACCTCCCTTCCGCCTACCTTGGCGCCGGCAGGCACCTTGACAGAGAGGAGGTTTCCCCGTATCTCGACCTCGCCGGCCATGGACGCCCTCAAGACCCGCCCCGGCAGTTGCCAGAGGAACTCGTAGGGGTATTCCGCCGTCTCCTCCTCGTAGATATCCTCGTAGACGTTGAGGCCGCGTTTGAGCTCGCCTCCGAACTCTATCAAGAAGACTATATAGGGGCGCGTCAACGACATGAGGCCGATATCCACGTAGAGAACTCTCGCCTCAGCCCTCCTCCCGTTGATGCGGATCTCCTCCTCGTCCAAGAAGCTCTGCATATTCCTCCAGACGATCTCTTTCTCCCTCTCCAGCTCCTCCTCGGAGAGGCTTGCGTAGTAGGCGCGGGGATCGTCGTAATAGAAGACCATATACTGCGAGACGCGGCCCGCGGGATCCATGTGGAAGAACGCCCGCGCGAAGATGGGCCTCACCTCCTCGGACACTTAAAGGACGAGGCCGCGATCTTTAAGGTTGCCGCTAGAGGTTGGGCCCCCGCCTCGTGCTGGAGAACTGGCAACGCCTCCGCGAGCTTCCTCCAAGCTGGGCCGCCTAGCGACGACGCTTGGGAGGGGCCGTACCAAGAAGCCGCGCGCCGCCAAGGAGCTCTACGATCCCGGCGGCTTTATACCTCCCATAACTTTATACCTCCCGTCTAGCGCGTACCTCGATCCCCGGCCCAAGAGATCTGCTCTCAGAGAGGCCGAGGTGGAGATCGTCGATTCGACATGCGTCCTGAAAATATTCGTCGTCTTTTCGTCCTTCAGGATCCTGAAAGGCGCAAAAAACTTTTCAGGACAACCTCTCTCCTCGAGGACGCGCGGACCGAGACGTTGAATAAAGACGTCGAGCGGCAAGCCGATTGAATCCCGGTTTCGACCAACGGCCTCAATCAATTTAACGGAGAGCCCGCATATGGAGTAGCCCCCGCCTAGGGCCGGGCGGGGTGGCCCTCGAGAACGGGCCTAAGGCCGGGGGAAGCCGCCATCGGCGGCCGAGGAGGCAGTCTCCGGGCGCGGCCCAGCGCGCCGTTGCGCCCGCGCGGGCACGTTTAGGGAGCTTCTGTCGAAAGCCAGGCGATCAGCGCCTCGACGCGGCTTGCGCAAATTTCAGGAGGAACTCCCACTTGTGGTCTATCTCTTCCTCCATTTGGCGTATTTGCTCCTCGGTGAGGTGGGCGAACCTTCCCTGCAACTTGAGGTACTCCGTCAAGGGTTTCCTCCTCTTCTTGTCGACGAGACTCGAGCTGGGCGGGTTCAGCTTGAACTCGCCGTTGTCGTACTCCCAGAGGATGAAGGCGCCGGTC
This sequence comes from Thermoproteus sp. UBA157, assembly GCA_002497345.1. GTDB lineage: Archaea > Thermoproteota > Thermoprotei > Thermoproteales > Thermoproteaceae > Thermoproteus. Next base: position 10,815 of record DANS01000004.1, read on the forward strand.
TCGACGGCCTTCCTCGCCACTTCGACGGTGAGCGACGGGTCGAAGAGCCAGCCCGGAGGGCAGGGGGCGAAGAGATGTATGAACTTGAAGCCTCTTATCTCGGAGGCCCTCTTGATCTTGCGGTAGAGGTCTTGCGGATAGGCGATGCTGGCGGTCGCCACGTAGGGGACGCCGTGAGCTAACAGTATGAGGGCCACGTCCTTCTTGGCCTCGCGCTTGCCCGTCGGCGTCGTGGTGGTCCAAGCGCCCTTCGGCGTTTCGCTGCTTCTCTGTATGCCAGTGTTCATATAAGCCTCGTTGTCGTACATGATATACAGCACATCGCTATTCCTCTCAGCTGCCGCGCTCACGGCCGCGAAGCCTATGTCGGCTGTGCCGCCGTCTCCTGCCCAGACCACGGCCTTGCCGTTCACGCCCAGTTGCTTGAAGGCCTCGGATATGCCGGTGGCCACCGAGGCGGCCGAGGCGAAGGGCACGTTCAGTATCGGCATCGCTATGCCGGACTTGGGGCCAAGCCCTTGCACCACCGACGCGCAACTCGCCGGTATGGACAAAACGGCCTCCTCGCCCAAGGCCATTCCCAGTATTTTCAAGCCGATCATCATGCCGCATCCCGCACACGCCGAGTTGCCCGGCATTACGTATTTCTTCTTGGGGAGGAGATCTATCCTGACGCTCATAGCAACATCAAGCGCTCCTCGCCCTCTATCGCGTGCTTCACGGCTTTGCGGAATTCCTCCGCCTTGAAGTCGACGCCCGCGAGGCCCGCAACGACGTTGACCACCTTGTCGCGGCCCAACACGGAGGCCACCTCCCTGCCCAATATGCCGCCGGCCGGCGTTATGTCGCGGTCGAAGACGACGACCTTGTCGAGATCGGACAGCGCCTCCACCTCCTCGTCGGGGAACGGCCTCACGAAGCGGAGCCTCATGAGGCCCACGGGCACGCCCTCCCTCCTCAACGACTTTACGGCCTCCTTCGCGTCGCCGCACCAGGCGCCCATGCAGATAACCGCGTATTTGGCCCCCTCTAGCTCGAACCTCTCCACCAAGCCCCCGTATTCGCGGCCCGTCAACTCGCCGTATTCGGAGTCTATCTCCTTCACGAGTTTCTTCGCCTCTTGATGCGCCTTGTAGATATTCTTGAGGTGCTCCGCGTGTATCCTATCGTCGGAGGGCAGATTGCCCATGGCGATCGGCTCGCCTGGTCTCAACCTCAGCGGGAGGTCGGGGTTCCTCGGCGGAAGGAACTTGTCCACTACCTCTTGAGGCGGAAGCTCCACCGTCTCGACGGTGTGCGACAACACGAAGCCGTCTAGCCCCACGGCCACGGGCACGTAGGCCCTCTCGGCGAGCTTGAAGGCTTGCACCGTTAGGTCGAAGGCCTCTTGCACGCTCGAGGCCATGGCTATGGCCCACCCCGAGTCTCTGATGGCCAAAATGTCGTTATGCTCGTCGTGGATGTTCCAAGGAGGCCCGATCGTCCTGGTGACCACCGCCATGACTATAGGCGCGCGGCTGCCGGCGGCCCACCAGAGCATCTCGTACATGTAGAAGAGCCCGTGGCTCGAGGTGGCCGTGAAGGACCTAGCGCCCGCCATAGCGGCTCCGTAGACAACCGCAAGCGCCGAGAACTCCGACTCGACGTTGACGAAGCTGGCCTTGAGCTCGCCCCTCTCCACGAACTCGGAGAGCTTCTCGACTATGGTCGTCTGCGGCGTGATCGGGTAGGCCGCTATCACGTGAGGCCTCGCCATCTTTACCGCGTGGGCCACCGCGTAGTTGCCCGTCAACGCGGTCTTGAGGACTGCCAGTGCCCTCATAGCCCAGCCTCGGGGATCATCTCGATGGCCTTAGTGGGGCATTCGTGCGCGCATATGCCGCAACCCTTGCAATATGTATAATCAATTTTTATTTTTTGCCCCTTTTCCCAATCAATTACCGACTCGGGACAATAGAGCCAGCATATGCCGCAATCTATACATTTATCTAGGTTGACCACCGGCCTTAGCGTGCGCCAAGTGCCCGTCAATCCGCCCGACCCGGGCGCGGGCCTTGATACGGGAACTAATGCGAGCCCCACGTTGTTCTATCGATTCGGGTATTTATGTTTTTTATATAGACATATAGAGATGGTGATTTGTTCGACTCTTGGACCTGTTCCATCTTATAGGGAGCATCTTTGTACGCCTTCTCATGATAATGCCATAATATTAAGTATTGTCTTAACATCCTCCTTTCGCCGCTATATAGGGCTATAAAGGTTATAAGGCCGGTCGTTCTGTCTTGACGTGATCGAGGTAGTGTTCTTCGGGAGGGGCGGCATGGGGGCCGTCACGGCGGCCCAGTTGTTGGCCCGCGTGGCCACAATAGAGGGGAAGTTCGGGCAAGCGATCCCCGAGTTCGGGGCGGAGCGCAGGGGCGCGATAGTGAAGGCGTATCTGAGAATCGACGAAAAGCCCATAGAGATCCACTCGGCGGTCACGTCGGGCGACTACGTAGTGGTCCTAGACGGCCGCATCCTCTCTCAGATCGACGTGAAGGCCTTCGGGAGGCCCAACGCGATATTCATAGTAAACTCCAAGGAGGAGGAGCCCTGGTATATAGCAATAGACGCCACGTCGATAGCGCTGAAACACGGGCTCGTCGCGGCTGGGTGGCCCCTCGTTAACATAATCATGGCCAGCGCCTTCGCGGCGGTGAGCAAGGCCGTGACGATAGAGGGGATAGTCAAAACGATACCCGAGTTCGTGCCGGCGCGAGCGGCTAAGGCCAACGTTGAGGCCGCCAAGGAGGCCTACGAGCTCATGTCGAAGAAGATCGCCGCCAGGGCCGTCTGACCAGATATGCTGCCAACGCCACCGCCAGCGCGGCTATGGCTAAATATGCCGCGTAGGCCATCGCACTTGTAGGCGGCGCCGCGGCCTCTGAGGGGGCTTGCCAGGTCCACTCGGCGATTTTGAGCCCGCACTTGGCGGGCGGCACGACGTATCCCGGCACATCGTATATATTGACGGGGAGGTAGACCTCATACCTAGTTGCGCCTACAAACAACAATTTATTCACGCCAGGCTCGAGCTTCACTTCGACGCACTTGCCGTCAGCTCCCAACGCTAGCTTGATGGACCTCCCGAGGTCGTTCGTCACTACTAAAACATAGCCGTTTTGCGTCGGCTCGACTGATGCGAGGCGCACGCGGCTCAACGTTTCGTTTATCGTTTCGAGTATTGCGTCGGTGTAGATAATCGGTTGTTGGCCGAACCAGCTCGGGCCGTAATTCGGCGGGCCGGTCTGCCAAGTCCAATCACTGCCCTCTGCGACGTAGAGGTAGTTCCAAAGCGTTGAGAGCAGATCCGTGGAGTTGGGCGCACGGGCCGGATTGAGCTCGACCACTGGGGACGACCTCTCGCCCAGCGCCTTCGTGAACGCTACCAAGTACTCCCTCGCCAAGGCTACCGCGCGCCATATGGCGATCTTGCCGGGGTAGCCGTTGTTCCAGTTGTTCAAGTTAAGCGCCCAGGAGCTCTCGGGCAAATTCGTCACCGCGTATTTGGGATGACCCGCTATGGCTTGCGACACCGTCTGCGTGATGAGCCATTTGCCCGAATATTGCGATAAAGCCTCGTATATGGCGTAGAGATCCCTGGGTCCCGTCATGGAGTTGAATATCAGCGGGTTCTCGCCGTCGAGCGCCACCACGACGACAGCGCCGGGGCGCTCCATGTAGACCTTGGCCAAGTACTGGATGAGGAGCTGCTTGACCAGCTCCGTGTCGGTCAAGGTGAAGAGGTAGAAGGAAAAGAGATTGGATAAGGTGCTATCTCTGAACAAGACGTATATGTGCTCGCCCATGCTGTCCTCCACCACGTAGGGGACGTAGGGAGTCTGCGATCCGTTGACGTAGGTTGCATAGGGCAAAAACGCTTGCGCGTCCAACACCGTGCAGTTGATGCCGACTTCCTTGTATAGGTGTACGAGGCCCATGTTGAATGCCATCTCGGGCGTCCACACGCACGACGCCCTCACGCCGAATACTTTGTAGGTCTCCTCCTCGCCCATGACTAGCTGGGCCAAGAGGTCGTCGGCCCATCCGTTATCGTAGACGATCGCCTCTAGCGGGTGGTAAAACGGCACAGTCAAGACCTCGACCCTCCCGCTCTTGACGAGCTCCTTGTATAGGGCCAAGGTCCTATTCACGGCCTCTATGTCGTGGGTTATGTTGCCGGGGTAGTTGCCCAGATATCTGAACCCCCTCGGGCCCTCCGCCAGGAGCGCCTCCCATTGATACAAGAGAACCGGGGTGAAGTCTATTGAGACGTTGACGTTGAATCTGCTCAGCAAGAGGGCTTGGAGCTCGTACGAGCCCACGTATCGTCCCTCCCATTTGAAGTCCTCGCCCGTATGTAGCGGAACCCACGGCATGGCCCAAGTGCCGTTGGGCTCGATGTAAAGGGGCTGGTGCATGTTCCAGACTATGACGAGGCTGACGGGCTGTTTGCCGGTGGTGTTCAACACGTAGAACTGGGGCAGGGTGGCGTTCAACAACGTCGCGTTGCCGGCCCTCACCTTCACAATCGGCGTGTATATCCCTTGCGGCATCTGCACCGGCACTGTGAAGTTGACGAGGTTCAAGCCCCTAGAAAGGGCGGCCGCCCTCGTCGCCTTGAACGGGCCTATCGTTAGCTCCACGACGACGCTCAGCGGGCCCAGGGGGTTCTGCAGAGCGATCGACACGCGGGCCTCCTCGCCTATTGTGTACACGTACTTGTCGTAGGGATAGATCGTCGCCAACGATAGAGGAGAGCAAGCGGCTTGCGCCGCGAAGTTGGCCGTGCCGTTGTGTATCCAGAACTCCAGCGATTTATCGTAGTAGACCCACTGCACCCACTGGCCCGGCCTGAACGGGCCTATCAGGGCCGTGTAGTTGCCCCATAGCGGATTGTACTCCATGGCGACCTCGCCGATGTCCGACCAAGGAAGCCCAGCTTGCGGGCCGGAGGTCAAGCCGTAGCGCAGTATCATCGCATCAGGCGCGCGCCCCACAACGGTTATGAGCAGAGTGCAGTTGGGCAGGGCCCGAACCGAGGTCGCGCCCAAGTTTGTCGGGTTTATCTGGACGTTCCAATTCCAGAAGGGCGTTCCCTGGTAGTTGATCCAGACGCCGGCCGTCGCGTCGTAGAAGACGAAGGCCACCCAAGTGCCGTTTTTAAATGGGCCTATTGTCGCTGTGTAATTAGCGCCGTTCCAGGACATCGCCGTGTCGTTTATAGCAATCCACGGCCCTTGGGGATAAGGCTCGATGCCCCAGTGGAGGACCACTTTATGGCCTTGCGGAATGCCGGCTATGTACACGGTCAGGTAGCCGTTGTGCGTCACCGAGAACGTGACGGCGTATTGGGCCCAAGCGAGGGCCGGGACCAGCAGCAACAACGCCCATACCCTCATGGAGTATAATTTAGGTTTCGCCTAAAAGTTTTTCTCGCATGGCACGCTTTGTGTCCACAAATGGATGTAGCATTCGGAGAAAATGTTAAATACTAATGCATTATTGTTCTTACATGAAGGGCCTAAGTCGAACGGTTTCTATAGCGATCGCGGTCGTCGTGGTGATAATCATCGCCGCCGTGGTCGCGTATTATGCCACGAGGCCCCCCGCCACGCCCACCGTTGTAGCCCCTCCGTCCTCTTCGTCCACGACCGCAACTCAGTCGTCAACTATGACGACCTTGACTACGCAAACCACGACCACCACGCAGACGACGTCGGCCACACCGCCGTTTAGCTTGAGCTCCCTCCTCAACCCCAACTTCGTCTGTAACCAACTCCTCGGAGGCAAGACCGTCACGATAACAGTCTGGGACACTTACGGCCCCACCGAGGACCAAGCCTTTAACGCCACGCTCGCCGCGTTCCAAAAGGCGTATCCGTGTATTAATGTCCAAGTCACCTTCGGCGTTTCCATAGCTACGTCCAATTTCGTGTCGGCGGCCAAGGCGGGCCAAGCCCCCAACGTCTACAGAGATACCAGCGACGACGCCGGGAAGCTGTTCGCCGGCGGCCTTCTGCTCAATCTCAGTAACTACATCAATCCGGCCGATATAGAGGCCTCCTACATACCCATAGCTGTCGAGAACTTCAAACTCGGCGACTCCATCTACGGCCTCCCCGACAACGTCAACTACATCGTGATGTTCTACAACAAGAAGTACCTCAACGACACTCTGACCCAGAAGCTATTCGGCGTAAACGTGGATCAGCTCAACACGGACCAGCTTCTGCAAGTATGCGACTTGATAAACTCTACGTATAAGGTATGGTGCATAGCCTACGGAGCTGGCCAGGAGTGGGGCTATAGATTCGCCGCTTGGTTCGCCGGCTTCGGCGGCCAGATATTCGACAGCAAGGGTATGCCTCAGCTGAACTCCTCGGCCATGGTCGAGGCCATGAAGTTCTGGTACGACGTAACCTACAACAAGAAGCTCAACGCTCCCGGCGTGACTCCCAGCATCGAGCAACAGCTCTTCACGCAAGGGCTAGCCGCTATAATCTTCGACGGTCCTTGGGATCTCAAGATATATGAGAAAGCGCTCGGGCCCAACTTGGGCGCCGCGCCTCTGCCCGTGGTGTCCGCGACGGGCAAGAGGGCCGCCCCGTTCATAGGCTCGACGGGCTGGGTCATAGCGTCTCCGCAAGCCAGCGGCGCCTCACAAGAGCAGATATACGCCTCATTGGCCTTCATAGCATACGTCACCAGCAAAGATGCCGAGATGAACCTCTGGAATTACGCCGGCGATATCCCGGCCCAGAAGGACGCCTACAACGCGGTGATGGCCCAGCTGACGTCCGGCGCCTTGCAGCCCGCCTACATGAACGACGTGTATAAAGGCATATTGGAGCAGGCGCAGTACGGCCAGAAGTTCCCCAACATACCGCAAATGGGCTTCTACTGGCCGTGCTTCCACCAGTACTTCACCCTCTACTTCGCCAACAAGACCATAACTGCGACGCAAGCGGCGCAAGAGATGCAGAGCTGCATGATAACCAACATGCAACAAGCCGGGCTACTCCCGTCCTCCTGATGGCCTCTGTAAAGACAACTTTTTTCAACTACCTTTATATTTTGCCTGTCGTTGTAATAGTTATATTTCTTTATTTATATCCAATTGTATATACTATATATATATCGTTCACTAATTTTAATTTGTATCACTTTTTCGAGTACCAGTGGGTGGGGCTCTCCAACTACATCACGATCCTCACGTCGAAGACCTTCGCACAAGTTCTGCTCAACACCGCGATATGGACGGTGGGCAGCTTAATACCCATGATGGCCGTGGGCTTTCTGCTAGCGCTGATACTCAACCAGAAGGACCTCAGGGGGAGGGGCGTTTTCCTCACCCTCCTCTTAGTGCCTTGGGCCTTTCCTGCCTTCATCTCCCTCATAGTATGGCAGGGCATGTGGAATTGGAAATACGGCATCGTGAACAAGATACTGTCGCTATTCGGCGTAAGCCCCATAGACTGGTTCAACATAGTGCCCATGGCTTGGGTCATGCTAATACTCACGAACCTCTGGCTATCCTTCCCCTATTATACCTCGGTCTTCCTATCTGCGTTGCAGAGCATACCCGAGGAGCTCTATTCGGTCGCGGAGATAGACGGCGCGAGCCGCCTCGCGCGCTTCCGCTACATCACGTTGCCGTTGATGAAGAGGACCATAGCCTTTGTGGGCATAGGCGGTTTCACGTTCACTTGGAATAACTTCTACCCAATATACATACTGACCGCCGGAGGGCCCGGCAATGCCACCAACATATTAGTGGTTTACGCCTACCAGGCTGCGTTCTGGAACAGCCTCTACAACTACGCGGCCGTCTACTCGGTGATAGATGCGGCTATACTCATAGTCATGGCGGTGATAATGCTTAAGTTCTCGGGGGTGTTGGAGACCATAACATGAAGATCTGGGACGCGATCCGCTTGGGCATCTCATACGCCATCTTGGCCATAGCGGCGATCATAGCCGTCTTCCCGATCTACTATATAGTTATAACATCGCTGAGCGACGTGCCGACTATAGCGTCAATAAGCGTCAACAGCCTAATACCTAAGCCTGAAAGCCTCACGTTGAGCGCGTATAAGGGCATTTTGTTCTCCACCTTCTTCCAAGGAACGGGCTTCTTCGTGTGGCTGAGGAACAGCTTGATCCTGGCCGCCGGCACGGTGGCCATATCGGTCGCCTTGGCGTTCTTGTCGGGGGTGGCCCTCTCGAGGCTCAACGTCCCGGGGAAGCGCGCCTTGATGGTGACCGTCTACGTGTTGACCTTCTTCCCCATGACTGTCACGGTCCTCCCGCTCTACTTGATGTTCGCCTCGCTCCATCTGATCAACACCTACTACGGGCTGATTCTGGCGTATTCGAGCGGCACGTCGGTATACGGGGCCTATCTGGTAAAGCTATTCGTCGACTCGATACCCAAGGAGTACGAGGAGGCCGCGATGATCGACGGGCTCTCGCGCTTCGGCGCCTTCACGAGGATCCTCTTGCCCCTCAGCAAGCCCGTCCTCGCCTTCATAGGGCTTTTGGCCTTCATGGGGGCCTACACCGATTACGCGTTGGCGAACGTCTTCATAACCAGCGGCGATATGTGGACCTTGACTCTGGGCATGTGGTACCTCTCGTTCACCAACAGATCCACGTTGTATAACGTCTTCGCCGCCTTCGCGGTGCTCATGGGCATACCGATAATGGCGGTGTTCCTCGCGTTCCAGAGGTACCTCACCAGGATGTATACGATGAGCGGCATGAAGGGCTAAGCCGTGGCCTCGCGCTGGTATTCCAGATCCGAGCGCATGAAGGCTCTGGCCCGCGAGTTCCTCGAGAGAGGCTTCTACCCCGAGAGCTGCTTCTTCGCCCAACAAGCCGTCGAGTTCTACCTCAAGGGCAAACTGCTGGAGCTCACCGGCTCCAGGCCGTATACGCACTCGATACTGCACCTAGTCCAATCGCTCTTGAGGATTCGGGGCGGGGAGGCGCCGGGCGAGTTGATAAGATGCGCCAAGTATTTGACGGAGCAATACTTGGG
>DANS01000004.1:19936-20466 GCA_002497345.1 Thermoproteus sp. UBA157
TGGAGTCGATTTTAGCCCATGTATGAGCTCAGGCAAGTGTTGTTGGAGATGCACGCGGAGGTCGAGGCGTGGATCAAGCGGCTCTGCGAGCAGGGCTACACCGTGGTGCTCTTCGGCTCCAGGGCTAGGGGGGAGGCGAGGATAGATAGCGATTGGGATCTTGTGGTGATAGGGAGGCAACGGCCCGAGCCTCCGCCCAACGACTTGGCCCAAGCCCACTTCGCCGCGCCGGAGGAGGCCGAGGAGTTGATAGGGGCGTTCAACACGATATTCGTCGACGCCTTCTACGAGGGGAGGCTCCTCTGCGGAGATGCCGCTCTTTACGAACGCTTGAGGGAGGCGGCCTTAAACGCGACGCGCGGCTTCGTCAAGACCAAGGACGGCTGGTTCCCGGCCCGGCTGTTCGACCGCTAGCACCGCTCCCTCGCCTCGCGCAGATCCGCGCCCCGCCTCTCCACGGGCCAGCGCCCTCCGTCGATTGAATATATCGGTATATCCGCCTCGAGCACCCCCCTGGCGTCCACTATGAC
>DANS01000004.1:20500-32303 GCA_002497345.1 Thermoproteus sp. UBA157
TCGGTGGACACGACGACCAAGGACGCGCCGGCCAGCGCCTCCTCCAGATCTGCCGTGAGCCTTATGCCGAGCTCCTCCAAGGCTCTGTCCCTCTTCACGTAGGGATCGTGGACCACGACGTTGCTCGGCCTTATCCCGAAGTCGAGCAAGCCCTTGAGCAAGTCGTACGTCGGGCTACGCCTCGTGTCGTCTACGTCGCCTCTGAAGGCCAGCCCCAACACCGCTATCTTGGCCTCGACGGGGTTCACGCCCTCCCTTATCATGGCCCTAATCGCGGCCTCAGCTACCTTATACGGCTGGGCCTCGTTTATGGCCCTCCCCAGGGCCGTCAAGGGGAGCTCTATGCCGAGCCTCTCGGCTGTCCACATCAGGAAATAGGGGTACACCGGTATGCAGCTTCCGCCGACTCCGGTCCCCGGCTTGTGGACGTGGCTGTAGGGCTGGCTGTTGGCGGCCGCCCTGGCCTCTGCGAAGGAAACTCCGAGGGCGTTGGCGAGATAGGCCATTTCGTTGGCCAGCGCTATGTTCAAATCGCGGTACACGCCTTCGAGCAGCTTCTCGAACTCCGCGGCCTTGATCGACGAGAGCTTTATGACGCCCTTCTTGGCGATCTTCTTGTAGAGCGCGGCCGCGACCTCCGCGCTTTTGGGACCCACCCCGGCCACTACCTTCGGGTAGTTCTCCTCTATGTCCTTAAGCGCGTGGCCGACCATAATCCTCTCGGGGCTATAGGCGAGGTAGAAGTCCTCCTCGGCCATTAGGCCGGATTCCTCCAAGATCGGCCTCACGACCTCCTCCGTGGTGCCGGGCGGCACGCTGGACTCCACGACGACTAGGTCCCCCTTCTTCAGCCCTTGCGTTATGGCCTTCGCTGCCGAGACCAGCGCTGAGAAGTCCACGTGTATGCTGGGGCGGGTCGAGGCCAGATACACCGGCACTGTGATGAACTTGGCCTTGCTTCTGATCGAGGCCATCTCGCCGTCTGTGGTGGCCTCCATTTTGCCCGTCTTAATGGCCTCCGAGATTGTGCGCCTCACGTCCTCCTCGACGTATTCGACCACTCCGTTGGATATGGCCGCGACCTTCTCGGCGTCTACGTCCACGCCTATGACCTTGGCGCCGGCGCGTATCCACGCCGCCGATAGGGCCAGCCCCACGTAGCCGAGCCCGTACACAGCTACTGTCAACTCCCCCCTCTCTAGCAACTCCGCAAGCATGGAGGGCGGGGGACGCGTATTAATATAGATACGGCCTATACCAAGCATCGGCGAGGGAGGGCCTAACCACGCTGGAGACGCCCTCGACGAGCTCAGCGCGTCTGGCTATCGCCTCTCTGACCAAGGCCAAATCCAACGGCAGGCTCGGCCCATAGTGGGCTAAGGTGTCGTTGGGGACCAGCAAGACGTCGCCCCCAGCGCATGCCCTACATTTAGCCCGCCTAATCCACGAGATCTCCTCGGGCCTAGGCGTCTTGGTCTTGCCCTCGTAGAGAACCAGCGCAGGGTCGAGCCTCTCGACGAGCTCCGAGGCGGCCTCCTGGGGCCCCAAGAAGCGGTAGACGCAGTGAAGCCCTTTGATGTATTTTATCCCCACGGCCTCAAGGGCAGACGCCGTGAAGGACTCGCGGCAAGCCACATCGTATCCGCCCAAGTAGAAGATGACGAGCGCGTCCTCGGCGATCGGCGCGCCCTTGAGCAGATCCTCGTAGACCCCGGCTACGTGATCGCCGAGCTCATCGGCGTCGAGCAGCCTCGCCACGAACTTGAAGTTGGCCAACACGTCGTCGACGCTAGTCGGCGTCTCCACAACCGCCACAGGGGCTATCTCGTCAAGCCGCTCGATTAGGTCTTTCTGCACCGGGTAGTACGTTATCGCGAGATCCGGCCTCAGCCTCCCGACGGCCTCTAGATCGGCTGTCGTGAAGGAGCCGACGTGCGGGATCTTGAGCGCATCGCGCGGCCTGTAGGAGAATACATCCCTCCCCACGAGCCTATCCCCTAGCCCAGCTACGAAGAGGAACTCCGTTATCGAGGGATTCAGGGACACGACGCGGCGAGGCGCGCCGTCTAGGGGCTTTGTCAACCACGGCATATTAGGGCCTCAGGACGGGCGTTTTGCCGAAACCGGGCACATCGAAGTGTTGTCCCGATGCCGGGAACAACCTCACGCCGACTGCTCTGCCCTTGCTCTTGGCGATAGCTTCAAGGTCCAGGAGCATCCTCCTCAAGTCCTCCTCGTTCGCCTCGACGGGCACCATGTCGAGGCCGGCAACACAGACCGAGGCGTACGAGACGAGTTTGTGAAGGTCTAAAGCCCCCTCCTCAGCCAGCCTCTTCAGCTCCTCGTCCTCCGCTAAGGGGAGCATGACTTCGCTGAAACCCAGCAACTTAATGCTTGAGGACCAGATGGCCTCGTTGAGGGCCCTTATGGCCGCCATGGTCCCCCAACTCCCCACCCTCACCCCGAAGACTCGATGTATCGCCTTGGCGACAGATCTCTCGCCCCAAGGCGAGAGGCTACCGTCGACGCCCAAGAAGGGCTCGCCGATCGAGGCGGCGAAGGACTCGCCGAGTTTCTCGGCTCGTTTCAACGCGGCGGGCACATCGTCGAGGGAATTGACGTCGTCAGGGTAGAGCAACGAGAGCGCGATGCCCTCTCTGGCCACGATGGCCGCGGGGTAGTAGGGCGAATCGTAGACGCGTCCTCCCAGCAAGAGCGCCACGTTTCTGGCGAGGTGCGGCTCGCCCGCCTTGTCTATCCTCCTCAAGAACTCCAGGTATCTATCCACAGACGCCACCGCCGCGAAGACGCCATAGGTCCTCACCAGCTCCTCGAGGTCGTCGCCCTCGTATACGCCTATGGCCGAGTACTCAACGCCGAGCTCCTCGAGGGCCTTCAAGATCTGGCCGACGGCCTCCCTCGGCGGCGTGGCCACGGACACCCTTATCGTCAAGGGGCGGAGGCGCTTGGCCGCGTCCAAGAAGCGCGAGATCCTCCCGGGGTCGATCCGACGGACGTTGAGCGCTATGGCCCTTATCTCCATGACGGGCTAGAGCTGGGGGTTTAATAATACCACGTCAACACGTGGGCGTGCTCGGGCGGATATTGGCCGAGGGAGCGGGCCTTGCATATCGCCTTAAACGGGCACTCCTCGCACCTAGGCTTATCCCTCGTGCAGATCCTCCTGCCGAAGGACCATAGGAAGTCGTCCAGAGTGAAGGGATCCACCCCCGAGAACTTGGACACGAGCCTCCAGGCCAGCTTCACCTTGTTCCTGACATCTACGTCTTCTTCGCGGCTCAGCTCAACGCCTTCGAACAGCTGTCGGTAGTCCACGTCGGCTATCCCCAGCCTGTAGGCTATCCTGGACAAGTGGTTGTCGACGGGCACGTCGAAGTTCTCGTGGTCCTCGAACTTCACGAGACCTCTGCCGTCTAGGAACTTGGCCAAGAGGAGCGCCTTCTTGGCCACCGGGTCCTCGTAAGCTCTTATGGACCTCAGCCTTTCCACGAGCTTGGAGACTCGATTGGGTATCAAGGCCTCGAAGCCCCCCGCCTTCAAGGCCTTGCGGCCTAGATCCCTCAGGAGGAGTAGCCTGATGTTGGCGTCCCATACGGAGACGTTGCCTATGGCGAAGAGCCTCTTGGCGTCCTCGGGGCTTAACTCGGCCAACCTCTCAGCCTTGAATAGGCCGTCGTCGTAGGCCAATCTGCCGAGCCTCCAGAGGGCGTCCGCGCCGTGGAAGAACTCGCCGTTTATGTAGCCCTCGAAGGGGCCGAACGTCGAGGTTCTGTGATCCACCGCGACCATCGCCGTGAAGTAGGCCAGCTGGTCCTCCCTGGGGTCAGAGGGGGGCGGGTAGAACCTATCGTCGAGATATCTATCCCTCTTGAGGCCCAAGCCCCGCACCGCCTCGGCCACTTCCCGTATCTTGTCGACGTCTATGGAGACGTCCACTGCCCGCAAGGGGCCATAGTTAAAAAACATGCGGTCGGCCCCTCCATGCGCTTATGCGTAATAGTCAGGGGCTCCATATCGGTGGCAGTGAGGCCGTCCTTTTCGGCCACTAAGGGGACTCTCCACGGCCACGACTACGCGGTGAGGGCGGCCTTCTGCGGGCCCGACAACGTGGACTATTTAGCCGACGCGGAGGAGCTCCAGCGAAGGCTCTGGTCCCTCTTGGCCGAGATGGACGGCAAATACCTCAAGTCCTCCCGGGAGCGTGGGGCCCCCGCCGAGCCCTACTACGAGATCCCGTGCGGGCCCGAGGGCGCTTCGGGCGAGTGCCTGGCGCGATATATAGCGAGGGCGCTCGGCGCTACTTGGGTCGAGGTGTGCGAGGGCGGCTTGGCCACCCCTTGCTTCTACTACGGGCCCTAGCTACGTAGCTGCGCCCTCAGCTGGGAGTCCGCTTGGGCCAACCGCCCCGAGAGGGCCCTCCTCCACAAGGCGTTGAACTTCACGTATCCCGCCGCCCTCTCGAGATATATCTCCCTGGCGAAGTTGCCGCTCAAGACGTCCTCCGCGACTCCGCGGGCCAGCCGCTGCAAGGCCCTCTTATATTGGCCAAGCCTGAGGAGCTGGCCGTAGGCGTCGACGGGCGATTGGAGGCGCAAGGCGCCGTACGGCCCGACGAGGGCCATCAACCTCCCGAGCTCCCCGAGCTCCCCGGAGGCGTAGAGCTCAAGCGCGGCGACCTCTTGCGGCACGCCCGCCTCGACCATCGCCTCGAACGCGGCCTCCAGCGCGGCGAGCAGCGCGGCCTTGAGCAGTTGCTCGCCCAGCAGATCGGCCAACGCCTCGTCCCTTGCCGATGCCTCGATCGCGAAGCCGCCTTGTTTGAAGGCCCCGGCCGCGTCGGCGATCGCGAGCGCTACGTCTAGCGCGCCTCCCGACACGTCCTGGACGACCCCGACGACTGCGGCGAAGCCCCTTCCTTGGAGATATCTGTCCCTCATGGCGGCGCCTGGGATCTTCGGCACGAATAACGCCACGTCGATATCGCCCGGAGGCTCGATCAAGCCGTAAGCGACGGGGAAGCCGCTGGTCAGCACAAGCGCCTTGTCGGAGTGAAGCCCCGGCAGGACCTCCGTCCTGAATATCTCCGGGGCCGCGTCGTCGGGGAGTGCCAACACCACCACGTCGCCCAGCTCGGCCGCCTCGGGCACGGGCCTGGGCTCGAAGCCGTCGGACTTGGCTCTCTTGGCGTGCTCCCCGCCCAGGAGATCGCCCACCATCACCGTCGCTCCGGAATCCCGCATGTTGAGCGCCAGCGATCTTCCCACGTTGCCGTAGCCTATGATCGCCACGGTCCTCCCCTTGAGGAGGTCCCGCCTGCCCTCCCTATATATCTTGACCATAGGGCCCTCGACCCTATCCTATTTAAAGAAGGCGTTATCAGTGCCGATGCGGATCAAGGTCAAGATCATGGCCCCTCTTTATTTCGGGCTGAACTCCGTGGATCAGATCTCGCTTGATTTAAACCTAGCGGATGGAGCCACCGTGGAAGACGTGGTGGATATACTAAATGAGCTCTATCCAGGTTTTAAAGATAAAATAATAAGAAATGGAAAAATAATCGATATGCACGATATTTTAGTAAATGGAAGATCCGTGGACTTCTTGGACGGGCTTAGGACCCGGCTCAAAGACGGCGATTTCGTGTTGATAGTTTCGCCGTTTGGAGGCTAATTATCAATAAAAAGATAAAAATTTTTTAAATATATATGAAGTTCTGTATACATGGCGGTATTTAGGGTGGCCAGAATAGACCTCCACACGGAAAAAGTGACGGAGGAGGTTTACAAGGACGATGTCCTCAAGAAGTTCCTCGGCGGCAGGGGGCTCGGCTCGTACTTAGCCCTCAAGGAAATACCCAAGGGGATTGATCCCCTCTCGCCGAGCAATAGGCTCTACATATTCGCCGGCCCGCTGTCGGCCATGGCGAACTTGTCCACCAGCCGCGTCACGGTCGTCACGAAGTCGCCGCTCACGGGCTCCTTGACGCACTCCAACGCCGGCGGGAACTTCGCCTATTGGCTGAGGAAGTCGGGCTACGATGGGCTGATAATAGAGGGCGCGGCGGAGGACCCCGTATATATCGTGGTGAAAGACGGCGATGTGGCCATCAAGCCGGCCAAGCACCTCTGGGGCAAGTGGACTGGCGCCACCATCAAGGCGCTCTTGAGGGAGAACGGCTTCCCGGAGGAGGAGAAGGCCGCCGGCGCGGCGGTTATCGGTCCCGCCGGGGAGAACTTGGTGAAGATAGCCGGGATCAGGATGTCAGACTACGAGCGCTTCGCGGGGCGCGGCGGCGTGGGCGCCGTCATGGGGTCCAAGAAGCTCAAGGGCATACTGGTCTGGGGCACGCGCGATTTGCTGAAAGACGTGAAGGACCGCGCCAAGTTCATAGCCGAGTCCACGAAGCTCGCGCAAAGGCTCATGTCGGGGCCCACGGCCAAGGCGCTTCATATATACGGCACCAACTTGTTGACCGCGGTGATAAATTCGCTGGGCGCATATCCCGTAAGAAACTTCGAGACCGGCCACGCCGAGGAGGCCGACAAGCTCACCGGCGAGTACATCAAGAAGAACTACGTCGTGGAGACCCACGCGTGCATGATGTGCCCCATAGCGTGTACGCAACACGTGATGGTCAAGAGCGGGCCTTACAAGTTCGTGGGCAAGGCCAAGTACGAGTACGAGAACACGTGGGCTCTGGGCGCCAACGTAGGCCTTTTCGACCCAGAGGCCGACTTGAGGCTACAGAAGCTCGCCAACGAGCTGGGCTTCGACACGATCTCGTTAGGCAACACGCTCGCCGCAGCTGTGGAGCTGGCCAAAAAGGGGAAGCTAAAGCTGGACGTGGACTGGGGCGATGCGGGAGCTCTGGCGGACTTAGTCATAAGGACCGCCAACAGGAGCGACATAGGCGACGACCTCGCCGAGGGCGATTACAGACTCTCGCTGAAATACGGCGATCCCAGCGTCTTCCGCGGCTCGAGGGGGCAGGGCCTCCCCGCCTACGACCCCAGAGCGTTGAAGGGATTCGCCTTGTCCTACTTCACGGCCAATCGCGGCGGCGACCACCTCGAGGCCTACTCGCCCACGTGGGAGGTCCTGGGCGTTCCGGAGAAGGTCGACCCGCTATGCGAGACCCCCGAGTGCATCGAGAAGCAAGCCAGGATCGTGATATACGCGCAACACCTCATGGCCTTGACCGACTCGGTGACGTACTGCAAGTTCGCCACGTTGGACCACGAGGGCATATTCGAGAAGGATCTCGCCTACCTCTTCAACTTGGCCTACGATTGGGACGTAACGCCTGAGGACATGTTGGCCATAGGCGAGCGCATTTTCAACGTTGAGAGGCTCTTCCACGTGAAGGAGGGCAAATGGGTCAAGGACGAGCTCAACCCGCATTTCAGGAACCCGATACCCACGGGCCCCGCCAAGGGCCACTCGGCCGCCAAGATGTTCGACGAGGGGATAAAGATCTACTACAAGCTGAGGGGCTGGGTCGACGGGAAGCCCACCTACGACGTTCTGAAGAGGCTTGGCCTGGAGGAGTTCCAATATCTGCTCTAAATTTTTTCCCTATGAAGATATGGGTAAGATATCTAGCCACGCTCTACGACTTGATGGGGACCATGAGGGACGTGTTGGAGGTGCCCGATGGGTCGACCGTGATGGACCTCATAAAGGCCATCGACGAGAAATACGGCGGGAGGCTGTCGAGGGAGATCCTCGACGGCGGGAGGCTCAAGGACGAGTACAACATATTGGTGAACGGGCGCGCCATCGATTACCTAGCGGGCTTGGGCACTAGACTCAAGGACGGAGACGAGGTGGTCTTCTTGCCGCCGGTGGGCGGCGGCCTATGAACGCTTGGCTTTCCGCCTCCTGTACATCTCGAGCCATCTCTTCGCAGTTCCGTTGAAGTACATCTCCAAGGCCGCCCTTATGGCCTCGTTCCTCGTGACGAAAACGCCCTTGGTCACGAGCAGATCCACTTTCTTCACGGTGCTCTCCGAGAGGGTGAAGGAGACTAGCTTCATCTTATCCTTCTTCTCCACGCACCATAGCGCGGTCTACAATATATGCTTTGCGTTTGTCCCTCCCCTAATGCGAACTAGGCCTTAACCTCGTATCTGCCGTCTGGCCAAACCGTGGCCGTGGCCCTCCTCGTGGCCCAACACGAGAAGATTATTGCCAGCGCGAAGGTGGCCGGATGTCTGTAGGCATACTCTATGTGGACGTCCAGCGCCGTTATGTTCCCGCCTACTCCGTGGGCGCCTAGGCCCAACTTGTTGATCGCCTTGAGGAGCGCCTCCTCCATCTTGGCCACCTCGGGGTTCTGGTTCCTGGAGCCGACCGGCCTAAGCGTAGCGGCCTTCTTGGCCAGCTTGGCCGCGGCGTCGAGGGTAGGGCCTATGCCGATGCCCACTATCACGGGAGGACACGGCATAGGCCCAGCGTCTATGACGGACTCGAGCACTATTCTGGGCAGCTCCCTAAGCGCCACGCCCGGCGGCAGGACCATGGCCTTGCCCGGCAACTCCGAACCGCCTCCCTTGGGCACGTAGGTGAACTGCAGATAATCCCCGTCGAATAGCTCCACGTCGAATACGGGGACTCCCAAGCCTGTGTTGTCGCCGGGGTTCCTCTCAGTAAACGGATCCGCCGTGTTGGGCCTCAGAGGCAACTCCTTGGTCACTTGCCTCACAGCCTCCGTGAGTATGGAGAGGACCTTGCTCCTTATGGGAAAGCCGTCGCCCAGCTTTACGAAGAAGGTGGGAACGCCCGTGTCTTGGCAGACGGCGGATGTTGTGGCGGCGGCCAGCTCTATGTTCTTGAGGATGGCGCCCAGCTGCACCTTGGCCGCCTCCGAGGTCTCCTCGCCATGCGCCCTCCTCAACGCGTCGATTACGTCGAGGGCTGGCGAAATGCTCGCCTTAGCGATGGCCTCCTTGGCGGCTTTCAGAACGACCTCCTCGAGGTCCATGCAGCTTCCTGTCGCCTGCTAGAAATATTTTTCTAGCTTCGTTTGTCCCCACCATTTTAGACTGAAGACGATAGAAAGACCTTAAATGGCCCGACCTCCTTTCTCCATGGCTAACTATAAGCTCAAGACGCCCCTCAAAGACGAAGACGTTGAAGGGCTGAGAGTCGGCGATACGCTCTACATATCCGGCGTTATCGTGAGCGCGAGGGATGCGGCGCATGCCAGAATACTGGAATACCTCAAGGAGGGGAGGCCGCTGCCCGTCGACTTGAGAGGCGGCGCGATATACCACGCGGGGCCTGTGGCCAAGAGGGAGGGCGATAGGTGGAGGATAATAGCGATGGGGCCCACCACGTCGGCGAGGATGGAGGCCTTCGAAGCCGACGTTATAGAGAAGCTGGGCGTCAAGCTGATAATAGGCAAAGGCGGCATGGGCAAGAGAACCGCCGAGGCCATGAGGAGATACAAAGCGGCATATGCCATATTCACCGGCGGCGCCGGGGTGTTGGCGGCCCAGGCCATAAAAAGAGTCGTCGACGTGCACTGGCTGGATCTCGGCATGGCCGAAGCCATGTGGGTCCTCGAGGTCGAGGACTTCGGGCCGCTCACCGTGATGATCGACCCCACAGGCCGCAACTTCTACGAGGAGGCTAGGGAGAAGATGAGGGCCAAGGTGCCCGAGCTCGTGAGGGAGCTCGGCGAGGTCTTCAAGGCATAGCCGCCCGCGCCGCAGCGACCGCTGAGCTTTTAAGCGCCAAGCGCCTCAAGTTGAGCTTGACGGTGCACACAACGCCTCTACACGATATCGAGGCGCCCAGCCTTTTGGCTATCGCGAGGGCCTTCGCGTTCTCCCTGAGGATCTCGGCTATAGCCGCGTCGAAGCCCAGACGCGGGAGCAGGGCAGCGAAGATCTCCGCTATCCTCGTGCCGTAGCCCCTCCCTTGCAAGGAGTCGACCACGACTAGGCCGGCTTCGACTTCCCCCTCGCCGCAAGGAGTTACGTCGACTAAGGCCACGGGCCTTCTGCCTTGCACGACCAAGAAGGTCCTGCCACCGCACGACCACATGCGCTCGTAGGCGCTGGCTGGGTCCCTCACAGCAGCCAAGAAGCGGAGATATCTGCTCTCCTCGCCCACCATTGAGTAGAACCTCCTCACTTCGTCGTAAAGGCCCGTGATCTCGTAGTAGTCGAGGTCCACGCGCATTTTACGTTTATATCTTAAAAATCTTATTGTCCGCAGAAGAGAATTTAAATTTGACGATAAAATCTGGAATATTTGAAGAGAATTACTCTTACTAATCAAGGGATTTTACGTCAATAAAAAATGTTCAGCTTCGTATTAGCAACTCAATCGTGCGAGGCCGCGATCGCTGCACCCTTGACCGCCTCGGTCACGTACTTCTCGCGGTTCTTCTCGAAATCGTCGGCCGAATATGCCCTTATCTTGGCCAGTATCTTTGGCAACGTGGTGTACTCCATCTCCTCGGGCGGTAGGCGGTGAGGCTGGAACGGGCCCATGCGGCGTATGTACTCGGTTATCTGCGCCGCCAGCTGGCGCGTGTAGTCGAAGGCCGGGTCGTCGAATAAGTCGACGGGCCCCTCGAGGTAGCCGTCGTGTAGCTGCCAGCCCAAGGCGCCCACCTTGGGCGGCCCGTCGAATCTGGTCATCTTGGCCCCCACGGCTATCCTCTTCTCGACGTCTATTTGGTAGAAGCGCATGGGCATCAAGGGCCCGGCGTGGGATCCCCTCATCCATCCGTGCACCAGATGCGGATACGCGAAGGCCTCCAGCACCTCGCCGACGGCCGGCATCCCGTGTTGGGCCCTCACGATGGCCACCGGGTCGTCCTTGCCCACGTAGCGGCCGGCTATGAGGTTCAGCCTCTCGACGCTGACGGCCGCCGCCGGCGCGCCGTCCGCACGCCTGTAGACCCGCCTTATTATGTAGCGGCCCGTCGTGCCTATGAGGCCGAGGAGCGAGTAGGACTCCTCGGGCGCCCTCAGCAAATACACCTTGTGCTCATATACGTCGAGGACCTCGAACAAGAAGCCCTCGTGCATGGCAGGATCGATCACGAGGCCCGCCGTGTTGAAGGGATCTGCAAATATCTTATACATGGGCAAATTGAAGGCGCCCGGCTCTGTCTTATCCGCGGCGAAGGTTATCACAGGCTCGGAGGGCCTCTCCTCGATCTCCAGCTCGGCCACCTGCGGCCCCATGCCCCTCACGTTGCCCGAGAAGGCCTCCCTCAGAAGGTCCTGCCCCGCGCCGTAGAGCTTGTACCTCCTCGCGACCTTCTCGGTCACCTCCTTGAATATATCCCAAGCGAGCCCGTGTATCTCGGGGTTGTCCGGGCCCTTGGTGTGAGTCATGAGCAACGATATGTCGTCGCCTACGTTGTAGGCGAAGTAGTCTATCAGAAGCCCCCTCTTCTGCGCCTCCTTGAGCCTCTCAGCGGCCAGCTCCAACATCTTGGGGTGGACCCAGGCGTGGCCGGGCCACCCCCCAACATCGGCTTTTATGATAGATATTGTGACCTTCATGGATCCGCCGGCTTGTCGATCTATAAAAATTTTGGTAGTACAGTTACAGTCAACTCAATCGTTATTACGTTTATTGAAGTACACTGAGCGCGTAAGGGAAGGCGTATAATAAAAACATATTCGCTATCGCTGTGTTCTCGACAATCGCGGAAATACGACGCTTCAGCCGCCAATTGGACCTATATACATCTATATAGAAATGGTTTTTGCGTAATTATCATTATGAATACTTGAATTTTTCGCAGAATATTATA
>DANS01000004.1:32342-32559 GCA_002497345.1 Thermoproteus sp. UBA157
AATTAGCTTAATTAAATATATTAATTTCTTTACTAATTTTACTAGAAATATTTATAAACAGAGCCAGTCAGCTTTTCTCATGTCGCTTGAAGAGAAGAACCTGCCCTTCGATGAGTACGTTGTCAACGACAAGTGGCGCTCACGGGTTATAAACGTCAATGCGTATTGGGAGTACCACAAGAGGTCGCTCGACAACTTCGAGGAGTTCTGGGCCTCC
>DANS01000034.1:0-820 GCA_002497345.1 Thermoproteus sp. UBA157
CATGGCCGCGACGCATGAACATATTAAAACGCGGGCAATCCGGGATCATGAGGAGGGGCTTGTTCCCCGGGCGCTTCCAGCCGCCGCACTGGGGCCACGTGTACGCTGTTAAGGAGATCCTCAAGGAGGTGGACGAGCTGGTCATCGCCGTCGGCTCAGCCCAGTTCAACTACCTGCTCAAGGACCCCTTCACGGCGGGCGAGAGGATATGGATGCTCAGGGAGGGGCTGAGGGAGGGCGGGGTGGACCTCTCGCGCGTCTTGATAATACCGATTCCAAACGTCGAGAACAACCTAGAGTGGCTAGGAAGGGTCAAGTCCTACGCCCCGCCCTTCGACGTGGTCTACACGGGGAACCCCTTCGTGGCCCTGCTGTTCGAGGAGGCCGGTTACGAGGTGAGGCGACAGCCCATATTCGATAGATCCAAGTACGCCTCCACAAGGGTCAGGGAGCTCATCCTCAGGGGAGATCCCTCCTGGGAGGAGCTGGTCCCGAGATCTGTCGCCGAGATCGTGAAGAGGTTGCGGGGGCCCGAGCGCCTAAAGATCGCGGCCTTGGGCGAGGCGGAACCGCACAAGTGGTGACCAAGCGGCCAGGAGCAGGCGCAATACCTCCCTGACAGCTCTGTAGTTCGGCAGATAGTACTTGGCCAAGGTCTTGCCCCTCCCGACCTTTACGGTGTAAGCGTCGGGCGGCAAGGCGGCGAACACGGTCTCGTCGGTTTCATCGTCGCCGGCCGCCAGCACGAAGTCCGGCTTGATCTCCTCCATAAGGCGGCTCACGGCGGCTCCCTTGTTTACGCCCGCCGGCTTGACCTCGA
>DANS01000034.1:986-7190 GCA_002497345.1 Thermoproteus sp. UBA157
CGACCAGCTCCCGTCAGGGCGCCGGATCCACAGCCCGTGCTCCGCCACTACGTATACGGGCAGATCCCTCAGCCACGGGAATTCGCGGGGCCTTCCGGTCACTATGGCCACATGCGTCCCGGGCGCCTTGGCCAAGGCCTCGAGCAAGCGCAACAGCTCGTCGTCGGGGACAGCTTAATAGGCGTACGGATAAAGCGGCATGAGCGTGCCGTCGTAGTCGAGGAACAAGGCCCTGGACTTCGCGGCCTTGAAGGCCGCCACCATCCTCTCCAGCGCCGGCCCCTCGAGGGGCGTGATGGCGGACAGCTTGACCTCCCTGTCCNNTCCTCTCCATCCTGACGGGCAATCTGTTGGAGACGATGATCGAGCGCGCGGGTCTTCATTATAAAAAGATCTCAAGGTATATTTACCAGTCTCTATTCTGATATGAAGGCGGTAACGGTCATCCCCGGGGTGCCCGAGTCCTTGAGGCTCAGAGACGTCCCCAAGCCCTCGCCGAGGAGGGGGCAAGTCCTCCTCAAGCCGTTGATGGTCGGCGTGTGCGGAACCGACAAGGAGATAATAGAGGGGAAATACGGCAAGGCGCCGGAGGGCAGCGACTACCTAATACTGGGCCACGAGGCCTTGGCCGAAGTCGCCGAGTTGGGCGACGGCGTCGATAACGTCTCTGTGGGGGACCTCGTGGTGCCCACGGTGAGGAGGCCCGTGAACTGCGACCTCCCGGTGGACTACTGCCCCGTGGGCAAATACGTGGAACACGGCATTTGGGGGCTCCACGGCCACGCGGCCGAGTACTCGGTGACCGACGCGGCGTATCTGGTCAAGGTCCCGAAGGAAATAGTCGATATAGCCGTGTTGACCGAGCCGTTGTCCGTCGTGGAGAAAGGCGTGGAGCTGGGCGTCACGGCCTATCAGTCGAGGCTCGGCAGAAGGCCCGAGACCGCGTTGGTGCTCGGAGCAGGCCCCGTGGGCCTCCTGGCGACCATGGTGCTCAGGCTCATGGGCTTATCGGTCACCGCCGTGGCCACGAGGCCGCCTGATAGCCTAAAGGCCAAGCTTGCCAGGGAGATCGGCGCTACATACGTAGACGCAGCTCACGAGAAGCTGGCCGGGACCTACGACTTGGTCGTGGAGGCCACGGGGGCTACCTCCGTGGCGCTGGAGGGGCTCGCGAGGCTCGGTCCCGGCGGAGTCGAGGTGCTCCTCGGCGTGTATCCGCCCGGCGGCAGGCTCGAAGACGCGGGGAGCCTCCTCACCGATGCCGTGTTGAACAACAAGCTCGTCGTGGGGTCCGTCAACGCCGGCTTGAGGCACTTCGATGCGGCGTTGAGGCATTTGAAGGAGGCCAAGGACAAGTTCGGGGATTGGCCGAAGAGGCTAATCACGAAGACGGCCGATCTAGACAACTACCAGGAGGCCTACTCTTGGACCCACGAGGATATAAAGACGGTTCTGGTGCTACAACACATATAAGGGGGAACCCGACGCGAGTATAATGATACCGCCTCAATTCGAGTACCACAGAGCCTCCTCGCTCGAGGAGGCCATCGAGATCCTCTCCGAGGACCCCAACGCCAAGCCCCTCGCCGGCGGGCAGAGCTTGATACCCCTCCTGAAGCTCCGCGCGATCGCGCCCAGCAAGCTGGTCGACATAGGGAGGCTCAAGGAGCTGAGCTACATAAGGCCCGAGGGCGAGGGCCTCGCCATAGGCGCCTTGACCACGCACTGGGATCTCGAGAGGTGGGCGGGCCCGTGCGGGGTTTTGTCGGAAGCGGCTAGGCAAATAGGCGATCCCCAAATAAGGGCGATGGGAACTATCGGCGGGTCCTTGGCTCACGCCGATCCCGCCGCCGATTGGCCCGCCGTAGTTCTGGCGTTGGGCGCGACGATAGAGATCAAGGGGCCTTCGGGTCCCCGCGAGGTGCCCGCCGAGGACTTCTTCCAGGGTCCCTACACGACCGCGCTGCAGCAGGGAGAGCTCGTCGTGGGCATCAGGATATCGAGGTGTCCGCCCAAGGCCTCCTACGTCAAGATAGCCAGATCGCACAACGACTTCGCAATAGCCGGAGTGGCTGCGGCTCTTTGGGTCAAAGACGGCGTTGTGGAGGAGGCGCGGCTGGCCGCCACTGGCGTTGGGCTGAAGCCCGTTAGGCTGAAGAGGGCGGAGGAGTCCATAAGGGGGAGGAGGGCGACGGCCGACGTGTTGGCCGAGGTGGCCGAGGCCGCGTCCAAGGAGGTCGAGCCGATATCGGACGTGAGGGCTTCCGCCGAATACAGGAGGGCCATGGCGGGCATCGCCGCGAGGAGGGCGGTGAGGAGGGCGCTGGGGCTATGAGGATAAGGGTCAAGGTCAACGGGGTGTTGTACGAGCGCGACGTCGAGCCGAGGAAGTTGTTGGTCCACTTCTTGAGGGACGACTTGGGGATAAAGAGCGTCAGAATAGGCTGCGACACGGGCAACTGCGGCGCCTGCACGGTTCTGCTCAACGGGAGGCCTGTCAAGAGCTGCAACCTCTTAGCGGTTCAAGCCGACGGCGCCGAGATAATCACGGCCGACTACTCCGACGAGCTCATGGAGCGCCTCAAGAGGGCCTTCCACGAGCGCCACGCACTTCAATGCGGCTTCTGCACCTCGGGCATGTTGTTGGCGTCCTACGCCTTGCTCAAGAGGAACCCCAAGCCGACTGAGGAGGAGATAAGGGAGGGCATCAGCGGCGTGTTGTGTAGATGCACAGGGTATCAAAACATAATAGAGGCGGTCAAGTCGGTGGCGCTATGAGATACGTCGGCAAGCCCCTGCCCAGGCTGGAGGACTACCACTTGCTGTATCAAGCGCGCTACCTCGACGACATCGAGCTCCCGGGGATGCTCTACGCCGGATTCGTGAGATCGCCCTACGCCCACGCGAGGGTCAAGAGGGTGGACGCCTCGGAGGCTCTGGCCATGCCCGGCGTAGTCGCCGCGTTCACCCCGCAGTCTGGGAAGCCCTTCGACTTCGCCCCCGGCGGCAAGGTCAGATATCAAGGCGAGGCCGTGGCCATGGTGGTCGCCGTGGATAGATATACGCTCTACGACGCGTTGGAGAAGGTCTACGTGGACTACGAGCCGTTGCCGGCGGTGGTGGACCCGTTGAAGGCCATGGAGCCCGGCGCGCCTCTAGTCGACGAGTCGCTCGGCACAAACGTCTCGCGCAGGGAGAAGTACGCGTCCGGAGATGCCGAGAGGGCCTTGTCCTCGTCGGATAGGGTCGTGGAGGAGACGTTGACCATAAACCGCGTCGTCCCCTCGCCCATGGAGCCCCACGGCGTCTTGGCCGCCTACGACGGCAGGACTTTGCTGGTCTACGACTCCACGCAGAAGCCCCATATAGTCAGGAGGGAGATAGCCAAGAGCCTCGACGTGCCGCTGACGGCCGTCCGCGTGGTGCAGCCGGACGTGGGGGGCGGCTTCGGCTCCAAGATACAGGTCTACCCGGAGGAGGTGAGGGTCGCCGCGGCGGCCATGGCCCTGAGGAGGCCCGTGAAGTGGGTGGCCACCAGGAGCGAGGACTTCAAGATGACCACCTACGGCAGGGGGCTGATACTTAGGTACAAGGCTGGCTTCACGAAAGACGGCGTGTTGAAGGCGATAAAGGGCGAGGTCGTAGCCGACGCGGGGGCCTACGATTGGTTCGGCTTCGATTTAGCCTCGACGGCCGCGACGATGTTGCCCGCGGCCTACAAGGTGAGGGATCTGGACATAGACGCCGTGTCCGTGTTGACCAACAAGCCGCCGCTTGGGCCCTACAGAGGGGCCGGAAGGCCCGAGGCCACGCTCTTCATAGAGAGGATAATGGACCTAATCGCCGACGAGACGGGGCTCGACCCCGTGGAGGTCAGGAGGAGGAACCTAGTGGAGGCGGGGCCCTACGACAACCCGCTGGGCCTTCACTACGACTCTGGCGAGTACCTCGCCACCTTCAACAGAGGGATCGAGGCGACGGGCTACTACGATTTAATCAGAACCGCGGAGGCCGAGAAGACGAGCGGGAGGATACTCGGCGTCGGCATGTCTTTCTACGTGGAGATAACCACCTACGGCCACGAGGTCGCAATAGTTAGGGCGGAGAGGGACGGGAGCTTCACCGTGGCCGTGGGCATAGCGCCGCACGGACAAGGCGATGCGACAGGCATAGCCCAGCTGGTGGCCGACGAGCTGCAAGTGCCCATAGAGAGGGTTAGGGTGATCTGGGGCGACACCGACGTGGTCCCCGACGGCATGGGGACCGACGGGAGCAGATCGCTGACTGCCGGCGGGTCGGCCGCCGTCCTCGCCGCCAGGAGGCTTCTGGCCGAGTTGAAGAGAGCTGCGGAGGAGCTTCTGGGCGGACCCGCCGAGTACTCCGACGGCGTGTTCAGATCGGGCGATAGGGCCATCTCAATCGGCGAAGTCGTCGAGGCGATATATAGGGGCAAGGTCAAGGCCCAGCCGGAGGCCGTGGAGGTGTACCGGGCCAAGCCGACGTTCCCCTACGGCGTCGGCGTGGTGATGGTGGAGCTGGATCCGGAGACCGGTCTCGTGAAGCCGCTCCTCTACCGCTCCTACGACGACATAGGCGTGGTCGTGAACCCGTTGCTGGTCGAGGGGCAGATCCACGGCGGTGCGCTACAAGGCATATCGCAAGTGTTGTACGAGGAGGTGGTGTACGATCAAGACGGCAACTTGGCCACGCCGAATTTCGCCTTCTACCACATACCCAAGGCCGTCGAGGCGCCGCGTTACGAGCCCAAGTTGGCGGAGACTCCGCATAGATCGGACCACCCGACTGGCACCAAGGGCGTCGGCGAGGCGCCCACGGTCGCCGCCGCGGCCGCCGCGATAAAGGCGGTCGAGGACGCGATAAGGAGGGCGACGGGTAGGAGGGTGAGGCTCACGTCGACGCCCATTAGGCCCGAGGAGATCTACAAGCTCATACGCGGCGGATCCTAGGCTCGGCTAAGCCCAGGAGGACTCCTCCCATTATCCCCCCGAGATGGGCCGCGTAGTTTACGTTGGGGAGCGTCGACGACAGAGCGAACGACGCGATCAACAGCGCTGGGCCGGCCCAGCCCGCGTCGCGCGTCCTAACCATGTTCCTGGTCACGTAAAACGAGATCAGGCCGAAGATGCCGCCCGAGGCTCCAGCCGACATGACGTCTGGCGGATAGAGCAAGACGGTCAAGGCGTTGCCCAGAATTCCCGAGAGGAAGAAGACGGCGTATTCCGCCGAGCCCGCCTCAGAATCGAACATGAGGTACGCCACGTAGAGGGACACGGCGTTGAGCAGAAAGTCGAGGAGCGAGGGGGTGATCAATATGCCGGTCACCAGCTCGTAGTAATAGCCCGACAAAACCGCGCGGTTGTAGAGGACCAAGTAGGGCAGAAGCCAAGGGCTCCACGCATATGCCGCCGCCCCCACTAAATACCCGAGCGCCGTTAGGAGCAAAAGCCATAAGGTGGCCTTCATTTCACCTCCCTCCTTAGTATGTACCAAGTGCCCAAGGCCTTAGCCACCAGCCTCCCGGACGCGTCCCTGACCTCCCCCTCGGCCACCACTAGCCTGCCCCCTCGCCTCACGATTTGTCCGCAGACCTTGTAGGGCCCCTCCCTTCCGGGCTCCAGGAAGTTGATCTTGAGCTCCACCGTGACTTGGTCGACTCCGTCGTTTACCGTGAGAACCGCCATGCCTAGAGTCTCGTCGAGGGCCGCCGCTATGACGCCGCCGTGGAGAACTCCGCCAACCCTCTGGACGTTTCTGCTGTGTCCGAACTCGGCGCAAGCGCGCCCTTGCGATACCTCGACGAGCTTATAGCCGATGAAAGCCATGAGAGGCTCCGACTCCCAGATGAACGCGTTGGCCTTCTCGACGTCGGTGGGGTACACGAGAAATGAATGGAGTTAGTTTATGAGCGTATTTCGAAACACATCGCCGTTTGAGAACCTTGTTTCGAAAAATTCTTTTCCTTCATTATTCTACATAAACGAATATAGGAACAAAACTTTAAAATATTGAGTTTCTATATCATATGGTAGATAGGGGAGTTATACTGCGGAAGAAATGGTCCCACATAATTCCGGTGGTGTGGATCGCCTATCTGCTCGCCTTCATAGACAGAGTGAACTTGGGCATAGCCTCCTTGGGGATGAAGCAGAGCTTGGGCCTTACCGATGCCGACTTCGGCCTCGC
>DANS01000003.1 GCA_002497345.1 Thermoproteus sp. UBA157
GATGAAGGCGAGGGGGTGGATCTAAGCCGCCTCAAGGAAACTCCACGTGATTTTTGTCGACATCCCTCTACATATAACGAGCATCTGGGCGCCTAGATACGCAGATGATAACTTGACCACGGGCTCAGTGGGTTGCGGAGTCGTGATTAGGCCCGGGGTCTTAATGCGCGTGAGGCCCGGCAGAGGGCGAGCCGAGGTGAAACATATCGAGGCCGTTCTCGCGCGCCTCGGCGTGGAGGCTGAGGCGTCCTACTCAGCGCCTGTGGAGCTCGGCGTTGGGTACGGGCTGAGCGCAGCCTTAACGCTGGGCGCCGCGCTAGGTGCCGCTGCACTGGTGGGGAGGCCCTTAATAGATGCCGCCAAGGCGGCCCATGCGGTTGAGGTAGAGCTGGGCACGGGGCTGGGGGACGTCATAGCCGAATATTACGGCGGCGGGGTTGAGCTTAGGCTGAAGCCCGGCGCTCCCGGCGTGGGGATCGTCGACAGAATACCCTATCCCCGCGACTTGTTGATCGTGACGGCGGATCTGGGCAGATACCCGACGTCTGCTATGCTCGCCGAGTTGAGGGAGAAGCTGGCCTCCGTCGGCGAGAGGTACTTCCTTGAGCTTGCGCGGGAGCCCACCTACGAGAAATTCGCCGAGCTCAGCCGCGAGTTCTCGAGGGATATGGGGTTCCTCAACGCCGAGCTAGAGAACGCCATAAGGCCTTGCGCTAGATACGCCGACACCTACTACGTGAAGAAGAAGGTGTTGGCGTTCCTCTCGTATAGGGACGAGGCGCCGACGCTAGCGGAATGCCTCAGAGGACTCGGCCTCGCCCCGAGGATCTTCGAAATCTCGGACGCCGGCGCTAGGGTTCTCGTCGAGAGGGCTTAGGGAGCTCCAGCGCAATACCTCTGTTCGCGAGCTCGTCGAGTCTATCCCTTATGTATTTCAAGACGGCTCTCAAGTTGGCGTCGTTGTCGAACTTGCGCACAATCTCCGCGAGTTCCTCGCGCGGTTTAACTTTCAGCTCAACGGCAAACCTAGTAATGTTGGGGAGAGCCCTAGTTATATTATCGACTACGGTTATGTTGGCTGCTCTGGAGGTCCGGGAAAGCGGGTTGAGGTCTATCGCGATGACCGTCTTGCCCATCCTCCTCAACGCCTCAGTCCTATCGCCGTCCTCCAGCGGAACCAATACGACGTCTGCGGCGTATATCCCCCTACACGACACCTTGCGCCTCTCGCTGAAGAGCTCCGGTATAGTGCAAGCAGCGTCGTCGCCTACGCCGAGCACGGCGTCGGCTCCGTTCTCCATCAAGGCCTTCGCTATGAGCTCTTCCCTCTCTCTAGATCTGTAGAACAAGTTCACCTCGAGGGGCGCCCCTACAGTCTTCGATAGCTCAACCAAGGCCTTGGCCGCTAGCGCGGCCGCGTTGCCGTTAACCGATATGACCGGCCTCTCCGCCGCCAAGAGGGCGGCAGCCGCCGCGCGCTCGGCCTCGAGGGCGGGCGGTATGGTCGTCTCGCCGATGAGGTAGTCGAAGCACTCGCCGCGGCCGTGGGCTATCAAGCCCTGCATTGCGACTAGGCCGTCCTTGAAGCCCTTGACCAAGGACTCCCTCACGAGAAGGGACTCGCGCCGAGGGTGGTTGGGCGGTATCCAGGCCTCCTCCACGTCGCCCCCGACGCTTGCCTTAATATACTTGCCCCAGCGGGTTACATGGAGCGGAGGAAAATCACCGTGCGGTCCATCGCGAGCATGAAAGGCAAGGAAAAGATAGCCATGATAACCGCTTACGACTACCCCACGGCCAAACTTGTCGACGCTGCCGGAGTCGACGGCATACTCGTGGGGGATTCCTTGGGCATGGTCGTGTTGGGGCTGGAGAACACGCTGGGCGTCACCCTTGCGGATATGTTGATCCACGTAGCCGCCGTAGCCCGCGCCAAGCCCAAGGCGCTAGTTGTGGCGGACATGCCCTTCATGACCTACGAGACGGGGACGCGGGACGCCTTGAGAAATGCGGCCAAGCTCATAAGGGCAGGCGCCGAGGCGGTGAAGCCCGAGGGAGGCCAAGAGATCTTCGACGTGGTCGAGAAGCTGGTTAAGTACGGCATACCCGTTATGGGCCACATCGGGCTGAACCCGCAGAGGGTGCTATCTCTGGGGGGTTTCAGAATGATGGGGAGGACCGAGGAACAAGCGAAGAAGGTGGTCGAAGACGCCAAGGCCCTGGAGGAGGCAGGCGCCTTCGCGGTGGTCATCGAGTTCGTGCCTGCGAGCGTGGCCAAGGCGGCCACCGAGAGCGTCAAGATACCGACTATATGTATAGGAGCTGGCCCGTACTGCGACGGGCAAATACTGGTCCTACACGACGTGATAGGGCTCTCGGAGAGGCCGCCCAGCTTTGCCAAGAGGTATGCCGACGTAGCGGCCGTTATAAAAAACGCTGTGGCTAATTACATCGAGGAGGTAAAGAAGGGCGTTTTCCCAAGCGCCGAGCATTACAGAGACTAGAGGATGCCGCACTCGTAGAACCTAAGCACCGTGACCTTCTTTTCGAGCACCACAACTCTTAAGCCCTTGGCGTTCTTCTGCTCGTTCTCCATAAGCACATAATTATTAGAAAATATATTTCTTGCGTTTAGGCGCGCCTACCAGCCCTGCAGATAATCATCGGCAAAATCTACTCTAAATAGCCGGCTATCTCCCAGCGTCTACGCGTCCCCTCGTCGTCGGAGTAGATAAGGACGCCGTCTCTCAACACTATATGAGGTCGAGAGGCGCCGAGTCGAGGGCGATCACGTCCACATCGATTCCCAAAACCCTGGAGAGCTCCACTGCCAGCTCCGCTTCGTCTAACACGGACGCGCCCTGCCGAAATACACGGCGATGTCCCAATCGCCGTCCTCTCTCGCATCTCCTCCTAGCGCGCGAGCCAAAAAGGGTAGGCTTAACTCCATGTCCTCGGAAGATGAGCGCCGCCTCGCTCCGCAACACGGCGGGATCCACGCCCATAGACGAACTCTTTTAACATATGCGATCGGCATCTCCTCGAAGACCTTTCTCTTGATATCCTCGAGCTCCCGGCTTCCTATCTCCCTGTGGGCACGGGCCAGCGCGTTCTGATCTTGGCGTATACCGGAAAGCCTTTCGGCAGAAGCCCTCTCGACGGCCCGTTTTCGGCCCATCACGGCAGGCAGTAGAGCGGCGTGCCGCCGTCGCTGATCTTTTTCTTGAGCTTCCTGAGGATCGGCCCGCTTGGTCTGTAGCCGAGGACCTCGCGCAGCTCGGAGTATGTGAAGCACCGCTTCCCGGCGGCGTGCAGTCTCTCGAGGACGGCGTACTTGCCCTCCGCGATCCCCTCCGCCTTCGGCTCCGCCGACGCTTGCCCGCCGAGCGCCGAGAGCGGCACCGCTATGTACGCCCCGCACCCGGCCGTCCTCTTGAGCTCCTCGATCTGTCCCCTGAGCGCTTGCAGCTCGGTCTCGATCTGTCTCAGCTCGGCCCTCAGCTCGGCGAGGGCCCCAGCCGCCGCGACCCACGCCGCCGACTTCTCGAGGAGGGACTTGATCGCCACGTCCAGCGGCAGGTCGGGCCGCGGGAGCAACCTCTTGAGCCTCTCCACGAGTGTGGGATCCGAGACCTCGACCAGCACGAGGCAATGTGCGCACGGCTTAAAAACGCGGCCGTTTTCCCCCTGTTTGCCAACGGTTTGTCGGCAGTTTGGCGTCCGCTTTTTGAAAAAGCAC
>DANS01000002.1:0-869 GCA_002497345.1 Thermoproteus sp. UBA157
AGGATGGGCGAATCCATAAGCAACGCCTCCGGCTACGCCTATTTCGACGAATTGCCGCTCGGCGTGAACTTCGCGATGACCGTGCGCACGATCATACCGCAAGTCGACATGCAATGGCCCTACACGGCGGCGCAGAACATGTACGGTAACTCCTACGCCGACTATGCCAGCTGGCTAGGGCTGGAGCCGTCGGATTACGTATACACGTTGGGCACCAGGGGCCCGATAGACGCGGGCTTAGTCGTTAACAGCACCACGCTGAGGCTCACGACGTGGTGCGCAGGCCCGCAGACCTTTGAAGCTCAGGTCTTCGACCCGGTATTCAGGATATTCGACAAGACTGGCCAGCACTTGTTGAGCAGCCAATTCGTGGTGCCCGGCCCGTACCCCGGCGCGGCTAAGCCCATATTGGCCAACGTGACGTTGGTGATAGCAGACGAGAACAGCCCGTACCTCTACGCCTCGAGGTGGCTGAACTTCACCGATAGGGACTACTTGGTGCTGACCGACTTCAGGCTAGTCGGCATGACCGCTATGCAGCCCATATGGCAGAGCATAGCCGCCAGCTACCTGTCGGAGGCCCAATCCCTCGCCGGATGTACCGCCGCGCCTACCGGCAATATCTCAGACGTGGCCAACGCTCTGGCATATGCCGCTATGGCCAGCTGGCTCGCCAACTCGTCCACTACCACATACTCGGCCGTGTTTAGGCTATACTCCGCGCAGCCCAAGAGCGGCTCCGCATCGCTATGTAGCCTAACTCCGGCCACGGTCGGCACGTTCAACATAGCTCACTTGTTCTTGCGCGGAATGAGGCTACACGTGAGGGTATGGTACATGGGCTACTTGGTATACGACGGCTACGTGAC
>DANS01000002.1:888-2807 GCA_002497345.1 Thermoproteus sp. UBA157
GCCTTCACCAAGGACTTGAGGTTGCCCGTCGACTCGTACATAGGCTTCACGTTGGCCAACGGCTACTTCGGCTTTGCCTTCAAAGCCGCATATCCGCCGAGCGGCTTCAACGACAGCAACGTCGTGGCCAGCTTGGCGAAGCCGTTCGGCTTCGGCCAAATACCGTTGAGCTACCTACTAACGAACCTCACGGCGTATAACAACACGCTTGCCTACGACGACAAGGTGCAGTACAACTACACTGGCAGATACGCCTACTACGGCAGCTACAGCTCCGCGTCCTCCGGCGCCGACTTGGTGTATCTGCCGAACTTGTTAGTCGCCAGGAACTTCACGTCGCCCATGTACCTCTACACCGTCAACGGCACCGGCTACGAGCACGCGGCCAGCTTCGACAGATGGGTGCAAGTACAGTATCCGCAAGCCATAGTTAGGACCTACAACGTCTTCGAGAGGAACTTGTTCTTGGCGTTGTTGATGAACGGCACCACGGTCCCGATAGAGTTCTCGAACCCGTCCAGCGGAGTCTACAACGCCACTTTCGTGATGTCGATGTATAACGGAACTGGCGTCGATCTGTTGAACCTCAAAACGTTGAGGCTCTACTTGCCGTGGGGCTACGGCACTAGCGCCGTGGTCACCGTTAGGGTCGTCAACGCCAGCAACGGCGTTGCGTACACTGCACCGCCCTTCAACCTGTCGAAGTATTCCAACTTGACGCAGAACTTGCTGGCCTACGACATCAACTTGCGCAACATAGCCCTCGAGGTCGCCCCCGGCGATGCGAACGTGAAGGTCATATTCGTCGTGACGATCAACTACACCAGCGGCCCCACCACCTCGTTGTACTCGACGCCTTGGGGCGTCCTCACCAGCGGCGTCCTCGTCAACGCCACCTACGCTTATGTGACCGTGGGCACCGCAGGCACCAACGCCACCTACGAGTTCGTCAACATCACCTTCGCCAAATCGCCGTATATGCGGTGGGGCGGCTTCGGCATGCCTGTCACGTACATCGTGCCCGCGGGCCAAATAGCGCTCCTGCCCGCCTACGCTAGCGGCACCTCGGCCTCGGGCTCATACATCGCGAGGATATGGGTGATAGCCGCGGGCAGCGAGGAGGCGCTGTGCACCGACTCGCCTAATGTGCTCGGGCCGTACACCGACAGCAAAGGCGCCAACGTGACTGGCTACGACTTCTTCGGCAAGAGGTACCTCGTGGTGAACTACTTGCCCGTCTCGTCGCCGACCACCAAGTCGGCGGTCCCCGTCTGGACCAAGACCTACCTGGACGAGTTCATCGACGGTAGCGGCATGATCGCCGGCCTCGGCTTCCCGATAGGCGGCACCAGCGCGTTCGCCATATACAACGCCACGATGATACCCGTCTGGAACGTCACGGCTTGGTATGCGGCCAACGGCGGGGTGTTGCAACTGCCCACCACCGCCCTCGACTACTTGACCGTCTACAACAACGCCTCGTTCCCGATACTGGTATCGGGCGTGACGATCAGCTGCGGCAGCAGTAGCTACACGATACCTGTCTCCGGCAAGGGCTATGCCTACGTGCCCATATACAACCAGACCACTATTGCGCTCGGCGGCTACGGCTTCGGCAGATCCTACGCCGTCAACGCTTCGGGCGTCTGGTCGCTGGTGGTCTACGCCCCGAGCTACAGCTACTCGGTGAGCGCCTACTACGGCGGCGTCGTCGATACGTTGAAGCACTTCCTCAACGACATACTCATACAAGCTAGCAGGACGTTGTCCAATACCACTAGGAGTGAGCTGATGAGCGCCTATCAGCTAGCGCAGGAAGCGCTCAACAACTACACGCTATTGGTGAAGTTGTTCAACCTGCAGCCGCTGTCGTCTCAGTCCTACTCCGAAAACGTGCTATATGCCAGCCATGCCGAAGC
>DANS01000002.1:2852-3698 GCA_002497345.1 Thermoproteus sp. UBA157
AGAGGCCACGGCCGGCACTTGGGGCGCGTTGACCGTCAACTCCAGCGACTACGACTTCAAGTACTACTTCAGCTTCCCCGAGCTGCCGCTGAAATATGTGCTCGACTGGAACGCCAGGCCGCTGGCCAACCAGACCGTGGTGCTGTTCGACCGCACGACGCACCAGGTGTACGCAGTGATATTCACCGACAACAACGGTAGGCTGTTCTACGATCTTCCCGACTTATCTGCCTTAGGTTTAAGCAGCGTCGTGTACGTCAGCTGGTTCGACGGCTATCCGTTGATGGTGTTGACCAAGAATCCGGCATATCTAATATGGATATACCAGCAAGACGTGGGCAACGATGTGTACCAGCTGGGCAACGCCAGCTCTGCCGCTCAGATAAGGACCTACGTCTATCCGGCCACGTTGACCGTCAATGGGCCTAGCGGGCCGTTGGCCAACGTCGTGGTGCAAGTGTTCGACGACGCGACTAAGGGCGCTATGTTCTACTTCAATGGCACTACCAGTAGCGCCGGGTCCGTGACGATTTACGACAAGCTGGTGTCATCGTATCCCGCCGGCTTCTTGTCGCAGCTGCCGTCGACCAACTTCGATTACAACGTATACTACCCGTTCAGCACTAGCACGGCCGCGGCTCCCGCCGATGCCGTTGTATGGGTGCCCGTGGCCACCGGCACGTTCTCAATACAGCGCGGCGCCACCGTGCCCAGTAGCGGCTACTCTATAACCTCCACCGTGACTTTCGCCAGCCAGCTCCAGCTGTCGCAGCCGATAGGAGTCTCGGGCACGTTCTACATGCAGACTCCCGAAGGCACCGTGGCTATACCCTTCAAGACCGTCAC
>DANS01000002.1:3724-25081 GCA_002497345.1 Thermoproteus sp. UBA157
CCGCTCACGATGGAGGTAAACACCGTCTACGTCAACGGCGTGCCGATAAGGCTGACCACGCCGTTTACCGCCTCCTTCAACACGGCGTCGTTGCCGAGCACGATCGATCTGGTCTCGTTGGGTCTCGTGGCGCCGGTGACCGTGCAAGCCCAAGACGGCTTCGGCAAGCTTAGAACTGACTGGCCCGTCACGATAGCCTACAACAACGCCACGATCGCCTCGGGCAACGGCGTTGTGACGCTCTACCTACCGCTCAGCGAGTACGCGGGCCAGTACACGGTCACTGTGGCCACCACCGTCAAGTCGCAGACCGGCGCCACCGTGGTCAACACGACCTCGCTGTCCGTCAGCGGGCCCACCACCTACGTCGTCAGCGTGCCCTCTGGCGTCATATCGGCCAGCGTAGTGGACGCGTTCGGCAGTGCGCTCAGCAGTTCGCCCGTGCAGATAGCCAACGTGGCCTCCGGCACCGGCACCGTGACGGCCGAGGTCCTCGCCGGCACCTACACGGTGTCGGCGCAGGCTTTCGGCTACACGTGGAGCAAGACCGTCTCGGTGGCTAGAGGACAAACAGCAACGGTGCAGATAGTGATACCCACCGCCAAGATATCCGCCTCCGTGGTCGACCAAGCCAAGGGCACCACCGGCGCTTGGCCCATAGAGATAATAGGCCCCAACGGCGCGGCGATCGCCGCCGGCACCGGCACCGTTGAGGCCGAGGTCCTGGCACAGGACAACACCGGCGCTCCGCTTCAGTACAACGTCGTGGCCAATACGCCGTTCGGCACCTACTCCACCGGCGCCTTCACGTTGACGCCCGGCCAGACCGCTACTAAGACCATCACGGTGCCCACGGCGATATTGCAGATATCCGCCGTCGACGACAACGGCTATCCGATCAACAACTTGGTATCGCAAGTAGACGTCTACTTCGCCAACGGGACGCTGTATAGGAGCTTCTCCTCGGCGCCTGTGGAGGTCGAGGTACTTGGAGGACAGCAGTACACGATAAAGGTCACCGCCCAGCAGAACCACGTCGGCACAGCCCAAATAACGCCGGCTGCCGGCCAGACCGTCGCAGTCAGGGTCACAGTTCCGGGCACCGCCGGGATAACCATCGGCGGAGTCAGAATACCGATACCCGAGCTGGTGTTGTGGATAGTGCTGGTGATAGTCATAGTGATAATAGTGGCGATATTGCTGATGGAGTACAGCAACTGGAGAAGGAGGCGCTTGATGCAGATACTGGCTCCGCCGAAGTAATACCACAGCTCTTTTTAAAACCCCATCCACCTTTTTCTTCATGCTTTCTTTAGAGGAGGGATCTCGCCTCATTTCGCACATCCGATCCTCGATGCAGCGCAAAATAAAGGGCCTTCCCCTCAAGACCTCCGACGATGTCCTCTCCAAGTATAAGGTGGGCGTCTTCGTGACCGTGGAGTTCCTCGTCCGCTCCAACGGGTGGGAAAGGAGGGAGGTCAGAGGATCCCTCGGCGTCGTCCGGCCGGTCAAGGACCTGGCCCACGACTCCGCCAAAATAGCTGGGAAGCTCGTCCTCCAGATACCCAGGTTCTCGGAGATGGAGCTGAGGCGCTCCGTGATCGAGGCCACCTTGGTGACGGATCTGAGGGAGGCGCCGCTCGACTCGCTCTCCTCTCTCAAGTGGGGCGTCGAGGGCGTATACGTCCCTCCCAACTTCGTGGTCCTTCCGCAGACCATGATAGAGAGGAGGCTCCTGGGCGAGGCCCTCAAGAGATACGTTATGAGCAACGTGGGCGTGCCCGAGAAGCTCTACGCGTTCTCCACCCAGATCTTCTACGAGCTGAGGCCCGAGGGGCAGGTAATAGAGAGGGAGCTCTGGCGCTCCAGGGTGATAGCCCAGACGTTGGGCCGGAGTTGATGTTGTCGATTATGCTTAAATAGAGGCGAGTAGTTGAAAACGTGTACGTAGAATTGTTCGTGATATCGGGCAAGAGCCAAGAGCTGGAGGAGTCCCTGAAAAAGGCCATAGAGGATATACGCTCCAAGGTCGAGAGGCGGGACAGAGTGAGGCTTGCCACGGTCAAGATAAGGCAAGATGCGGCCGAGCAAGTGGTCAAGATGATGGATATGCCCGTAGAGAGGGTGCCCCCCCACTTCAGATCCCTCGTCTCAATACTCAAGAGGTACAACGTATCAGCATTTCCCGCGGTGGTCATCGACGGGCAGAAGGTGTTGGAGGGCTCGGACGACGTGGCCAAGGCTTTGGAGGCCGTCTACAGAAAAGCCAGCGAGGAGTTCGGCATAGCCCTCGGCCCCGCCCAGCAACCGGCGGCCACTCAGCCGATACAGCCCTCGGCCCCGCCTCAGCAGCCCACCTCCCCCGCCCCGCAGCTGCCTCCGCCCGTTCAGCCGCCGCCCATTGCCCAGTCCGAGGTCAAGCCGTTGACCGAGGTCTCAAAGCCGCCGGAGGCGCCCCGGCCGATCCAACAGCCGCCTCCCCTGACCCCGCCGCCCGTTCAGCCGCCGCCCCCTCAGCCCATCGCGGTCCAGCCCGCGCCGAGGCCTCCCGCGAAGGTGTCTGTGCGCATAGTGGTGGGCCGTCCAGACGATTGTCGCGAATGCGCCTACTTCGGCGAGGCCACTTCGAGGTGCTACCTGTTCGGGCTATCGGTGGCCGACCCAGCGAGACCGCCTTGTAAGAATGTTGGAGGTTGAGCAGAAGTACAGAGCCGATATAAATAAGGTCAGAGAGGAGCTCGTAAAGCTGGGCGCCGTTTTGCTCGAGAAGAAGGAGGAGGTTGACGTGTATTACCAGCATCCTTGTCGCGACTTCGCCGAGACCGACGAGGCGTTGCGCGTCAGGCGCACCGGCCCTGACGTCGAGGTGTCCTACAAGGGGCCGCGCATGCGCTCAAGCGCCAAGACGAGGCTGGAGCTCACGGCCTCGGCCGAGGGAGACGTCGAGTCCATATTGGAGGCCCTCGGCTTCAGGAAGATAGCCGCCGTGAGGAAGAGCAGGGAGTACTACGCATATGGCTCCTTGACCGTCTCCTTAGATCGCGTGGAGGGCCTCGGCGAGTTCGTGGAGATCGAGGCCGTGGCCTCCTCGGAGGCCTCGATCAAGGAGGCCGAAGCAGAAATAGCCGCGTTGGCCGAGAGGCTGGGGCTGAAGGACAAGGTCGACGAGACGTATTTAGAGCTGGTCTTGAAGAGATAAGGTTTTATATCTGCGCGCCCCAGGCCACGTGGAGTTCTCGGAGCTGGCCAAGGCCTTAGCCGCTATCGAGTCGACGACTCAGAGGACCGCCATGGTGAGGCTCCTCGTGGGCTTGTTCAAGAGGATCGAGCCCTCCGAGATAGACAAGGCCGTCTACATGATCCTCGGCGATATAAGACCTCCATGGGAGGGGCTGGAGCTGGGCGTCGGGGAGAAGCTGTGCCTTAGGGCCATCGCGAGGGCCTCGGGCGCTAAGGTGGACGAGTTGGAGGACTTGTACAAAAGGACGGGCGACATGGGCGAGGTCGCGAGGAGGGCCTTGTCTAAGAGGCAAGCCCAGACGCTTCTGGCATTTGCGGGAGGGCGTAAGGCCGATCTGTCCATCTCGCAGGTATACGACACTCTGCTTAAAGTGGCCAAGGCCTCGGGAGAGGGCTCGCAGGATCTGAAAGTATCCCTCCTCTCCTCGTTGTTCTCGCAGTTGTCCCCAGACGAGGCCAAGTACGTGGCGCGCTTCGTGGTGGGGAGGCTGAGGCTGGGCGTCGCCGACATGACCATCATCGACGCCTTGGCCGAGGCCTTCGACGTGCCGGAGGACGCGCTGGAGAGGGCCTACAACATAAGGCCCGACTTGGGCGAGTTGGCGCGGCTGGTGGCCGAGAGGGGGAGGGCAGGGCTGGCAGAGGTCAAGATAACGCCGGGCGTCCCCGTAATGCCCATGTTGGCCCAACGCCTTAATACCTCGCGCGAAATACTCGCTAAGCTCGGCGGAGCCGCCATATGCGAATACAAATACGACGGCGAGAGGGCCCAGATACATGTATCCGGGCGAGGCGTTGCCATATATAGCAGGAGGCTCGAGAACATAACCCACGCCTACCCCGACGTGGTCGAGGCCGTTAGGAGGTCGGTCTCGGCCAAGGAGGCCATACTCGAGGGGGAGATAGTCGCGATAGACCCGGAGACGGGCGATCCGCTCCCGTTTCAGGAGCTGATGCATAGGAAGAGGAAACACGACGTGGAGACCGCATTGAGGGAGTACCCGGTCAAGCTGAACCTCTTCGATCTGCTCTACCTAGACGGGGAGGACCTCACGGACAAGCCCTTGATATACCGGCGCCTCAGACTCTCCGAGATAGTCAAGGAGGACGAAGACGTCGTGATAGCTAAGTGGGCCCTTTTCGACGACGAGGAGAAGGTGGACGTCTTCTTCCACGAGGCGATTTCGATGGGCATGGAGGGCCTCGTCTGCAAGAACCCCGCGTCGGTCTACGAGATGGGGGCCAGGGGTTGGAACTGGATCAAATATAAGAGGGATTACAGAAGCGAGATGACCGATACGGTGGACTTGGTCGTGGTCGGGGCGTTTTACGGCAGAGGCAAGAGGGCCGGCCTCTACGGCGCGTTCCTGACGGCGGCCTACGATCCCAAGACGGACACGTTCTACACCGTCTGCAAAGTCGGCAGCGGCTTCACCGACGCTGACCTCAAGAAGATGTACCAGATGTTGGAGCCCTACAAGATAGACCACAGACACCCCAGGGTGTCCTCGAGGATGGAGCCCGACGTCTGGTTCACCCCAGGCGTTGTGATCGAGATCATAGGCGCTGAGATAACGCTATCTCCTCTGCATACTTGTTGCCTCGGCGCTGTGAGGCCGGACGTTGGCCTGGCCATACGGTTCCCCAGATTCACCGGCCGCTACAGGACCGACAAATCGCCCGAGGAGGCGACCACCGTGGACGAGCTCTTGGAGATGTACAAGAGCCAGAAGAAGATCAAGGTGGAGCAGAGCCCCGAGACGGCGGGCGCTTAGGGCTTGAGGGCTCTCTCGAGGGTCCACCTAAACGCCCTGATGATATCCCTCCGCCTGTTTTCATCGCCGTAGTTCTTCACCACGATGGCCTTCACCACGCCGTCCTCCTCCTGGACTTCGTATTCCAACGCCGCGTTCTTCTTGCCTTGCCTCACGGCGTCTTCGTCCTCCTCCTTGTACCTCTCAAGCAGTTTCTCTATGAAGAACCTCCTCAGCAATCCCTCGAGCCTCACTTGGCCCCTCGGCTTAAGTATTATCTCGTCCTCGTAAATCTCCGCGGTGCCCAGCTCCTCCCCGTCTTTCGACTTAAGCGTTTGAACCTCCAGCGGCTTCCTGGCAGACTCGCGCCTCTCCCTCTCCTCGGCCGCCGTCGTGAACGACTTCTTTCCTATCATCTCGTCCAGCGCAGCCAAGATCTTCCTGTATAGCTCGAGCTCCCTCTCCAGCTCGGCTATCTTCTCCTCTATGGATTTCCTCAACTGGAGGAGCTCCTCGACCACGACGATTACTGTGGGGAAAATAAAATTGTCCTCCTTATCGGCGCGGCGTGCGCCGAGATCTCAGACGGCGTGAATCCGCCATGGCGTTGCGCAATAGGCGAAAAATTAATTAAGCGTTAGGTAGGCCTCGAATAAGCCCCGGTAGCTCAGCCCGGTCGGAGCGCCCAGGGGCGTCGCCCCGCGTATGCCTCGTAAGCGGGAGGTCCCGGGTTCGAATCCCGGCCGGGGCTCTAGCCTTTTGTGCTCTCTCCAAAAATAGGCGCCTATAGCAAGTCGGATTTTCGCGAGAATAGATTTATTGACGACGCGCCCTCTCGCGCTATGTATATACCGAGTCTTATGTGTACCCAGCACCCGGACTCCACGATTAAGATCACGGCCGAGGAAGAGGTGGAGGAGGCCGTGGCGGCCTTCGCTATATATGGCTGCGACGAGATCATGTCAGATTTCGAGGGGAAGGGGACTCCCTATATACAGCCGAGAGACATCGTGGTGCGCGCGCTTAAGGCCGGGCTCCCCCTCGGCGAGAGGTTTTTCATAACGCCGAGAATACCCAACCCGCTCCTAGAGGACTTCGAGAGGAGCTTGTTGGCCATGGAAGCGGCCGTGCTGGCCGATCTAAGGGCGTTGAGGGAAGCCGGGGTGCACGGAGTCCGCTGGATCGTCCTCCCCATGTCCGACAGCCCCGAGGACGTCCGGCAAATAGCAGACCTGCTCGCCAAGAAGACATCGGCATATTCCGGCAAGGTCGAAATACAGCTCGTCCCCCTAGTCGAGGACGCCTTCAGACATCTACGGATAGACGAATTCATAAAGGTCGTCGTCGGCGAGTATCTCAGAAGGGGCGTCTTCCTCGAGAAGGTAAGGATCTTCCTCGGCAAATCGGACTCGGCCGTGGCCAGCGGCCATATAGCCTCGGCCCTCGCCATAAGGGCGGCCTTGGCGATTATAGGTCGCCTCAACTCCGAGCTGGACCACGAGGTAGTTCCCATATTGGGCATGGGCTCGCCTCCCTTCAGGGGCGGCCTCAATAACCCCTCCCTGGCCCCCCTAGAGGCTGCCCAGTACTCGGGGTTCCACACTGCCACGATCCAATCCGCTGTTAGATACGACGTGCCTTACCAGCAGTACCTCTCCGTAAGGGAGGTCCTCCTCTCTTCGGCCAGAAGGCCTCCAGACGTCTCGTTCGACCTAGCCTGGGCATCCTCCGCGGCGAGGAAGGCGGCGGAATCCTACAGACGACTAGCGGCCAAATACGCTGAGAGAATAGCCGAGATCGCCGCGTTGATACCGTCGACAAGAGATAGGGTATCTTGGCGCGTCTACGGCAGAATCATAACGACAAATGACGGCGTTACTGCAAACGTGCCTAGAGCCATAGTCTACACCGCGGCTTGGTACGCCGCCGGCGTGCCTCCGACTCTCCTCGATGCGCCGTTTTTGACATCGCTCAGCGCCAAAGACGAGCTGGATAAGCTCCTCAAGGCCCTCCCCGCCTATTTGAAGGAGATAGAGTTCGACGCCGGCTTCTATGATAAGAGGAGGGCCGAGACATTGCTCGGCCGCAGCATCGTGGACGCAATAGACGAGGCCCTGGACGTCCTCGGGATCAAGGCCGAACGCGCCGAGGCGACTCCGCCGTTTATCCCATCGCCTACTTACATATTAGCGGAGGCGCGCGCCAGAGGCTTCTTGGGCTGAGCCTCCTCGAGCGACACGACGACGACCCCCGCCGAGATCAAGGCCATTCCTGCAATAGCGGATGGCGAGGGCACTTGGCCGAAGACGGGCACGGCCAAAAGGGTCGCGCCCACGGGCTCGCCGAGCGCCCCCACTGCCACCGTTATGGCCCTGTATCTCCCGAGCAGGTAGTTGAATATGGAATGTCCCAACAACATGGGCACCACGGCTATCGCGGCGAAGAGCAGGTAGACCTCGGGGGAATAGCCGAGTAGCTTGGCCCTAGTTCCCAACGCGATAG
Source organism: Thermoproteus sp. UBA157 (assembly GCA_002497345.1). GTDB lineage: Archaea > Thermoproteota > Thermoprotei > Thermoproteales > Thermoproteaceae > Thermoproteus. The sequence continues at coordinate 11,221 of DANS01000002.1, forward strand.
CCAAGGCGAACAGCGCGGCGAAGCCGTAGGCCACAGCCGTATAGCTGAGCGTATCGGCTCTGGCTCTGACGAGCCTCCCGACGGCTAAGTACCCCGCGAAGGCGAGGGCTCCGGCGAGGGCCAACGCGGCGCCTAGCAGATTAGTGCCGCCGAGATCCGCCGCGGCGGAGAACATCAAGGCGCTTCCGGCCACGGAGGACGCGGCGCCTGCAATCGTTTTCCTCGATACCTCCTCCGAGAGCCCGTATCTGCTTATCGCCAGCATGAACAACGGATGGACGTTCACCAACGTAGTGCTGATGGCTATAGTCGTATAGAACAAGGAGCTTATCCAAGTTATGAAATGCGCCGATAGAAATGCGCCGGCTAAGACCGCGGCGGGCCACCAGCCGCCTATCCTTATCCTTCTGCCTGAGGCCTCCGCGGTCGCCACAGTTATGACCGTCGCTACGGCGAGCCTCCAGAAGGTTACCGCGACGGGGTCGGCCTCGGCGAGTCTTATCAAAATCGAGGCGCTGGATACGGCGATTATCGCGATAGGCAGCAGCAAGAGATCTCTGCGCTCATGGAGCATTTGCCGTAATGCGAAACGTCCGAGTAGCCCTTGTCGCGCGGCTCTGGGCATACCGGCGCGCCTATCTTTCGCAGAAAGGAACCGGCCGTAATTAAAGCCGGCTTGGCTAGAGCTCGCCAAGGTCGTATGCGACGTCACGAGATATATACGAGGCTAAGCGGTATTTATACGATGAGGAGAGTCATGCCGAGAGATCCGTGATCGATCCAGGGGTAGCCGAGAGCCCTAATTAATTCAATGCTTAAAATTAAAGGGGGTGTATGTCGGAAGATCCCGCAATAAGTTTAAATAATCATTTATACTCAACGCCATGAGCATAGAAGGGTTCTTCCAGGTAAAAGAGCGCGGCTCCACAGTGGGAAGGGAGATAGTGGCAGGCTTAACGACTTTCCTGGCGATGGCCTACATATTATTCGTGAACCCCGCCATATTGGCCGGAGGGTTTACGTTGGCGCTAAGCCACGCCACCGGCCTCTCCGTATCGCAGCTTGAATCCTCGCCGACTTACGGCCCCTTGATAGAGAGCGTTAGGCTAGGCTTCACAATAGCAACGGCGCTCGCCGCCGGCTTCGCCACGTTGGTCATGGCGCTTTACGCGAGGCTCCCGTTCGGCCTAGCGCCCGGCATGGGCGAGAACGCCTTCATCGGATACACGGTGATACCGGCGTTTACCACCGCTATACTCTCTAAGCAGTTGGCCCCGATATCGGAGGCACCTCTCTTGGCCATATATCTGGCCCTTGTCTCTGTGTTCTTCAACGGGATCCTCTTCTTGATATTCTCGATAGGCGGCATAAGGGAGTTCATCATAAACTCGGTGCCGGAGTCCATAAGGCTCGGCACCTCGATAGGCATAGGCTTGTTCATATCGCTTATAGGCATGGCGGACATGGGCTTGGTCACCGCCGGCACGGGCACTCCGATTACTATAAACTGGCCCGCCTTCTCCACGCTCGGTTTGTACTTGGGCATAGCAAGCGCGATAATAGCGGGCGCGCTCATCGCCAAACGGATCCCCGGGGCCTTCCTCATGGCCATAATAGCCACCACCATCGCGGGCGCCGCCCTCGGCCTCGTGAGCCCGCCGCAGTCTTGGGTTCTGACCTCGCCGTCGCTCACAACTTCGATAATTAACGATCTGCCCCGCTCCTTCTACGCCTACTTCGCCCTTTTCGGCCTCGGCTTCCCCATAGCGTTTTCTTTGTTCTTGGTCGACTTCTTCGACGGGCTGGGCACAATAACGGGGCTCGCCACGAAGGCCGGCTTGGTCAAAGACGGCAAGATTGTGAACATAAACAGAGCCCTCATAACCGACTCGCTCGCGTCGATAGTAGCGCCGTTTTTCGGAACGTCGACGACTGTTATATATATCGAGAGCGCGACCGGGATTGAACAAGGCGGCCGCACCGGGCTGACAGCGCTGGTGGTATCTCTGCTCTTCTTGGCGTCTGTAGCGCTTGCGCCCCTCTTTACAGTAGTCCCGGGCTTCGCCACTGGCGGAGTGTTGATGTTAGTAGGCCTCTTGTTCTTAAGCCTAGCTGGGAAACTCGCCGTGATGGACGACTACACAGAGACCATACCCGCGTTTCTCACGATAATAGGAATACCGTTCACGTTCAGCATCACCGCCGGAATAGGCCTCGGGTTTATATTCTACGTATTCATGAAGCTGGCTACCGGGCGTTTCGCCGACTTGAAGCCGGGCGTGATAGCCATAGCAGCGCTGTTTGCAATATTCTTCGGCCTATCGGCGATAGGGTATTAAAAACGGCCTTTTTGGTGACGTGGGGTGGACGGCATAACTGGCATAATACTCGCAGGCGGCAAGGGCTCCCGGTTTCGCGACCCCAACAAGTGCCTCAAGCCTGTCTGCGGCGTGCCAATGATCTTAAGAGTGGCCGCCGCGTTGCAGCCCTTCGTCTCGAGGCTGGCGGTGGCCACCACGAGGGCCCATGGCCCCACCGCGTGGTTGGCCGAGCTCTGGGGGTTCGAGATCGTGTACACGGACGGCCTCGGCTACGAACACGACATAGCTCAACTCCTCGATTATTCCCCGGCCGTGATCGCCGCTTGCGATATGCCCTTCCTAACGCCTGCCCACGTGGCGAAGCTTCTATCTAGGCCCGCGATGACCAGCGTCGTCGGCGCGGGCGGCTACGTGGGCCTTACGTGGTTACCTAGGCGCGACACGTCGTCATGGACGGACTTGATCATGCCGGAGCTACGCGACGTAGATGCGAGGGAGGACTGGCTAAGCCTCTCAGATTGCGATGAGCCGACATATCCCCTAATAGTGGAGTCGAAAACGCTTAAACCCCACGAGGACGTCGAGATGGACCTAGAGCTGGGTCCCAAGGTAAGGCCTCTCGTGGTGGACGCGTGGACTTGCTCCGTCTTAGACGGCCACCATAGGCTCAAGGCGTTATTGAACCGCGGAACGCCGGCGCCGGTCGTGCCAATGGACTACTCGCGGATAGATGTCACCGACGGGAGCGGGCGCGAGATCTCGAAGCTTGAGGTAATCGCGGCGGCCTCTCTCGGCGTTAAGCTCGGCGTGAGGGCCACGCGGCACTATTACCGCGGCGTCCACGTGTCGATGCTTAGACATGTGGAGGTCGACGCGGACTACCTCGACCGCGTCAAGCCCTTGAGGTGCAATCCGCTATAGCTTATATGCGGAATTCCGCGACTCCTCATGTTGCTGGTGTACACAGGCAACGGCAAGGGGAAGACCACGGCGGCTCTAGGCCTTCTATTGCGCGCTTGGGGGCACGACATGAGGGTGTTGGCGGCCTTCTTGATGAAAACGCCGAGGTATATGGGCGATCTAACCGGCGAATACAAGGCGTTGAGGAGGTTGGGCGTTGATGCGCTCTATCTTGAGGATCACAAAACTCCGAGGGATCTCCTTGAGGAGGCCCTCTCCAGAGCCTCCGACTACGACTTGGTCGTGCTCGACGAGTTCAACTACGCCGTGAAGCAAGGATTCTTGAGACCGAGCGACTTCAAGCGCTTAGTAGGCCTTAGAGCAAACGTGGTCGTGACGGGCAATTATTACTTCGACGAGATGGCGCTGGCCGATTTGATCTCCGAGGTGAGATCCGTGAAGCATTACTACACGAAGGGCATTGTCGGCGTAAAGGGGCTTGACTGGTGACGCCGTTATATGTCGTTGCTAGTCCTCGACCTCGAGTCGGAGATGCTGGCTCTCGGCAACGTGGTGATCGGCGGCGATTTCGCGAATATCAGATACGCGGTCTTCAAGCAAGTGGATAGATACATAGAGGACTTCGAGTCCTATGCTCTGATGCTCCTTGAGGGGCTCGGGCTTTTGGGCAAGGCGGCTGTCTTCTTCACGGCCGTAGACGTGTTCTCAATTAGGCACGCCTCGGGAAGGCTCGCGGACGTCTACGCGACTATCGGGCTTTCAAACCCTGCGTGTATCGGAGTTGGGATACCCTCAAGCGGCCACACGGTGAACATATTAGTCGTATCCAAGAGGCCCTTGTCGAGAAGAGGCCTTATAGATCTCTACAGGACCGTTGCGGAGGCCAAAGCCGCTGTGCTCACCGCCGAGGGCATCTGCGACGGGAAGCCGGCATTGGGCACCACCTCGGACGCCATATTAGTCGCCGCTCTGCCCGGCGATGAGAACTACGCAGGCGCGGCCACGGAATTGGGCATAGAAGTTTCATACTTAATTTATAATTTACTCAAACAACGAATAAATAAATTTTAAAAATATTATTTTATATAATTATAATATATTATTTTAATGAAAGTAATTACAGACCAATTTTTAAAAACGGAAATCGAAATGGGTTGCATGAAGAAGGTGGTAATAATCGGAGGAGGAATAGCCGGCATGGCCGTAGCCAAGACGCTGGTAGACGCCAAGATCAACGCCGAGATAACGGTGATAACTCAGAACCCCCACTACATCTCGGGGCCAAGCAGACCTCTGGCGTTGACAAACGAGCAGTCCTTGGATAGAATAGTAAGAGGGTACGAGGAGGTCATGAGGAAAGGCGTGAGGATCATCACGGGGACCGTGTACTCGGTGGATCCGGACAACAGGAAGGTCAAATATGTCGGCGGCCACATTTCCAGCGGGGGTACAAGCGAGTTGGCCTACGACTATCTGTTGTTGGCGCCGGGCGTGGCTCTCGACGGCTCTGGGATAATGGGCTACGACAAGTTCAGACATAACGTGCTTAACGTCTACGATCCCGGCCGCGTGCATTTGCTGAAGAGCAAGGTCTGGAGCGCCGAAAGAGGGACAGTGGTAGTCTACGCGCCTAAAGCCCCTTACAGATGTGCGCCGGCTCCCACCGAGACCGCCTTGTTGATAGACACGGTCCTGCGCCACAGAGGAGTACGCAATAGGTTCAAGATAGTTCACATAGACGCGAACGACAAGACCCAACCGCCCGTCATAGCCGATGTGGTCTCTCAGATCTACGCCAAGCAGGGGATAGAGCTGGTGGTTAACCAAGAGATAGTGGAAATAGGCGAGAACGAAGTAGTCACCAAGTCCGGCGAGAGGTACAGATACGATATATTGGCCCTATTGGAGCCAAACCGAGCACCCAAATTCATCGAGGAAGCCGGCTTGGGCAAGACGTGGATCGACGTGCGGAGCCCGCAAGATCTCAGGCATCCCAAATATGACGATGTGTTGGCCGCGGGCGACGCCGCCGGCCTTCCATTCCCCAAGAACCAAGAGATCGCGTTCGAGAGCGCTCTGTTTGCCGCGAATAAGATACTCGAGATGGAGGGCTCCTCCTATAGAGCCTCGGTGCAGTACGCATTCGTGGGCTGGGCCTACGTGGGCAACCCGGAGGGAAGGCTGGAGAGCCTATCGGTGAGGTTCGGCCTCGACTTCACCAGCCAGCCGCCTAAGCCTAGCAAGGACCCAGAGCCCAAACGAGATTACACGTTGGCGAAGGACAATTGGGAACAGAACTATTTGGCAACTCTATTCGGCTATAAGCCCTAGCTTTCGACCTTAGAGATTTTTCCCTCTATGGTCAATTCCTCGTCCATACGCCTATCTATCTTTATTATGAAGTCAACCCGCTTGACGCCCATGGCAGTTAGCCTTTCCTCAATCTTCTTGAGTATCTCGGCCAACTTGTTATAGTCGTCGAGCTCTATATCCGTGAAGCCGGCGCCCGTCCTGTACTTCACGCCCAGCTCTCTTAGGGCCTCAGTAGCCGCCCTGACGTACGACGATAGATGCGTAGACCCCGTACCCAAGGGCGTCACTGAGAGGCTAACCACCATCTTGGCCATATATCAGATAGGGCATCTTAATAAAGATATATTAGGAAGTAGATATCTACATGAGCTGGAAACCCATCGAGAACGTGGAAAGGGATATAGAAAAAGCGGAGGAGCAATCGGCACTTTACGGAGGAATACTAGTCAAGGGCGGAAACGTGGTCGAGATAAGGACCGGCGTTATTATAGCGGCCAGATACGCTGATAAGCTCAGGAGAGCCGCCTTCGCGGCGTTTAGAAACGTATTGAAACAGGAGGAGATATTGAGAGCGGTCGCTGAGCTCAACAAATCCCTCTACGATAAGCTCATAGAGATGGGCGTCGGGAAGTTGGACATAATTAGAATAACAGTAGAGGCGAGGGTCCAAGACGGCAAGTTGATCTTCGGGGAGCCGCTCATAGAGCGCTTCGTGCCGGCTGAGAGGGTAGCGGACGTGGAGGCCAAGCTCAACGAGTGCAGAAGTAAGCTACAGGAGCTCGGCCAGAGGATAGAAAACCTCCTTAAGGAAATTCAGTGACAATTTTTGGCCGCCTCTCTGAATTCCCTCGCCAAGCTCGGATCTCTCATCAATGCAGTTCCCACCAACACGCCTCTGGCCCCCCTTCTACACGCCGCAATAATTTGTTCGGGCCTACTCACACCGCTCTCTATTATGAAATCGGCCTTGCCCGCGATTGCTTCGGCGATTCTCAACGCCTTTTCGAAAGAGACCTCCAGCGTGCGGAGATCGCGCGAGTTAATACCTACCAAGTAATCTCCCGATTCGACAATTTCCACAGCGCTTTTGAGATCGCCGACCTCTATTAGAGGCATCAGCCCCATCTTTCGCGCGTACTCGGCCAACTCCAACGTCTTTTGGCCGGCGAATTCGTAAATTATGAGCACGGCGTCTGCGCCGTAGCCGAAGAATACGTCTATTTGCTCCTTATATAACACGAAATCCTTGGCCAGCACAGGTTTATACTTCTTGGCGAGCGGTATAAAGCGCAGATCTCCGAGGAACCAGAACGGCTCCGTCAAGACGGAGAAGGCCTCGACGTACTGCGATAGATCCTCGAAGTATCTCCATGGCGGTATGTCCAACCTAATCAAACCGCTGGGCGAGCTGCGTTTGTACTCCGCTATTATGCCGAAATCCCCCAGAGCGTTTCTGAAATCGATCAAAGGCGTCTCTCTGGGAGGCGCCTTTTCTACTCTATACCTTAGAGATTCCTCTACTCTCTTCAAAAAACTCATATTTTGTCCAAGAAATTCTTGAGTATTCTTTTGCCGAACTCCGTCCCGATGGATTCTGGATGGAATTGAACGCCAAATATGTTAAACTCCACATGGCGCACGCCCATGATCTCGCCGTCGTCTAACGAGATCGCCTCGACGATAAGTGAGGGCGGCACCTCGTCGATCACCAAGCTGTGGTATCTCATGCCCTTGAACACCTCGGGCACGCCGGAATATAGGGGACCTCCCAGATGTCTTATATAGCTCGTTTTGCCGTGTTTTACGGTCTTGGCGTGTCTCACCCGCGCGCCGAAGACCGAGCCGATTATTTGGTGGCCCAAGCATATGCCCAATATGGGAACCATGGGCGCCATGCGTTTGACCACCTCCCTGGATATGCCGACGTCGCGGGGGTTTTCGGGATGTCCCGGCCCCGGCGATATGATTATCCTATCTGGCCTTATTCTTTCCACCGCCGCCGGCGTTATCTCGTCGTTCCTCACCACAAGAGGCCTCGAGCCGAGCTCGCCGATATATTGGGCTATATTGTACGTGAACGAGTCGTAGTTGTCTATTATGAGCGTTAGGTCCATAGCGCCTTGAGGTGGGCCAGCTTGTATTCCGTTTCCTTGTACTCCCTTTCGGGCGTTGAATCGTAAACTACGCCGGCGCCTGCTTGTATCCTTGCCTCCCCGCCTCTCACGATCAACGTCCTAATAATTATGGCGAGCTCCCCGCCTTTGGGGCTCAAGAAGCCGAAACCGCCAGCGTAGGGCCCTCTCGGCAGATCCTCTAGCTCGCCTATTATCTCCATAGCTCTGATCTTCGGAGCGCCCGACACCGTGCCGGCAGGATGGAGCGCCCATATCGCGTCTATTACGTTGTATTTTGGGTCCAACACGCCCACGACTCTCGACACCATGTGTTGCACATGACTATACTTCTCTACCGCCGTGAGATCTTGAACTCTGACTGTCCCGAACCGGCTCACCTTGCCCACGTCGTTTCGGGCCAAGTCCACCAACATCATATGCTCAGCCAACTCCTTCTCGTCTGAGAGCATGTCGTCCTCGAGTCTTAGATCCTCCCACTCGTCGACGCCTCTCGGCCGGGTGCCGGCTATGGGATGAGTCTCTACCACTTCGCCATATACCTTGACGAGCAGCTCAGGCGACGTCCCTACGAGCGATATATCGTCGTATTTGAAGAAGAACATATACGGCGACGGATTTATGGAGGCCAACCTCTCGTAAAGTTCGAACAGATCTCCGCGTAGCTCGAAGACCTCGCGCCTCGATAAGACGACTTGGAATATCTCCCCATCTCTTATGCGCTTCAACGCCTCGGACACTATGGCCTTATAGAAATCCCCATCTGTCTTGTAGAGAACTTTGCCGAGCTCCGGCCGCCCGGTCGAATCGACGTTGACGATCTTGGGAATACTCCCGAATGCGTAGGCCCTTCCAAGCAAGTTGTCGTATACTACAACATTTTCGGGCACTACGAAGAGGACCTTTGGGAAATCCTCGCTTTTTACGTATTTAGAGAGCGACGGCTCTATCTCCAGCACTACGTCATAGCTTATAAGGCCTATTGCCATCTCCCCGCCGAAGGGACCGCCGATTGGCTCGAGGTTTTTGTATAGCCTTAGCAACTCATCGTAGGCATTGGCCGGAGCCTTTACGAGCCTCTTCACGCCCCACGCGACGACTGTGTATCTGGACCTATCGGGGAAGCCCGGCCCCGACTCCAACAACGCGACGAAGTTTTCGCCGGATCTATAGAGGCTGCCCGCCAGCGTTCTCGGATTGGGTAGTTCCGAGATTGGGATTTTCACCACCCCGAAGCCATTATGGACTAAAAACCGCTGGTTTAAGTATCTTCGTGCCGGTCATATATGCCACAACAGCCGGAGGGAGGGAGGGGATCGTCGCCAAGGATCTCTGCGATTGCCTTTACGGCCAAGGCGATACGTCTGTCGAGTGCAAGCCGCTAACGCCCGGAGCCTTTATGGCCAAGTTCACGGACAGCACAGCCTTAGATAGATGCCTCTCCATGAAGTACTTCAAGTCGTTAATCAAGAGGGTCGAAGTATACGATGACGTATTAGTCGGCTCTCCGCCCCAAGCTCGCTATTCTAAGGTCAAGAGAGTAGGTGAATATATATTCATAAAGATTTAGGTTTATATATATATATTTTCATTTTGTCATTCTTTGATAGTAGTTGCATATCGGGCACTTCCCAATAATAGGACACCACGACAGCGTCTTTTCTCAGCTCCTTGTTGAGCTTCTCGGCGAGCTTTCTATTGACGGACGGATACTGGAATATGTAGACCACGTCAGCATCGTTGAGCGGGATCTTGAACATATCAGCCAACAAGACGCGACATCTAGGACATCTGAGCTTGCACATCAAAGCCCTTATCGGGTCTATCTCCACGCCCACAGCGCGCGCCCCCATCTTATACGCTAGGGCTAATACGGAGCCGTAGCCGCAGCCGAGCTCGTAGAGGGTCTTGCCCTCAATGCCCACGTGCTCGAAAGCCCATTTGGCCGCCCTCAAGTTGGAGGCCCCATATCCTGCGCCCTTGCCCACAATGTGGGGCCATAACATGTGTAGGGATACGGCGAGAACAGCCAAGAGGGCAATTATGTACATCTCTTAACGACCAACAAGCCATCTCTATAACCTGTAACCAGCACGACATCGCCTACTTCGGCCTCGCAGCCGTCGCAGAGAGCCCTCCAATAGACCCCTCCGACCTTAACGAGGCCTACCGGCGCCAACCTCTCCACCACCACGGCCCTCTCGCCTATAGGCGTTGGCGACTTGGGCTCGGGCGGTTTGAACTTGATCCTTGAGTATAGAATATAGGCGTAGAGGCCTACGAAGAACGCCGCAAATGGAACGCCTAATGTAAACGGCACTAGGCCGAGGAACGCCAACGCGAGCAGAAACGCGGCTACGGCGATTAGAAGAGCCGAAGTTATGTGCATCATGTTAATCTGCCCAAAGCGTATTTGGTTATGAGCCAGGGATCGTAATCGCCCTTGGGGTAGAAAGGCTTGCCCTTGGGCAACCGACCCAGCTCCTCGTAGACCGCGTCCTTACTCCCATATATGGCTATGACGACTTCTTTGAGCCCTACGGGGGATGCAGCCGCGATGGCATCGCTTATATTGTCGCTTCTAGTTAAATACATCAATGCGGAGATCCGATTATCTCGGGCAGGTCCCTTGAGGGCATAGGCATATGCCATCGCTTGTAGCAAGTAGCGCCAATCCTGAACTGCGCTGGGTCTTACCGCCACCACCAAGGCGCGACGCCCTAGGGAGGCCAATGCGTCTTTATCCAAAGGTCTTTCGAACTCGACGAGGAGAGCGACGAAGCATAGGTCGTCGTTACACTTCACGTAACAACTATGACTACCGCTTAAAAGGACTCGAGTTAACCGAAAGTTTCAACCTAGTAGTTCTACAAAGGTAGTAGTTATCTGAAATTTTTATTAACCCCGGCGCTTCACTCACGTAATGAGGATCATACTCAGGAGCGATGCCTTCAGCCCCGACTTTATACCCCCATCGTTGCCTCACAGAGATGAACAGCTGAGGCAACTGACGGCTTACATGCGCGGCTTCATGGACGCGCCGGGGAGCTTCTACCCCCGCGCTATACTCGTGGGTAGACAAGGCTCGGGCAAGACCGTAACGCTGAGGACATTCGGAGGCTTCGTTAAACCGCCCATAAAATTCGCCTACGTTAGCTGTTTCATAAATCGCACGTTTACGGCCATAGTAGCCAGCCTCGCCCAACAGCTCGGGATAGTGGTGCCCAAGCGCGGCCTATCGAGGGACGAGCTAGTGAACGTGTTCTTGGAGCAAATGCGCGAGAAGGACATCTATGCCATAATAGCGTTAGACGACGTGTTCAACCTCATGCCTGACGCCATTTCGGTCTTTATCAGGATGGGGCTGGAGACCGACAAGCTGGGGGCCCACCGCCTCGGCTTGGTGTTAGTCAGCCACACAACTGATTTCATAGACGCCCTGGATCCCTCAACGCGGGGCATTTTGGGCAAGCCCGTAGTCCGCTTTCCGCCCTACACGCGAGATCAGATACTCGATATATTGAGACAGAGAGCCGAGATAGCTCTAGCGCCAGGCTCATACGACGAGGACATCCTCTCAATGATAGCGGATATAACGGGCGCTAACGGCGAGGTGGCCAACCGCGGCGATGCCCGTGTGGCGTTGGATATACTTTACAGAGCCGCGAATAACGCGGAAAGTGATGGGGCTAACAGGATCACGCCGGAACATGTTCGCCGAGCTAGCAAGGAGGTCTTGGTGGGAATCTCCTCAGATATCCTGAGAGGCCTTCCACTACACGCGAAGCTCCTCTTGCTCGCCATAATAAGATCATTGAAGTCGGGCAGATCGTACGTGACCTTCGGCGAAGTTGAGGACATGTACGAGATTATCTGCGAGGAGTACGGACAGAAGCCGAGAACTCACAGCCAGCTCTGGACCTATCTGGGAGAGCTGAAAAATAAAGGGATAATAGAAACTCGTCTCAATAGAAAAGGAGAGGGGCTCCGCGGAAGGACGACGCTTATATCGATAGCCACGGAGCCGTTGGAGACCTTGGAGAGAGCGGTTGCGTCGATGGCCGTTGAGGAGCTGAGGTGATGGACGTAGACTTTGTGCTCGGCGCTAAGGCGCGCGTCAGGATAATAAGGGAGTTGTACAAGTTGTCTGAGATAAACACGACCGATTTGGCGCGTCGGCTAGGCATAAACTACAGTTTGCTCGAGGAGCACTTAAGGGTCCTGAGAGAGGCAGGAATTGTGGAGGAGCACAGAATAGGCAGGATAAGACTCGTCTCGTTGAGGAAGGAGCCTATGATCTTGGAGCTTGCGAGGATTCTCTCAGAGCTGGCAACTAAATAACGCCTTTTATATCGGCTGGCGATATAGATAGGCGCTTGCCGAGATCTTCCAAGATCTTCTCGTTCTTCTTAGCGAGGAAGGACAACACATGTAGCAATTCGGAGGATACATAGCTGTTGGACACGTGCAGTTCTTGGGACAAGTACTGGACTATTAGTTCCCTCCTTCTCCTGGACTCGCGCGAGCGCGCCAGCATGAGTATGCGTTGCGGGAATTGATATTTGAAGAATCTAGGAAGGCGGGGCTTCCCCGGCACCAGAGCTATGCCCGCCAACATTATCTCGGTCATATAAGGCATGAGCTCCCATTCGCCCATCCTCTTAATCCTTGAGAGTATTATATCGGCTTTGCTCAGCCTATCGAGGGCAACCGCGGCCACCGAGGGGTCCTTATAAACGCGCGGGACGTTTTCTGAGGCCCACGCGAAGAACTGCTCCCAATCGAAAGACGGAATGAAGGATATTGATCTGGCTTCGTCGAACCAATTCGCTCTGAATACTCTGTCGAGCGCCTCGAACATAGATAGTTGTGGGTTACGCTCGCCGACTTTTTTTATGTCGTCCACGGTCAAAGTGCTTTTGCCGCCTGCAAAAAGTTGGAGATCATTTATGGCGGCCCTCAGATCTCCCTCAGACGCCCGAGCCAACGCCCGTAGCGCATCCTCCTCGCACTTGATCCTTTCGGCGTTGCATATCCTCCTGAGGACTTCCACCACGTCCTCCTCGCTCAGCCTTTTCAGGCTCACTACCAGACTTATATCCCTCAGCGGGCGGAGCCTCTGATCCCATGGGTTATTCGCTGTCATCACTATCGGCACTCTTGCGGTCTCTATGAGATCCACGATAGAGTTGAGCCCTCCTAGATCTTCCTTGGGGTTCAACCCGTCCACCTCGTCGAATAGTATTAGCCTACCAGCGTAGCCGAACAAGGACCCCTCCCTAAGCCCTCTGCCCACGACTTCTTTTATCCTTTCAGACGTCCTTACATCGCTGGCGTTTAGTTCAATCAACTCGTAGTTTATTTCATTCGCCAAGGCATGTACTAAGGTAGTCTTCCCGATGCCTGGAGGACCTGACAAGAGGACCGCCTTGGCCCCCGAAATATCTTTGCTCTTGGCCCAAGTCTTACAGAACTGTTCAGGCGCGCGAAATCGGGAGCAAATCCACGAGGCCAGCGCATACTTCGCCTCCTCTTGGTTGACTATCTCCTTAAACGATCGCGGTCTGTATTTCTCGACCCATGGAAGCATTATTTTCTCTTGGCGGGAGCCTTGCTCCTGGATCCCATTGCTGCGAGCTTAACCAGCATGTAGGTTAACTGGAGCTCCTCGTCTGCACCCTCGGCTAGTCTGTAATCTACATCGGATAATAGCTCGGCTATTGCGACTTTGGTCTCGTCGTCAAGCTGAAGCCGCGGGAGCTCCCTCTGCAACGCCCTCAAGAAATCCACGCCTGCAATGCCCTTCATATACATGAGATCCCTCAACTTATCCCTCGCCCTCTCCACATCGCCGGAAAGCGCAGCGTTGAACACCTCCAAGACCTCGCTTGGCCGAGCAGCCGAGGCGACGGCAGCCACGCTTTCTTTATCGACTCTGCGTGTAGCCGTCGCGGCCATCTGCAATAGATTTATCGCCCTCCTCATATCGCCTTGGGATATTTCGTATATCGCGTCTATTCCGTCTTCTGTCAGCTCCACGCCCTCCTTTTTGGCTATATACGTGAGTCTGCTGGCCATTAACTCCTTGGGCATAGGCGGAAATCTAAAGACCGCGCATCTGGAAAGTATAGGATCTATTATCCTAGACACGTAGTTCGCCAACAACACGAACCT
>DANS01000018.1:0-2679 GCA_002497345.1 Thermoproteus sp. UBA157
ATGCGGCTTCAGTTCAAGAACGTAGTTCTAGGCGGGACGTTCGACACGCTTCACTCGGGACACGTCAAGCTGTTGGCCACAGCCTCGCTCATAGGCGAGGAGATATTGATTGGTCTGACCAGCGATTCCTTTGCATCGTCCTATAAGCAATACAACGTAAGGCCCTTCGCGATCAGGCTGGCCAACCTAAAATCGCTCATGAGCTTAATAGCTCCGGAGAAGAAAGTCGAGTACGCCGCTATAAACGACCCCTATGGGCCGGCCGTCGTGAGGCCTGAGCTGGAGGCTATAGTCGTGAGCAGAGAGACGCTCCCGCGTGGGCTCGAGATAAACGATGAGAGGATCAAGCGCGGCCTTCCGCCAATGGACATAGTGATGATAACGACGGTGAAAGACGGTTACGGGAACGTGTTGTCGTCCACTTTTATAAGAAGGCTGTTGGGGATTAAATAGAGGTCATATGAGCCTCAAAGCGGCCAGCTCCTTGTATACCTCCAAGGCGCTTCCGCAATCGCCCGAGCAGAGCGTGGGCCCTCCCAACAGATCTATTCTAACGTAGTTCGAGGCCTCGCGCTTTAGGAACTCGAAGACGTTGACGTAGACTATATCGCTGTGACCGAAGTCCTTGAACAGAACCAGGTAGTTGTATACGATAGACCACGCCGTAAAGGGATCGGGCCTCGCCCTGACTCCATATTGCAACAGATCAACCCTAGGAGCCTCCGGCCTCAACTTGGCGAGCCTCTTCGCGATCTCGGCGGCGAAGCCGACGGCCTCATCGTCGATCTCCTTGTCTAGGGGGCTGTGGTATATGTGCCAAGTATCCTCCAGCGACGATATGGTCACGGCGGGGAGGCCCCTCACCTCGTAATTCAGCGAGTCGAAATCTGCGCGGGGGCGCTCCACCGGCAGTAGGCCCCTCACGGCATCGGCCAGATATGGCATGGCGTATGCCTTGGGCGAGCCGACCCCAACGACGTCTAGGTTCACGAGAAGCGTGGGGCGCCATCTGCTGAAATAGACCAGAGAGCCCCAAGCCCAGTACAACGACGGTATTTGTGGCCCCGTCCCCTCCTCGGCGGTGAAGAGCCCCAACGCGATGGGATAGTCCTCGGCTACTAGATCCAGGAAGGCCATGACGGCCGCCTCGAGCCCGCCGCAGTTGTCGGAGCCTCCGTAAAGCCAATGGTCGTAGTGGGCCGATATCATTGGGCTGTTCTCGAAGGTGTTCATGGCTATTATGTTGTAGGAGTAGGTCACCTTAGCGTCCACGCCTAGCTCTAGGCGGGCCCTTTTGCCCAAAGCCCTCTCGACCTCCAACGGAGCGCTTGCCGCCGATATGGGAGGCGGCGCTGCGTCGTATTTGAAGCCGAGCTCGTCCGTGATGACGATCCTCCTGGGAACTCTCTCATAGAACACCACGGCCGACGCGCCCCGCCTCGCCGCATTGATGACTACGTATTTCGCATCGTTCAGATCCCTCGGAAATGGCGCGAGGACTATGTTGCCCTCGACGTCGTCGTCTATGCCGACTAGTCTGCCCTCATATGTACCGCCTCTAGAGTAGGGCATCGCCAACACGTCGTAGGCAACGCCGTCCGCCTCGAGCCTGGAGCCCCTATCTTTCCAATAGAGCACCTCCGCGGGCGAGAAGTGCAACCATATATTGGGTATGTCGAGCATTGACGCGATGAAGTTCACGAAATCTCTCTCCTCGGGCGAGCCCGCCACCAAGTCCTTGTACTCCATGCACTTCCTGGCCAGATCTCCCACGTTCCAACAAACCGAGTCTTTAAAATGGCTTGACGCGGTCGCGGAAACCAAGAACGTTTAAAACTTGCTGAGTTTAGCAATCTCTAGGCGAGAGGGCTGATAGTTGACGACATGAACCCGGCATGATCGATGACGCGTATCGCCTTATCTGAAGCGTTTATCGATAAGCTCCCAATCCTCCCTGCTCAAGCGCCAGCCCATGGCGCCCGCGTTCTCCCTCACATGCTCCTTGTTGCCCGCCTTGGGGATGGGCACGACGGTCCCGAGCCCTATGTACCAATTGAGGGCGACTTGGATGGCCGTCTTGCCGTACTTCTTGCCTATTTCATTTAACAACGCATCGCCGGCTAGGGCGCCTTTCTCTATTGGAGTATATGCCAGATAGAGCAAGCCCTCTCTGTTGGCGTATGGTATGACCGACAATTCGTCGCCTCTGTGTTTGAGACTGTATCTGTTCTCAACGGCCGCCACGTCGTATTTCTTGGCGCACCTCCTGGCCTCCTCTATGCCCTCTACGCCGAAGTTGCTGAGGCCCCAGAACCTCGCCAAGCCTCTGTCTATGGCCTCCTCGAAGGCCTTGACCGTCTCGCATATGGGGACGGAGTCGCTGGGCCAATGCAACAGCACCAAGTCGGCGTATGTGCCCAGCCTCCTCACGCTAGCCTCTATGGATTTCAAAGCGTCATCGTATTTGGCGTGATTGGGCCAAACCTTCGTCACTATGAACAGCTCATCCCTCCTGAACCCCTTTATGGCCCTGCCCACGAGCTCCTCGCTGTGGCCTCCGCCGTACATCTCGGCCGTGTCGATTAATGTCATGCCGAGCTCTATGCCGGTTCTCAAAGCCTCGACCCAGCTCTCGTCGTTGCTGTAGTCGGCGGTCCAGAAGCCTCCTCCCATGCCCCA
>DANS01000018.1:2700-22033 GCA_002497345.1 Thermoproteus sp. UBA157
GTCCTTGACCATAACAAGCCAGTCGTCGCTCATTAAAAACTACAATGACGCTAAGACGACGCCGGCCAAGATCAAGGCGAATCCGGCTCCCGAGAGCGGATCCAGCCTCTCTCCTAGCTTGTAATACGTGATAGCTTGCGTTATGGCGGGCGATATGGCCGTCAATATCGCAGGCGCGCTTATCCCGGCGTAGTAGGTGGACAGTATAAACAGGGGGCCGCCAATTCCGTAGCTCAATATCCCTGCCGCGAATATCCGCGGGCTGATCCTAGGAGCGCGGTGCCTCGCGGCCTCCAACGCGCCGACAGCTATCAACAACACGGCCGCCCTAACGAAGGTGAAACTCCAGGGATCGACCACAGACGACGCAAGGCCTAGGGCCAAGAAGGATATGGCGTAAAATGTAGCTGATAAAAAGGCGAGCGCAAGCCCTTTGGCGGATCCGCGCCTCGCCCTCATCAATATAGAGAGACCCGCCATGGCGATTAAGCCGGCGATTACATACTGTATAGACAAACCCTCGAAGGGCGCTATCAACAACGGCACCATGACTATGTAGGCGTAGGAGACCAAATTAGCCAGCCCCACTTCGGCGTATCTCAAGGACAAAAGGTAGGCGTATGTGCCCAACACGGGGCCGAAGATCGAGAAAATGGCTCCGTAGAGCCAAGCTTGCGGCGACAAGTTAAGGCCGAGCGCAGTTAAGGGCATCGCCGACAGCATGGCCGCTACGGCTATTGAGAATAGATCGTCCAGTGCGCTTTTGGTCGCCCCAGTCTTGTAGAAGAAGGGGGCTATTCCCCACAACACGGAGGCTACGGCGGCGAGGATTACGCCTAACATGCTACGTCCCCCCTTCGATCTACATCTATTAGCACGCCTGGATCCTCGACCTCAATCCCTATCGAATAGACCTCGTCGATTATAGCCCTCACCCCCACGTCGCCCTCTATCTCGAGCGCGCGGGGGAGGACTCTGCGGCTTATTGCCACCGGGTTGCCCCTGACGCCTCTGAATGTAGGATACACGACGTCGGCCGCGCCGGCGTGGGCCAAGAGCTTTCTATAGGTCCCGGGCCTCACGAGGGGCATATCGCCCAACGCTATTATGTATTCCTTGAAAAACGGCGCAACGGTTAGAGCGGCCTTGAGGCTCGTGCTTAGGCCAAGCCGATACCAGGGATTATAGACGAAGGTAACGTCGAGGCCTGCGCCTCTCACCGCCGAGCGTATCTCCTCGGCTCTGTGGCCCACCACGACGTAGACGGGACCCGCTCCGGCGGCCGCGGCGGATTTGACGGCCCTCACAACCACGGGCTCGCCGCAGTAATCGGCCAATAGCTTAAAGCCGTCGAATCTCTTCGACTCGCCGGCGGCGAGCACTACCACCGCAACCTCCATTAAAGCATGCCCTGCAAATTCGCGGTGACCCTCTCGACTATGGATTTAGCCGTGGCGTCTACTATGGGCTTGCCGAGCGCCGAGATGAGGCCGCGGGCGTTGCCTTGGAAGACCCAGCGCACTTCCGAGCCCTCTCTGGAAAAGCTTATGGTGAAGTCGACGACGCTCTGAAGTCCGTTGGCCGATCCGACCACAGTAGCTCTGTCCTCCTGGACTTCGGAATACTTGAACCTCACGTCCATGGTCCCCCTCAAGCTCCCCACTCCTACAGACATCTTGGCCCTATACCACTCCCCCTCTTTTGTCACCGAGGTAACTCCTGGAAACGCCTTCCCGACGACCTCCGGGTCGAGGAGCTTCTTGAAGTTCTCAGGAGCGCTCGTTTTGATCCGACCCTCGTACTTTAGCTCCATGAGATCGCGACCCCCTCGACTATATTAACCTCGCGATCCTTAGCGGAAATCAACAGATATTTAGACTCTATATCAAACATGGGGGCTAAAATAAGGATCAGATCGTCCAAATGGTACGATGGGCTGGACAACGCACCGCATAGATCCTACCTCCGCGCTGTGGGGTTCTCCGACGACGATTTCTCCAAGCCGTTGATGGCGGTCATAGCGTCTTGGAGCGAGATAGGGCCTTGTAACTACCACACCCTAGAGCTGGCTAAGTATGTAAAAGAGGGAGTTAAGGAGGCAGGCGGAGTCGCCTTGACGGCGCCGACCATAGTAGTCAACGACGGCATAAACATGGGCACGCCCGGTATGCGTTATTCGCTCATCAGCAGGGAGCTCATCGCCGATACGATAGAGGCCCAGCTGAATTCACACGGCGTTGATGGCTGGGTCGGAATTGGCGGATGCGACAAGACCCAGCCCGGCATAATGATGGCGATGGTCAGGTTGAACATACCCTCGGTCTACCTCTACGGCGGATCAGCCGAGGCCGGCTGGCTCGGCGAACAAGAACTGACCGTAGAAGATGTGTTCGAGGCCGTGGGCGCGGCCGCGGCCGGCAAAATAACCGAGGAGGACCTAAAACGGTATGAGTACTCGGTGTTCCCCACATACGGCACTTGTCAAGGCCTCTTCACGGCTAACACAATGGCCATGTTGGGAGAGGCTCTTGGATTGTCCCTGTTGGGCTCGGCCTCCCCGCCAGCCACGACGGGCAGGAGGAGGGCGTATGCTGTCGAGTCTGGGAAGGCCCTCATGAAAGTGGCGGAGCTGGGCATTAAGCCGCGCGACATAGTGACCTACGACGCGATATACAACGCAGCGGTGACGCTGTTCGCCACGGCCGGCTCTACTAACGCGATCCTTCATCTACTCGCCATAGCCCACGAAGCCGGCGTAAGCTTCACGCTCAAGGACTTCGACGAGATCAGCAAGAAGGTCCCCGTAATCGCCGCCTTGAGGCCGGCGGGGCCCTACGCCATGCAAGACCTCGACAAGATCGGGGGAGTGCCCCGGATATTGAAGAAGCTTTATAGGGCCGGTCTGCTGAGGCCCGACGCGTTGACAGTACACGGGGAGCCCATCGGCAAATTGCTTGAGCGCTGGCAATCGCCGGCCGTGCCCGAGGCCGGCGTACTTTACGACGTGGAGAAGCCCTACAAGCCCTACTCCGGCATAAGGATCTTGTGGGGAAACCTAGCGCCTAAAGGCGCCGTGATGAAAATAGGCGCTGCCGGAGCGCTCAAATTCGAGGGAAAAGCCGCGGTCTTCGACAACGAGGCCGAGGCCTTCAAGGCCGTGACGAGGGGCGAAGTGAAGCCCGGCCATGTCGTCGTGATCCGCTACGAGGGGCCCAAGGGCGCTCCCGGCATGCCCGAGATGCTAAAAGTGACTGCAGCAATAGTAGGCGCCGGCTTGGGCGAATCGGTGGCGTTGGTGACGGATGGGCGCTTCTCGGGAGCCACTAGGGGCATCATGGTGGGGCACGTAGCGCCGGAGGCGGCCGTGGGCGGACCCATCGCGCTGGTCCAAGACGGCGATAGAATCATAATCGACGGCGAGTCGGGCCTCTTGAAGCTCGAAGTGTCCGACGAGGAGCTGGAACGCCGCAGGAAGTCGTGGAGTCCGCCCAAGCCGAACTACTCAGGAGGCCTCTTGGCAAAGTACGCCGCTTTAGTGCAACAGGCCGATGTAGGGGCGGTGACCACGCCGTCGCCGCTATCGGTGGACTACTGAGAGGGATCATAATTAAAACCGAGCATAGCGCGCCATGATCCTCGAGTTAATCGGCGGCGTGTTGTTGACGGCCGCTGCGGGCCTTCTAGTAGAACAACTGGTCTACTACTTCAGCGCAAGGCTGGGCCGCTCGACGACCAGCGTGGCCATGATAATAGCGCCTATCATAACGTCCAGCCCCGAGCTGGCGATCTTCATAATAGCGCTGTTTCAGGACAAAGCCGACGTGGCGTGGGGCTCCATAGTAGCTCAGCCCTTCATGGCCTCAACCGTGATATACCCTGTGGCCGTCGCCACGGCGCTTCTCTCTTGGGCTCTGGGTCGGAGGACGACGCGTATACCCCATGTGCACAGATATGTTGCTATGCCCTTGCTGGCCTTCACGCTACCCTTAATACCAGTGTTGTTGCTACACCCCCAGAGCTACCGACTCTACGGCAGACTATATGGGTTGCTCATGGTGGCCGCCTACTTCGTATACGCTTGGCGCGCCTTAGGTAGGAAGGCGGAGGCGCACGAAAAAACGCGTCTCTATTTAGGAAATCCCGCGTTGCAGCTCGCGGCCTCGGTAGTCGCCCTCTATTTCGGAGGGGAATGGCTAGTGAGCGGCATAGTCGATATGGGTTCCGCGTTTGGGTTGGACGAGACAGCTCTGGCCGTGTTGCTCGTGCCTGTGGCTACCGTTTTGCCCGAGTCAATAACAGGGCTGATATTCATCGCCAGGGGCAGAGACGACGAGGGCATCGGCGTCATAGTGGGCGAGAAGGCGCTTTACGGCACGTTCTATCCCGGCTTGGCGATGGCCCTAGGCATCTACACGCTTGAGCCGGCGGCCGCCGCCGCGTTGGTGATAGCTGTAGCGATCTCGCTTCTGGAGAGCATCGCCATATGGCGCGGCTACTTCGGCTTGACAGCCCCCTTAGGGCTCGCTGGCTATGTCTGGTACGCCTTCCACGTCTAGGATAGTAAGGGCCGCGCTTTCGGCCGCGGATTTGAGCAAGGCGGTTTCGAGGGCCGGGAGGTTCGGCCATGTCAGAGTCGTAGCAGTCGGCAAGGGGGCCTTGGCCATGTTGAGGGGCTTGGAGTCTGTGGCGGATATCGTGGACGGGGTGGCAGTGACGCTCCAGGCGGGCCCCGTCCCGCGTTCGGTGAAATTGTACGTGTCTGATCACCCGGTCCCCACGCGCAGGAGCTTCGAGGCCGGCCGGGCCGTGTTGGACTACGTGGGCTCGTTGGGACGCGGCGAGATCTTGATCTTGCTGATATCCGGAGGTGCGTCCAGCTTAATGGAGGTACCTCTGGTCCCCGAAGAGGACCTCCTCGAAGCTTGGAACCTCTTGCTTAAGAGCGGCATGACTATACGTGAGTTGAACGCTGTAAGGAAGAGGATATCGGGCGTGAAGGGAGGGAGGCTGGGCTACATGGCCGCCGCGAAGGGCGTAGAGGTGATAAACCTCATAGCGAGCGATGTGCCCTGCGACAACCCGTCAGACGTGGGCTCAGGTCCCGGAGTTCCCGACGATACGACGCCCGACGAGGCCTACCTATACTTAAGAGCCAGGGGGATCTGGGATAAGTTGCCTGACAGCGTGCGCCGCCTGATAGAATCCAAGAAGGGCTCGAGGGATACGCCCTCCGAATTTCCGCACAAGTCAATGGTCGTGGCGAGGAACCGCGACGTGTTGGAGGCCTTGCGGGATCTAGCCGGCGGCTTCATCGCCACATCTTGCCTAGTCGGCGAGGCGAGAGACGCGGGCAGGCTGGCGGCCTACATGGCTAGAGAAATCGGCGTCCCCTTAATTCTAGGCGGCGAGCCTTCGACGACGGTGAGGGGTAGGGGCAAGGGCGGCAGGACGAGCGAGTTCGCCCTTTCCTTCGCGATATCGTCCTCCGGCGATCTGGCAGTCTTGGCCCTAGCCACAGACGGCCTAGACGGCAACACCGGCGCCGCCGGCGTATGGGCCGATCCCTATCTGCTCAAGGACGTAGTAAACGCCGGCATGGACGTAGGTAGGCTCTTCGAGGAGAACGATACGTTCAAGCCCTTCGAGGTCACTGGCAGGGCCATCTACACAGGCCCGACCGGCTCCAATCTAAACTTGGTGTTCTATGTGGACAAGTGGAGCCGCTTGAAGGCGCTCCTAGAGGGCGGCTAAGTATAAAAACGGCGCGTAGATGGCCACATTGACGGCGGTGACGATGAGACCCGTCTTGGCGAAATCGCCGAATTTAATCGTACTTGAGTACTTGCTCTCCACTACCTCTAATATGATTATATTAGACGCAGCGCCGAGGAGGGTTAAATTGCCGGCGATGGTGGCCGCCGAGGCGAGGGTTAGCCAAGCCCAGACGTCTTGGGGGCCATAGCCGACGGACTTCATATATTGTATGAAAAGTTCGGTGAATGGCACATTCGACAACGCTTGGCTGAAGAGGAGCGACTCAACGGCTATTGCGGGGATCCCCGCTAAGGCCCCCTCCTTCCTCGGCAACAACGCGCCTATTGCGGGCTGGAGGAGGCCGCTGTTCCATATGCCCCTCATCGTTATGAACATCGTGATGAAGAACACGATAGTTCCCCAGTTGACTCCTTCGAGCACCTCTCTGGGCCTCGAGGAGAACATGTATATAGCGGCGGCCACGACGAAGGGTATAAAGCCTATGTTCTCGACGTGGGGAAGCCCGGTGATGGCCAAAATGTCGTTTATCAACAGAGCGGCTATCACGGCGATGAGGGCGCCGCCGGCCAGATAGGCATCGCGTTTGTTCTTGATGAACTCAGCCGGCACCAAGGCTATCTCGATCTTCCTATTAGGCAAGCGGTATCGCTTAGAGATCAAGAAGGGCAGTATGAGCAAATTCGCCAACGTGGGCGCCAGGAGATATTTCAGGAACGTCAAAAGGGGGGCGGTCACGCCAGACTGAACCGCTATCAACACGTTTTGCGGATTGCCTATCGGCGTCGCGACGGAGCCTATCGTCAGCGAGAAGGCTAGGAGCAACACGAGGGGGCCTAGTTCGATGCCGGCCGCTCTCGAAATGGTCGCAACTATGGAGGGCCCCATGAGCGCTACGGCGTCGTTGACGGTGAAGGCGGCGAGCAGGCCGAAGAGAAGCGAGGAGATGAGGAGCAGTCTGCCCGTAGAGCCCGCCTTGGCTAAGAACCAGTAAGCCACCGCGTCGAGGAGGCCAGACGACTCGGCCATTGAGATTATTGAGAACATGCCTATGAGGAAAAGTACCACGTCTAGATCCACCGCGGCGCCAAGCTCGCCGATTGGCAACAAACCACCGACAACTGCTATGAAGGAGGCGAAAGCCATTATCGACCAAGCGGGTATGTGCGGGATTCTGGACTTCACGACGAGCCCGCCCACAAGCAAGGCTAAGTCGACCGCAGCGATGGCTTGTTGCACCAAGCCCATGTCTTGCGTCGAGGATCCCGCCCTATTTAAGCTAACAGCATGTATATTTAAGCGTATAGTTAAAACTTATGCCATTAAATCGCAAGCTCCACGCGATAGCCTTAAAGTAAATTTATAACGAGCCGCGATCGACGAGACATGTCGAAGAAGGCCATTGTGGTGAACTTCGGCGGGCAATACGCGCACCTAATAGCGAGGCGGCTCAGAGAAGCCGGGCTCTTCGCTGTCTTGATCCAGCCTGAGGAGTTGGAGGATGCGTTGCGCCGCGACGATGTTGTCGCCGTGGTTCTCTCCGGAGGCCCTAAGAGCGTGTTGGAGGAGGAGATCGAGATAAACCCGGCCATATTGGAGACGCGCGTCCCCGTCCTCGGCATATGCTATGGTCATCAGTTGCTGGCCAAGATGTTGGGCGGCAGAGTGGAGAGAGGACCGGGCGAGTACGGAAACACGAAGGTGAGGATATTGGAAGGCGATCCCTTGCTGGACGGCCTAGATCGAGAGGAGGTCGTCTGGATGTCTCACGGCGATTACGTGGCCCTCCCGCCTCCGGGCTTTAAGGTGTTGGCAGTGTCCGAAAGGGGATACGTCGCCGTCATGAAGTCGTCCGATAGGCCCATATATGGAGTCCAATTCCACCCCGAGGTCTCCCATACCGCAAAGGGCAGGCTGATTTTCAAGAACTTCGTTGAGAAAATAGTAGGGGTGGAGCCCTCCCAACGTTGGGATCCAGTCTCTCAGATACCCAGGTTGATCGAGCAGATACGCGCCTCGGTGGGTCCCGACGAGAAGGTCCTAATCGCCGTAAGCGGCGGCATAGACAGCACAGTGACGGCGATCTTGATCTCTAAGGCTATCGGCGAGCGGGCTGTGCCCATCTTCGTGAACCACGGCTTGTTCAGAGAGGGCGAGCCCGAGGAGGTCCTCTCGGCGCTTAGGGGGCTCGGCCTAAGCGTGGTATACGTCGACGCGTCCGAGAGGTTCCTCTCGAGGCTCGAGGGCGTCGACGATTGTGAAGAGAGGCGCAGGATAGTCGGCGAGATGTTCGCCGAGGTTTTCGCAGAAACGGCCGCCAAGATAGAGGGGGCCAAGTGGCTCGCCCAAGGGACCCTCTATCCCGACGTAGTTGAGAGCGGCGCCGTTAAGGGAGCCGACAGAATAAAGAGCCACCACAACGTCGCGGGGTTGCCCCAGTGGCTTGGACTGAAGATGCTGGAGCCGCTCAAGGACTTCTACAAGGACGAAGTAAGGGCTATCGCAAGGGCGTTAGGGGTGCCCGAGGAGTTCGTGAGGAGACACCCCTTCCCGGGCCCCGGCTTGGCCGTGAGGATAATGGGGCGCTTCACGAGGGAGAAGCTGGAGATAGCCAGAAAGGCCTCGCGCATAGTAGAGGAGGAGCTGAGGAGGGCCGGCCTATACGACGACGTGTGGCAAGCGTTTGCTGCCGTAGGGGACGACAAATGGGTCGGAGTTAAGGGCGACGCGAGGACTGTGGGACACGTGGTCGTGGTGAGGATCGTCCAGAGCGAGGACGCCATGACGGCCGATTGGCCTCAGCTGGATAAGGAGGTCTTGTCGCGAATATCCTCGAGGATCACGTCTGAGGTGCCCAACGTGGTCATGGTCGCGTACGCGATCACGCAGAAGCCGCCTGCGACGATTGAGCCTTGTTAATAGGTGAAGTCATTCTTAACGCAAGATAAATCGCCTCTATATAAGGCATAGCCCACTATGGCGCCATCAAAGCCAGCCCTCTTGATAATCTCCAAGTGGTTACATCCCGATATGCCGCCAGCGTAGTACGCCCTACTGACGACGCGCTTGAACAGGCCCGCGTCGACCGCTAGAGGACCGGCGCCGGTGCCCTCCACGTCTATAGACGTATATATCACAGCGGCGAGGTTGAAGCGCTCCAACAGCTCAAGGGCCTCCTTGAGCCTCATGATCTTCGTCCTCCAGCCGTCACCCATCACCCAGCCGTCCAACACGTCGAGCGATACGACGAGTTTCCCGGGGAACTGTCTTGCCAACTCCTCGAACGAGCGGGGCTCCCTAAACGGGAGGGTCCCCACTACGGCGTAGTCGCAGAGCTCCAGCGCCCTGCTCACGTGGTCGTAGCTCCTCAGCCCCCCTCCCAGCTGGCAAGCCCCCTCGAGCTCCTCAGATATGGCGGCGACCACGTCGAGATTCGCCGGCGCTCCGCGCTCAGCGCCGTCGAGATCCACTATGTGAACGAGCGGCGCCTGAGAGAATCTGCGCGCCAGCTCTAAGGGATCGCCGACGAACACGTATTCGCCCCGCCGTCCTCTAACTCTTTTGACCGCCCTGCCGTTCTCGAGATCTATTGAGGGAATCACGAGCATCGATTTAAGAGGACGACGTTGTTAAAAATAGTGATGAAGTCTCGGGGAGTCGGAGCGGTGAGGCTTGCGGTTATCCGGCTGATTACTTGGTCGTAACGGGCTTATTCGAAGGAGCCAGCGCTTGCTTAAGCGCAAGCCCCAGCGCTTTGTGGGCCGCCTCGACGATGTGGTGCGGATCCTCGCCGGACGCTCTTACGTGTATGGTCGACTTGGACTCGGAGGCCAGAGACCTCACGAAGTGCGGGAACATATAGAGGGGATATCCGCCTAGAACTGCGGAGGGTAACCTCGCCTTAACGGACCAGAAAGGCCTGCCCCCCATGTCGACGGCGACAATCGCCTCAGCCTCGTCCATCGGCACTATGGCCCAGCCGTATCGAGCAATCGAGCGCCTATCGCCGACAAGCTCGGCCAGAGCCATGCCGAGCGCCAGCCCGACGTCTTCAATAACGTGATGTCCCTCGTCCAATTCCCTTAGAACAACGGCCTCAACTCTGCCTCCCAGATCGGCGTAGTACAGCAAGGTCTCTACCATGTGGGTTAGGAACGGCACAGGGGTACTCACCGAGAGCCGCCCCTCGCCTCTTTGTAGCTCAACGATTACCCTAGTCTCCTTGGTCTCTCTGACGATCACGAAGCCGTAACTTCCTCTATATAAGATATATTTGGCCCAAAATTAGGACGCGTGGTCGCCGTTAGGGTGATACCCTGCCTCGATATAGACGGCAGGAGGGGAGTCGTCGTGAAGGGCATCAACTTTCAAGGCCTCAGGGAGGTAGGAGATCCCGTGGAGCTGGCTATGCGCTACGACGAGGAGGGAGCCGACGAGCTCGTGGTATTGGACATAACGGCCAGCGTCGAGGACCGCCCCACCTTCCTCAAGGTCGTAAAGGAGGTGGCCACATCGGTGACGATACCGGTCACGGTTGGAGGCGGCGTCAGGTCGGTGGAAGATGCCGACAAGCTGTTCAAGGCAGGTGCCGATAAGGTATCGGTGAACACGGCTGCCGTGAGGAGGCCCCGGCTTGTGTCGGAGCTTGCGGAGCAATACGGCTCTCAGTCCACGGTGGTCGCGATCGACGCCAAGAGGGTTGACGGAGGTTATAGAGTGTATATACGGGGTGGAAACACGCCCACCGAACTGGACGTAGTTAATTGGGCTAGGGAAGCTGTGGAACTAGGCGCCGGCGAGCTCTTGGTCACCTCGATAGACAGAGACGGCACTAAGGTGGGATACGACGTGGATCTAATAAGGGCAGTCCGTTCAGCTACCAACGTGCCCATTATAGCGTCGGGGGGCGCCGGCGAGCGCAAACACTTCTACGAGGTAGCCGTCGCGGGGGCGGACGGCTTGCTCGCAGCCAGCCTATTCCACTTCGGCATTATAAGGATAAGGGAGTTAAAGGAGTATTTGGCGTCACGTGGCGTGGAGGTCCGCTTGGATTATTAAGTCTTCTATATTCTACAAAAACAACTATTCCTCTATTATGAAGTAAAGAATAAGTAAGTATATTTATCTATTTTGCCAGAAAATAGCCAGGACCTTTGCCATCGATATGAGGTCAAGGTTTTAAACGACGAGGAAGGGGGACCATATGCGCGAGGTCTGGATCGTAGGCTACGCAAGGACCCCCATCGGCAAATTCGGCGGGGCCCTCAAGGATGTTAAGACGGCGCATCTAGCCGCTTTCGTTATACGTGCTGCCCTTGACAGAATCGGCCTAGAGGGTAAACTAGTTGAGGAGGTCGTGATTGGTTCAACGCTACAAGGGGGGCAAGGCCAGAGCTTGGCCAGACAAGCCGCGCTTTATGCCGGATTGCCCGTGGCCACCAGCGCGTATACGGTCAACAGGGTCTGCTCGTCGGGCATGCAAGCCGTCATAGATGCGTATAGGGAGATAGTGCTGGGAGACGCCGATATAGTGGTTGCAGGCGGCGCCGAGTCTATGTCCACAGCACCGCTAGCGCTCGCCTCCGAGGTGCGGTGGGGAGTCAAACACTTGATAGGCAGAAGCCAGCAAGTGTTGGACCTCATGGTATACGACGGCCTCACGGACCCAACTAACGGCTTGTTGATGGGCGAAGAGACCGAGATGGTGGCCAAGGAGTGGGGCTTGACTAGACAAGAGCTCGACCAAGTAGCCTATGAGAGCCACATGAGGGCGTGGAGAGCCACCGAGAACAAGTGGTTCTTGGATCTAGAGCCGATAGACGACAACCTAGGCGGCGTGCGGGTGAAGCTGGACAGAGATGAGGGGATAAGGCCCGACACAAACCTAGAGAAGCTGGCCAAGCTGAAGCCTGCGTTTAGGCCAGACGGAGTGTTGACCGCTGGGAACTCGAGCCAGCTCTCAGATGGGGCCGCGGCCTTGGTTCTGGCCTCAGCCGAGAAGGCCAAGGAGCTGGGCCTTAAACCCATCGCCAAGGTGTTGGGGTATTCGTGGCATATGGTTGAACCTTGGCGGTTCACAGAAGCGCCTGTATACGCAGTCCAGAAGCTGCTCAAGAAGCTGGGCATGAGCATAGAACAATTCGATTATTTCGAGAACAACGAGGCGTTCGCAGTAAACAACGTGTTGTTTCACAGAGTCCTTCAGGTGCCCTACGATAAGCTCAACGTATTCGGCGGCGCCATAGCGCTGGGGCATCCCTTAGGCGCTTCGGGCGCGCGCATAATAACAACGCTCATCTCAGTCTTGAAGATAAAGGGAGGAAGACGCGGCATAGCAGCGTTGTGCCACGGCACTGGCGGCGGAACCGCCATAGCGATAGAGCTTATCTAGAACCTCCACATACCATCCAGTGGGGCTAATCGAGGCCCTTCTATCGCTGAGCCCTCGGAGGCTGGAGTCCGATTACAGATCGCGCGAGCTTCCGAGGGACTATGTAGAACCCCCCTTGGCGGTGAGACTCGACGGAGTGAACTTCGGCAAGGCCTTGGCAGATCTTCCGGGCCCCCGCAATGCGGGCGTCCACCGAGCTTTGTTCGCATCGGCACTTGAATTGGCCAAATCCAGCGGGGCGAGCTGGGTCTATGTCGTCAGCGATGAGGTCAACTTGATTTACAAATCCCTTCTACCATATAGAGGTAGGCTCTTGAAGCTGATCAGCGTTTTGCCATCAGCTCTTTCCGCCAAAGTGACCGCGTTGTTGGGAAGACCACTGTATTTCGATGCGAGAATCGTGAAGATATATGATGAACGCGACGCAGCTCGCTACGTGGCCTACAGGGCGAGGATCGGCTTGAATAACTACGTGATATCATTGGCCAAGGCGAAGGGGCTTGTGGAGAGCATTACGCCGCGTGTAAATTATATATTGAACGACCTAGGGGATATCGATCTATCTCTAGGATGGGGCACATTGGCTACCGAGGAGGATGGGTGGAATGAAGTGAATTTATGTCAATTTTTATCAAGATATAAGTTATGTTAAATCTTTAAGTAAAATTAAAAATTATTTGTATTTGTTTTCAAGATAATTCAGTAGATATGTTGGATTGTACGTCTCACCGGTCGCCCTTCTCACAATCTCCTTAGGCGGATATACGGCGCCCCATCTGTGTATCCTCTCGCGCAACCACTCCTTGATCTCATTGAACTTGCCCGCGGCGATCATCTCGTCGAGCTTGCCCATCGCATGTCGTATCTGGGCTGCTATTACGTTCCCCAGCGTGTATGTGGGGAAGTATCCTATGCTTCCATGGGACCAATGTATGTCCTGAAGTACGCCTTCGGCATCGTTCTTAGGCCTAACGCCCAACAGCCTTTCCATCTCCTCGTTCCATAAAGCCGGTATATCCGCGACCTTGACCTCGCCGGCTATCATGAGCTTCTCGAGCCTATAGCGGAGCAGTATGTGCAAGTTATACGTCACCTCGTCTGCCTCGGTCCTTATAAGGCTGGGCCTAACTATATTGAAGTAGTAGTAGAGGTCATCGTCAGAATATTTAGCGAGAAACGGTAGATGCCTCCTCAATATCGGCGCTATATGTAACAAGAACTCCCTGGATCTCCCGATCATGTTTTCCCAGAACCTGGATTGAGACTCATGAACTCCCAGCGAAACGCCGGTGCCAACTGGCGTAAAGGCCAAGGCCTCGTCTATTTGCAATTCGTATAGGGCGTGGCCGAATTCGTGCACTGCAGAGAAGAGCGGCTCTCTGAAGTCCTTGGGCGGATAGCGCACAGTTATTCTCACGTCGAAGGGCGAGGCCAAGCCCGTGGTGAACGGGTGGGGCGATACGTCTATTCTGAATCTCTTCTCAGGGTAGCCTATCAACGCCAAGACCTCCCTTATGGCCGCCTCCATGCTATGCCTATCGTAGGGCTCCTCCTCCAGCGGATGAGATTTGGGCCAGCCCCTTGCCTCTAACTTCTCTAGGAGGCGCCTTATACCGGGCTCCAGAGTTGAGAATATGGAGTCCACATCGCGGGACGTAAGCCCCTCCTCGTAAAGATCCAGTAAAGCATCGTAGGGATGCTCGTCGTACCCCAACTTGTCGGCTATCACGCGCGAGAGCTCCACTATACGCTCCAGATACGGCGCGAATGTTTTGAAGTCGGCCCTCTCCTTGGCGTTTCTCCACGCCACGAAGGCCTCGCTGGTCACCTTGGCGAACTCTGCGACTACTTCCGGAGGTACCCTTCTGTAGAACTTCAAATCTCTTTTGAGCATGCGGATGATGCCCTTCTCGACGTCTGTGAAATCCTTCTCCTCTTCAGCCCTATCGATCAATTTAACGAATGACTCGTCTAGCATGAGCTTTTGGATCAACTTGGCTATCTCGGCGCTTGCCAGAGACCTTCCGCCTATTCCATCCTCGGGCATGTTGACCTCTCTGTCCCAGCTCAGGACGGCCGACGCGTGGTTGAGCGCCCAGATAGTCTTATAGCGTTCCAAGATCTCCTTGATAACCTCGGATTTGGCCGCCATAGCAACTAGTCGTATTGTGTTTATATCAATCAAAACGTCGAGGTCTCACTCTACGGGGATTTCAACTTCCTTCGCGGCCGAGATGGCCATCAAGAGCTCCCTAATTGTGGCCTCAGGCCTCGCTCTAAGCAAGGAGATGGCCAGCTTAGCGCGCTCGGGGCAGTATGCGCTCGCGATTTCCCACGCCTCATCCTCCGCTAACACATCCGGTAGCTGGACGGAGACCGCGGTGAGCACATTGCCGAGCGGCGGCACCTTGGAGGCCAGCTTTTCATAGACCTCCGGGAGGAAGGAGACGACGAAGCCGGCCTTGTTGAGACCCATGTTCCTGATTCTATGTAGGGCCGATGCGGCTTGGAAGAACTGCGGATCCTCGGGACTCGGTATCCATTCGTCCAAGGCCACGACGAGCCTCCCCTGAGCTAGGTCCAACGCGGAGGAGAGCGTCCAAGACGGATCGCCTTGAGCCAACGAGAGTATGCCCTGAAAGCCGTAGCGCCTATAGACATCCGTTATCTTCGACCTCGTCTTGGACCCCACGGCGAGCCTCCACGCCACGACGGCCGCGACGTGGGCCAAATCCCTCTGGGGCAACTCCGTCGCGTCTATGTAGATGCAATCGATCCTTTCACAGAGTGCGTATAACAGCTGGGTCTTACCCATGCCCGATCTGCCTATTAACGCGGAGAGGGGATAACGCGACGCCAGGGCCGAGAGCTCCTCGAGAGCCTCGGCCCATCTCCTGCCGACGAGCCTCAACCCGCGCCTCGCCACGGGCCAAGCAGGTATATCGCACGGCACTTACACATCGGCCGACCCCAATATTAAGCCGTCTCGTGATATCCCTCTCTACATCCCTGTATTCTTTATATAGCCGTATCCCTTGCCGTTGACGTAAATCTTATCATCGCCGCCTTCCAGCAACACGTATTTCCCGCGCCTCTCCGACAAGAGCTTTGCGAGCCTCTCTACGAACTCGGCATCGCTTATGCCGAGCTTGCTCACTACGAAGTCCTTGACCGCCCTCAACGGGGCGTAGCCGGTGGGTCCCGCCGAGTGTCTTATGGCTTGGTCGAGCACTTTGCCGAAATCCTCCTCAATCCGCCTTCCCTCGAGTCTGGACACCCTCTCCTCGAGCTCTACAAGCTTGCCCAACACGATGCCCCACAAATCGTCTATGACGTATCTAACGCCTCTGCCCGCCTGCTCCGGCCTCGCCCCAAGTCTAGCTGCCAATTCGTCGACCGTAACGCCAATTCTCCGAGCAATGCGCTCGAGATCGCTCCTTCTGATGTATACCTTGCCCGTCTCGGTGAGACCAACCGCAACGTCCACTATGATGGTCCTCGACCACTTAAAAACTGCATAGGTTAAGTTGGACATGCGCTCCGGCCAAGTCGCCGAGCTGATGGTAGAGAGGATAACCTCGTCCATTCGGCTAAGGGAGGAGGAGTTCGTGGCGCCAGTCTTGCGGCGCGCTGGGGTTGACCCCTTCGAGCTGCTAGTCGCCGTGGTGCTAACCCAAAACACGTCGGATAAAAACGCCTTCCGCGCTTACTACAACCTAAAGAAAGCCCTTGGGCGCATAACGCCTCAAGCTCTGCTCTCGTTGGGCGAGGAGGAGCTCGCAGAACTCATAAGACCTGCCGGAATGCATAGGATAAGGGCAAGGAAGCTGATCGAGCTCTCCAAGGCGCTTTCGGGCGTGGACTTGTCGAGGATAGTCGACATGGACGCCGAAGAGGCCAAGCGCTTCCTAACGTCATTGCCAGGCGTCGGCGAGAAGACGGCGGATGTGTTGCTTGTTAACATGGGCAAGCCGGCGTTCCCCGTAGACACCCACATAGCCAGGATCGCAAGGCGTTGGGGCATAGGCAACAAATACGGCGAGATAAGCAAGTGGTTCATGGAGCACGTCCCTCGAGAGAAGTATTTGGAAGTGCATCTGAAGTTGATCCAGTTCGGCCGGGACTACTGTAGGGCCAGATCGCCCCGTTGCGCCGAATGCCCTGTCAGGGATCTTTGTCCGTGGCCTGGCAAAGTCAGCGGACCAAGAAGGCCAACGCCCTCTTAGGGCCTAGCTTGAGCTCCATCGCGTCGCCGACGGCCTCGACCTCGCCATCGCCGGCTACTCTCTCCGCGGACCTCACGGCCTTACTCACTATGGTCGCGGATAGGGCCTCGTAGGAGTGGTTCACGGCTATGAGCAAATCGCCGTCTTTTCCCGAGAACCTCGAGACCTCGACCCTTGGATCCGAGGAGATGTAGGGCACCTCGATGCCAGCTCTCAGCGCTAGCGCCATGTAGATCCTGTGGTAGCCCCTCAGCCAATCCACGTGCTCCATTTCGGCCAACGCGAGCTCCACGGGTATTGTGGAGAGCACCGCGTTCTTGGCTGCGGTGATGACAGGCCTGTTTCTGTGGTCGACGGCCACGACCTCGGCGTCCACCGGCTTCACGGCGTATGTATATATCGGAGAGTCCACGGAGAACTCCAGCTCCTCGCCGGCTTTTATGGGCCCAAAGTCTTGGACGAACTTAACCCTGAATATCCCCCTGTAGCCGATCCCGACGCTGCCGGGCAACAACGCGTTTTGCACGCCGAAGAGCTCGCGCCACAAGTGCGTGGCCGCCTCATGTAGCGCAACCACGTTGCCGAACTTCCTGAAGACCGACGCGTAGATCAAGCCGCCCGACGATGCCACCTCGTAGGCTAGACGCCAAGTCGTGGCCAAAGCGGAGGGCACTGACGGGAATATCAACAGCCTCTTCGCCCTAAGCTTCTCCCTGGCGAGCTCATACACGGCCGAAATGCGGAGGCCCGCCATGAAGCCGAGGGTTAAGCCCAGCAAGGTCGGCTTAACTCCCGGCTCATCGCGCCAATTGCGCGGGACGAACTCGTAATCTCTATATATGTAAAACGGCGCGACAACGGCCGCGAGGGCCTCCGGCCGCTTGAACTTCTCGCCTAGGCCGAGCTCCTCAAGCCTCTCGAGATCTTGCGAGAACTTCTTCACCACGTGAGCGGCAGGCTTCGGGGTTCCGTCCGCCCTCATCAAGCCGAATCCGAGCTCCAACAACCTCCACTCGTAGGGCGGGTCGCCCTCTTGGGAGAAGTCGGAGAAGCACCAGATAAAGGCCCCCATAGCTCCGTGAGCAAGCGAGGACCACAAGACGTCGTTTACGAATCCCGCAAGTCCCTCCTCCGAGAATTGATATGTGCTGAAGCCGAACTCCTCCAAGAGGACCGGCTTATCGCCGTCGTTTGAGAACAGCTCTATATACGCCGGGTACAAGTAGGCGTGTCTTACCAGATCGGTGTCGTAGAGGTATAGATGGGGCCCGACCCAATCGACTAGGTCCTTAACATTCGGCGTTTCTTGCAGATAGGAGCTCTTCACATCGCCTGACGAGAACGGGTGCGCCGGGTCTATTGACTTTATCGCCGAGGAATACGCCCTGAGCAAGCTCAGCGCTTCCTCCCTGCTCTCGGCCCTCCTCACGAGGCTCAACTCGTTGCTGAGGATCCATCCGCCGAGCGCTTTATGGTCCTTCAAAACCTCCACTATTTTAGAAACGGCCTTGATCCCCCTCTCCACAGCTCGTGGGGAATACACGTTCCAATCGGGCGCCCACGGTATCTCCCAATTACGACCCGACATGTGGCCCACTATGAGTGTCGGGAAGCCCGCCAGCCCGCGCTCGCTTAGGAGGTCCATGAATTGTTTTAGCTTAGCCAAGGCCGCGTCCGATACGCCTCCGTAGTGGTCGAAGAAGTCCTCGGCAAGTATGAAGAAGCGCACGGCCTTAATCCCCAGTCCTTTCATCGCGTCGAGATCCTCCTTGATATCATCGGGTTTCCACTCCTTCCACATCTTTATATTGTATTTGCGCGGCCAGTAGTTCACCCCCAGCAAGAACATGATGTGGGATGGTCTGATAATTAAGATCTTCACTCGCCTTCTCTGGACCTATACCCGTAAGGCCCCGCCAACCTGTCGGGCGAATCCACGAACCGCCTCTGGGCGGCGTTATGAGGGGTCCAAAGGCCTCCGCAACGGGCTGCCTCTGGTCGAGCTCTAAGCCTTCTGTCATGTTCAACACGATGGAGTAATCGTCAGGCTGATGGGCTCCTTGAGCTCCAAAGGCCTTTTGACCTAATCCATAAAGGCGCTCTTATCAGCTCGTCGTAGAGCCAATAGCAGTGGCCCAACGCGCCGTGTTCGCCCAACATTTGTCCATTTGATACAACCATTCGATCAGATATGCTACATATTCCTCAAGGCTCTTGAGAGGCACGAGATCTGTCCGGAGTAACGCTCCCCACGTCTTGACTATGCCGGGCGGCGCTCCGCCGTTTATGGACGCCTTTGTATACGCCCTGCCCATCCCGGCCCGATCCGCTGCAGTAGGCCCATGCGCCTCCATGAGATTTAGGAATAAAAAGAGGGGTCCATCGCTGGAGAGCCGCTGAACTAACCTCGTGGCCAACCTCGCTCCCTTCTCCCTCGGGATGCCCAGGAGCAGCAACTCAGCGGATTTCGCCGAAAGCCTTAGGGAGGACGCCGGGCTGTTTCGATAAAAGCGTTCAGCACGGTCTTAGTGGCGGCCCTCCTCCTCGAAGACTTCCCTTATGGCCCTCGCCCCTCTGTTGAGCTGTTGAGATAACCAAATATTTTGTGGAATTCATCGAACTCGAAGCCGAAATACCGCTTATGTAGGGATTGGCCGAGAGGCCGACTTATACCCTAAGTCATCGAGGTGGCCCAATACGTCGCCTTTTATTTTGTTAAACACGATGGCCCTCTCCCTGGGAGGCCCAGCCAGTTCCGTCCCAATCCATCTGCCCGGTTCACGCGCTCTGCGCTCCGAGGGGTACAAACCGCCGAACGTTGGCATGCGGGCCGGCAACGTCCACGGCGCGGTGGTCCAAGCCTTGTATTTCCTGAAGCCGAGCTCTGCCAGCTAATCGAAATATCCTCGAGTAAACCTCAATGTGCCGAGAACCATAAGGGCTA
>DANS01000018.1:22072-69104 GCA_002497345.1 Thermoproteus sp. UBA157
AGCGCTGAGTATACTCAAATTATTACATAATAAGGATAAGTATGGTAGAACTATAAAGGTTAAATACGTGCATCGATATTTAGGCTATGCGGGGCTACACGCTGGTGGATAAATTCAAGTCCATATTTGCCAAGCGCGGCCGTTCGATAATACTGGCCTACGATCACGGAATAGAGCACGGGCCCACGGACTTCTTGGATAACCCGGACTCAATAGACCCGGAATACGTGTTGAAGATAGCGCGTGACGCGGGCTTCGACGGAGTGGTGTTCCAGAGGGGAATAGCCGAGAAGTATTACGACGGCAGCGTGCCGCTGATATTGAAGCTCAACGGCAAGACCTCGCTGTATAACGGCGCGCCCATATCGGCGCCCAATTGCACTGTCGAGGAGGCTGTGAGCTTAGGCGCGAGCGCCGTCGGCTTCACGATATATGCTGGAAGCGATTATGAGTGGAAGCAGATAGAGTATCTGGCGCAGATAAAGAGAGATGCCGTGAAGTTCGATATACCGCTAGTCATATGGTCGTACCCGAGGGGAGGTAAAGTGGACACGAAGTATAACGGCAACGAGCACCACCCCGAGGTTGTGGCCTACGCCGCTAGGATAGCGCTGGAGCTAGGAGCCGACGCGATGAAGATAAAGTATACCGGAGATCCTAAGAGCTTTGCTTGGGCCGTGAGGGCTGCCGGCAAGGTGCCTGTGCTTATGTCGGGAGGTCCTAAGACCAAGACGGACGAGGAGTTTCTGAGACAGGTTGAGGAGGTCATCAGCGCGGGCGCTCTCGGCATAGCGGTGGGGAGAAACGTTTGGCAGAGGAGAAACGCCGTCGAGTTCGGCAAATTGCTCGGCCAAATAGTCTACGAGGGCAAGAAAGTGGCCGAAGTCGTCAAGGTAGCGCCATGAAAATCGGCGTGCTTACTGGCGGAGGCGACGCGCCCGGGCTCAATATAGCTGTTTATACTTTCGTGAAGTTGGCTGAGAGGAGGCACGAGGTATACGCTATATTCCACGGCTGGAAGGGCCTCCTCAACAAGGAGGTCAAGAAGGTGACGTCGGCCGACTTGTTGGACTTCGCCTTCGTCGGCGGCACCTACATAAAGACGTCGAGGACCAACCCGTTTAAGGACGAGGAGAGGGCTAAGACCCTCGCCAAAAACGTCGAGGAGCTCGGCCTAGACGTAGTGGTCGCAATAGGCGGAGACGACACATTAGGCGCCGCGGGCGAGGCACAGAGGCGAGGGATACTCGACGCTGTTGGGATCCCCAAGACTATAGACAACGACGTCTGGGGCACCGAGTACACCATAGGGTTCGACACGGCGGTCAACGAGGCGATCAAGGCCGCCGAGAGCTTCAAGACCACGTTAATATCGCACGAGAGGGTAGGCGTTGTTGAGGTCATGGGGAGGGAGGCCGGGTGGATCGCGCTGTTTACGGGGCTTGCCACGATGGCGGACTTCGTGTTAATACCTGAGAGGGAGGTCGGTTGGGACTTCGTCGCGGAGCGCGTGAAGAAGGCATACGAAGCCAAGAGGTGGGCCTTGGTGGTCGTCTCGGAGGGGATCAAGTCGTACGGCGGACCCGTCGACGAGTTCGGCCACGTTAAGCTCGGAGGAGTGGGAAACGAGTTGGCCCAGTATCTTGAGAAGAAGACAGGGCTCGAGACCAGAGCCGCTATTCCGGGTCATATAATCAGAGGAGCGCCGCCGAGCGCCTTCGATAGGGTTCTTGCCGTAAGATACGCCACTGCGGCATATGAGGCTATCGAGGAGAGGAAATTCGGCGTTATGACCGCCTACAGAGATGGGGGAATAACGTACATCCCCATTACTGAAGTCGTAGGCAAGAACAAGCTCGTAAGCGGCGATTGGCTGAGGCTCTACGAGATCTACTGGGGCACTGAGTAGGGGCGATTTGCGTAAAGTTTTTAAAAATTGGGTTAAAAAGGCGCCGGAGGGACGCTTCTCTGATATTTTTCGTGGACTGGTCCGCTTATCAATAAGGGCATATTCGCTGAAAAACGCCTATTTTTTGTAGTTAAGTTTTTATATTTACACTTTCCTTAAGCACATGGCAACGACGGAGGAGCTAAGACTAACAGATAGACAAGTCCAGATACTACAACATTTGTTGCAACACGCGCAACCCATGAGGGTCTACACAGTATACGGCGACCAGGACGAGATAGCGCGGGAGCTCGGCATGACGAGACAAGCGCTTGCAATCCACTTGAAGAGACTCAAGGAGCTCGGCCTAGTGAGAACGGGTCGTGAATTCGTCGACGTGACGGAGAAAGCCGTTAAGTTCCTCAAGGGGCAGAGCAACGACGTCATAGTGCTGGTTAAAGTTGAGCCGAGATATCGCGATAAGGTTTACGACTTCTCGAAGAAGTTGCCCATAGAGAAGGCGCTAAGGCTGGCGGGCGAGTACGATCTAGCCGTGATAACGCAGGAGACCGTATTGGACAAAGTGCTGGATGCTCTGAACAACCTAGAGGGAGTTAAGGAGACCAAGACGTTTATCAGCATAGGTGCTATAAAGGAATAGAAGCATAAAAAATACATATTTTCCCGTAACTCGGCTTTTATTCAACACTATCTAATAAGTTACACGCACAAACTGATTATCCAAGGCCTTTCGCGAAACGAAGATGTGGCGGGCCCGGCGGGATCTGTTCGGGAAAAACCCTTTGAACCCGCGACCTACGGCTCCGGAGGCCGCCGCTCTGATCCATGCTGAGCTACGGGCCCTCTTTTCATACACCGCCGAATCTATTTAAGCTTTCCGAAAAACCTAAGCGATGCCTTCAGCGGCTACGAAGCCCTCCTTAATGCACCCCCTTTCCCGCATCTTGGTTTCCATCTAGCGACGAACTGCCTATAGTGTTCCTCGCCGCGGAAAACCCACAGCTTATTTACGCAATAAGTACCATTATTGGGTTGCCTGTGTGCCGCAGTTAGTGCATCTAAACTCGACCGGCCTCGCGACCTTGAGCTCAAACGGAATATGCTGCGCGCGCCTCTTGGGCTAAATCGGCCGCCACCACCTCCGCCACCCTCTTGCCCGACAAGAGCATCCCGCCGAATATTGGCCCCATTCTGGGAAGTCCATAAACGGCGGCAACGGCCATGCCCGCCGCATATAGCCCCGGAGCTACCCTCCCCGTGTGCTCGACAACCAGCTTTTCCGCGGTCTCGGACCAAGCAGATTTCTCGCCTCGGACCTGCACCCCCAACTCCGGCACTTTCCGCGTCGCCACCGACACGACCTCGGCATCGTGGCCTGTGGCATCTATAACGGCTCTAGCCACGGTGTAAAGCGGATCTGCATGCATCCCGGACATCTGTACGGGAGTCCATATCCACAAGAGCCCGGCAACTCTAGGCGGATCGCCTCTGAATATCACGTCGTCTACGTGCACACCCAGTAGTATCTTCGCCCCGGCGTCTATGGCGCCGGCGGCCAACTTGGCTATGAGCTCCGCTGGGTCCACCACGTATAGGCCGTCGGTTGCTGGGGAGTACCTCACCTTGAAGTCCCTCAGAATGGGCAAGGCCTCTTCTTGCACCACTATGCTGGGCAACATATTGCCGCCGGGCCCGATGCCGCCTCCGAAGGAGAAACGCCTCTCGAACACAGCAACTTTGAATCCCCTCTCGGCCAGATAACGCGCCGCGGTCAATCCCGAGGGGCCCGCCCCCACTATGGCCACGTCGACCTCGCTGTAGTTATAAAGCGTCTCCAAGCCGCTCTTTATTATCGCTCTGCCTATTTTCGACTCCATGAGAGGATACGCGGAATCCTCTTAAAAATGTTATGCGTTTCCGATAAGTGTTTTATCCGCGAAGCCCAGACTCCGCGCCCGGAGGAGGGGCATATCTAGAACGCTTATATATCTTCGCTTACACCGCTTTATGAGGCTCTCCTTAGTCATAGCGATAATGGGCGCCGTCATTGTCGCAGTCGCTGTTTTGCTCTTCCTCCTGGGCTCCCCGGCTAGCTCTCTGGGCGTTGTGGTCAACGAGGCGTTGGCTCAGCTCAACAGGAGCGAATCGCTCAGCTTAGCGCCTGGGGCCAACATCAGTTTCGCGTTTCCACAACCCGTGATAATTCTAGTGAACTCGTCTAAGCCGCCTAAAATAATCCCCGAGAGCTTGAGGGCCATCGCGCAGGGCTTAATCACGGCGGTTGCGGCGCCGCCTAACACAACGGTTTATATCGTCAACAACTACAGCGAGCCCATCTACGTCAAATACGCCGTTGTTACCATAAGCCGATCGTTGTCCAACGCAGTGTTTTTCGCCTTGATATCGCTAGGTTTAGGCTTTGTGGGCTTCGTAGTGCTGGTAATCGGCGTTGTGCTCTACGCGCTGAAGAAATAATTTATCCCTCCAACGTTTTTCGTGGATTCGTTTCGAGTCGACATAGTGATGTTGCGAGACGGAATGCCCGTTCTAGATTCGGAAACGGCGCTTTTGCTCAAGCACATAGACGATATGGGCTCCATCTCGGCCGCGGCCAAGAGGCTCGGCCTTCCGTATTCTAAGGCGTGGACTAAGATCGCCAAGGCCGAAAGGGCTCTCGGCTTTAAGCTCGTGGAGCCCAAGAGAGGCCATGCCGGCGGCGCGAGGCTGACGGACGAGGGCAAGTTGCTGCTCTCGCGCTATCTTGAATTCGCGAACAGGAGATTGGGCGGCTTGGAGCTAGATAACCTTTGCGATTTCGTATATGCCGGAAGCTCCGACGTGTTCATCGAGGAGCTTTTGGGGCGGCTCAAGGAGGAGGGCTTCTGCGTCGAGACCAAGTGGGTCGGCTCCATGGCGGGCCTCGTCATGACATCGCTGGGGTTGGCCGACGTCGCTGGGATACACCTCTTGGATCCATCGTCCGGGGAATATAACATCCCCTATATAGAACGACTGGGCCTCTCTCACTCGGTGGTCCTCTATAGGGGATATATGAGGTCCATGGGCTTCGCGTTTCGGCATGACGTGAATTTCAAAAACGTCGAGGATCTACTGCGTTATAGGCTCATTGCGCGTAATCCTGGCTCGGGCACTCGCGTCTTGTTGGAGAGCCTTATCGATAAGCTGGCCGCCAAGATTGGCACGTCGAGGGTAGCCGTCACAAGTAAAATAACAGGTTACGAGACGTCCGCGAGGACCCACCATGAAGTCGTCGTTGCGATATCTAAAGGCGATGCCGACGTGGGACTGACCATAGCTGCAGCCGCCGAGCGTTTCGGGCTGGCGTATAGACACGTGGCACTGGAGAGGTTCGACGTAGCGGTCAATAGGGGCAGTCTGGGGAAACCCGCGGTCCGCCGCTTGCTCGAGCTCCTTAAGCGCGAGAGACCTCCCGAGGGCTATACGCCGCTCAGAAACGCCGGAGAGCGAATTTTAATGTAGGAAGCCGCGCAAAGGGCATAGCAAAGGTAGCATTCAGTCCCGGACGGTCCCAATGAGGTGTTAGTGGACGGCAAGCCCCTCACCTACTTGTGCCATTGCGACGGCCCGTTGAGAAAGCCCTACTGCAACGGCACGCACAGAAAGATCGGCTTCAAAGCGCCTGAGGCCTACGTGGAGACGCCATAACGATTTTTTATGGAAATTGAAGGGATAACGTGCAAATTTTTCTGGCTACGGAGAGAGGAGTTTTCGAGCTGGTACCCACCGGCGGCGCTCACAGAATCTGTTGTCCGGAGCTCGAGGTAATCGACGTAGCGTTGTTCGAAGGGCATCTATATGTCTGTTCGCCCAAATTGGGCTTATTCGAGGTGCGCGGAGGCCGCCTCAAAAGGCTAGCCGCAACACCATGTTGGCGCTTGATCGCCACCGACGCCTCGTTGCTCGCCTCAGTGGACGGCCCGGCCCTCGTCGATGCGTTGTCTGGCTCCAAAATAGCGGACTTCTCCGAGTATGCAGAAAGGCTCGGGTGGAGGTTCTTGGGAGGGCCTGCCCACATAATGGACGTGGCGAGCTTTAAGGGGCTCTACGTGGCCGCCGTCGAAGAGGGGAACCTCCTCGCCGGCGAGGACCTCGTGTCGTTGAAGCCGACGCGTTTTTGGGGAGATCTGCATGCGCTTCTTGCCGATAGGGATAGGCTTTACATGTCGACATCTACGGGAATATACTACACAGATGATCTGGAAAAGTTCAGCATGAGTCTCGGCCCCACCGGCTACACTCACGCGATAAGGCGTTGTGGGGGTTATCTGGCCACGCATGAGATTTCAGCAAAGCCTCTCTGGGTCTCAGTCGACGGGACCTCGTGGCGCAATCTTCCTCTCGAATTGCCCAAGCCGGCCTACGGCACCACTAACTTGGCTTGCGTAGGCTCCAAGGCCATCTACGCGGTGAGACAAGTATACGCCATTGATATCCCGAGGCTAATAGTCGAGAAAATGGCGTCGGGAATACCTCTGGTACTAAACGTGGTAGCTCTCTGACTTGCGGCATAGGGCCGCGCATCCTAAGTGCTACCCGGGCTTGATGCCCCACCGCCGCCTCGCTGCTTGTTGTGTAAAGATTTAAGTATATGTCGGGTTGATTTTGTGGAGGTGGATTCACTAATAAGAGATGTGGCCAAAGTCCGTCAATATCTGGATAGATACTTCTTCAAGTTCTCCGATGAGATTACTGGGGCGCTTATAGCGATAATTAGCAGAGAGAACTACATTATGATAGGACCTCCTGGCACCGCCAAAACCATGTTGGTGGCCTCGATTTCAAAGCTCCTCAAGGCGCGCTGGTTCTACCGCCTCTTAACTAAGTTCACGGAGCTGGAGGAGATCATAGGGCCTATCGACGTGGTCGAACTGTTGAAGGGCAACGTGAAGAGGATCTACGCCAATTCGATCATCGAGGCGGATCTAGCGTTATTGGACGAAATATTCAACGCATCGAGCGCTATACTCAACACGCTGCTGACGATACTCAACGAGAGGGTTATCTTCGACGGAGGCGCCGTAGTGCCCGTGAAGACGTGGACGGTCTTCGGCGCCTCGAACAGAGTGCCCGACGAGGAGGAGCTACAAGCTCTATACGACCGCTTCCCGTTAAGGGCCTTCACCAAGTACGCCTCTCCTGAGGAGACCGAGGACCTCTTAAGGACGGGCTTGGCTTTGAGGCAAGAGTTCGAACACATGGTCCACTTAATGACCATGGACGACGTTAAGAACTTGAACGAGTATATCAATAAAATCGTCTACGAAAATAGGGATGCGTTGGTAAAACACATATCGCCGCTAATAGCGGCATATCTAGATCACGTGGTCATATCCAATAGGACCAGGGTCAAGGTGCCCATATATGTGATGGCGTATTTGACCATTCTAGGCGTGAGGCCGAGCGACCTTGATGCCTCTAGCGTGAGGGCCGCCACGATAAAGGTGTTGAAGTATCTGGTACACGACAAGGAGGATCTCAGCGAATATGAGGCATTCGTGGCGTCCCACATGCCGGGCAACCTCTCGACGCTCTACGACATGATAAACGAGATAAAGGCGTTAATAGCCAATAACGCCGTAACCATAGCCCGCGAGAAGTTGCGGGAGGCCGAGGAGCTTCTGGATAAGGCCTATGCGGATCCAACGCTGTATAAGTTCTTCATGACAGAGATGTCCGAAATAAGGGACGCCCTCAACATGTTGAGGAGCCAGCTCTAATGGGCGCGCTGCTTAACGTAGACTACGCAGACGAGCTGACCAGGCTCAGAGTACAAGAGATAATCCGCTACATACAGAGGCTGGGATTGCCTATAAAGCTCAACAAGATTTCATATGAATACATTGCAGACTCATTTTACGCCCATTATCGTGTGCCCATACTTTCGCCGGCTCCCCGCAACGAGGACGAGGCTTTGTGGTACGTCTTCTTGAAATCGTACATCACCTCAGACCTCTACCAAGAGATCAGCAAGCTGAGCAGGTACAACTACTCCATATCTAGGTCGGCCTCCGTGAAATTGCTGAGGGCCTTCAACAGCCTTATTTCGCGCATAGAGCGCGGGACGGTTCAAGGCGTGAAAGAGGGCGACGAGAAAAACGTGCAGAGGCTGATGAACAACCAATCGCTGAGGCAAGAGATATCGAACTTGTTGAGATTTTACATGGGCAACGTGAGGAACCTAGACAAGATAAGGAGATCGATATCGAAGATATTGGGCGACGACGTGGGCAAGGA
Organism: Thermoproteus sp. UBA157; assembly: GCA_002497345.1. GTDB lineage: Archaea > Thermoproteota > Thermoprotei > Thermoproteales > Thermoproteaceae > Thermoproteus. The sequence goes on from DANS01000018.1 coordinate 30,258, forward strand.
GGTGGCGGACCTCCTATTCGACGTGGACATAGACCCCTACAGAGCCAGGCTGGCCAAAATACTTGAATCGTTGGTCAAGATCTTGAGCAAGGTCGATCCCTACGTTGAGGAGGGCGCCGTGTTTGAACGCGTCGGCGTGCCTTCGGGCATCAGAAGCATCAGAAGCTTCTCTGACCTCAAAAAGGTGACCAATTTAAGCAAGGCGATATATATGGCATCGCTGACCTTGTTCGCCTACAAGCTGGCCACTAAATCGCTCTCGGTAAAGGACGTCTCGCTGGATACCAGGGAGAAAATCTACATGCTCGTCGACAAGTCCGGCTCCATGTTCTATTCGGTCTACGACGGCTTCGCCATGGATATGACTCAGAAGATAACTTGGGCGACCGCCATGGCGGTGGCCCTTATGAGACATAGCAGGAGGGTGATTCTGAGGTTCTTCGACCAAATGGTGTATCCGCCGTTGACTAATATAAGGGACGTCATAAAGGCTCTGTTGAGAGTATTGCCGCTGGGGGGAACCGACATAACGTCGGCGGTTCATACGGCCATTCTCGACTCCAAAAACGCAGGGCTGAGGAGCTACAAGCTGGTGATAATAACCGACGGAGAGGACGATTTCGTGAACCCCGAGGTGTTGAGGCAGGCGAAGGCCGCCTTCAGAGACGTCAAGGCGTTACTCATAGGCGGATCCAATTCCGTGATAGAGTCCGAGATCCCCACCATAAGGGTGGACTCCACCGATGTGGAATCTCTAAAGTATATTTTGAAAAATATATAAGAATAAATTCTATATAGAGAAATCTTTTAAATGTACGGAGCATTGTAAGGTCATGAAGGTAAAGGAAATATTGCGCAGACCCCCTGTCACCATACCTGTGACGGCAACAGTGGAACAAGCTGCCGAGACGATGGCCGATAACAAAGTGGGGCTTCTAGTTATTGTGGATCCGAGCAATCCCAAAAAGCCCTTAGGGGTAATAAGCGAGAGGGATATAATAAGAACCATAGCGAGTAAGGTCCCCTTGACTGTTACTGTAGATAAGGTAGGCACGATGGGCAACATCATCTGGATTGGGGAGGACGAGAGCGTGTATAGAGCTGCATATTTGATGAGGAAACATCATATAAGGCACTTGGTCGTTCTCGACCAAAAAGGGGAGCTACTAGGCGTGTTATCTATAAGGGATCTCATAGCCGAGGACAAGATAATAGAAAGCCTTTCAGCGGAAAGACGACCTGTTACGAAAGAATAAATATAAGCTCGCTTTTCAAAGCTCATGAACAAAAACGCGATCTTCCTGGCGGTCATAGCCGCTGTGGTGATAGTGGTGGCGTTGGTCCTCATAATGCAACGAACAACGCCTCAATTCCCCAAATCGTTGAACTTGTCGAGCATATCATATCCTAATGGAGTCTACATCTACGACGTATATGTAGGCAACTCCGTGATACCGTTGGTATACGCAGAGTACAACGGAAGCGCGTTGCTGGCGTCTAGCCAGAACGGGAGCATCGCGTATTTGTTATTATCGGAAGGGAGAATAGCTGAGTTATACAAAACCAACAACAGCACGACCAGATTAGTCAGCTATCCAGACCCCTTTGGATTCGCTTGTACAAACTTCACGACCACGCAAATAATAGAGGGGATCCCCGTCACCGTGGCGAACCGCATATGTTCCGCCCAACAGTTCTCAGCGCCAATAAACTTCCCACAAGTTGTATCAGCCCTCTCGCAAACGCCGGCTCCGCCAGCTCTTACCTTCAAGGGCACTACGTCAACGCCGTTTGGGCAAGCCGCCGTCTACGCGAACTCCACAACAATGCCGTATCTCTTCTATACTATAAACTTTACATATTACATATATATACTTGCCAATAAAGTAATATATAAATATACTATTTTAGTATCAATAGCCCAATATACATATAATGTAACTTACTTATTGAGAACAGTACAACCTCTCAATGACACATACTTAAGATTATTCGGAAACCTCTCACGCAATTTGCCCATAAAAAACATGGGCGGCCTCTCCTTAGTCAATGCGGCAGAAAGGCTGGGCATGGTGGTAGCCAGGGGACAGCCGACTATTTTAGCGTTCTTAGGACTTAACGACATATCGTCGGCGCAGTTGCTGGTCCACAACTACACCTTGTTTAACGGAGTCGGCCTAATACTCTTGGATCCGCCGAGCCAGCCGCCGAAATACGCCGAAGAGCTCAGATGTTTGTACTCGAGCCTTCAAAACAAGAGCTTGCTCATAGATATTTTGAGGGAATATTACAGAGGTTTGCTTAATAATGAGTCTAGTGCGTTATACAACGGAACTTGTTCAGCCCCTCTATCTGCAGAAAGTGCACTATTCGATTTGGCGCTTCAGAGTATCGGCATATCGCCGCAGAGCGCCTCATTGCCTGTGCTGATAATAGTATACCCCAACGGCACCTATACGGCAATAATGGGGTACTCCCCATCGGCGCTGAAGGCCGCTTTAGGTAAATGAAATGTAAAGCACTGGTGACGGACATAGACGGCACGTTGACGGTCTCAAGAGACACGTACGAGCTATCGCTCGAGGCCCTCTCGGCGCTTAGGGTTTTGAGAAACGCCGGCGTGAGGGTGGCGATCGCGACGGCAAACGGGCTCGATTACGCCATGTCTATATCGAGGTACATAGGAGTCAGCTCTGTGATAGCAGAAAATGGCTGTATAGTCCACGTAGATGGTGCGACCTACGAGCTTTGCCGAGAGATCCGGCGCGATGAGGTGATCAAGACAGCCCTATCTACCGGCTTGGTCAGAGAGAGCGAGCAGAATAGATGTAGGAAATACGATTTGGCGTTTCAGCCCTTGGTAAACGCCGAAGTGGCCGTTAAGGCGTTGAGATCGGCGCTTGGCGACGAGTTCAGCGTGACGTATAGCGGCTATGCAATACACGTGAGACCTAAAGGGTTCGATAAGGGCACGGGTCTGAGATTTTTATGTAATAAATGGAGAATATCGTGCGAGCTGGTAGCCGTGGTGGGCGACAGCGAAGTAGACGCGCCCATGTTAAGGCTCGGATGGGGCATAGCTGTCGGCAATGCCGATGAGGAGGCCAAAATGGCTGCGCGTATTACTGTCGAGGGTCCCAGCGGTCTCGGGTTCGCGGAAGCCGTCGAATTGGTCTTGAGCGGAATGGCTTGTTCCGACTAAACATAAGCAATATATATAAAGATATCAAGATGACTGTGAGTTTGGTTGAGGCTGGTATATTGAGCAGCAACTTCGCCCGATTAGCTCTGATGAACGCAGCTATAAGGCCCGATCAGAGACTTGAAAGGCTCTACTCGATTCTGGCGGGGCTCGGATATTTCGTGAAGCGGGGGAATACTTACGTCAGGACGGGCAAGCTTCCCCCAGAGCGGGGGGATCCGATAGTCGCAAAGGTGATAGACGACTTGATAGTTCCATATCTGTTGGGCAAACCAACCGACTTGAAGCCCTCGCTCCTTCACTCGTTTACGTACATTTTCCAGGGGGTAAGAATAAGGGTGGCCACAGAGCTCCTCCCGTGGGGAGGACTAACCCTGATAGCTGGATTTCTACCCTGTGGCTTCTCGTCAGAACTATCTGCTCAAGCTGGCAGAGATTTGGTCATCAGCGACGAGCTACAAGACGTCTTGGACCTAGAAAGCGAGAGGCTCTCCTTATTGCCCATAATAACGTCTCCTGCCTCGTCCTATTTAGCTCCTGCCACCTTCATAGCGATTGAGCCTTCGACAGATTTCAAGTTCATTGCATCTAAGTATGGAAAATTCAATACAACTATAATATGTCATAGAAATATCGAGTTTAGTAATATAAAGAAGATATCGGATGAAGTAATATATATTTATTTAAACGGAATTCTAGGCGAGCTCGCATCGCTCCTAAACGAGGCATTAGGCCTCGGCAAGACGCCGACTTGCGGCGATGTGTTGCGCGAAATGGGCGGTAAGGTGATCCACAACGACGAGGATCTCTGCGTTATAAGTTCTCAAGGATAGGCCTTATCAACTCGTTTGGCGGATCCTTTATGGCCGATATGTAGTATACCTTGGCGGCTCCGACTGCGTACGCCATTTCGTCCCCCTCTATGAGCGTGCCCATCTCCTCAGCTAAATCCCTCTTGTTCCCCACCAATATGGCCTTTTTGAACGGCTTAAGGCCTGTGTCCAGAAGTGCGCTGTGTATATCAGCTATGGCCCTCAACGAGGCGGGGTCGGTCACGTCGTACATATAAACCATTAAGTCCACGTAGAAGGACCACATGTGGCTGAAGTTGAGGGCGACCTCCCTGGCAAGTTGTCCCGGCACATCTATTACGTCCATCTCGTAATCGCCATAGTAATATCTATATATGCCAGGCCTTAAAGTTACGCGCGGTCTTAAAGATAAACCCAGGAGCCTATATATATACGTAGTTTTGCCCACTCCGCCAACGCCGAGCACGGCCCATACTACTTTCTTCACAAATCCTCAAGCAGTCGATCAACTAATAACTCTAACTCTTTAACTAGGCTCTCGATGCGTTTTATCTTCTCGTAGAGCGGCTCGCCCCGACCTACCAGAATAGAGGTTAATATCTCAACGTCCTTCATGCTTACAGTGGCTTTTCGCGATCGCTTTTCCGATGAGGTATACTGCATAGCCGTAAAGAAGTATTAATACTGCTGCCATAACATCGCCCACTGTTATGTAGGGCAACGGCCTCACTCTGAGGTATCCCAAGAAGAGTCCTCCCAAGTAGAGGTAGAGCAGTAAGAGGGCGAAGGAGAATAGAACCAACGCAAATGCGCCCTTCATATTATAACGGCCAATGCCGATGTAATTGCGGTGAGGTAGATAAGCGCTTTGAATATCTCATACTCGCCCATCGGTCTATCGCCGACAAGAAGACGTGTTAAGCTAAGCACGTTGGAATCGCAGTTCTGCCGAACTTTCCCGTCGACTAGCACGGTCGGCCTTGCTATTTTGTTCCGCCCCCTTATTCCGCCTGCGGAAAAGACGATGAGTATCCCGTTGACGATATACGGCATCGAGGCGAAGACGAGCGGGGCCACCATGTCGTATACGGCAGCCAGAGTGGCTATCTCAGCGCCTAGGAAGTAGCTGCCGACGTTTCCGTTAAAAGCCTTAGCCGGATAGCGGTTGTATATGAAAAGAGCCATGGAAGCCGCTATATGGACCGAGAAGGCGTAAGCGGCCTCGATATTTCCTCTGAGAAGAGCGTTTATTGTCAAAGAGGTCGCGATTATCGCGTTAGAAAGAGGCAAGAAGCCGTTTACAGGGTCCAACATGTTATATGCGTTGGTCATTACCGGAATCGCCAACACGGCGAGCCATGAGGGGCTGTAGAAGGTGCCCATAAAGGGCAACGTCATGCGCAACCTGATTGCGAAGTAAAGCCCCACGGCGACAAACAAGGAAACCGCGACTCTCACTATTTCGTTTACGTCAGTTATGTCGTCCAACAGCCCGATCAATCCTACGATTAATACGGCGGCGACCACATACCATAGTTCGCCGTCTGTCAGCGATAGAAGCGACATGCCGAAGAGCCCGGCAATCATGGCTATCAACCCCCCCGCCTTTGGCACATCGCGTCTTCCTTTATATACGTCGACGGATATTATCCCTCTTCTTCTCAGATACGTAAGCCACAGAGGCCCGATCGCTACCCCCAAGAGAAACGCTGCTGGTGCCGCCACGAGTTGTAGCATGAGGAGGAAAAAAGCGGTCGAATTATAAATAACCCAGAAGCACTGGAAGCACTAACGTAGCATCGGCCATTATGTGCACAGACTTGGCGTTGCGCTTGACCTTGCCCCAACTGATCGCTTCCCGAGGCCTCGCGCCGCTGAGGGAGCCATCGTATTCGGTAGCGGTAGTCACGTAGACCACGTAGTCCAACCCGCCCTTGAACTGGGCCCACCATATTACGTGGTGTTTAGAGATCCCTCCTCCCACTATGAGCGCGGCCAGGCTACGCGCTGAGCTAACAATATCTCTCAACTCCTCCTCGTCTTTGAGCACATCGATGGTTATCCGTCTACCGCCCCTCTTGGTTCTCTGCACGTCGTTGTAGGTGAGTATAGCCGTGCCAACTGCCCCATCTACTATACCCGGTACGAAAACCCTAACCCCTGACCTCGCGGCAGCTCCGAGTATTGACGATTCGGGCATAAGTTTGCCGAAGTGCTCGGCCAGCTCGAATGTGGCGACTCTGTCCTTATCCAACAAGTCCAGCGCCTTGAACACAAAGCGCTCAACATAAGGCCCGTACTCCTCTCTCTTTAACACCAAATTGCCCAATCTGTGGTAGCCCCTCTCGGCTAAATCTGCGTCGTCTAGGTCGAAAGATGCCGGCGAGTATTTAGCCCCCTCCGCCTTAGCTATATCGTGATCCAAGGCGCCCGCCGTTGTCACGACGACGTTGAAGAGCTTTCTGCGCAACGCCTCGGCGATTATCTCGCGAAGCCCGGTGGCGACCAAGTTGGCCGTGAACGAAAAGAAGCGCAAATCCGCGTTCTCGACAGCTTCCTTCAAGACGTCTGCGGCCTCGGCGATATGAAGTGCTTGGAACCCGCCGATTTTTCTATATATTTCTACTATTTCTTTTATTTCTTTCATCTAATCACCTTTATTTCCTCAACAAGGCCAGCTTCCATCAACTTCTTTAGCGCATTCCTTACTTCCCTCGGGGTTACGTTCAGCTTAATCGATATATCCTCTATTGAGTTATTGCCGTCTACCAGCGATAAGACTTGCCTCATAAACGGATCCTCCACAGAGGCGCCCTTGCCCGAGGCTATTGGGATCTCCTTGCCAGGTATCTTGTATAAGTAGATCTTATGGGAACGCCACTCCTCGTAGACCTCCTCTACTATCACAGGCCTCCAGCCCGAAACCTCGAAATCGTGGCTCACCACCCTAGTGCCCGGCCTAAGCTCCTTTTCGAGCTTCGGCCTCAAGCGCTCGTTAACCGAAGTGAGGAGATACATAGTGACGACGTCGGCATCGGATATGTCGGCATCGAAGAAGTTGGTGTTGATTATGCGAGCTCTGCCATCAAGACCTAGATCTCTTATCTTGGCCATGCTCTGCTCGTACAGATCCTTGCGTATTTCTATGCCGTATGCATATGCGCCGAATTCCTTCGCAGCCATGATCACAATGCGGCCGTCACCGCTTCCTAGATCATATAGGACCTCGCCGGGCCTCACCCTGGCCAGCTGGAGCATGCGCCTCACTACGACCTCAGGCGTCGGCACGAACGGGACATCGTAGTACATAGGGGTCAGGTCAGTATCCCCATATAAATTTACCAGAGGGAGGTCCCAGGGATATGCGTGGACCATGAGGTCGCTAAAGGCGAAATTTTTTATATCAAGGCCATCCAAGGGCCGTGCCTCATCGCAGCAGACACAAGAGAGGTCGATCGTCGTCGACCAGGCCGCCGCACCCAACAGCGCCTAGCTGGATACAATACACTCCAGAGGAGGTCGAACAGTTAGTGCTGGAGCTCTACAGAAGGGGATTCCCGCCATCGCAAATAGGCGTAATATTGAGGGATCAATACGGCATCCCCCTCGTAAAGGTCATCACGGGCAAGAAGGTGACGAAGATACTCGAAGAACACGGCATCAAGATGGAGATCCCGGAGGATCTTTTGAATCTGATCAGGAAAGCGCTAAGAATACGCCGTCACTTGGAGGAGCACCCAAAGGATATGGATTCGCGTAGAGGCCTTCAATTGGTCGAGGCCAAGATACATAGGCTGGTTAAGTACTACAAGAGGGTGGGGAAGTTGTCTGCCGATTTCGAGTACTCGCCCGAAAAACTATCGCACTTAGCTACGTAATGTGGAGCTAGAGCAGTTTTTCCTCGATAATATAAATAAAATATTGGAGCTCTTAGATCAAGATATTATTAGTTTATATGCAAAAAGAACTGTTGATGCACTCGTAGGAGGCTATTTTTTAATAGAGAAGTTCGCCGATACAGCGCAGCTTAAACTAACCGATTGGCCGCCGGAAGCTGGCATATGTCTAGGTTTCAAATGCGACGGCCTTTATATAAGCGAGAACGAAATAGGCATAGGCGGATCCTTAATTAGGCTCGAGACCCCCATGCCTATAAGTTATGTGATATATAAACTTACTAAAACTATAACCAATATGTCTAAAGATGATATATTAAAATTATATATTGGTATATATAGTTGGATTGTAGATAATTGCTACAAATGTAACGAACCCGCCGATATATTGAGCGAGGTGGAAACCGAGTTGGGCATCTCGTTGCCTTTTCCCGATAAACCACTGGGCAAGGCCTTATCTCTGACCACTTTGCCGTTATTGCCCGGAGTTTTGGGCCGAGGACTCAATGAGGACAAACCGCTTGAGCGCGTAGATGCGAAGAGGCTATTGGACGTGTTGGATGAAGCGCTCGGCATGGTCTACGACTACGGCTTCTATCCGGCCCTGGTAGATAAGGCTATTAGGAGGGTGCCTATTGGCGTGGACATAGCTACGAGGATTGTACAAATCGAGGCCATGCTCGCCGGCTACACCCCAGACGCAACGGGCGTCTCGCTCTATGTAGAGTCCTTGGCGAGAACTTTGGACGAAATAACGAGAAATTATAATACACATATCATAAATATAAATAATGTATTCTATATGTATAAAATAATGAATTATTTGCCATTTTTCATGAAGCTTAGGGATATCTTAATTCTTAGAGCCGATGTTGGAAAGGGCTTTGTGGTTTCCCTTGTGGCGCCTTTTAAGGAAGGCCATAGGTTGAAGAATGTTGCTCAAGGGATAAAGGGCGTTCAGACCGTAGCGTATGAGTCCAGCATTCTGGCCCTTGTGCCGAGAGATCTATGGCCGGAGGTGGAGGCATTGGCGAGATCTTAGTGGTGCTAAACACCGACCTCCCCTGCGAGATTTCGATCGTCCTTAAACCCGACGATGTGGATCTACCTAACGATTTGAGGATAAGCCATATCTGCCGCGACGGCAAATATACAGCGATCTTGAGAGGCAAGCGCGTGCTCACCGTTAAGAACACTCTCGACGATATTCTGCGATCCCTCAAGACAATAGAGCCTTTATGGCGCCAAGCGGATCGCTAACGTATATATACCCCTAGGTACGCAGGCACGTGGCAGAGAGACAACAAGCGGTGGCGCAACAGGAGAAGGTGACCCTCTCGAAGAGGGATGTGTGGGCTTCAAAGAGGTGGTACTCGGTTTACTCTCCCTCATATCTAGGCGGAACTATCGTAGCCGAGGTCCCGGCCTCGGAACCCCAAAAGCTTTTGGGCAGAACCCTCGAAATATCGTTTTTCGATATAACAAAAGATATATCTCATCTGCCGATCAAAATAAGGCTTCAGATAAACCGCGTCGACGGGATGAACGCATATACACGCTTCAAAGGCCTGGAGTTATCGCGCGATTATATAAGGTCGCTTATAAGGCGAGGGACGAGCAAGGTGGTGGCTCATGTAGACGTCATCACGCGCGATGGTTGGAAGTTGCGCCTAACTATACTGGGGATCACGGCCTATCGCGTATCGACGAGCAGGAAGTCCGCGATAAGAAAAGCGTTCGCCAACGTGATATCTCAGAAGACGCCCAACCTCGATATTGGTTCGTTGCTCAAGGAGGTGCTGGAGGGCACGCTCACGGCTGAGCTGTTCGTGGCCGCCAAGAAGATATACCCGATGAGGAAGGTCGAAGTGGCTAAAATAAAGACCATATCGTATCCCAAACAGGAGGAGGTTGCGGAGCTCAAGGAGCTTCCGGCCCAACAAGCAGAGCTAAGGTAGATCGCTCATCGCCCTTTGTATGTATTTGTAGACTGTTCCGTGTTTCTTACCTGATATCAGCATAAGTATGGCCTCTTTAGCGACAGAGACCGCCTCGGCAGGCCCCAAAATGCCGACGTATCTATCGCCTATTACTATCTTGACGCCAGTTAAGGACTCTATTGTGGATTTAGCCCTTCCCTCTTCGCCTATAATCCTCCCCTTAATCCTGGACAAATGTCTCCTCTCGACATATTCCTTCAAATCGATGTGTTCGAGTCTGTAGTCCTCGCTCTCGAGCTTCAAGGCATCCTCGGGGGAGAAGCCCAGGGCTATCGCGTTAGCCATGTCGCGCAACTTGAGGATTTCGTCTACCGTGACGCCCTCGTTGGGCTTTATAACTATGTACGAAGAAATCGAGTCGACCCTCACTTCGGCCTTGTATTTACCAGTAACGAGTTCGGCCCACCTCCTCGCATTGGACAACATCTTGCGCTCGACGGGTACTTGTATGACTCCGCGCAGGTAGTCGCTCATGTCATATGGGTTGTGCTGAAAATAAAAACCACCTGTGTCATTAGATCTAAAATAACTGATCATAACGGGCATGGCCTCAATAGATGACATAGATGCTACGAAGAGGTACAGAACGGAAAAGGATCACGAATATTTCGAGACGATAGACGAGGTGTTCAACGCCTACACATGGCGCTCACTGTTATCCCTCATGAACAAGGGGGTTATCGACGAGGTGCTCGGCCCTATAGCTCAAGGCAAGGAGGCGCGCGTGATCTTGGCCAAGGATAAAAACGGCTCGTACATAGCACTTAAAATATATTACACAACTACATCTACATTTATAAAATCAAGATATAAATATATTATAGGTGATCCTAGATTTAAAAATAAGAAAATTAAAAAAGATATAATAGATATAGTGGAGGCATGGTGCAGGAAGGAGTACGGGAACCTATCGGCGGCCTATAAGGCCGGGGTCAAAACGCCTAGGCCTATAGCGTTGGAGGACAACATAATCGCCATGGAGTTCATAGGCGAGGGAATCGCTCCCGCCCCCACTCTGAGCGAGGTGGGCCTCGAAGGACTTGAGGATCCCGATGAGATCTTCTGGGAGATTTTAAGAAACGTCGAAAGATCATACATAATAGCCAAGCTGGTCCACGCCGATTTAAGCGAGTTCAACATATTGTATTATCGGGGAGACATTAGGGTGATCGATTGGGGCTCCGCCGTGAAGCGGGAACACCCCTTGGCGTTGGAGTTCTTGGCAAGAGATCTCAACAACATCTTCAGATTCTTCGGAGTTGGGCTAGACGGCGCACGCGTGGCCGGGCTGATCGCCGAAAGGGCATCGGGACCATATGAGGAGGACGAAGAAGGATGGCTGATCGTGGGCGGAAAAAGACTATACGAAGAAATAGAGGAGCTCAGCTAGAGGCGAGCTTGCGGCCCTCCTCGAAGGCTTTCAAGTTCCTCGCATCGAGCCAATCAACGTACCCGTCAAGACCCAGCATCCTTGCCATGAAACCGAAGATGACCGAGTTCTCGTAAATCGGATCGCCGAGTTTTACCGCTATATCGAAGGCCGGAATGAATCTGGTTCTCGCATACGACGAAAGAGCGGCATATACTTGTTCCGGGTCAACATATCTTCCCGGTATTTGTATAATCCGTTTATTTACAACTAGCACACCCCCTTCCTTTATGTATTTAAAGGCGCGTAGCGCCTCAAGGGCCTCAAGAGCGGCCACATAGTCGGCATCTGCCTCGGACACGACAGGTCCATATACCCTTTCGCCGAACCTCACGTGGACCTCCACCGATCCGCCTCGCTGACTTAGGCCGTGCACCTCGGCAATCTTCACGTCGTATCCTGCAGCCAAGGCGGCTCTTCCGATCCACCTAGCCAGCGTCATAACGCCTTGGCCCCCTACTCCTACCACCACTATGCTCGTGACCATAGCTCAAGCCACTTGCGAGCTCTTTCGGGATCCTCGGTTTTTATCGCGTCATAGGGGCAGACTTGGGCGCACATGGAGCATCCATTGCAGAGGCTCGGATCTATCCAAGCCTTGCCGTCGGGCAGTCTGGTTATGGCGTAGCATCTGAGCACGTTATAGCATATGCCGCATGCCTTGCACTTGTCAGCTACTACGTAGTATTTCGGAGGCCTAACGCCGGACCTCCTTGCGGTTCTGTAAGCCTCCAGGATACAAGGCCTTCTGGAAACCACCACGACGGGCTCTCCCGACTTGGCGTCCGCGATCGCTTTTTTCGCCACCTCGATGCTCTTTTTAAGATCGGCCGGATCCATCGCGTAGTGTTTTAAGCCGACGGCCTCGGCCAACTTCTCGGCCGGTATCAATTTGCTGGGGCTCGGCTGGCCCCCTGTCATTGCGGTATATTCGTTGTCCATGATCACGACGACCATCGGTATTCTCTTCGTCTTGAGATCGACCAGCTGAGGCAACGCGGCGTGGTAAAACGTCGAATCGCCTATGGTCGCTATCACCAACTTCTCTTTGTCCGCCACCGCGATGCCCATGCCGAGGCCAACGCTGGAGCCCATGTGTGTGGCCAAATCTTGCTGGCCCGTGTTTATGCCAAGCGTATAACACCCGATATCTCCCGACCACACAACATTGTGTCCGGCCGCGGCCAACTTAAGAGCGTAGAAAGTCCCCATGTGGGGGCATCCAGGACAGAAATAGGGCGGTCTCGGCGGGGGCTGAAGAGGCGGTCTCGGAGGCTCGGGCAACTTGACGCCGAGGTTCAAGGCCTTGGAGACGCCCTCTATGACGGATCTCAAGGAGAGCTCCCCCATTCTGGGGAAGAAGCCGTCGAGCTTCCCGCGCGTCCTCACGCCGAGGATGCGCAGTTGAGTCTCGACGACGGGATCCCCCTCCTCGACCACGACCGCGTCGCCGCGTATTAAATCCAGTATCTTCCGGGGCAACGGGACCGACATGCTCGCCTTAATTATGGTGGCCTTGACGCGAAGCCTCTCAACGGCCTCTACTGCGTAAAGGTAGCCTACGCCCGAGGTTACCACGGTCACTGGCCCATCCCCCTCAACTGAGATGAAGCGAGCCGCTATATCTGCTATGCGCTCCCACTTCTTCAGGAGATCAGCTCGCCTCGCTCGGGCGTTCTGGGGCACCAGTACGTATTTTTCCATATTGCGGGAGAATTTACCGAACTTAGGCGGCGCGGGGGGCTCCACGTCGACCGGAGCTCTGACGTGGCTCAACCTGGTGACGCTCCTCAACATAACGGGATGCTCCAAGGACTCGCTGAGAAGAAGCCCCTCCTTGGCCATCTTGAAGGCCTCCTGCGGCTCGGAGGGCTCGAGCACCGGTATATACGACTGTAGGCCGTACCATCGGCTGTCCTGCTCGTTCTGCGAGGACCACATGTTCGGGTCATCGGCCGTGACTATCAAGAAGCCGCCGACTACGCCGGTGTATGCAGCACTGTGCAGAGGATCGGCCGCCACGTTAAGCCCCACGTGCTTCATAGCGGCTAGCGCCCTGGCGCCGGCCAACGCGGCGCCGTAGGCCATCTCGACAGCGGTTTTCTCGTTGGTCGCCCACTCGACGAAGCGATCCTTGTATTCCTCTAAGGTCTCTATTATCTCGGATGACGGCGTACCGGGATAACCCGCGGCGACTGCAACGCCGGCGGACAAGGCGCCATATGCTATGGCCTCGTTGCCCAAGAGCAGGTGCCTCACAAGATAAATAGATATATATAGCTTATAAATTTGTTCCACCTGACGAGAGATCCATGCTTATATAGTGGTTAATGAAGTAGAAGAGGATGAGGTTCTGTCCAAAGGACGGCACCTTGATGGTCCCTGTGAAGAAGGATGGACACGTCGTTCTCCGTTGTCCTAAATGCGGTTATGAGGTGAGGTTGACTGAGCGCGATAAGAGGGAATATAGCGTGAAGACGACAGTATCGGAGGATAAAAAGCGGGGGGTTATGACGGCTACAGAGACCGCCACTGAAATAGACCAGGAAGAGCTGGAGGAGCTCAGGAAGCAGTTGCTGGAGAACCTCCAAGAAGGCGAGGAGGTCGAGGATTAGCGTTTTTTAACTTCACGGTTTTTCCGTGCCGTGAGAATCGCCGTCGTCGATCGCGATTCTTGCGATCCCAAGAAGTGCGGACAAGAGTGCATAAAATACTGCCCAATCAACAAGAGCGGAAAGGTAATATGGCTAGACGAGAAGACGGGGAAGGCTGTAATATCTGAAAAATTGTGTATAGGTTGCGGTATCTGCGTACACAAATGTCCATTCTCGGCCATAACGATAACGAACCTCCCCGATGAGCTCGAGACGGACTGCGTGCACCGCTACTTCCCCGGCGGCTTTAAGCTGTACAGGCTGCCCCTTCTGAAGAAAGGCGGCGTTGTAGGCGTGATCGGCAGGAACGCGCTGGGCAAGACGACTATAGCCAGAATACTAGCGGGCGAGCTCGTGCCCAATTTGTGCAGAGAGGAGGGGGCGGAGCCGGCCGACGTGATAAGGGCGTTCAGAGGCACCGAGCTTCAAGGCTATTTCGCGAACTTGTATGCAAAGAAGGCGAGGGCCGTCCACAAGATACAGTACATAGAGCTGATACCCATGTATTTGAAGGGCACGGTGAAGGAGGTGGCCGAGAAGTCCAAGATACCGCAAGACCTGATGGAGAAGCTCGGATTGTCGAAGCTCGCCGATAGGGACATCTCCCAGCTCTCGGGCGGAGAGCTCCAGAGACTCGCCGTGGCTGCCGCCTTGGCTAAGGACGCCGACGTCTACATCTTCGACGAGCCGGCCACGCACCTCGACATAGTGGAGAGATTGAAAGTTGCCGAGCTGATCAGGGAGAGGGTCGAGGGCAAATACGCCGTGGTGGTCGAACACGACTTAACTGTGCTGGATTTCTTGGCGGACGTGGCAGTGGTGCTCTACGGCAAGCCAGGCGCTTACGGCATAGTCTCGCGGCCCATGGGCGCTAGGGAGGCCGTGAACGAATATCTGAGGGGGTTTTTGGCCCACGAGAACATGCGCATAAGGGATGAGCCGATAAAGTTCGAGCTGAGGCCGCCGGAGCGACGAGCGTCGCGCCAGAGGGCTCTAGCCCAGTGGACCGATCTGCTGATATCGCTCGGCCCCTTCAAGTTGAGAGTCAGGGAGGGATATATCAGCAAGGGCGAGGTCGTCGGCATTATAGGGCCCAACGGCATCGGCAAGACGACCTTTGTCAGAGCTCTCGTGGGCGAGATAAAGCCGGCCGAGGGCGAGGTCTACATAACGCC
This sequence comes from Thermoproteus sp. UBA157, assembly GCA_002497345.1. Classification (GTDB taxonomy): domain Archaea; phylum Thermoproteota; class Thermoprotei; order Thermoproteales; family Thermoproteaceae; genus Thermoproteus. Next base: position 45,426 of record DANS01000018.1, read on the forward strand.
ATCGGTGAGCTATAAGCCGCAATATATAAGGAACATAGCCGTGAAGAACTCCGAGGTGCCCGTGAGGCTTTGGCTAGCCAAGGAGGTCCAAGACTACGCCAATTCGCCGATATGGCCAGACGTATACTCGGGGCTCGGCCTGGAGGGCATGCTCGACAAGAAAATGGGCGAGCTTTCGGGCGGAGAGCTCCAGAGAGCCGTCGTGGCGGCAGCGTTATTGAGGAAAGCGGATCTTTACGTGCTCGACGAGCCTATGGCTTATCTAGACGTCGAGCAGAGGATATCGGTCGCCAGGACTATAAGGAGGATAATAGAGGAGAGCGAGTCGGCCGCGCTGGTGGTGGAACACGATATCGCCATGTTGGACTACATGTCGAATTCCGTTATGCCCTTTCTCGGGGAGCCCGGCGTCGAGGGCTTCGCCGAGGGCCCCCTCGATATGAGGACTGGGATGAACGCGTTCCTCAAGTGGATAGACGTGACCTTCAGAAGAGAGCCCCAGACGGGGAGGCCCAGAGTCAACAAGCCTGGCTCGGTGTTGGATAGGGAGCAGAAGGAGAAGGGCGAATATTACTACGTGTAGAAGATATGCCCTATATATACGGGGTTTTGCCCCCAATAGCCTCGCTGAGACCCTTCGATGGCGTTCTACCGGTTAAGCCTCATATAACTATAGTGAGAATAAAGGAGCCGAAGGTCGTCTCGCTTAATTTTAAACCGTTCACGGCCCGGCTCGGAGGCGTCGTGTTGTTGCCGAGCCGAAACAAGCCCAGATACGTAGCGTTGAGCGTTGAGCCGTACTCCGAGTTCTTCGAGTTGAGGAAAGCGCTCGAAGCCCTCTTGGGGGGCTACATGGAGGAGAGGTATGGGCAATTCAAGCCGCACCTAACAGTCTACTCGGTGAGGCTCAAGAGGCCTACGCTTGATGAGCTGGAGCCAGCACTGAGGGAGGCCTCCACGTTGTCGGGCTCAGCGTTTGAGGTGAAAAGCGTGACGTTAATGGACACCGCCGGAGGCGAATATAAACAACTTTACACCCTAGAGCTGAGATGACCGATAGGACGCTACGCGAGGGGTGCCCTCATGCAGACATCGCCGAGTATATACGCAACGTCTTTGAGAATACGGGGGAGTTCTTCGACCCAGATCCGCGACTCCAAGACAACTTGGTGGTGATCTTCAGGAACCCGCCGGAGGACCTCGTGCCTTGCTTAAAAGCGTTGGGGATCGGCGCCTTGGACACGACGGACGAGAAAGGACTTACTAAATATGTTGTGATTTATGATAATAAATTCGTTAGATTATTCCTCAAGCTAGTTAAGCCGCCGATTCCCGACGTGGAGCCGTTAATCGAGAAGATCAAGGCCTATGATAGCTGATGCTATAATCGAGCTTCTGAACTACATAGGCATAGCCGCATTCGCGGTATCAGGTGCGCTCAAGGCCGGCAAGAAGGGCATGGACCTCCTGGGCTTCGTGGTTCTCGGCTTCTCGACGGCGCTTGCGGGGGGCATAATTAGGGATATGTTGTTGGGCAGGTTGCCGCCCGTGAACATAACTTCGGTCCCGTATCAGCTAACCGCCGTATTGGCCGCCGTGATCACATTCGCCTTCTACGACAAGGTGGACAAATATAGGGACGTGGTGTTGTATCCTGACGCCATCGGGCTCGGGGCTTTCGCGGCCATAGGGGCCGACGTGGCGCTTAGAAGCGGGCTCAACCCATTAGCCGTAATGGCCATGGCCGCACTGACTGCGGCAGGCGGCGGAGTTGTGAGGGACGTGCTAGCCGCGGAGATCCCCTTAGTGCTTCGGCGTGAGATCTACGCAACGGCGGCGGCCCTGGGAGGAGCTCTTTATATCGCTCTCTACCACGCATTGGGCAGAGAAGTCGCTCTGTTGGGAACCGCCGTCGCGGTGACTACGTTGAGGCTGCTCTCGTTGCACTTCGGCTGGGAGCTCCCCAAGGCCAGAGGAGGCGGATAGCCCTCTGCCTACACGCCGTCGCAAGGCGGGAGCCCTAGGAGCCTCGCCAAATAACGCGGCACCACGGCTCCGCCCTCCACCGCATATTCCTCAATCGTGCACCTGGGCTCCCCCCTAGTGGCTATGGCGAAGCCGGCCTCGTGGAGCCTCTGGAGCGGGTGGAGCTCTTCGGGTCTGCCGGAAGGCGAATATGGCACTATGCACATGGTGTCCAAGTCCAAGACCTTTCTCTCGCCGAGGTTCACGACTAAGTAAGCGTTGGCCTTAGGCGAGGATGCCAAGGCCCCCCTCGGAGGCATGCCGCGCACGGAGCCGTAGAGCGACGTGCGGGGGTTCTCGACGAATACGGCGGCGCCTAAATCGCACGTCGTGCGGCCCGTGCCCAACATCAAGACCCTCTGCAAGGCGAGCAAGTCCACGTAGTCCATCTCTCTGAACATCTCGGCTATGTATAACAGAAGTCTCCCCTCGTCTAAGATGCCGCGTTTAAATTGAAGTATATAGGCATATATAGCTTCGGCGAGTCTCGCGTTGCCCACACTGGCCCAGACGGCCGCCGCCTCGTCGAGTAGCTCGGGAACTTCTCTGAATATAAGCGAGGAGAGGAAAAGGCCGGGCCTCTCTAGGATTTTCCTCAGAGCCTTCTTATCGGCTACGGGCCCTCCGTCTGGGTGATCGACATATGCTATCATTTGAACAATCCGTTGCGTTTGTCCACTAATTTCTCCAAATCGAGTATTATTTGCATTAGATCATCATAATTTTTAGATTGTATTAATGAGAAAATACTATTTATTTTATCGAAGATTTCTCCATCTATCTGTTCCAAGCGCTCCAAGTCGGAGGGCTTTCCCCTAGGCGATTTGACCTTGACGGAGATCGCGTTGAGGGCCTTGAGCGCTCTGCCTAATGTGTCCAACGCCTCCTCTCCTGTCATAAGCCGCCTAATAGCGGCCTCGGCGTCCTTCAGCGCTTTATATATCTTCTGTCTAATCTCGGGCTCATCGTCTATATCATCGTATCCAGGAAACACGTACAAGCGCGGCATGTCCTATTTTCCCGTTCGCTTTTAATGGATTTTTCCTAGAGAAATATATAAAGGACAGTTGAAATGAATGGTTCAAGCCCCGCAAATCGCTGGCGCCCCGCCGCAACACTCGGCGAGATTGCTAACGTAATTAATATAAAGCAGAATGAGATTTTACATGTGGCTATAGTCCAAAAGTTTAAATGTCCAGTCTGCGGCGCGGAGGTCGAGCCTCGCCTGAGCCCGGAAGCCCTCAGAGCGTATGAGGCCGGCGAGGCCGTCCTCCTAAGCTTGACTTGCCCCAACGGCCACGCGTTCTCCGTGGTTTTGAAGAAGCCAGTAGCAGAGGAAGAGGCGCTGGTAGATTGCGAGATAAGGGATTGGGATCGGTTCTCGCTCCTGCCGCAACAACAGCAACAGGTAATACTCGAGTCCATACAAAGCGGCAGAGCCAGCCCATCGATAAGGGCGTTGTTGCGCAGGCTTAAGGAAGCCGGCATAGTTGTCTGTACATGAGCTTTTTCGGGAAGTTCATAGAGGACCTAAACGCGACGAGGTACTACGGCGATTTCATAAAGGCCGCGGGCGGGCTAGAAGAGGTCAGAAACGCGTTGAGGTGGAGCGTTTGGTACGCGTTGAAGTGGTGGTACGAGCTGTATCGGGAGGGCCTCCACAAGAGCAGCAACATATTTGTCAGAGCGCTGTATTTATCGTTGCTCGAGAACGGATACATCGACAAGGATGGCCGCATCATCAAAAAAATCAAGGAGCCCAGACCGCCGGTGAACTCATACGCCGCAGAGTTCGTCGAACTTCACGGGTCGTTCGATAGGCTGGGCGCCGTCAAGGTAGCGTCCAACCAAGTCGACGAGAACACAATAGGGATCCTCTACTCCACCATGCTCTCCCAGGGGTGGTACGACGTAATGAGGCTTACCTTTTATAGGCTCGTGGGAGCGACTGCTTACAAGAGGCTGTACGCGCCTGTGATAAAGGAAGGCCACGACATAGCCTCGCTCCTCGCCGTGTCGATGACGCCGCCCGAGTTAATAGTCGGCTACGACTATAGGCCGGATTCCGTGGAGCTCGCGAAGGAGGTGTTGGGAAAGGGCGTGAGCGTAGGCGCATGTCCCGGCAAAGGCATATGCATATTCCAGACCGCCAGCACTTGCGAGGCGGCGGACCTGCTGGGCCCCCAGCTGGCGCGCAGCTTTGATGCGGCGTTAGTGTTCCACTCGCTGTATTGGATGTTGGACCCCATGAGGGATCTCCAGTGCATGCGCCGGCTGCTAAAGCCGGAAGGCAAGCTACTAGTGGGGCAACAAGTTATAGAGTCCACGCCGGGCCTCGTCGCCATAGTTGCCGCGATGGGCGCTAAACACATCTTCAGATCCTCCGATGTAGAAAACTTGCTCGAGGCAGCTGGGTATAAACGGGAAAAGGTGTATCTGAGGACTATGCCGTTTTATATCGCGGTGTGGCGCGCCTAACGCCGTAAAACATGTAAATTGCGCCGAGCCCCCTCGTGCCGAAGTATTCGAGGTCGAGCCACTTGCCCAAATAGCGCCTCAGACCCTCGTTGGGCAGCGCGGCCTTGAGGATCTCCTTCAGGGCTCTGTACTCCTCCACGTGGCGCGGCGCAAGGAGCCGCGCGAGCAGGGGGACAAAGCGCGATACATACAGCCACACCAAAAGCCTGGCCAACCGCCCGTCAGGCTTCCCCACGCTCACCGCGGCGACGCTCCGCGCAACTCTGGTCAATTCATCGAGGGCTCTGCCCAGATCCCTGGCCGCGTGGAGCGCATACGCGAGCACGGCGACGTCGAAAGCGTCGTCTCTAAACGGCAAGGTCTCGAAGACCCCTTGCACCTTATCTACGTCCAGCTTGTTGGCCTTCAGCATATCCGCCGAGTAGTCCAGCCCGACCACGTATCTGCCGTTGATAAGATGCTTCGTCATATTGCCGGGGCCGCAACCGGCGTCGAGCACGCGAGCTGCGTTGGGCGGCACTAGGGAGGCCAGCTGCCTCCGCCATCTATCCACGTTTCCCCAAGTCATGGCCATGTTCATCCGCTCGTAGACCTCGGCCAACTTGTCGTATGCTGGGTAGACCTTCCGCCAGCTATCGCCGAGCCCTGTCATGTCCAAAGGCAGCGCGACAGCGCTCTGAGCGCCCTCCTGATGGACTCCTCGTCGACGGGAGGCCCTCCTAGATACTTGGCCTCGATCATCCCGGCGAGGAAGGCCAGCCGCGCCTTGGCCAGCAACAGTACGTTGTTGGCGGCGGCCGTTGCTGCCTCCAAATCGGCGACCTCCCTCCCGCCCAGCTTCAGCGGTATGTCCAGCCTCTCTTCGCCGAGTATTTCAACGATTATTCCGGCCCGATTCACGGCTATTATGCCGCTGTGTTTGTGGCCGGTCTTGTGCGCTAATGAGATCAACTCGTAGGCCCTCCTGGCGGAGCTCACCGCCACGTGGAGTATCCCGCCCCGCACCAACATCCACACATCGCCGTGGGGCTCGACAGCTCTATGCACCTCCTCGGCAGTGACGGCTCTGTGCCATTTAGCTATCGGCACAAAGCCCTTGCCCTTGCTGTAGCTGGGGGTCCTCACCGAGGCCAAGAGGATTCTGCCAGAGCAGCTGCTCGTCGTGTACAGCCAAGGGAGCTCGTTGAGCCTTCTCAACAACGGGTATATATCCTCGTCGACTCTGCCTTGCGAGGCCTCCCTCTCGAGCCTATCCAGAAACGCCCTCTTCCTAGCTGCGAAGACTTCCGGATCGACTATCACGTTGGGGCCCGCCCTCAATGTTCTTAAAGCGTTTCTGCGCTCGATAGCTAAGCCTTGAGCAGTCAATATATCCTTGCGGAGTTTAAACAATTATTATGAATATCTTTTTATTAAATAATAAAAAACATATAGAGATATAATATTTTGAAGAATACTTCTAATTTGACTTTTCGAACTAAATACTTAATGGATCAGCCGTCCAATGGTGGATAGGGTCGACCTCTTGGGGCTCCACGCCGCTCTTGGCGCCTCCGTTGATCAAGCCGAAACGTCAGGCCTTACCTTCGAGGAGCCCGCCTCCTGGGAGCCTCGGCATCCTCCGTTGGTCAAAGCGCTTGGAGAGCATAACGCCTATATACTTATAAGACAGTTCGTCGATTGGCTCATGAAGAGGAGGCGAATTGCGGAGGCGCTTAAGGCGATTTTGAGCGACGAGAAGAAGCGGCGAGGGCCATGAACGCCGCGCCGCTGGAATTCAAGGGCCTCACCGCGATTGTCGGAGGGCCCGGCACGGGGAAGACCACGTTGGCGATGAGGATAGCCCATGAGGCGCTACGGACCGGCAGAAAGGTTTTGTGGGTGTCGCTGTATGAGGGGAAGGATCTGTTCGTGCAAAACGCCTCCAAGTTGGGCTATAAGCTCGAGGGGCTCGACTTCTGGGAGGCCTTATTGGCCCAGCCGGAGTCGTTCTGGGGGAGATTCCTGGACTACGTCTCCGAGAACAAGCCCGATCTCGTGGTCGTGGATTCCGTGACGCCGCTAGTCGAGGGGCCCGAGGGCAGATCCTTGATGCTCAACGCGCTTTACCGGGCCTTAAGGCCAATGTCTATAGACGTGTTGATGACCGTCGAGAGGGGCACCCCCCTCTTTGTTGAGTACATAGCCGATAACGTAGTGAGGCTGTACCTAGAGCGCACCGAGGAGGGCGTTCCAGAGAGGAAGATGTGCGTGGACAAGGCGAGGGGCCTTCCCGGAGGCTACTGCAAGCAATTCGACATTATCGGCTCAGTCGGCCTCGTCTTCTTCGACGAGTTGAGGCCCGCGCCTAGAGGGCCCGTGGAGGTATCCACGGGGAGCACTCTCGACGATCTAGTCGGAGGGGCCTTCATGGGGAACACGCTGATTGTCGGGCCGGCGGGCTCCGGCAAGACGACGTTGGCCGTGAAGATAGCCTCCTCGGCCGCTACGAGGGGTTACAAGGTGATCTATAGGACATTCTCCGAGGAGCCGTGGCAGATTAGGGAGAGGGCTAAGGAGTACGGAGCCGATTTCGACGTGATGGCGATTAGGCTGAAGCCCCCTACCTACGGCACCCACATATACGAGTTCTACAAGCTGATCAACGAGGCCAAGCCCGACCTCTTAATATCGGACGGCTTCGACGTGGAGTTCAAGGTATACGGCAGAAAGGCCTTCGAGCTCAACATGAGGATGTTGGGCGCGCTTAAGGAGGCCGGCGTGGCCTTCGTGGGGACCATGGCGAGGACGTACGGCTTGGCCAACCACGTCGACAACGTGCTCGCCTTGCGGCGCGAGAAGGATAGCATAATGGTAGAGGTGGTTAAGTCCTTCAAGAAGCCGAAAAGGCCCTTCTGCAAGCTCACGGAGAAGCTGGAATGCTCCTAGCCGTTAGGCCTTATCGCGTCCGAAGACGTAGAGCTCCGACAGTAGGTAGTTGGCCGCGAAGCCCGCCAAGACGCCGAGGAAGTAGGCCAAATAACGCGACGTGCCGGCGAGGACCAAGGCGTTTGAGACCAAGTAGTTGGCGGCGGCCCCCGCGAAGTTCGCGGCGTGGTACTTGAGCCACCCCTTGAGCCAAGGGATCGCCCTATCTCTAAAAGTCCATGCCCTGTTGAGGACGAAGTTCGTGGTCAAGGATACCTCTATGGCCAGCGCGGCCGCTATGGGATAGTCGACCTCCCTCAAGGCGTAGAGGATCGCCTCGGCAACGCCTATGCCGGAGGCGCCCACCGCCGCGAACTTGAACGGCCTCCAGCCGGATAGCCTCAAGAGCTGTGCCAAATAGTCGGCTATGTGCCCGAAGCCGAGCTTCGACCTCCCGGCTCTCCTGGGCCTGAAGATATACGGCACCTCGACCACTCTGGAAGGCTTGCATTGGACCACTACGTCCAGCAAGATCTTGTAAAGCCCTGTGGGCTTAATCGATGATAGGCACGACTTCCTCGTGGCGAAGAAGCCCGACTCAGGATCCGAGAGCGGTCTAGCCTCCGGCAGGAGGAGCTTCGCCAAGATCGCCGCTGTTTTGGACATGAACAGCCTTGAAATGGACCACCCCTCAACGCCGCCGCCCCTCTTGTATCTGGTCCCCACCGCGAGATCCGCCCCAGAGAGGACGGCTTGGGCCAACACAGGCGCTAGCTCGGGCGGATGCTGGAGGTCCGCGTCCATGACGACCACCACGTCGCCAGCGGCTACCCTCGCGCCGTCCACCACGGCGCTGGATAGGCCGAGGCGGCGGGGCCTCATGACGACTCTGACCGGGTATCTCTCGGCGAGGTTCAACGCGGCTTGGGCCGTCCCGTCGGGCGAGCTATCGTCTATCACCACCACCTCGTAGGACATCCCCCTGAAGGCCCTGTCGAGGGCCTCCACGAGGGGTCCTATGTTGTCGGCCTCGTTGTACGTGGGGACGAGGACGGAAATCGGCGCAGAGGCGCTCCTCACGGGATCAGCACTGGAGTCAGTCCTCACAGATTAAAAAGGGCTTGTTCTTAAAAGCTGTGTTGAGAGGCGCTGGAGTTCTGTTGCCGATCTTCTCGTTACCATCGCCGCACGGAGTGGGAGATATGGGGCCTGCGGCCTACCGCTTCGTGGATTTCCTCAAGGAGGCCGGCCAGACGTATTGGCAGTTGCTGCCGCTTCATCCCGTGCTTGCCGAGTACGACAACTCGCCGTATAGCTCCACCTCCTCCTTCGCCGGAGAGCCGGCCTTCGTAAGCCTCGAGCTCTTGGCCGAGCGGGGGCTCGTGAAGAGGCCCACCGCCGAGTTCTCGAAGGGGCGAGCCGACTACGAGGCGGCGCGGGCCTACAAGATGAAGGCGCTCGCCGAGCTCAAGAAGCCGGAGGATCTGGACGAGTTCGTGGGGAGGAACGAGTGGCTCGAGGACTACGCGCTCTACGTCGCGCTCAGAGAACACTTCGGGAGGTCTTGGATCGAGTGGCCGAAGGAGCTGAGAGATAGGGATCCAGCAGCGCTGAGGAGATGGCGCGAGAAGTTGAGGAGGAGGATCGAGCTCGAATACAAGCTCCAGTACTTCTTCTGGGAGCAGTGGCGCGAGTTGAAGAGATACGCCAACTCGCAAGGCGTGTTCCTCATAGGGGATCTCCCCATATATCCCAGCCTCGACAGTGCCGACGTCTGGGCTCATAGGGAGCTGTTCAAGCTCGACGAGGAGGGCAGGCCGAAGTACGTGGCAGGCGTGCCGCCCGACTACTTCTCCCCCACCGGGCAGCTCTGGGGCAATCCCGTCTACGATTGGGACGCCATGAGGGCCGAGGGGTTCAAGTGGTGGCTGGACAGGCTGAAACACGCCCTATCCGCCTTCGACTACGTCAGGCTGGACCACTTCCGAGGATACGTGGCCTATTGGGAGGTGCCCGCCGGCGAGACGACCGCCGTAAACGGACGTTGGGTCCCCGCGCCGGGGGCTGAGCTGCTCGAGAGGGCCGGATCCGAGCTCGGCGAGCTGAAACTGATCGCGGAGGACTTGGGCTATATAACCCCGGACGTGATCGAGCTTAGGGACCGCTTCGGGCTGCCCGGCATGCGCGTCCTCCAGTTCGCCTGGGACGGCAACCCCGCCAACGAGCACAAGCCGCACAACCACGTCAAGAATTCCGTGGTGTACACGGGCACGCACGACAACAACACAATAGTGGGGTGGTTCTTCCACGAGGCGACGCCGAGGGCCAGGAGGGAGGCGTTGGAGTATATGGGCAGGCGATCGGCCAAGGGCATAAACTGGGCCTTCATACGCTTGGCGTACTCCTCGGTGGCCAACGTGGCTGTGGTGCCGCTTCAGGACTTCCTGGGGCTGGGGCCTGAGGCGCGGATAAATAAACCGGGAACTAAGGGCGGCAACTGGGTCTGGCGTCTGGAGGAGCTCCCGGGTCGCGACTTGGCGAGGAGGATAAGGCGGTTGGCCCGCCTCTACGGCAGGTAGTTTTTTAACGCCTGCGGTTTCAGCTCTATGCGCTCCTTAGCCCTACTCTTGTTTCTAGCACCGTTGGCCCTCGGACAAGCGTTGAGCCTATGCCCCAACGCCGTGATAGTGGGCCCCCAGAACGCCACGGCGATCGTCTCGTATATCTCCAAAGCGCGCGAGGCCGTGTACATTGAGGCGTACGCCTTCACGTGGAGGGACCTGGCGCAGACCCTCGCCTCTCTGGCCCAAAGAGGGGTACAGATCTACGTGGTCCTGTCCGGCAATGTGTATGGCGGGATCCCCACAACCGAGAAGCAATTGGTCCAGTACCTCCAGCAAAGCGGCGTGCACGTGGCCTACAACTACGACTTCAGATTCGTCCACGCCAAGGCCTTCGTGATCGACAACAAGACGGTCATATTGGGCTCGATCAACCCGACATACTCCGGCGTCACGAACGACTTGGGGCTAGACGTCGTCGTGGAGAACTCGACGTTGGCGCGGCAGATAGCGGCTATAATACTCAACGACTACAGGGGCGTGTACCCGTCCTACAACTACGTCGGCATCGTCATATCGCCGATTAACTCCTATCAATACCTGAGCTGGCTGCTCGACAGGCCGGGGAGGGCGTACGCGGCGGTGGAGGAGATATTCTCGAGCTCGGGGCTTGCCGACGCCCTGATGAGCAAAGCCGCCGTGGTCATAGCTAGGGTAACCGACGTGCAAGGCGTCCGCACAGTGGGCGACCTCACGGCCAAGGTCATAGTGGTCGGCGATTACGTCTACGTGGGGTCCGTCAACTTGAGCGGAAGCTCGATAAACAACAACAGGGAGCTCGGCCTATTGCTCCACTGCCCGAGCTTGGCCGAAGCCGCCATCGCTCTTATATATCAATGGGCCGGGACGACAACTGGGAAGGCGGCGCCCCCCTCGAGCGCCTCGTCGGCTCAACAACTCGATCTGCTCTACTTGGCCTTAATAGTGTTGCTGGCCGTTCTGGCCTTGTTGGCCAGCAGGAGGAGCGGAACTGCTCGGCGACGAGCGCCGCGTGTTGGGAAAAAGACGAGTTAAGCGCCGGCCGCCAGCTCCAGCGCGACTTCGAGGAGGCTCACGAAATCGCCCTCTGTTTTCACGGACTTGACCGCGTTGACCAGCTCGGGATCGCTTCCCAGATCTATCACCTTGTCTTGGAGGGGCTCCCTTCTCTCAGCAATCTCGTTAGGCCCTTGGCCGCACCTTTGGTAGTTCCCCGAGGCCAACTTGAGGCTCACTCTATCGCCCACGAGGGATATGGAGGCCAACGCATACGGTCCTTGGAGGCAAGCCCCACCAGACTCTATGCCTTGCAAGACTAGGGTGGCCACTACGGTGTTGGGCCCCCTCACCAGCTCGAAGCTGTGGAAGTTGCTCTCCAACCTCCCGATCTTGTTGAACGCCTGTATCCAGGCGTTAACCGCTTGAAGCCCTTCTCTTTCCATTAGCTCGTAGATAAGGGCCTATTTATTTATTGACCTGGCGAGGCGCAATTGTGCGCATCGCTATAGTGGACGGCTACACGGACGAGCCGGCTGGGCTGGGCGTTCCGCCATATATAGACGTCTATCCGCGATATGTAGCCGGCGCTGCGAAGACGGCGGTGCCCGACAGCGATGTTAGGTACTTCACCATAGACGAGCTGAGGAGGGATTGGCCGACCTCCCTAAAGGCGTTAGCCGGCTTCGACGTGGTCGTAGTCGTGGCCGGGATAACCACCCCGGGCAGCTACTTGGCGGCCACGCCCATTTCCTACGACGAGTTGCTGGATATAGGCAGACTGGAGGGGCCCACGAAGGTGCTCGGCGGGCCGGTGGCGCGCTACGGCTACGGCATTGGAGGGGGCTCCGCCGCCATACCCCCGAGCCGCTTTAAGCGATATTACGACATAGTGGCCACGGGGGATGTGGACTTGGTGGTTTACGAAGCGCTTAAATTCGGCGTGGAGAGAGCCCGGCCTTCGGCCACACATGAGGGCTACGAGCTGGTGGACCAATTCGCCGTTAGGGGCGCCTTCATAGTCCAGCAACACCCCAACTTCGGCATTAACCTAATTGCTGAGGTCGAGACCTACAGCGGATGCCCCCGGTACATCTCCGGGGGTTGCTCCTTCTGCACCACCGTCGCCTATGGCGCCGTGAAGTTCAGATCGCCGGAAGCCGTGGCGCGGGAGGTCGAGGCGCTCCACAAGGCCGGCGTGGCGCACTTCAGGCTGGGGCGGCAAGCCGACTTCTACGCGTATATGGCGGAGGACACGGGCAAGGTCGATCTGCCGAGGCCCAACCCCGCCGCCGTGGAGCGCTTGCTCATTGGCGTTAGGAACGCGGCGCCTGGCTTGGAGACGCTACATATAGACAACGTCAACCCCGGGACCGTCGCCAAATGGCCCAAGGAATCCGCCGAGATCACGAGGCTTCTGCTGAAGTACGGCACGCCGGGCAACGTGGCCGCGATGGGCGTGGAGACGGCCGATCCCCGTGTGGTCAAGCTGAACAACTTGAAGGCTTACCCGGACGAGGCCTTCGAGGCGATTAAGCTAGTCAGCACCATGGGCGCCGTAAGGGGGCCAAACGGGATGCCGTGGTTGTTGCCGGGCATAAACTTCGTGTTGGGCCTCCCAGGCGAGACCAAGGAGACCTATGAGCTGAACAAGCAATTCCTCCAGAGGATCTTGGACGAGGGGCTAATGGTGAGGCGCGTTAACATAAGGCAAGTGGAGGTGTTCCCGGGGACGAGGCTGTGGCCGCTCGCGAAGAAGCTGGAGGCCAAGCTGAGGGAGAGGAAGAGGCTCGTACACGCCTTCAAGAGGTGGGTTAGGCACAACTTCGACAAGCCGATGCTCGAGAGGGTGGTGCCCCGGGGGACGGTGCTCAGAGGGCTCGTCGCCGAGTTGAACTACGGAAAGGGCACATACGCCCGGCAACCTGGCTCCTATCCCCTGCTGGTGTACATACCCGAGGTAATACGGCCTGGGACGAGGCTCGACGCCGTGGTGGTGGAACACGGCTTCAGGAGCGTTCTGGCAATCCCGTATCCGCCGGAGCCGAGGAGCAAGCGCGTGGCCAAGTACTTGAAGAAGCTGTCGTCTAGCGCCTCCTCCTCTCGGCGGTCCTCCTCGTAGTCCGTTGGGCCTCAGCCGCCCTCCCCTCCTCGACGTATCTCAGATACACCGCGAACACGGTGGCCGCGCCGAAGATAGCCGCGACTAGCTCGGCCAAATTCACCGAGTAGCTGCCTATGGAGACGGCGGGGGATATATAGCCTCCGAGCGTCATGTAGAAGTAGAACACGGCGACTCCCAGCGCGAATCCTATATAGGCGTAGTAGTAATAGCGGAAGACGCTTTCGCTCAGCTTGTGCATGGGGGCACGAGGCGGACGTCTATTAAAAGTTGAGCCCGGCCAGAAGGGCGAGTAGACAAGTCGAGTATAGAGCTAATGCCGCCGCCAAGAGGCGTAGGCCCTTCAAGACGTCGTCGCGGCTCGGGAGCTCGCCTTGCCCAACGCTGTAGGAGCCGGGCTTCTCCAGCCTCACCCTTAGCGAGGCCGCCATGGCCGAGATAGGCCATCGGGCGTTGGGGCTCTCGATGGACCTATCCGGCTTAAGCTCGGGCCTATGGCCCAGGAGATACGCGGCGGCGAGCATAAACAAGGCCGCTATTCTGGCGGGCGCCCAGTTAAGCGCGGTGTCCAAGTAGGCGGCTGGAGCGCCCGATTTGCCCCACTCCTTGAAGCCCATGAGCCCGTCGAGGGTGTTGGCTATCCTCTGCGCCCAAGCGCCGGGAAGGCCCAAGAGGGCGTACCAAAACAGCGGCGAGACGAAGGAATCGACGAAGGACTCAGCGGCCGACTCGAGACACGCCGAAGCCACATGGCCGCAATCAACGGCCCTCAGATCCCTCCGCACGAACTGGGCGACGACGTCGCGGGGGCAATCGCCGGATCTATATGCGGATGCGCAGGGGTAGAGGACGTGCGTTTCTGAAAAGGAGAGCTTGAGGAGGTAGGCCTCTAGCAGGGTTTGCCACAAGCCGTGTCCTATGCTGGACTGGAACGCCCAGAGGAGGGCCGGCACAGCCGATACCAGAAGCGCCACAACTAGGGCGTTTCTGACGGTCGAACCCTTCGCGACTAGGCGGGAGGCCGCCTTATATACGAGCGAGACCGGGTGTACTTGCGGCGGAATCAATCGAGTGACTATGAACCCTTTCCAGCGCCTGGGCACGTCTACGGCCTCTAGGACGAGCGCTATCGCGAGGACGTCCGGCGATCCCCACTCAAGGCTCTCGCCACTCGCCTTAAAAGCCTTCTTATGATCCTCCTCCGCTCTATGGAGCCGAAGAGCCTCACGGCAGCCTTCCTGATGCTCTTGTATTTCGCCACGGCCTCCAGAATTCTCCTATCCTCCTCGCTTAGCTCGAGCCGCCTCAGCGCGAGCTCGGCCAGCTCGTGCGGTCTCAAGCCGCCGTATCCTCCGTCCTCGGGCAGATCCAAGGGCTTCACGTGGCCGAAGACTATCACGGAGACCACGTCGTCGTCCTTTATCGAGGGGTAATGCCGCCGCAGAGCCCTCTTGAGCTCCTCGGCGTTTTTGTAGCCGTCGAGCTGGGCGTCGAAGTCGTCCAGCTCGGCGAAGCGCTTATGGCGGACGTCCAGGATCTGGGCCACGGCCACTATCCGCCCGCCGCTGTGTATTATCGCTTCTTTATCTCTCTCGATCTTGCCGAGCCTCACCGTGGCCCTCTTCTTGCCGCTCAATAACTCCTCGACGTATTGCCTGGAAAGCATCAGATGCATGTAGTCCATGCCGAGCGAAAATTTTTGTCTACGCGTTTGGAGAGCGCCGTGAGGTGGGACCCCGAGGCGGCGAGCGCTGCGTTTTCGCGCTACTTGAAATTCGTGAGGATAGAGCATACGGTATTCGCGCTCCCCATGGCCTACGCGGCGGCGCTCGAGGCCTCGCGCGGGGTTTTGAGTTGGTGGCAAGCTTTGTGGATAGGCGTGGCCTTCATCGGCTTGAGGATCGCCGGCATGTCGTACAACAACATAGCAGACAAGGATATCGATGCGCTGAATCCGAGAACCAAGAATAGAATGCTGGTAGCTGGTGCCGTATCGTTGCGGGGCGCCTACGCCGTCTTCGCGCTGGGCGCGGCCCTCTTCGAGCTGGCGGCTGCTATGTTGGGGCCGTGGCCTCTTTACCTAAGCCTACCCTACTTGGCCGTGACCATATCCTATCCGTATGCCAAGCGCCTCCACTGCATCCCCCACTTGCACCTCGGCGCTGTGTACGCGTTGGTCCCCCTCGGCGCTTCCATAGCGGTGTACAGCTCCGACATAGCCACGGCTGTGGCCAACACGCCTTGGCTCCTGGTGCTGGGCTCGGCGTTCTGGGTCGCCGGGTTCGATACGTTCTACTCCAAGATGGACCTGGACTTTGACAGAAAGGTGGGGCTCGGGAGCATACCTGCGTGCTACGGCGAGAGTGTTGCGAGGATCGCTTGGATCCTCCTCTTGTCGTCATCGGCGGCTTTGTTCCTCGCCAACTACGCCCTAATGGGCGGCGGCGTTATCGGCCTCGCATTCACGGCCGCAGGGTCGGCCGTCGAGGTCTGGTCCGCCTTGGTAGCTCTCGACGAGGGGAGGATACCTAAGGCGTTCAACTCGAACCTATTCGTAGGGCTCTTGATCGCGGCCGGCATAATCGTGAACTACTTATAATAGGGAGGCGGTGCCCTCGTGAAAGACCTAAGGGAGTTCCTCGAGGTCCTCGAGGCGCGGGGGCAGTTGAAGAGAGTAGCCGCCGAGCTCTCGCCGGAGTTGGAGATACCCGAGGCGATAAGGCAGGCGGCCTACAGGAGAGGCCCGGCCTTGTTGTTCGAGAAGGTCAAGGGGCATCCCGGATGGCGAGTTGTCGGCAACTTGTTCTCGCCCGAGAGGATAAGGCTAGCCCTCGGCGTAGAGCGGCTCGAGGAAATAGGCGAGCGGCTTCTGGCCCCGCTCTCTGCGCCTCCGCCGACTACGCTAACTGAGAAGATCAAGGCGTTCGCCGAGGTCGCCTCGTTGGGCAGATACATGCCGAAGGTCGTGAGGGGAGGGCCGGTCAAGGAGGTCGTGGCGGAGCCGGACCTCACCGCGTTGCCCGCTTTTAAGTCTTGGCCGAAGGACGCAGGCCGTTATATAACTTATGGATTATTCATAACGAGGGACGCCAGGGGCGTGACCAATATAGGCGTTTACAGGGTCCAAATACTGGGTAAGGCCGAGGCCATAGTCCACGCACAGATACATAAGAGGGCCGCGGAACTCTTCTCGAGCTCCGAGGGGTGCGTCGACGCGGCCATAGCGATAGGCGGGGATCCCGCCTTGATGCTCAGCGCCATGATGCCAACGCCCTATCCGTTGGACGAGTACCTCTTCGCTGGCTTAGTGAGGGGGGAGGGCGTCGAGGTGACCAAGGGCGTTTCGACCGACCTCCTAATACCCGCGAGGGCCGAGGCGGTGGTGGAGGGCTGCGTCGACGTGAAGGATCTGCGCAAGGAGGGGCCCTTCGGCGATCACTACGGCGTCTACGACCCCGGGGGCCTCTACCCGGTCTTCAAGGCCAAGTCCTTGTTGCGCAGGGAGGACCCCATATATTATGGCACCGTGGTGGGGAAGCCGCCGCTTGAGGACGCCTGGATGGGGAAGGCCGTAGAGAGGATCTTCCTGCCCCTCTTGAGGTTCCTGGTGCCCGAGATCGTCGACTTGAATCTGCCCGAACACGGCCTCTACCAAGGCGTGGCGATCGTGTCCATAAGGAAGAGGTATCCGGGACACGCCAAGAAGGTCATGGCGGCGCTCTGGGGGCTGGGCCACATGATGTCGTTGACGAAGATCGTCATCGTGGTGGATCACGACGTGAACGTCCACGATCTCAACGAGGTGATCTTCGCAATCGCGCAACGCGTGGACCCCCAGCGAGACGTCGTCGTGGTTCCCGGCGCACACGCGGACGTGTTGGACACAAGCTCGCCCACGCCCGGCTATGGCTCAAAGCTCGGCATAGACGCCACGAGGAAGCTCCCCGAGGAATACGGCGGGCGCCAGTGGCCGGAGGAAGTGGAGCCGGATCCCGAAGTGGCTAAGAAGATCTCGGAGATATTGAAGCCCTTGCTCCAATAAAGGCCGCCGGCCTACCTATATTCGACTAGATCTAAGCCGAGCAGATACGCCACGGCCCTCAGCTCCGGCAACCGATCTCCAGGCATGAAGACGTGATGGTTGGCAGGAGCCAACTCGAAGATCCTTCCGCCGTCGAATAAAGGCCTCGCCCTCAGCTGGGTCCTACACGCCCAATCGACTAGATTGCCCGACTCCAACACGTCGAAAACCCCCGCCGCTATCTTATCGAAGGCAGGGCCCAGGCTGACGGCCGTGTACCTAGTTTCCGACAACGACGCCGCGAGGCCGTAGGGCCGCCCCGTCTCGAAATGAGGCATGAGGCGCCACGACCGAGCCATGTTCAGAGCCGCTGTACAGTGCGCGAAGAAAGCCTCGTCGCCTCTGGCGTAGACAACGTTCGATATCCAGCCGCTGTATCCCGTCAGCCCCTTGGAGATGAACATGCCCGCAAGCGCTTGTAGATCGCCCTCGCAAGCCACGACATCGCCTTTAGCGTTAGCTAACGCCAAGGCGAGACAAGGCGTTACTCCGTACTTCAGTATATACGGAAAGCACATAATCGCCTTGCCGTCGTATCCGTTTAAGGATCTAAGCGCGGCGTATATCTTGGCGACCTCCTCGACGCCGAATGTGGATAAGAACTCGGGGTCAGGCGGCGAGCTCCGCACGAGCTCTGCGAACTCGTCGAGGCCTAATACGTCGACAACGCCCCCGAACTTCGCCGTAAATCTGTCTGCTTGCGTTGTGCGTCCTCCAATCAAGAGAACCCTCGGCTCTGTTAGAAACGCGACGGCCTTCGCTATACTTCTAGCTCTGGCGGCTACATCGCCGCAGCTCTCGCCAGGGGCGCAGTGGAGGGGCCAGACCCTGACGCCTTCAGCCTCCAGGTATGACCTAGCCGAGAGGGAGGACGCCGCGCTGTTATGTTCGGGAAAGCCCAGAGTGATCACGGACTTGACGCCGAGTTTCCTCGCGTAGTCGGCGACCATCATTCCGGTCCCTCCCGTCAATGTCACCGCCAACAAGGCCTTAGCCTTGACGCGAGGAGCCCCTTCCGCCGACTTGAAGGGGCCCAACAGCTCTGGCATATACCGCTTCGCCTCCTCGAACCTCCTCTTGGCTAGCCCCTCGCCGTGAACAGCTGAGTAGAAAGCCGCGGCTACATACACGGCACCTCCGGAAGCAAAATTAATAAACATACGTTGAAGTAGTACGGAGAAAGCCGCCGTAGCTAAGCCCGGTATAGCGGCGGGCTGCAGACCCGTAGGCTGAAAAGGCGGAAGTCCCGGGTTCAAATCCCGGCGGCGGCTCTCTTGATACACTAAGCTTGCCCTCCACCGAGCGCTGGGCGGCGCCTCTTAAGCGTTAAAGCGGCCTCTTCAGCTCGTAGGGTCTCCAGCCATATGGCCTTCAATCCCCTCCTTGGGCATATCCCTTTTCTAGACTTCCATAGACAAGGCTCTATTTGGCGAGAGGCCGTGCTAAATATCCTCCCCCGGCCCCGTCTAAACCTCCTCGGCAGAGGTAAAGCCTTCCTAGTCTCTTCGCCTGACCTCTCCGTCCTCGAAGGTTCCGTCCTTGAGCTGCCGCACATCAGCGACCTCTGGCTCAAGTGCCTTTAACTTGGTCTAAACGACTTCGTCCGTGAAGGCCCTTATTCTGGCTCATCAGTTGGGCCCGTTCACGATCCGCCGCGCCGCCCCATCGGGAATTCCGGCGTTTTTCAAGATGCTCTATCTGACCTCTCCACTATCGCAACGCCCAGTTCGCATACGCGCTCGGCCATCGAGTAATCGGTTTACTCGGTAGAGTATTAAATAAGAAAAAGATGATATCAAAATGAGTATTTTATATTAATTATATAATAAATAATCATGAAGTTGGGCGGCCGCTCGCCTGCACGTTCTCGCTACATATATTACAGAATTATTATACAATTATTTATAATATATATATTAAATATTTTTAAATAATAAAGTTTTTAAGGATAGAACGAGATTCACATGTGAGGGCGATGGATCTTTCCCGGAAGGCGCCTTTAGTGAGGCCTACGGATAAGTTAGCCGACGCTGCGAAGGCCCTACTCGGCAATGACTGCGTCGTCGTGGTTGAGGGAGACGACGTTTTAGGCACAATCACAGAGGCCGATATCGTCGAGGCCGTCGCCCGCGGCGCTGGGGCCGATTCGCCGGTGATAGAGGCCGTGAGCTCTCCGCCGTTGCTAGTCGAGGGCCACGAACCTCTATGGAGAATCGCCGAGGCGATGTTGAGCACGAGCGCCAGGGTAGCCGTCGTGACCTTGGGGGGCAAGCTGGCCGGCGTCATCACCTCGAGCGATATAGCAGACGAGAGGGGGCAATTGCTCGAGGCCTCGGAGTTTGCCGAAATCGCCGAGTCACTCGCGCCCCCGGGCTAATCCTTAAAATCCCCCTTTTCGCCTCGCCTCCATGAAATTGGACAACATAGCTGCATTGGCCGTGACCTCGCTTTTGGCCGTAGCCTTCACTTGGATAGCGCTGATCTCCCGAGACTTCGTCCTCTTGGCTCTTGCGTGGTTCGTAGTAGCGTTGGTGGCCGGTCTAGGCCTCTACGATGAGAGGACCTCAGCGGAAGACCTCTAGAAACGTCGGTTGCAGGGCGTTTACCAAATCGGCGACCCTCACCCTGATCAGCTTGTTGACGGCGCCCCCTCCTGCGAGGACGCGCTCGTATTGAAGTAGGCCGGGATCCGCTATCACCTTGAGCGCTTTGACCCTCTCGCTAAGCGGCGTGACCGCGCCCGGCTCGACGCCGAGCACCTCCCTCACCTCCTTTGCCTTGGCCATGGCCGCTTGGACCCCCAGCGCACTGGAGAGGGCCTCCATGTCGACTCTGACGGTGCCCCTCGCCAGAACGACCACGTATTTGTCCCCCGCCCTCACCAAGAGCGTCTTCACGATGGAATCCGGCGGGACCCCGCTGGCTCTAGCCGCCCTCTCGACGGTCTCCACGCCCTCGTCGAACTCGAGCACCTCCACGTCCACGCCGAGCATTTGCGCCTTGTAGCTCCTCATATGGTCACCGCCTTGACCAGCCCCGGCGGCGTGTCTATGGGAGTCCCCAGCTTAACGCCGGCGCGGTAGGCCAACAGTTGTAGCGAAACGGCGTAGGATATAGGCGCCAGCTCGCGATCGGCCTCAACCGCCGGCATATCGCAGCCGGGACCCAGCGTCAACGCATCGACACCCCTCTCCTTGGCCATCTTCACAGCCCTCTCGTACAACCCCGTCGCCCCGGCATCTACCGGCTTGAGGAAAACGGAGAGGAGCCCGCGGGAGGCCAAGGCCAAGGGCCCGTGAAGCAACTCGCCCAGCTGGACGCCCTCGGCGTGTAGGAGGGCCGCCTCCTTCAGCTTCAAGGCGCCCTCGAGGGCCACAGGGTACACGATTCCACTGCCGGCCACATAGATGGATCTGCCAGCGGCCAGCCTCTCGGCCAGCGCCTCCGCAGTTTTGTCGTGAGCTGCCACCGAGCTCTTCAGCCTACGGGCCAGATCCTCTATCCTCTCGTCGAGCGACTTCAAATCGGAGGAGTCCCTTCTGCCCGTGTGCAACCCGACGTGGTAGGCCAATATCAGCAAGGTCTCCAGAGTCGACGTGAAGGTCTTGGTGGCGGGGACCGCCATCTCGGGGCCGGCGGTTATGGGCAAGTACACGTTCGACTCTATGGCGAGCCTGGAGCTCACCGAGTTGGTAATGCCCAATATCACGGCGCCTTGCCTCTTGGCCGCCCTTATGCTCCTTATGACGTCCGACGTCTCGCCGCTTTGGCTTATGGCGATCACCACGGTGCCCGTCCCCACGTTATTCAGCGCGTAGTGCGGGAACTCCGCCGCACTGACTACATTTACGCTCACGCCAACGTCTGCGAAGTAGTAAGACGAGACCATTCCGGCGTGTAGGCTCGTCCCATTCCCTATCACGTAGACGTTCCTAGCGCCGTGGATTATCATGGAAGCTAGGCGCAAGTACTTCTCCATCAAGGCGGCCTTGGTCCTCACGAGCGCCTCGGGCACTTCGTAAATCTCCTTGAGCATGAAGTGGGGGAACCCCGCCTTATCGGCGTATTGGAGCTCCTTAACCCTCTTCCTCTCGAGGGGCGCCGGCGAGCCGTCCTCGAGGTACGCCTTGAACCCTCCGGGGAATAGCTCCACGTAGGCGCCCTCCGGCACTATGTAAGCCTCCTCCGCGAATCCGTATAAGCTGGCTATATCGCTCGATATATAGGCGCAACCGCCCGCCGCCGCTACGACGAGGGGCTGGCCCCTCTGTGCTGCGACGAGCTCTCCGCGCGCAGTCAACGCTGCGAATGAGAAGAAGCCCTTGAGCCTCCTCGCCGCCTCCACGACGCCGACCTCCTCGAGGAGATGGGCCATGACCTCGGCGTCTGTGGTCGAGACGAACCTATGTCCCCTCGCCGAGAGCTCGTCTCTAAGCGCCTCGTAGTCCTCGATTATCCCGTCCAACACGACGGCCACATCGCCTCTACAGCCCAGGAGCGGATGGGTATTCTCCAGGGTTATTCTGCCGCGCGAGGCGTACCTAGTGTGGCCCAAGGCCACGTTGACGGCCTCATCAGGGAGCTCCAAGGCATCTACGTGCGACGGCCTCTTGACCACGCGTAACGCGCCGCCCGATATATACGCCACGCCGCTCCCATCGTAGCCCCTATAGGTCAACCTCCTCAATCCCGTCTTCACGTCCTTGACGCTCCTCGGCTCTCTGCAGTAGAAGCCGAATATGCCGCCCACAGCTCTATCGATGATCTTAGTTTTAAATATTATTGTATACAGAATAACTTAAATAAACAACGATGAGAATTCTATGCTCATTATAGGCATAGATGCAGGGGGGACCAAGACCGAGGCCGTGTCGATAGGCGATAACGGCGTTATGGCCACGGCCATCGCGGGACCCTCCAACCCAACCTCTGTGGGCATAGATATAGCATGCTCCAACATAAAGGAGGCTCTAAGGGGGCTTGGCGACGTTGAGCCGGACGCCGTGGGGCTGGGGGTGGCCGGCCTGGTCGACGCGCGCTTGGCCTCAGAGCTGGGGCGGTGCCTGGGGCTTAGAAGCCCGGTGTTTTTCGAGGACGTCGAGGCCGCCCACGTATCGGCCTTCTTGTTCGGCGACGGCGTTGTCGGCGTTTTGGGGACCGGGAGTAGCTTCCTCGGGGTGAAGGGCTCCGTGAAGATAAGAGTGGGCGGATGGGGGCATCTGCTCGGCGATGAGGGAGGGGCGTATCACATAGGAAGGGAGGCCATCAGGATGGCGCTTAGGGAAGCCGAGCAGATGGAAGAGCGCGGCTGCCTCGCCGACGACGTGTTCCGGTTCTACGGAGCCAGGGAAATCGGCGAGCTTCTATATGTTATATATTCCTCCCCAAGCCCCCGCAACGAGATAGCCGAATATGCGCCGAGAGTCTTCGCGCTCGCTAGGAGCTGCCGCGATGCGCTCGACGTAGTGAGGTCGGCGGCAGACAGCGTGGCGGAGTATATAGCCGCCGTCTTCCGCAGGTTGGGCGACCTCCCCGTGGCCTTGACGGGCTCTGTCTATCTCAACAACGAGGATATGCTGAGGCCGATGATCGAAAACGCCTTGGCCAGGCTGGGCTACCGCGTCGAGATAAAAAAGCCTCTCGTCAAGCAGAGCTGCGCGGCGGCGCTCATAGCGGCGCGGGCCCTCGGCCTACTTGACGAGAGGCTCATCGGGAGGGTGAGGGAGACGTGTCCTCTTAAATAGTGAACTATTTCTCCACGTGTTGGTGGATTGCCACTGCCATTGCCACGAGTTCAGCGACGAGGAGCTGGCCAAGTTCTCGGAGATAAAATTGGTGGCTGTGTCCGACGACGCGAGGAGCTCCCAGAGGACCTTGGAGCTCGCCGAAAGGCTCGGAGCCGTGCCGTGCTTAGGCATCCACCCCTGGAACGTGGGCAAGGCCAAGCCAGAGGACCTCTCGGAGGCGTTGAGGCTGATAGAGAAGAGCGAGGCCCCCTGTATAGGCGAGGTGGGGCTCGACAAGAGGTTCGTGCCGGAGACGTACGAGAAGCAGAGGGAGTTCTTCTCGGCGTTTTTGCGCCTAGCCAAGGAATACGACTTGGTCCTAAACGTCCACGCGCCCGACGCGTGGAGAGACGTCGTGGAGGCGCTCAGAAGGGCGGACGTCGACAGAGCGCTCATACACTGGTACACGGGCCCGCTGGACTTGCTCGAAGAAATAGCCCAGTATGGCTTCTACATCTCCATAAACCCCGCGGTCAAGATGCAGAAGAAGCACAGAGACGTGGCCGAGGCGGCGAGGCCCGACATGGTTGTCCTCGAAAGCGACGGGCCCTACGAGTACAGAGGGCTGAGACTGGAGCCGCCTATGGTCAAGGAGACCGTCAAGGTGCTTGCCGAGATATGGAGGACGACGCCCGAGGAGGCCGAGGAGAGGCTCTACGCAAACGCCGCCAGGCTCTTCAGACT
>DANS01000018.1:69130-86723 GCA_002497345.1 Thermoproteus sp. UBA157
GCCGCCGAGCTGTCGGACGCCCGCACCTCGGGCGCGGACCCCCTCCTCATGGCGCTCAAGGCCGCCTTGTTCCCAACCATCTGAGCGATGGCTTCCGCCGCCGGCGACTCGTCCCTGCCGTTTCTCCTGTTCGTCGCGGTGCAGTTGTTCTTAGCCCCGCCCGCTGCGTCCGAGGTCCTGGAGGACTACGCGTTTATCTCGAGGCTTAATGCGTCGTCTTCGATCATATGTACATGCCTCGGCGCAGCCGCCGTCGCGGCCTCCAGCCACTTGTCATAAACCGGCTTCGCGAACCCCCTCTTCTCAGCCGCGCCGGTGGTCCTCTCCGCCATCTCGCTGGCGTTTATCGGGGCGAGGGGCAGCGCCAATTTCGGCCGAACCGCGCGCCCGCCTTCTTGTTATCGGCGTATTCGACCACTAGCGCCTTTCCATTACCTTTATCCTTCTCCGGATATACAACTTCTTTGGAGCTGAGGCACCTCGCCGGCTCTCATATCGGCGGGGCCATTGGGAGCTTTATCGCGGCCAAGGCAGGCGAGGGCGGCTTCTTCGGCCTGGCCTTGGCCCTCCCCGTGACGGCTGTCGCGGCAGGCGCGATGCCCTCGGCGACCAGATGCGGCCTAGATTCTCGAAACTCTAATATTTAGGCATCGACCGGGCTACGTGGATCTGAAGAAGCTGTTCTCGGACGCCAGGCGCAAGTTCGAGGAGGGCGGCCTTGCGTTGGACGTGGCCGAGAAAAGGCTCGTTGTGGTCGGCGATCTACACGGCGATAAGGACACGCTTGACGCTGTGTTGAAGAGGTGGGAGGGTTCCAAGTTCCTCTTTCTGGGCGATTACGTCGATAGGGGAATTCACGGCCTCGAGGTCTTGACGGCCGTGGTAAAGCTCTACTTGGATGACAAGGCATACGTGCTGAGGGGGAACCACGAGTCGCCGCTTATGAACGAAGACGGCGGCTTTATAGACGAGCTGTGCCTTCTGAAGAGGATCCCTAACTGCGGAGAGCTCTACGGGGAGATAGAGCAGATGTTCTCCAAGATGCCGATAGCGGCCAGGGTGAACGGAGAGGTGCTGGCAGTCCACGGAGGCATTCCGCTCAAGGAGCCCTCCATGGAGCCCGCCTCCCTCGAGGAGCTGAGGGCCGTCGAGGGCGATTTGATCCTGCCGGGCGATCCCCTCGCGTATCAAGCGTTATGGAACGATCCCTGCGAATGCGAGACCTTCGCCCCCAGCCCGCGGGGGCCGGGCATATGGCTATATGGGAAGTCCCCGCTCGAGAGGTTCCTCAAGAGGGAGGGGCTCAAGGCGATTCTGCGCGGGCACCTATACGTGAGCTCCGGCTATGCGCAACACCACGG
Organism: Thermoproteus sp. UBA157; assembly: GCA_002497345.1. GTDB lineage: Archaea > Thermoproteota > Thermoprotei > Thermoproteales > Thermoproteaceae > Thermoproteus. The sequence goes on from DANS01000018.1 coordinate 70,492, forward strand.
CGTAGTGCACACGATCTTTACCAGCAGGGCGGGCCCCTACCGTTCGGTCAAGCCGAAAATCGCCGTCCTGGACGGCGGCGTGTTGGAGATCTACGACGTGTTAACCGGCAAGGCGATCCATAAAGCTGATATATAAAACCCCGCATTATTGATAACAGCCCCGAGAGGCCGTCCCCCGCAGGAGCACCCATAAGCCGCCGGACGGGCGTTCGAGGGGACCCGGGGCGGAGGACCCTCCCGACGGTCCGCGCGGGCAGGCGCGCGTCGGTAGGACGGGGGTTGCAGTGGGCTGGGCGGGCGCCGCCCGCCCCTCCGCGAGGAGCCCCAGGCCTGGGGAGCCCGTAACCCCGCCGGGCCGGCCGTAGCCCCCGCGCGCGCCGCCGGGAGGCCATGAGGCCTCGGCCCTCGGGGCCCGTCTAGCCGGCGTGCCCAAGCCGTAGGGCTTGGAGGCGCCGGCGAAGGCGGCGAACCTGGGGAGGTCCGGGAGGGCAGTGATGAATTCCGATATGAGGAGGGGTGAATTGGCCGTCCCAGTCTGATCCTGGCGCAGCCAGTCCTTGGCCGGAAAACGTTTTAAAATCCGGTTCTTCTCAGCACAATGCTGAAGGCGCTTTCCGGCTTGTTGTTGTTGCTCGCCTTTGCCTATATTGCTATAAATTTCGTCGGGCTTCCGCCTCCGCTAATTGCCGAGAACCTCGTCTACGCGGCGAGTTACGCGTCCATCGCCATACTGCTGCTGAGGCGAGCCAGCAGATGGCTTCTGGCGATCTTGCTCCTCATGATCTCATTCAACGCGGGGAGGGTCTCGAGGACTATCTGGTCCCCAACGGCGGGCTTCCTCGGCGCGTTGGCCCTGGAGCACGTGCCGCTTCTTTTATATCTACTATTGATCGCAGGATTAACGGTCGTTGCTATTAAGAGGAGCGAATAAAGCTATTCTCGGCGGCCTTGCCGGCGCTTAATATCCTGGCCTGCGCGGCGGCCAGCCTAGCGAGCGGCACTCTGAACGGGGAGGCGCTGACGTAGTCCACAGCCGTCTTCTCGAAGAAGTATATCGACTTGGGATCGCCGCCGTGTTCGCCGCACACGCCCACCTCGATCTTGGGGTTGACCTCCTTGGCCGTTCTGGCCGCCAGCTCCACCAGCTTGCCCACGCCATCTACGTCTAGGGTCTCGAAGGGATCGGCGTCTAGTATCTTGAGCTCTAAGTACTGCGGTATGAACTTATTCTCGGCGTCGTCTCTACTGAAGCTGAAGACGGCTTGCGTCAAGTCGTTGGTGCCGAAACTTATGAAGTCCACCTCACTTGCTATTCTGTCCATGGTGAGCGCTGCCCTGACGGTCTCCACCATAGTGCCTATCTTCACGTCGAGTTTCACGCCCATCTCCCTCTCCACGTCGGCTAGCGCCGGCAGTATGCCCTTCTCCTTGACATATCTTATCTCCCTGACATCGCTCACTTGCGGTATCATTATCTCCACCACCGGGTTGAAGCCTTCCTTCTTCAGCTCAGCCGCCGCCTCTAATATGGCCTTAGACAAATAGTAGTAGAACTCGGGGTACGTGACGCCTACGCGCACGCCGCGATGTCCCAACATGGGGTTGGCCTCCTGCAACGCCTTGATCCTCCCATATAGCCATTCCAGCTCCTTGACGTCCTTCCCGGCCGCCTTCGCCTCGTATATCTGCTGCAGCACCTCCTCGGGCTTAGGCAAGAACTCGTGGAGCGGCGGGTCGATGAGCCTCACGATCACGGGCAGCCCGTCCATTATCTTGAATATCTCCTTGAAGTCGCCCTTCAGCATCTTGTACAAGGGCTCCAAGTGCTTCACCCTCTCCTCGCGGGTCTCGGCCAATATCACCTTGCGCAACAGCTCTAGCCTCTCGGGCCTCCTGAACATGCGCTCTATCCTCAAGAGCCCTATGCCCTTGGCGCCGAATTTCCTGGCCAACGCGGCGTCCTCCGGGAGATCCGCGTTGGCCCTCACGCCCAGTCTCCTGACCTCGTCGGCCCAGCTGAGCAGCTCCTCGAGCTCCGGTATGAGCTCGGGCTCTACGGTGGGCACCACCCCGGCGTATACGTTCCCGGTATTGCCGTCTATGGTGATCCAGTCGCCCTCCTTGAAGACTTGCCCGTTGACGCTCATGGTCTTCGCAGTTTCGTCTATCATGAGCGCCTCCGCGCCGACCACGGCGGGCTTGCCTATGGCTCTGGCCACCACGGCGGCGTGCGACGTCATGCCTCCTCTGCTGGTTAATATGCCCACGGCGGCATAGAAGCCGTGCACGTCGTCGGGCTTGGTCTCGACCCTGGCTAATATCACCTTCTTGCCCTCGCGGGCCCACCTCACGGCGTCGTCCGGGTGGAACACGAGCTGGCCGGACACGGCGCCGGGGCTGGCGGGGAGGCCCTTGGCGATGGGCTGGGCCCTCGCCTTGGGATCAATGCGCGGGTACAAGAGCTGGAGGACGTGCTCGGGCGACACCTTGAGTATAGCCTCCTCCTTGGTGATGATCCCCTCCTTGGCCATATCCACGGCCGTCTTCACCCTGGCCAGCGGGGTCATCTTGGCGTTGCGGCACTGCAGGAAATACAGCTTCCCCCTCTCAACAGTGAACTCGACGTCTTGCACGTCCTTGTTGACCCTCTCCAGCAACTTCACGCCCTTGTACAGCTCGTCGTACAGGTGCGGGAACCTCCTCTTGAACTCCTCTATGTCCATAGGAGTCCTAATGCCGGCCACCACGTCCTCGCCTTGCGCCACGGGGAGGAACTCGCCGTATAGCTCGTTCTCGCCGGTGGCCACATTGCGCGAGAAGACCACGCCTGTTCCGCTGTCCCAGCCCATGTTGCCGAATACCATCGTGACTACGTTGACCGCCGTGCAGTCGGCTACATCGGGGGTTATCTTCTCGGCTACCCTATAGAATATGGCGCGCGGGCTATCCCAGGAGCGGAAAACCGCCTTTATGGCCAGCTTCAGCTGCTCCCAAGGATCTTGCGGGAACTCGCCGTAGTGCCTCTTTATTATCTCCTTGAACCTCTCGACGGCCTCCTTGAGGCCCTCCACGGGAACTTCGGGGTCCTCCTTGGCCCCGTATTTCCTCTTCACCTCCTCCCAGACAGACGAGAAGAACTTGTCGTCTATCCCCAGCACTATTCTGCCGAACATGTTCACGAAGCGCCTGTACGCGTCGTAAGCGAACCACTCGTTACCGGTTTGTTTGGCCAATCCCTCGACCGTCTTGTCGTTGAGGCCCAAGTTCAGCACGGTGTCCATCATGCCCGGCATGGACACCGCGGCGCCCGAGCGCACTGAGACCAACAACGGGTTCTCGGGATCTCCGAACTTCTTCCCCGTCTTTTGCTCCAAACGCCTCATGTGCTCCACGACCTCCTCCCACAGTCCTGGAGGCAGATCCAGGCCATTTATTAGCGAGAACAGCTTGTTTATGGCTTGATCCCTCACCTCTGGCGGCGGCTGCTTGGCCAGCAGGGACTCCAGCTCCGATATCTCGGCTCTACGAGGCGAGAAGAAGTCCTTACACGCCTCGGTGGTGATGATGAACCCCGGCGGAACCCTCAAGCCCAGTTGCGTCATCTGGATAAGGCTGGCGCCCTTTCCGCCGAAAAGCCTCTTGTTCTTATAATCGGCTTCCTCGAAGTCGTAAACATACTTCTTTGCCATGGGTAAATAGAAATAGCGAACTAAAAAGGTTTTCCTTATATATTTATAGAAAAAATGCTAAATGAATTATCTTGGATTAATCTAGGTATAGAAAGTGGAGATTATGTGTTATTCCGGCACAATCTATCATAATAGTTCATTAACTTAAATAGAACTACTCAGGAAGAAGTAGGCTCGATAAATATTTGGCAAGAACGTATAACTTCTGCGATCGCAACACGACATCTGCAGCCCTAGCAATCTGTTCGCTCGTGGGGTTGAACGCTATAGAGAAGCCCGCCTTCCTCAACAACGGGAGGTCCGTCTCGCTGTCGCCGACAGCTACCGATTCTTTCAACGAGATGCCTCGCTTGGAGAGGATGGACTCGGCGATTTCGGCCTTGTTGGTATTAGTCACGGAGACCGTGACTCCCGACACCAAGCCCCCCTCGTACACTAGATCGTTCACGTGGAACTCGTCGAAGCAGCGCGACAGACGCCTGGTGTATCCGACGCCCGCTGATATGGCCACGCTGAGCGCCGAGCTGCGCCGTAACACGCCGCAGAGCTCCTCGAAGCCCTCCCTCGGCTTGAAGAAGGACTCGGCGATGTATTTAGGCACGCCGCGCCATAGGGCCACGTCGGCCACGGCCCAATCCACGTAGTCTATATACCCCCTTTCGTACAAGGCTCTGTTCAAGTCGGCGTTTATGCCGAGGATGTCGTGCAGCCTCCTCCAAGCCGATCTGAAGCTCGTCAAAACTCCGTCTACGTCTAGGATAACCGCCTTGTACCTCATTCCCTATAGACCTTGATCGCGCCGGAGGGGCAGTTCCTCTCGGCCTCCTTGACTATTTCGTACAGGGAGTCGGGGACTATCCCTTCCTCTATATTGCCGTCTACCCTATATTGTTCAGCGATGGCCGGCTTGCCGTCGGGCAGAATTGGGATGAAAACAGTGGGCGCGTAAAATAGGCAGAAGTGGGCAACGACGCATTTGCGCCTATCTATCCTCACTCTGACGACCATGGCGATCCGTTATCCAGATTATATATTATTGCAGCCCTAAGCTCCTCAACAGTGCCTCGGTTAAATCGTCCACGTCCTCAACCGGCGAGAGTTCGCAAACCTTGTCGCCGCACATCCTCACGCCCTCGTAGGCCAGAAGCGCCCTCTTCAGCTCTACGCCGTAGGCGTATCCGCCGAGGGATCTATCGCTGCGGACCACGCGGTGACACGGCAAGATGACAGGGAGCTGGTTTCCAGCCAATAGGCGTCCGACGGCGCGGGGGCTCGAGCCCACGACTTCGGCGAATTGCTTATAGGAAGTCGCTGAGCCCCGCCTTACTCCTAGCAAGCGCGTCAGGGGATCGCTCGGGTTCAGCTTGATGTATTTGATGAACTCCTCGAGCTCCACGTATTCGGCGCATCGATCGACTACTTCAACGGCTCTACCCCTGAGCGCCAGGATTACGGGGCCATACCGCGAGCATATTATTTTACGGCTCATTGCCTACATGGTGAGGGTGCTCTTGGCGGGAGTATTGGCGTCTCTCGCGGGCAGGCGGGAGCTCCGGATCGAGGCCGCGAGCGTGAGGGAGCTCATCGAGAAGCTCCAGGACATGCCGAGGCTATACGAAAGGATCGTGAGGAGTAAGGGCAAGCTATACCCCGACATATACATAGCGGTCAACGACGTAGATATAAGGTTGCTCTCGGGGCTGGACACGGCGCTCAAGGAGGACGACACCGTCTTGATTATGGCGTACATACACGGCGGATGACGCGCTAGTAGAGCAGAAGGGCCACTCCCCGATCCCCGTGACGGGATCCGCTTGAAGGCCGAGGACCTCAAGCGCGATCGCCCCGATGAGCGCCCGTCCACCACGTCCGATATGAGCGCCGCCTCGCCCCTCCCCCTCGAGCTTCGCCCATATCCTAGTGCGCTCCAGCTCAGCCGTCCCTCCAAGCCGCGGCCCTTTACCCGTGGGCTCCAGCCCCAGCTCTTGCGCCGCCTTGCGGGGTATTACGGCGAGGGTCGCCCCCGTATAGACCGGCCTCCACTTGCCATCCCTACGCCGCTCGGATCCCCTATCTTGGCCTTGACTCAGATACGCACATCGCTCCGCACAGTAATCTTCAGCTAGGCGACCGAGATGTACAGATCCAAGCCGGGTTAAGCCTTTTAACGCCGTTTTTCTTCGGCGCAACGAAAGCGATTTTCCGGCGTTTCTGAACTGCGCTGAGAGGCGCTGTGCGATAGCCGTCAAGGTGGGCAAACGCGCAACTGGCGGCAAATCTGAGAGATACCTTTATATCATGAGGTTCGAGGTCTTTTCAATGTTCGAGCAGTTTTTGGGATTTCTCCAGAGCGTGAAGGGCTCCATCATAGCGTCTTGGCTCACCATGACCCTAATCGCTGCGCTGATTGCCTTGGTCGCCTCGGGGAGGCCGAGAGGCTCGGCGAGGCGCTGGCTGGGGGACTTCTTCGTAAGGTGGGGACTCGCCGGGCTCTTCCTTTGGTTCGTGTTCTTCGCGCTCTGGGCCCTCAGAGAGGTCTTGGCCCAGAGCTTCGTCCTTCCCGTGGGGCCGATCCAAGGCTTCATAGAGAACGCGACGCTGTGGGGGGTGGTTCTTGCGGGTTTCTTGACCATCGCCTTCTTCGGGGGCACTCTGCTCCTTCAAGCCGTATTCTCCAAGCCCGAGATACCCGAGGGGGTTGTCTATTACCGCCAAGAGGTGCTCATAACGCCTCAGAAAATAGCGGGCAGGCAGATAGTTGTGCAGTTGCCTGAGGAGCCCGTCGAGATGAGGGAGGAGCAGGTTGCAAGGACGCGGGCCGAGGCGCAGCGCTTGAAGGCTTCTGGTACACGGAGGTGATCTAGGCTCTTCGCCGTAGGGAGGGACCTCCAGCAGTTAGAGCCCTCACTCGGGGCGTACTTCAGCAACGCCCTCATCACGGCTGAACCGCCGGTCTCCTCAAAGCGGGGCAGCGTATGAAGATATTTCTCAGATATGCCGCCCGTTGTGCGTTTACTCATCGTTGGCGGTTTAAATTTCGGGCGCTCCTTACGCCATGATACTGGCCGGGGACGAAATCAAGAGGTTGATCTCTTCGGGCAAGTTATCGGTCGACCCGCTCCGCTCCGACACGATAAGGGAAAACGGGCTCGACTTGCGCATAGGAAAGGAGTACGCAATATACGCCTACGAGGGCGCCACCATAAGGCCGTGCGACCTAGCCGAGGGCGAGGCCAGGAGGCATTTTAGAATAGTCAAAGACGCGGAGGAGATAGCGATACCTCCCAGGAACTTCGTGCTTCTGACCACCGAGGAGTACGTCAAGATGCCCGAAGACGTAGTCGGGCTGGCCAACCTCCGCTCGACGCTTGCGCGCTACGGCCTCGTCATCCCTCCCACGGTAGTCGACGCCGGCTTCGAGGGCAACATAACCATAGAGGTGGTCAACGAGTCGCCCAACACCATAGTGCTCAAGCCTGGCCTCCGCTTCTTGCACTTGATATTGGTGAGGGCCGAGGGATCCGCCAAATACCTAGGCGTCTACCTCGGCCAAAGAGGCGTCACCCCGCCGAAGGGGCTGAGAAACGAGTGCTAGAGCACCCTAGCCCCCTCGCCCTCAACCACGACGTCGTCCTCTATCCTTACGCCGAAATGTCCTTGCAGATAGACCCCAGGCTCGATCGTGAAGACGTTGCCCGCCCTCAGCTTGTAGGACTCGCCAGGGGCTATATTCGGCGCCTCGTGGAACTCGAGGCCTAATCCGTGCCCGGTCCTATGCACAAAGTATCGATCCAGCCCGCGCCTCCTCAACGCGGATCTGGCCGCCTCGTCCACCTCGCCGGCGCTGGCGCCCGGCCTAGCCGCCGCCACGGCGGCCGTCTGAGCCTCCGAGACGGCCTCATAGATCTCCCGAAACCTCGCGGGCTCGCCTCTGAATGCGAACGTGCGAGTGATATCCGCATAGTATCCGTCGTAGGCGGCAGTCACGTCGATTATAACGACGTCTCCCTCCCTCAACCTTCTGCCTGTAGGCCCTTGGTGGGGCAACGCAGTATTCTCGCCGAATTGGACCAAGATGGGGCCGGGCCGTAGCCCCTCCTCGATCAGATTCAGGTAGATTGAGGCCGCGGCCTCCCTCTCGGCGACTCCCGGGCTCAGCTCGGCGTAGACCTCAGCGATGACCTTCTTTATTATCTCGGCCGCCCTCGTGATCCTTTCCACCTCCTCGGGGCGTTTCACGGCCCTTAAGTCGTTTATGCGCTCGTCGGCTATCCTATACGCCGTAATGCCGAGGGCCCTCTTGATCACTTCCCAAGCCCTCAGAGTGGTGCTCCCGTCGACCTCGACCTCACGATCGTCGCATACCTCGGCGGCTCTTCTCAACGCATCGGCGGGATCCTCGCCGTCCGAGTACGCGAAAACGGGACCGGGGACGCGCCCCTCGTCGAGCTTGGGCACCACGAAAGCCCTCTTCGCGCCGCATATGATCAACGCGGCGAACCTCTCGTAGGCCTCCAGCTCAACTCCGGCGAAATAGCGTATGTTGACCGGGTTTGTGACTATGAGCACGGGGAAGTTAAATCACGTTTATATCAACCTCCTCCACGCGGTCCTCCGCCACCCTCCACGCCCTTAGCTCGGCGGTGTATACGTTGGCTATCACCCAGACGACCCTCCACATCCTCATGTGCTTGAGATCCAAGGGGCTCGGGACGGGGGCGCCGGGGTGCGTGTGGAAGATCGCGACGAGCTCCAGTCCGGCCTCCTCGGCGGTTTTAACGGCGGTGTAGACCTCCTCGGGGTCGAGCTTGAACTCGACGGGGCTTCCCGCGACGTTTCGCATCCACCTCCACGCCTTGACCAAGTCGCCGACGCCGAAGAGCAAGGCCGCGCACTCCTCGCTGGGATCGCACCTGGCCCTAAGCTCGTCGACGAACTCTCCGGGGATCCTCATACAGCCTCCTCCTGGCCTCCATTATGACGTCCACGATCCTTATCGAGGCGGGGCATACCAACTCGCAGGCCCTGCATCGAAGGCACGTGGCCAAGCTCTCCAGTACGAGGCTCGAAACGCTGGAGTCTGCGAGAGCCGCCCGCGCCATGCGGAGCCTTCCCCGGGGACCGTAGTGCCTCATCCTCAAGGCGTTATACGTGGGGCACACGGCCTCGCAGAAGCCGCATCTGGCGCATTTGTCTACCTCGGCCAGAGCGTCCAACATCAAGATATCACCTCGGCGAGGTCGAATATCTTGATGTTGCCGCCAGCCCTTGATAAATTGACGTAGCAGATGGGGCACACGGTTATGACGACGTCGGATAACCTGGCGAGCTGCCTCACGCGGATTTTGGCCACCTCCTTGGCCACGTCGGGCTTGACCGACTCTATCGGGCCTCCGCAACAGCCCGAGTAGGCCTTTCCCGTCACGTAGGGGTCCTCCACGTGCACGACGCCCACCGAGTCCAGCATCCGCCTGTAGACGTCGTATCTGTCGAGGTACCGCGCGTACAAGCAGGAGTCGTGTATCACGACCTTGCTCACGTTGGCCTTTGTGGGCTTGACGAGGTCCATATAACTCACCACCTTTATGTCGAAGCCGTCTACGAATTCGGGGTATACCTTCTCCAATACGTGGTGGGTATGGGGGTCGACCGTGATCACCTCCTCGACGCCGTGCTCCTTAAAGTACCTATACACCTCGCGCGCATAATCGGCGAATTCGTCCACGAAGCCCAGCTCGTAGAGAAGGGCGCCCGAATAGGGCTCGTCCTTGAGGACGCCGAACTGCACGCCGGCTTTGTTGAGCATATTTGCTATATTTCTAAGTATCCTCTCGGCCCACCGCAGCTCCTCCTCGGAGGGCTTCAGAATTAAGCCGCCGAAGAGCTTAGCCCCCGCGGCGGCGAGCCTCGCCCTCATGCCGCCGGAGCTGGCGCCTACTTTCTCCAGCAGATCTACGGCGCGGGCGATCAGGGGAGCTAGCTGGTACATACAGGAAGTATATAACACGCGTTTTCCTCCCTCGGGCATCCCCGAGGCCCACCTGCTACAGATAGATCTATCTGCAGGGAGGGGGAATCTATTGCGCCGTAAGTTGTCGACGAGGAGACCCCTCAGCGAACGTATCCAATCCTCCACTGCCGTTTTCTGGTCAATTATTATAACATTCATGCATCGCGTTAGAAGGAATCGGCGCGTCCGTCTCGTGCTCCGCGATGATATATTCGAAGGAGCTAACGGCGTTCAGCGGCTTACCGCCATGGGCCGCTAGCAAGCCTTCAGCCATCTCCACATACCACTCGAGCGGCTCCCCGCTGATCGAATTCCGCGAACAAGCACTAGATGCCGACTTGGTCTTATGGCCCCCCATCACTCCAAAGGGGTGAACAAGGTCCTCACGGCCTTCTCGGAGAGCCCCATGAGGAATTCGCCCACCCTTTTGCCATCTCCGTATACGACGAAGACGGAGAGGCACCTATCCCCTATGTGCATGTGCGAGTAGTTTGCTATCAAGTCCTTGTATTGCTCCATTATTTGGCCAATCGCCTCCACCCCTTCCACAAGGGAGAGAACGGCCCCGAGGCAAGTGTGGCCCTCTCTGAGGTGTTGCGAATACATCTGGACGAATGCGGAAACCGCTTGTGCCACCACGGCGCTGCGCGTGACGCCGAGTTCTTTGGAGATCCTGTCTACCTCGAGGACGAGCTCCTCGGGTAGCGAAACGCCGAATCGCTTCATGTGCAAACGACGATTCAATATATATTTAGCTTACGGTCGGCCTATGGGCTGCATCGGGGTAGTCGACACCACGTTTGCCAGAGTGGATATGGCCTCGGAAGCCATCGATGAAATAAGGAGCTTGGCCCCCGACGTTCAAATCAAGCGGATCACCGTGCCGGGAATAAAGAACAGCGTGTGGGGCGCCAAGAAGCTCGCCGAGGAGGGTTGCACGGCCCTGTTAGTCCTAGGCTGGGTCGGCCCCTCGCTTACCGACAAGCTGAGCTACTTGGCCATGTCCATTGGGCTCATAGAGCTTCAGATCCACATGGACGTCTTAATCTTAGACGTAACGGTGCACGAGGACGAGGCCTCCGGCGAGCAGGAGCTCAAGGCTATAGCTATAGATAGGGCTAGGAAACACGCCAGGAACTTAATCGCCTTACTGAGGGGGGATCTTACGCGCTTCGCAGGCATGGGGCTCAGGCAAGGGCGTCCAGACGTGGGGCCGATTATATAGAAAAAGAGACGTACAATTATTATTATAATAACCTCATTTATGTACAAATAGGAACAGCGATTTCCCTAGTACAATAATAATAATAATTTTTTAAATATTAATAGATAGATTATTTTACTTATATCATCAGAAAGCCATATATAGGCACAAGACGTTGCCAACAACGGGCGGTTAAGCCCCGGCGTACCCCCCTCAACGAACGCGAGGCCGCCCGTATTTTCTCACCTAATAATCAAACCGAGGATCGCCGCCATTATGCCGGTGAGATAGATCCCGTCCCATACGCCGGCGCCGCCTATCGAGGCGAGCGGCGGCATCTGCGCCAAGATCCTCCTTATATTGTAAACGTCAGCTCCGAGCAACGTGCCGTAGACGCCGACTATGTAGGCCACGGCAGGCGTTAAGCCGCCGGCCCACAACGATAACGCTAAGGACACCAAAGGAGGCAGGAACCCCGGAGTCACCACTCCGACGCCCGGCACCACTTTGCTCATGTGATATACGAGAACTGACGCTGCGAGGGCCGACGCAACGGCGCCAAGGGCGTAAAGAGGCGGCAACATGGCCAACATGTAGGTGGATAGCGCGATCGGTATCAAGGCACCTCCCACGTTGACGGCGAGTCTGGCGACCTCCTCTTGTATCGCTATTTGGGGGATGGGCACCGGTAGCCCGAAGAAATATATAACGCCCATTGTTGGATAATACACTCTCCTCGTCGTCGTATATACCACGACATGTAGGGGACTCATCAAGAGGCTCAAGAGCGTCGTGGCCGACGCGATCGCCACGGAGGCGGCTACGCCTACTCCTACTGTGCGCAACACAGCGGCGAGCCCGGTCAGATACGAGGGCATTAAAAGCAAGGCGAAAATCGCATAGATGGCCCCCATCAAGCCGGTGAAAGGCGGCGAGAAGATCAAACGGCCGGACCCCCTTACGCCCTTCGCCGTATATGCTTCGAGTAGGCCGCCTCCGCTATATCGGCTGCTAACGCCGTTATCAACATGGCCTCGTGCATAACCGGCGCAACTCCCTCGCATGTGGATAGGGCTAGGAGTTTCTTAAAAATCGATTCCCTCTCCAATATGGCCCTCAAAGCGCCCTCGTGTAGCCCCTCGAGGAACGACTTGGCGGCCCCCTCGGCGTATTTCTGGAGGAGCTCGAACTGCTCCACGAGCTCCTTCTGGCAGCTTACCTTGTTCTGCAATAGGTAGTTGGTGGCCCTATCCAGCGCATCGCCCATATGCTCTAGGTTCTTAACCACTATGACGTAGTCCACGAAGCTCTGGGGATCTTGATAGACGTTCTTCTTGATAATGCGGAGCGAGAGGAAGTAGAGACGATCCAACTGATCGTCCATCCGCAAGAGTTCCTTGGCGTTTTCCTGATCTTGCCCTCTTATGAACTCCAGGAATAGGTGGAACATGGCCATCACGGTCGTGTACATGCTCCTCACAACCTCGTCCACGTTAACGTCCTCCTTGGTGACTATCCTCAACTTGAGCTTCCCCTCCGACTCCAAAGCCACCACGCCGGGAAGCTTTCCCTCCACTCTGCTAACCAATGCCGAGATGTTGTGGGATTCTATTTCTATCTCGTCAACTCCCTCTATGTAGTAGGCTATGATATCCCTCAAGGCGGTTTCGACATCGCTTTCCCTCAATTTGGCCGTCAGCGTGGCCCTCTCCGCGGCGGCGGGTAATATCAGAATCTTATTGGCCTCCGCCAATATTTTCAGAGGTGAGCCAACCTTTAGTTGATTAGACTCAACCCACTCTCTGGGAAGAGTTATGCCATAGGATCTCTCACCTATTCTTATCAGCTTCCTAATCTCCATAGATCCACAGTATTCTAAGTCTAATAAACATTACCCAAGTATAAGTCTTATAGCCGCTGTAATTTAACGACGCGTTGCCTGGAATTATCTGGATATAACTCTGCGCAAAAGCCCTTCCATATATTCGCGGAGACTCCCCAACGCGATGTTTCCTCTACAAAGGAGCATTCCATTTCCGCCCATAAGGCTGGAGAGGATCGAACGCTATCTTCAATTTCTGGTGCAGAGAGGCTCCGCGACGATAGACGAATTGAAACATGAACAGCTCGATTTCGGGAAGGGTAAAGGGGATATAACGAGGTTTCTGGAGAGGTTGGGCCTAGTGGCGGTCTCGGGCAAGACGGTAACGCCAACCAAGACCGCCTACGATCTGCTCACCGCGCACAAGCTAGTCGGGCCTGCTGCGTTTCACCCGATCCTCCGCGCGGCGTTGACCCAATATCGCATCTTAGTCGAGCTAATAGAGGAACGACGTAGTATCAAATTGGAAGAGCTCCACGAAACCCTCAACAAGAGGCTCTCCGAGATATCTCCATCGGGCTGGGTAAACAACGTCGCCTTCAAGTCGCTCGTTGCCATAGCCGTAGACGTGGGCTTGGCCAAGAAAGACGGGGGGTTCTTGATCTACGTGGGCGATCCGATAGCCCGTGCGCTTGACGAGAGGGGCGCCGTTATAGGGGGAATTGCCTATGTGGACGACGTGCCCGAGTGGCTGAAGGAGTGCACGAGACCGCAAAAACCGCTCGGGATAGCGCAGCTCGACCCCGAATGCGCATCGCGCGCCCTGGAGAGACTTGTGCAAATAAATTAAAACATAGATCTAGTCATGGCGAAGCGAAAGGAGGAGCGGAAAAAAGGGAGTTTGCTGGAGTTCCTAGGCGGCGAGGAGCGCTCCGAGAAGCAAGAGCCTCGCACCGGTTCGGACGTCGCAGAGGCCGTGTACGGCCTCATATCGGGCAGGGGCTCCATCACAAAGGAAGAGCTCTTCGAGTGGGGCAAGGTCAAGGGCTACACAACCGCGGATATAATGAGGGCCATCGACGCGTTGGTAAAGTCGGGAAGGATCAAACGGCGCTTGGATGACGAGGGGAAGTTGATATATAGCGCCCGTTGATGGAAAACTATATATTTAGATATTGAGGCTCCATCCGTGGAGGTCTGCGAGATACTCGGGCGATATCTCGCCAAGCTCGTAGAGGGGGCGAGGGGCAACGTAGTCAGTTTCACCGTAGGCGATGTGTCCAGATGGTCTGAGGAGAAGTACAGGACAACGCGGTCGGTCACGTTGAGGGTGGCGGCCATATGCGAGGCCTTGTTGGCTAAAGGGCTCCTCGAGAAGATAGGGAAGAAGTACATACTTAGAAGAGGCTCGCCGCTTTGGGAGGCCGCCTCCAGAGGGGACATAGACACGGTGTGCGATATAGTAAGGCGCGCAGTTATCGTGGCTGAAAGAACTTAATTACCTCTTTTTTAGCAGTACGTGAGACAATACATCGGCTTACTGCTTACGGCTGTAGCTGTGTTGATGCTTGTTGCCCTACGGGATCTCCCATTCGTGGCGCTTGGGGTATCGATATATGTAGCGGGCGCCGTCATGATCCTCACCGCGCAGAGGAGGCCGGCGCAGAGAGTCGAGGAGCCGCGCCGAGAATCGAGGAGGCCAACGCCGGACGAGTTGAAGAAAAGGCCGATCCAGCCCCCGGAGATTTGATGAAGACTATAGCTTTTATCTCAGGGCTCAAGGGCGGGACCGGCAAGACCACGCTGGCCGTCAACACGGCGGTCGTGTTGGCGTATTCGTTGCGGAAGAGAGCGCGGTTTCCCGTAGTGCTGATAGATATGACGCCCGGCATAGGCACGGCCGCCATGCTGTTTATGGGCGTCTACAACGCGCCAGGCGTTACGAGCCTCTCTGAGTACTTCGACGGAAAGTTCGCGGACCCGCTCCAGTCCTTCTATCTTAGGCGTTGGCAACTCCAACAAGACGAGTTCAACGTAGTTTTTTCGTTCTTCAACAAGCCCGTTCCGCTATCCGCTAGGCTTCTCGGCGCTTTGTTGAGGCAAATAGAGGCTAGGCTTAATCCGTTGGCTCTGATACTCGACTCGCCTCCTACCGGCTACGACTCGGCATTGTCCGGGCTGTTGGACTTCGTCGTGCCGGTGGTGACGCCCGATATGTCCTCCATAACAACGGCCGCCGGGGTGGTCAAAGTGTTGGGTGGCAAAGCCTTGAGGCCTGTGCTCAACATGTACGTGGAGGGCCACGACGTGGCGCCGATCTATGGGCAAAACTGGCCGGCGATAGTGAGGGAGCACTTCGGCGAGGAGCCCCACGTGATACCGGCGGATCCCTTGTTCGAGATCGCCAGACAAGCCCTCGAGATAGAATCGCTGAAGCTCAGGCCGGAGGAGTCGCCCGGCTTGGCGTCCATGTTAGCCTATATGCGCTACTTGATGGCGCAGCTCTCTATCTGATGGATAATTAGGCCGAGCGTTTTTAGATCGCGAACTATGTAGGCCTTGCAGGGAACCGCCTCGTGGTAATCCTTTTTTACGTAGGCGCCGCCTCTGTCGACGAGAACCGCTTGGTAGTCGGCCATTAAGGCCCCTATGAAGTCCTCGTGGAAGTCGTCGCCGACGTGGACATATACGTCCGGTATTATGTCGCCGACTAATACGGTGAGGGCCATCTCAAATATGCGCGGGCTCGGCTTGACGGCGCCGACGTCGTCCGCGTATATCTGCGCGTCGAGGAGGTCGGCTATTTCGAGCCTTGTGAGCAACTCCCTAGTGGCCTTGGACCTCCAGAGGAGTACGTTCGAGACAACGCCGATTTTATAGCCGTCGTCCTTGGCGACCTTCAGCGCCTCCACGGCGTCTTGGTGGGGCTTTATATCGAGCTCGCTAACGGCTCGATCTATCATGTCTTGTACCTCATATACGTCGAAGTCCGCAGCTATCCCGCGCTCTTTGAGCTTTCTTTTTATTCTATAAAGGTTGTAAGTAGGGGGAACGAGCTCTTGCCTCTCTCTAC
Organism: Thermoproteus sp. UBA157; assembly: GCA_002497345.1. Taxonomy (GTDB): domain Archaea; phylum Thermoproteota; class Thermoprotei; order Thermoproteales; family Thermoproteaceae; genus Thermoproteus. The sequence goes on from DANS01000018.1 coordinate 86,290, forward strand.
GAGCTAGCTTCAAGGACCGCCTTTCCTCTTGCACAAAGGAATAGACGGAGCTCCACTGGATTCTGCCCCCCAGCGCCTTGGAGAGCACGTCGGCTACAACCTTTATAGCCGGCTCCGCAGGCAGTATCGTGCCCCAAACGTCGAAGGTGATCGCCTTGCTCATCATATTAGCGATGAGCACGACTATTTATGCGGAAATACCGTTTCTGTTGGGCGAGACGCCCACCTTTACGGTAACGCCGAGCGTAGTTAATTTATATACTTATACAAATCTTACAATTCATTTTGAAAATAATATTAATTTTAATAATACAAATATAACTATAAGCAATGCAGTAATAGTCTATAGGAAATTCCTTGGAAACATTGCGATATTTGGGATATATCCGACCGGGAACGAGGTCGTGGTAACTGTCAACGGCACATCTAAATCG
>DANS01000018.1:86783-159535 GCA_002497345.1 Thermoproteus sp. UBA157
AAGGAATATATTAATAATACGCTATGGACTATAGGGAATCCCTATAATCCGCCCTATTCAGGATTATATAATATTATAATAACAAATAATACATATTATATTAATTTTAGTTACATAGTATCGCCAACTCTAAGCGTCAACGAGGCCTTCTACGGCCAATGGCTGAACATCACCCTCTATCCGCCTCTGCTTAGGCCCGGATTAGCGGTAATAGGGCCGTTGCAAGCAGAGGTTGTTTCCAGCGTGGCCGTACCGCCGTTCGTCCTCCCCGCCGGCAACTACAGCCTAATAATTGAACAGAACGGCGTATTGCTCCTAAACGCGACCGTATCAATATTAAGGGCAACTCCTCAAATAGTTATAAATATGAACAATATTATATTATATGGTTCTACATCATATTCAAATATAAGGACTTTTATATTCAATAAAGATTATAACTTAAATGTAAACATATATATCAACGGCACTTTTGTGGCCAGCGGCACAACGCCGCTTCGTTTCAAGCTGCCCGTGCTTAACGCGGGGACCTACAACTTAACAGTCGTGGCTATGGGGACCGCCAACACGACGCAGTCGTCGTCTAGTGTCGTGTTTAAAGTAGCGCCTGCTCCTGTGAAGCTCAACATATACGTCAATGGATCGAGCGCCGGACAAGTGGTCGTGGCCTCTTATGGGCAGATCCTCGTCTTAAACGCATCGCTCAGCTCTACGACAACTCCGACGGGCGTTGTGAAATACTTCGTCGACGGCAACGCCTACGGCGACGTGGTGGATACTTTGAAGCTCGGCGTAGGCGTCCACACGCTTAAGGCCATCTTCATCCCCTCAAGCGGCAACTTTCTGCCCGCCAGCGCAAACGCCACAATAGTGGTGTCCAAGTCCATGCCCGTCTTGATAGCGCCGAGGAGCGTGGTCGTCACCTACGGGGAAATCCCCAACATGACGGTGGGCCTATTCGTCTACGGACGACCCATCCCTGCCATTATAGTTGTGTCCGTGGGAAACCACACGGAACAACTCGGCCTATTTGGCTTCACCACGTTGCAACTCCCCGAGTTGCCGGCCGGCACCTACGAGGTTTCAGTGGTCTTCCCCGGCACGCAAGACCTCTATCCCGTCAGCGCCACGACTCTGTTGGTAATCCGAAGCGCCAAGATCTCGCTAAGCGTAGAGGCGCCCACGAAGGCGGTGTATGGCTCGTCGGTGCCCATTTCGATCTCGGCGCGCCCCCAAGTCCCCGGCATTATATCGATATATGTCAACGGGACATTGATCTACTCGGCGCCCGGCGCGAGCGCCCAGACGTATTGGACCCCGCCGAGGAGCGGTGTGTTTAACGTGACGGTGGTGTTCCAGAGCCTGTCCAGCAACTACTCAAACAGCGTGTATACGTTCAGCGTGTTCGTGGAAAAGGCCAAGTGTGATATCTCTCTATCTCTGAACTCCACCGAGGTGTACGTCCTGCGGAGGTATTTGCTCTTGGTTAATTCCACCGTGATACCAGATATCTACGTAGACGGCAGATATGTGGGCGCATCTACGTCGATGTATATAATGTTCAACTCCACTGGGACGCACGTCGTAGCGGCGTTTTTCAGAGGCGATAATAGGTACACTTCGTGTAATTCCACCCTCTCGGTTAACGTGTTAAAGAATCCGTCATCGGTTGTGTTGAGCATACCCAGCAAACAAGCCTTGCCCAATAGCCCGCTTACGATAAACATAGATATAAACTCGAAATCTCCTATAATAAATGGATATATTTATATTTATTTCATTAATATCAATGGAAAAAATAATTATACTTTTATTAAATTAATAAATAGATCGAAGGAGACGATCTCCGTATCGTTGAACACGCCCGGCTCCTACGAGGTCGAGGCGTATTACGGCGGTAATCAATACGTGGCCGGGAATTATTCAAACGCGGTTGCGGTAACAGTCGTGGAGAGCGTCTTGGGAATTCCCGTGATAATGGCGGTTAGTTACGGCGTTGCGGCGGCCTCGGCATATGCCGTAGTTGTGGCGTTAAGGTTAAAGAGGAGGAAGTTCAGCACCCTATGATATCCGCGCCCCCCGCCGTCCTAATACTCCCGTTGCCGAACAGGGACCAAGTGGTGTCCACCGTTAACATGGTGGTCTCGAAATTGAAGAAGATGGGCGCATCGGTGGAGTTGAGGAGGGCGGACGGCCCAGTGTTCGTGGAGTGCAAGGTGTCCGCCGACGGCGTGCTCCAGAGGCTAGACGTGTATTTGGCCGCGAGCGGCGACGACTTCGCCACAGTGACGCCAGTTCAAGAGAGGATAACAAACGGCTTCGTGGAGAGAGTGGCCTATGCGCATATAGCGCAAGGGATAGCGATCCAGATAACCTACGAGGCCAAAGAGGGCGTGTCCCTCAAAGGCGTTGTCGTATACGCCGTGGGTCCGGCCTATAGAGATTTAAAGCTTTAAACGTGCAAAATGTTTATATACATTTCGGAACCCCCCTTCGTGGGCCTTATCAGCGTAGATGAGTTTAAAAAGATCGATCTGAGAGTTGGCAAGGTTCTGGAGGCGCAAAGAATAGAGGGGTCCAGAAAGCTGATTCGGCTGATTGTAGATCTGGGCAGCGAGAAGCGCCAAATAGTTGCGGGCTTGGCCGAGGTATATCAGCCGGAAGTCCTCGTGGGCAAATACGTGGTCGTGGTCGCTAATCTACAGCCCAGAAAGCTCATGGGATACGAAAGCCAGGGCATGCTTCTGGCAACATGCGATAAGCCAACTCTTTTGACCATCCTTGAGCCTTCCGATGAGCACATAGGGGAGCATGTCTGTTGATCTCCCCAAACACATAGCCGTCATACCTGACGGAAATAGGCGGTACGCGCGGAAGTACGGGCTTTCGCTGATAGAGGCTTACAAACATGGCGTTGAGAAGGTCAGAAAGTTCGCCACCTGGGTGCTCGAGTATAAGGAGATCAAACACATGACCTTCTTCGCGTTGTCGACCGAGAACTTGCAAAGGAGCAAAGCCGAGTTGGAGGTTTTGTTCAAGATATTCAAGGACGAGATAAGGAGGACTCTGGAAGATCCCATAATCCACGAGAATAGAATAAGGGTTAAGTTCATCGGCGACCGCAATATATTGCCACGCGACCTAGTGGCCGAGATGGAGAGGCTGGAGGACGCCACGTCCTCCTACGGCGACTATGACCTTACTTTGGCCTTGGGCTACGGCGGAAGGGCGGAGCTCGTCAGGTGCATCAAGAGGATCCTAAACGGCGAAGTGAAGCTGGAGAGACTCGACGAAAACTCCCTCTTTCAATGCCTCGATACGTCGTACCTCAGATATCCGGAACCAGACATAGTCATAAGAACGGGCGGCGAGAAGAGGATAAGCAATTTCTTGCTCTACCAGACAGCCTACAGCGAGCTCTTCTTCCTAGATAAATATTGGCCCGAGGTGGAGAGGGAGGATCTAAGAGAAGTCCTCCAGGAGTACGCGCAAAGGCAGAGACGGTTCGGCAGATAGCCCCTTCCGCAGAGTCTATTGCAAGCCCTCGCCTCTAAGGCCTCAAGCCCCTCAAGTAAACCACGAGGAGAATCGCCCCCCATCCATGCGGTCGAAGAAAACTTTCGGCGACTTCGCGATTGGGCTTTACAGTGCGGCAGCCTCCTGAAGGCGTCGTACCTCCAAGCCTATTGCGCGCACGAGGGCTTATCAGCCCGAGAGGGCTGTTGCAATCACGGCGACACGAAGTGTCCTGGATAAAACGCCATAGCTGGGCGCGTGAAGGCGTGCTGGAGAAAAATAAAAGCGATCGGATGAAGCCGGCATCGCCACACGCGACTAGTGCGGAAATATGGACCTATCGAGAAAGCCGTTTGAGATAGCTTAAATATGCCGGCGTTTTGAGCACCGTGGCTAAATACGTCGTAGGCTCCGCTTGGCCCTACGTGCAATCCGTGCCCCATCTGGGCAACATGATAGGTTCTGTCTTGTCAGCGGATGTATATGCGCGCTATCTGAGGATGAAGGGCCACGACGTCGTCTTCGTATCGGGCTCCGACATGCACGGCACGCCCATAGAGGTCGAGGCCATTCAGCTGGGCGTTGATCCGCGGGACTACGCCATGCGGATGCACGCCATAGTGGCCGAGCTTTTCAAAAGATGGAATATATCATTCGATATTTATACTCATACTCATAGCGATACTCATATAAAATTTGTACAAGATTTCTTTATGAAAATATATGAAAATGGATATGTATTTATCAGAGAAGACGAGCTCCCCTACTGTCCCAACGATAAGATATTCCTACCCGATAGGTTCATCATAGGCAAATGCCCTTACTGCGGCTACGAAAGGGCTAGAGGGGATCAATGCGAGAGGTGCGGCAGACTGCTGGAGCCAAGGCTGCTCGTGGAGCCCAGATGCGCCATATGTGGGGCGAAGCCCGAATGGCGCAGAACGAAGCATTGGTATCTCGATTTGCCTAAAATCGAGGAGGAAGTCAAGAGATACGTGGAGAGCAACAACGAGCTTCCGCCCAACGCGCGGGAGATGGCCTTGGGCATACTCCGCGAGGGGCTAAAGCCTAGGGCCATAACTAGGGACAACAAGTGGGGCATACCAGCCCCCTTCCCGGGCGCTGAGGGCAAGACAATATACGTGTGGTTCGAGGCCGTTCTTGGCTACATTTCGGCGGTTAAGGAGTACTTCGAGAAGAGGGGGCAGCCAGATAAGTGGAGGGAGTTCTGGCTCGACCCCTCCACCAAGGCGGTCTTTTTCGTGGGCAAGGACAATATACCGTTCCACGTGATAATATTGCCGGCACTGATCATGGCGAATCGCGGAGGGTACACGACGAGGCTCACCACGTCGTCGACCGAGTACTTGAACTACGAGGGCGATAAATTCTCGAAGAGCAGGAGATGGGGCATCTGGATAGACGAGGCGCTCAAGTTGTTGCCGGTCGACTATTGGCGTTTCGTGTTGATCTACATAAGGCCCGAGAATAGGGATGTGGACTTCACGTGGGCATCCGCCGTGGAGGCGATAAACAAAGTCCTAAACGACGATATAGGCAACTTCGCCCACAGAGTCCTCTCGTTTATCAAGTCCAGATTCGGCGGCGTGCTCCCAGCGCCCGGCCTCTCCACGCCCTCGGACGAGGAATTCGCAAAGACGGTAGCCGAGAGGGTGAAATCGGCCGAGTCCCATTTCGAGAAGATAGAGCTCAAGGACGCCTTAATGGACGCCGTGGAGATAGCGCGTGAGGGCAATAGATATCTGAACCAACGCGCCCCGTGGCAGTTGATCAAGGAAAGGCCCGAGGAGGCGGCCACCGTGATGTACAACTCCTACGCGGCGCTTAAGGCGCTCGCGGTCTTGTTGTATCCGGTGATACCCTCTTCCATCGAGAAGTTGTGGTCCATGATGGGGCTGAGCCAACCCATCACTTGGGCGGATGCCGCGAAGGCGCCAGAGCCGGGCACGAAGCTCGGCGACGTAGAGCCCCTGTTTAAGAAAGTGGAAAAGAAGGAGCTGGACGCCATGTTGGAGGAGCTGAAGAGGATGAGGGAGGAGCGCTGGAGCAAGAAATACCCGTGGGAGCAAGTGGTTTTGGACTAAACCATCTCGCCGTATAGATATATCGGGCTTGCCCCGGCAATTCTCACGTTGAGGAATTCGCCCACAATGCCGCGGCCATCGCCCCTCTTGACCACCACTTGCCTATAATCGTTGGCCCTGCCCACCACCAGCCCGTGGTCCACCTCGTCTACTAGAACCACGTCGCTCCTCCCCACGCGCATGCCGTTTCTCAAATGCGCGATCCTCAGAGCTATTTCCGACACGATTTTACTCCTCCTCTTCTTCTCGACGTCCGGCACCTGCTTGTCCATAACGGCGGCTTCCGTGAATGGCCTCGGGCTGAACCTGGCCACGTGTACCTTATCGAATTGCAGCTCCTCCACCAGCTTGACGGTCATCCAGAAATCCTCTTCGGTCTCGCCGGGAAAGCCCACTATCACGTCGGTTGCTACGAAAACGTCGTCGTTAAGCTCTCTTTTTATCTTGTGGATCAAGTCCCTATATTCGTCGACGGTGTATCTCCTGCCCATTCTGCGCAGGACCTCGTCGCTGCCTGATTGGACCGGCAGATGGAAGTATCGATAAACTCTGCGATCTCGTTTAACGATATCGAGGATGTGGTCCGCGAACCTCCCGAAAACCCAAGGCTCGGACATGCCGATTCTTATCCTGTATTCGCCCTCGACCTCCCTCAGTATCCTCTCCAAGAGGTCTGGCAGATTCCAGCCGCCTTTCCACCTCGCATCGAAGCCGTAAGTTATTACGTCTTGTCCCGTCAAGTAGATCTCCCTAGCTCCTTGGGCCACCGCCCTTTTGACGTGCTCGACCACTAAATCGGGCGGAGCGCTCCTCACATACCCAGCCCCTCCCCTCGTGTACTTGGTCACGCAGAACGTGCAGTTGCCGAGGCAGCCGACTTGAAGCGGCACCGTGTATATCAACGACCCGTTGTATTGCGGCAGGACGTTCATCGATCTTTCGCCGCCCCCCTCTACCTGCTCGGGATATATCAACTCGGCGGCTGGCGCTGCTCGCTTTATTGTGTAAGGCCTCGCCTTGGCGAGACACCCGGCCACGACGAGCTTTTTGCCGACGGCCGAAAGTTGTTCTATTCTCCTCAATTGGCGCACCTCTCCGTCCTCCCTTACGGCGCAAGTATACAGGAGGATCAGATCGGCATCTTGCGGACTATTCGCCCTAGCCCCTCCCAGTCTCTGGAGCAATAGGTCCGCATCAGCTTTAGCGAGCCAACAGCCGTATGTCTCCACGTAAATCCGCACGGGGGTCTCAAGAACTGTTTATTTATGCCTATCACAAGGCTCGTATTTGACGAATCTATAATACAGGGTATCTTGCTCGAAATCCCTCACCTCATCGAGTATTAGTTTACACCCGCAGGACGGCTCAATATATATTCGTCTAATTCTGCTGCGTGCGTTCTCCCTCACTATACGCGTTTTTATCTCGCCGGAATCCATCGTGAACACCGTGAGGCGGCCCTTCGACGCGACTTGTCCCCACGAAGACAGCTTGGACACTATCTCGTCGCTTATCGGCGCCTCGAATACAAAGGTCTTGGTCCTAACTACGCGTTGCATAATCCAATTGTGGCATGCAATTAAAGCTTTAATTCCTAGATGCCTTATAAATCATAATCAAAACCTCCATTGCTTTAGACACTAAATCGCCGGGCACCTCGCCTTGTAGCGCCTCTGCCGACGGATGTACATATGAGGCTATCTTCAAGTATGTTCGGAGTATCCTCCTCTTGTAAGGACCGGGCAACCCGCTCCTCTCCAACATCGACATGTTAAACGCAAGGCCTCTCTTGCTACGTTTCCTGAGCACATACATCCTGGCCTCCGGCTTAAAACGCCTCATGTACAAGAGCTGTATGCCTATTTCCATCAACAGCTTTAAACAACAAGCCAACTCGAGGCCATCGGCCTTTCTACATCTGTCGAGAACCTTGAGGGCGAACCTCTTAGCAGCCTTTTCGTAGTCGGAGCTCTCATCGACGCTCCTAACGGCCTCCTCGACCTCATCCCACACGTTTTTATTTGGGCGGCAGATTATATCAATGCCCCACGCCTTGCTGGGCAAGATATCCGTCGGATCGGGATATCCCGTGCGAGTAATGGGCGTTATAAACGCATCGCCCGAATCCTTCTTCGCGAAGTCGGTAGTAAAAAGCGCCGAAGAGGCGCTGGAGCTGGCGCAGAGCTGGCTCGGCTTTGTAGACGTTATAGACGTAGGCGGCATGTCCACAGCTCCCTATAAGGACGCTTGGGTCCCCCCAGACGAGGAAGCCGAGCGCGTGGTCCCCGTAGTAAGGGCTTTAGCCCAGAACTTGGATTTGCCCATAAGCGTGGATACCTTCAGGCCCAAGGTCGCAGAGGAGGCGCTGAGGGCTGGTGCCTCAATAATCAACGACGTGACGGGCCTCAAGCTCTATCCCGATTTGTGCAAGGTCGTGAAGGATCACGACGCCTCGCTCGTTATAATGGCCAGGGAAAGGGAGCCGAGGCCTGGGGCCGATCCGGTCGACAGGCTCTTGTCCGCGCTGAGGGAGAGCCTAGATATTGCGATGACGTGCGGCCTTGAGCCAGAGAGGATAGTGGTGGATCCCGGCATAGGCTTCCCCGTCTTGCCCAAACGCGATGAGCCTTACGTAGTCACAGGCGAGTACAGACACGGCGATGAGAAGTGGCCTTGGTGGAAGTGGGATCTATATGTGATAAAGAACTTGGCGAAATTCGCCGAGTTGGGCAGACCGGTCTTGGTGGGGGTCTCGCGCAAGTCCTTCATAAGGCGGCTCCTCGGCGTTCAATCGCCGGACGGCGTATTGCCCGGCTCGCTTGCGGCCGAGACTCTGGCCGTGTTATACGGAGCCGACGTCGTGAGGACCCACAACCCTAAGGAGACTTGGCAAGCCGTGAGGATAGCGGAGGCTTTGAGAAGCCTTAAATAGGAGGATCAATATCGGATTGCATGAGGATTGCGATATCGGAAACTAAGGGCCGCGTGGACGGCCCAGGCGAAGGCGAGGAGCTATCGATATATGAGGTAGAAGGGAGCAAATACGTCCTCGTGGAGAAGCTAGAGAACCCGGCCAAATACGCGAGGATGGCGAAGGGCGCCGCGGCGCTTGCCGAGGCTCGCAGGAGGGGGGCCTCAGCGATTATAGTAGCCGAGATAGGGCCGAGAGGATATGAAATAGCTAAACAGTGGGGGATGAAAGTGTATATCTACGAGGGCTATGCGGAGGAGGCCCTCGCTAGGCTCGTTGCGGGGGAGCTCAAGGAGGCCTCGGGGCCTACTCACGGAGAACACCACCATCACGAAGGCCGCGCCCTCGGCATCTCAGAAGACGAATACGCGCTTTTGTTGAAATATACGCCCAGAGGCGGCGTTGCCGCCGATTTGGGATGCGGCGCCGGCAGGCTGTGCGAGGCGCTCAAGGACATGGCATCGCTGGTCTACTGCGTTGATATAGATAAAGATGCTCTTGAACACGTGAGGAGAATAGGCGCACCCAATTTGGTCGTGTTGAACGAGGACGTACTCCATACAACTATACCCGGGGAGGCGGTGGACGTCGCAATATTGGCAAATGTCTTTCACGACTTAGCGGATAAGCAAGCGGCCGTGAGGGAGATAGCGAGGATATTGAAACGCGGCGGCCACGTAATCGTGATAGAACACAAGCCCGGCTCCTTGTTCGGACCACCGAGCTTCATGAAGATAGGCCCCAGCGAGGTCAGGAAATACTTCAGGGACTTCAAGGAGGTCGAGTACGACGATTTAGGACATCACTACGCTATAGTGTTCGAGAAGCCCTAATAGCCCACGTCTGCAAGAAGGCTTCTCAGTATCTCGACGAATTCCCCCGGCTTGTCCAAGTACGCTGGGTGCCCAGCGCCCGGCATAACTATTACGTGAGCCGACGGGAGCACCCTCTTCAGGAGCGGGGCGTATACGCTGGGAGGCGATATTTCGTCGTTCTCCCCCCATATGGCTGCGAGGCGTCCGCCGTATTTGGACAAAGCAGTTTGCAACTCCTTGTCGTCCAGGCCCACGGGGCCTACGAGCACGGCCAATTTAGTCCTATAGCCAAGCGCTACGTACCACATGAGCACCTCGCCCGACATGGAGGGCCCCACTATCGGCGGATCCTCCAAGGAGAGCGCGTCGAGCAGTTTCCTCAAGAACTTAGCGTATCCCTCGGCGTTGGATCTGAACTTAGAGCTCTTGGACCTTGCGCCGTAAGGCATATCGATTGCGTATACCCTATAGTCCCTGGCCAAGCCCTGGACGATCCCCGAGGCCATCCAGTTATCTGCGTTGAAGGAATATCCGTGCAAGAGCACCAACGGTTTGCCCGCGCCCTCCTCGACGTATCTTATCCTTACGCCTTCAAGCGTTATGGCCCTCTCCGGCATCGCCGCCTACCCTCACCCTCATCAAGGAGAAGTTATCGCTCTCCCTAATCACCGAGAGGCCTGTCCTGGAGGGGAAGAGCTCCAGCCAGAGGATCTTGTCCGGACGCGTTAAGTCCACCTTTCTATCTATGCCTCTCGCCACGTAGTTTATAATGGATAACCTATCGTACTTGACGCCCCTTTTCTTGAGCTCTATCTTGAACCTCTCGTTGGGCCCGATGTATTTAGCGGCCAGCTCCGAGGCGGCTCTCGCTATCTCGTCCAAGTCCGTCTTCACGACGGCCATTATAGGGGTGGCCCTCAAGACGAACCTCGGCACGTAGTAACCGGACGATACCAGATCGGTTAGCCCCCTCGTGAACTCGACCGGGTCGCCCTCCACCTCGGCCGTCAACAAGCCGTCGAAGCCGGTAAACCAAACCTCCTCGACTCTCCTAGCCAACATATCGCCAATTTTGTAGAGTTCCTCCATGCACAACCGCTCCTGCCTCCAGCCGGTTGCCACGACTAGGTTGAAAGACACTAGGAAATTCACATACGATAAATAAATTCACCGGCCGCGTTTCCTCGCGAACTCCCCTGGCATCACCACGTCGTCGGGCGTCACCTCGATTAGCCCAAATCGCACGGCCCACGTGATTATCCTTCTGCTCGGCACCTCGCCGCAATAGCCGAGGTTGCAGAGAAGCTCCATCACCTCGTCCAACGATAGCGAGGATTCGGTTCTCAACTTGTCCAATATGTCCGAGAAGGGCCGTAACGTCGCGAGCCTCTCGGCCAATTCCCTCTTGACTTCATCTATATCGCTAGTAACCACTTTACGGCCCAGTTCCGTCAACTCCACATCGCCCGAGACGACCTTGACAAGGCCTAGAGACTCGGCGGCGCTCACGGCTGTGCTGAGCTCGTCGAAGTCTATCTCGACCTCTTCATCTATCTTGTAAATGTCGGTCTTGCCTCCCAACGCGTTAATGACCTTGAGAAGGCCGAGCACTTGATCTATAGACGCTGGGTGGAACAGCCTACTCATTTATCAAGATATCAAGCGATTTCTTCTCTATAGGACTGAGACGGGACAACAACGCCCTACAGCCGGCGTCGTTGCGAGAACGGCAGATCTTGTACATGGACAACGCATTGGCGTCGTCGACTCCCTCTCGGCGGGCCAGCCTCTTCAAGGCCTCCGCCCTTTTCGCGACGCATTCCTCATCGGGCTCCTCCACGACCTCGTCGGAGTTCCCCCTTTTGAGCTGCAATCTTATGGTACACGTCTCGGCTACGTAGGAGATTTCGATCCTGTCAACGGACTCCACGACGCCGCGTTGCCTTTCTATTTGCGATGCAAGAGCCAATAACCTCAAGGCGAGCCTAGTAGCGCTTTTATGAGGCCAAGCCAAGAGCCCCATGGCAATCCTCCTCAACTCCTTGATATCGCTATCGCTCAACTCCTCGGGCCGCTTGCTCAAGAGCTCCTCGGCCTTGTCTAGATCCTGTGGGGTTAATATCCTCGGCTGCACGGAGGATCGCAACGACGATACCTCTTCGGGGGAGATGACGCCTCTTGCGGCCAAGATTTCGGTGAGGCCCTCTATTATAGCGTAGTTACTTTCGCGCATCCACAACAAGTTGGCGAATATAGGGTATATCAAGGACTCGAGAGATTTGATACTCCTATAGAGATGCAGGGCGATCCACGCCTCTAGGACGCCCATGATGGCGAGTATCGGATAGATAAGATCCACGAGGACGCGAACAATGTTTATTATAAATGTTCCCAGTCTTCGCAAAGGCCTATCTCGCCATCGAAAAGGACGAATCCGTCTTTGAATCTGAACTTATACACCTTAACCAAACCGCCGGATTTCACGAAGTCGGCGAAGGCCCTAGCGAAGCGAGGATCGGTGCGCCAGTTAGGCTTGAAACAAAACGCATCGGGCCTCATGACGAGCACCATGACCATAGCGTCGTGGCCTTCCTCGAGCAAAGCCCTCAGAATCTCCAAGTGCTCAGCCCCCCTCTTGGTAGGGGCGTCTGGAAACAGAGCAACGCCGTCTACTACCAACGTGCAGCCCTTAACCTCCACGTAGGTGTCTCCTGCCAAGAAGTCGAGCCTATGTCCGCCCACGTTCACCTCCCTCTTCGCGTTGTTCAAGAAGAGCGCGGCTATATCGTTGTGGATTCTGCTATCTGCGACGACCCAAACTCCGTTCGGGGCCTCTATGGCGGTTATGGAGCAGTTGGTCTTGAGCCCTCTCGTGGGCCTCACGAGAGCTCTAGCGCCCCTTCTGACCAACTCAGGCAACCGCCCAGGATCGTGGAGATGACAAAGCTCGACCCTTCCTTCGTCCAAGACCCTAACGACGAAGCGATTGGGCCTATCCAGTATCTCCACGAGTCGCAGAGGTCCGGCGAACTCGTAAACAACGTCGCCAATTGAGGGGGCCACTGAGGGAGAAACCCTTATATATAATATCGTTTCCCCAGCCCTATGCCTAACGTCGAGGTCAAGGAAGTGCCCGAAGTCAGGGGTTTCAGCGTTGTAAAAAGCGTGCCCAATAGAGCCGCCTTGGTCCAAGACCTCAAGCCCGGCGTTATACTGATCTTCCACGGCAAGGAGGGCTCCAATATGCTCGTCGAGGTGTTCACGCCGGATCCAAACGGCGATAAGGTCTTAGGAGCCGGCAAGATGGCCTCATATAAATTCTCGGGCTCCTCGGACAAGGTGGACAACGCATATGCCGCAATACTCCTCTGGGCCTTGAACAACGGCGCATCTCCCGGGTCGCCGACTAGGGAGGTGTATCTAAAAGTCGATAAAAACCAGAACCCGCCCGAGGTGGAGGTGGAGGTCCAAGTGCCTATTTGAGGGAAGCTCCTATTTCTTTCATCAATCTCACGAAGAAGTAGAGCCCTCTCCGCGCATCCTCGTCTAGCAAGAGCGCGTCTACGACCTCCAAGAAGCTCGCCCGTCTGCCTCTGCTCTCCCTCACGGCTATGTCCAACGCTTGGGCGATCCGCATGGAGGCCATTGCGTCGAGCACTCTAGGGGCCTCGTTCATCATGTAGAACGCTCCTGCCGTGAGGTAGGACTTGGCGGCCTCTCCCACGACTTCAGGCTCCGCCAAGCTCTCGAGAAGGCCGAGGAGGCCCGACCTATCGAGCTTTTCCAGCAACGAGAGAAGCCTAGCCACGCTATCGGCGTTTTTTGCCAAGGCTTCGAGCATTCCGGAGATCTTGTTCAAGTTGAGGAGCAGCGCTAAGGTTCCCGTGTTCGCGAAGCTCCTGGCAACTTCGCCGATTACGTCGACATCTAGGAGGTCCCTTAAGGTGTCGAGTAGCCCAAGCTCATTCGCCTTGATTAATATATCGGCGAATTTGGCGAGCGCCTTGGCGGACTCCGGAGTCAACGCCTTGGCCAAGCTCTGGGCTATGGCGGCCTCGGCCTCAGACATAGATCCTCCTCAGCTTGGCGGGCTCAGTCGCCTCGAAGTAGGCGTCGAATATGGGATTCCACAGCTCGGGGTACTTTATCATGTCCCAATAGGCGGCCGCGAAAACCAGTTTCGCCATGTGTGAGAAGCGCGATGGCGGCAGCTTCACCACGGGGTTGTTGTAGTCGCTTATGACGAAGGTCCCCAAGCCGTAGCCCAAGTCGAACGGGCAGTTGGTGCGGCCGTTATTCCGCGCATCCTCGCCTTGTAGCCTCCTCGCCACGACGGTTGCTTGAAGGTGGGCCGTGACGCCCGTCTTGGCGACCGGCACAGCCGAGGCATCCCCTATAACGAAGGCGTCGTCGTATCCCTTTATGTTGTTGGTGAACTTATCGGCTTGTATGAACCTATCTTGCGTCAACACGTCCTCAGGGGATATCTTGATATCGGTCCCCACGTGCGGCGGTATCACGACCAGCGCATCGTATTTCAACTCCTCACCCTCCATAGATATAGCTACTTTTCTCTCCTCGTCTATTTTATCAAGCGTGAAGAAGGTGATGTACTCCACCCCGCGCTCCTCCAGAATGGGCTCGACCACTTCGTTCATGGGCTCGGCTGGGTACGGCCTGGGGTAGGGCACGGCGAACACGACCCTCACCTTGTCTCTGAGGCCCCTCGATCTGAAGAACTCCTCGGCCAAGAACACCCCCTCCAGCGGCGAGGGCGGACACCTGTAGGGATCCCCTCCTACCGCGATGGCGAAGGTCCCCTGCTTGAGCGAGTTTATCGTACTCCACACGCGCCGCGCGTTCTCCTCTGAGGAGTGGTAATCGCCATATTTCTCGACAATTTTCCTATGGCCCTCGATCATGTCGTAAGCTGGCCTCGAGCCCGTGGCGATAACTAGGTGGTCGTACTCCAGCACCTTGCCGTTTTCGAGAATCACCTTTCTATTACCCAAGTCGACCGAATGAGCGCCTGACTGTATGAACTTAACGCCCGGTTTTAAGAGCTCTCTGATCTCCCTCTTCATGGGCTTTCTCGAGCCCTTGAACGCGACGTAGAGAAGCCAAGGCCAATAGTAATGATAGGGACTTCTGTCGACTACTGTTACGTCGAATTCGTCAAACGGCAGGTTGTTTGCCAATATAGCGCCTCCGGCTCCGCCGCCGATGATTACAACGCGCTTTTTGCTCATTTCTTAGCGGTGACTTTGATCACAGCTATGTATGTGCCGCCTTCCTCCTTGAACTCAACCAACTGATTGCCAGTGCGTTTGATCCAAGCCTCCACGTCGGGCTTGAAGCCCGGATCGGTGGCCAGGACCTCTATGATGTCGCCGTTTTTGGCGTTTCTATACGCCTTGACTAATTCAGTGATGGGCCCCGGGCAAGCCATCCCTCTGGCGTCCACTCTTATCTTGTTCTCGGTCATGGAGGTCGTTCTTCTATCTAAATATTTCCTTTATTACATGTTTTCATGTAATAGACCATATATAGATCTTTGTGCAAGCTGGCATGCCGGAGAAAATATCGATGATAGTATTCTCGGGAACCGACGACAAGCTGATACCCGTTGGAGTTATATCGCAGGCGGCTGCCGCACTGGGTTACGAGGTCCAAGTGTTCTTCACCGGCTGGGCCATGTTCAAGTTGCTGAAGGAGCCCATGCCCGAGGTGTGGCCCAAGGAGTTCGAGCAGATGGTGCCTAAACTGAAGGAGGGGATGGCCAAGATAAAGGCGCCGACTTGGAAGGATATGCTTAAACAAGCCAAACAGATGGGCGCGAAGGTGTATGTCTGCTCCATGATGGCCGAGGCGGCTGGCCTCAAGAAGGAGCACTTCGATCCGTCGCTGGTGGACGACGTGGTGGGGGTTACCACTTTCCTTGAAAACGCCAAGGGAGGACAGGTGCTGTTTATCTAACCCTTTTTCACGGCCCGCCCACTATTCCGGCCACCTTTGGGTAAGGCCGGGCCTCCCAGACGGCCCTCAACCCGCATAGATATCTGGTCAATCTCTCGACTCCAATACCAAACCCCGCCGTCTGTAGCGGATACAGCTCCTTAGCCATCTGGAGGAACCATTGGTATTTCGCGGGGTCCTCCCCGCCCTCCCTTATTCTCTCCACGAGTCTCTCCGGCTCGTATTCTCTCTCGGCGCCGCTTATGGCCTCCCCGAACCCTTCGGGGTAGAGCATGTCGAAATCTCTGAGAATTCCGCGCCTCTCGGGATCCTCTCTGTCGTAGAAGCCCCGCGCCCCCCTCGGGTAGTCGTATACGAAAAACGGCGCGTCGTGATGCGCCGACATGAGCCTCTCGCACTCCCACAACAACTCCTCCTTGGGCGGGTTCCTGCACCCGAGCTTGTTGACGAACTCCACGGCCTCCTTGTGCGTGTACCGCTTGAAAGGCCTCTGGAACTCGCGTAGCCGTCTTCCTAGCTTATCCTCGAGCTCCCTTCCATGCACGTCCTTGATGTATTTCACCACATAGCTGACGAGCTCCTCGGCCAAGTCCATGGCGTCTAGGTACGAGGCCTTGTACATCTCCACGTCTACTTGGTAGAACTCGACCAAATGCCTGCCTGTGTATATGCTGTCGTTGGGCTCTAGCCTCACGTTCGGGCTCACGAAGTATATCTTCCCCAGCGAGGCCGCCATGTATTGCTTATAAAGTATTGCCGACGACATGACCTTATACTCAGCGCCGTAGAAGTCTATCGTTGCTTGTTTCGCGCCCCTGATGCCAGGATCGGTCACGGGCCCTACTATGGGGGAGAGGACCTCCACGAAGCCTTTAGAGTCCAGAAACTCCCTTATCGCCCTCAACGCCGACGCTTGAACTCTGAAAACCAACTTGTACTTGTCCGTGACGGCCCACCTCCAGGAATATTTCACCCACTCCTCCAGTTGTTTCTTGTACTGGGCTTTATCGGCGACCATTTTTTCGAATTCCAACACGGCGGGATGAAAGCCGGGCATAGATAGGCTTGAGCCGAGAGGGTTTTAAAATATAGCGAAATAAATTACATATAGTACCGCTGACTTATAGAAAATTATACGTGTTATAGTCGGCGATTTGGGTATAGGTACTACGTTGAACCCGAAATGTGGGAAATATATACAATGTTTGGGAGCAACTCAGATATAGCGTGGATCCGTCAGCCCGCGAGCTGTGTATAAATTACGTGAATAAGCTTGTTTCCTTGTAAAATAGCCATGATATATATATAAAGCTTGGGAAGTACCGTGTCATGTTGCCGGCCAGATTGGCCGTGCTCCTGAGAGGTTTATTCTTCGCCTTGACGGGCTATAAGGAGTTCCTCTCGGAGTATCCTGTAGGTGAGATCTCGTTCAGAGCCCTAAGAGGAAAGGACGCCGTTTATCCCTTCGGGCTGATCTCGTCATATGGAACCGCCGTGTTGGGATCTGGAATATATGTCAAGGGTTGCCCCCGCTTTAAGACGCTTGATTCCGTAGTCCTAATGCCGCCGGCCTTCACGCCGAAGAGGTTGGCCAAAGCCGCCGAGCTTCTCAGGGAGCCGAGCTTCATGGACGTGAAAACCGAGACAATCATAGGCGGCTTCCCATCGGCGTTGCCGATCGTCGTGGGCTCCATGGGCTCGACGCACATAGCCAGCAAGACGGCGTTAGCTATATCGAGAGCCGCGGCGAAGTCGGGTGTAGTCTACGGCATTGGCGAAAACGTGGCCACGGTGAGGGGCTACTCGCGAAGGCTCACTAAGGGACATCCATCGCTCAAGGAGAGGCTTTTGGCATATCTGAGCAACATGGACAAGAAAGGGGGCGTGATAATTCAACAAAGCATCGAGGACGCATACGACGAGTTGTGGAACAAGGTTTATAGCGATAGGGACATCGAGCCGTATATAGAGGAGGGCAAAATAGGCTTCGAGATCAAGATAGGCCAAGGCGCTAAGCCGGGATTGGGCGGCGTGATAAAGATCCCTCGAGAACAAGTAGAAAGGCTTAGGGCTAAATACAAATTCGATGAGTCCGAGCTAAGTAAAAAATACGTGACTAGATACTCTGTCCCCGGCACGTTCACCGCGGAGATACTCGCGGGGACCATTAGATTCATGAAGACGGCGTATCCAAGGGCCAAGATCTGGATAAAGCTGGGCCCCTTTAGAGACGCCCTTGACGTGATCAGAATAGCCTCCGAAGAGGGGGCCGATGCCGTTGTCATAGACGGCAAAGAGGGCGGAACAGGCATGGCGCCGACGGCCGCCATGAAGGACCTCGGCTATCCCACTCTGGTCGGCCTCAAGGTCATCAGACAAGCGCGCGAAGAGGGCCACAAGATATCTTTACTAATAGCGGGGAGGCTATACGACGGAGGTCACGTGGTGAAGTCGCTATCTCTGGGGGCCACCGCTGCGTATATGGCGCGCCCCTTCCTCATAGCAGCGTTGGCCCGCGGCGAGAAGGGGGTCGAGAATTATGTGGAGTCGCTCAAGGTCGAGATCCAGATGTTGGTGTCGGCGTTGGGGAAGTACGATGTGGCCGACGTCGGCCCTGAGGACGTGGCGGCGCTCGATAGAGACGTGGCCGAGATGTTGAAGATAGCGTATGTGTACAGCTAGCCGAGCTTCTCGAGGTTGTCTAAAACCTCGGCATATCCTCTGCGCCTCAGCTCGTCTAGATCTCTTTTCTCGTATTTGTGCACCACGTCGCCCTTCTTAGGGTCGAAATCCCACACTGCGACTATGACGTAATCCCCGGGCTTCAGCCAGAGCCTCTTGCGGTATCGTCCGGGTATTCTGGCCACTCTCATTTCGCCGTCTTGGCAGACCACCTTAACTCTGTTGTCGCCCAACAGCTCCACCACCTTCCCCAACATCTCGCCCTCGGCGGGCACTCTGAACTCGGACATCGCCAACACTAACTCCTCCTTTAATAACTATTGCCGTCCCAGACAAGCCCCTAGCGATTTCACGAAAGACAATAGATAGCCTATGCCTCTCTGGACATCTGGGTCTTGGAGGGCCTCCAATATCCCGTAGATGCCGGCCGGCTTTCCGGCATTTGCGCGCGAGGCAGCCTCCGCAACGCAGCCAGCGCCGTTGCTCCTAATTACGGCCTCTGCGGTAGACAGAACCTCGAGAAGTCTCCCGGCCCTCTCGGCGAAATCCCTGCTCGTTATCAAGTCGGCCATCAGAGCCTTTATGGCCGCAACTCCAGAAGTCAGTAGCTCCAGAACGCCCGAGTTTTTCAGCTCGGCCAGAAAGGCGACTAGATCGCGCAATGCGTCCGCGTTCTCTAAGATGAAAGCTATGGCCTCCTGCCTCTCGGGATCTGAGAGAGCCCTAAATATGCGCTCCTCGGCGCTCATGAACTCAAGCCGGGGGCTCTATTTAAATAACACTTCGCGAACGGGCTTAATTGCGATGGCACAACTAACAGCTCAACGGCCGCGAAGTCCCAGCTATTTTGCAGAGACCGTCGGCAGGTCCAGACGGGAATAAACGGTAGAGATCCTCGAAGGTGATGCCTAAATCCCGCAACAGCCTCTTGATGTGGGGGCACTCGCCGTGGGCCTCCCAATACGATCTAACATAGCGGATTAAACGCCAGTGTTCTTCGGTCAGTGTAAGGCCTTCGACGTTTTCGGCGATCCAGATCGCGACGTCTTCGCTCCAAGTGCTCGGATCGGCGAGGAAGCAATCCTCGTCCAGCTCGACCTCCCTATCGCCTACTACGTACTTGCCCGGGCACTTGATCATACGTACTCCCGCGTCGAGATGGCCTTCCCGCACTCTCTCAGGCACTCGTCCCCTATTAACCCTACTAGGGCCTCGAACGCCCTTCTGAACAACTTGTTGAGCAAGCTCCTGTAGCCGTGAACTGTTAGATCGCCGGCTAAATACCTCGTATATAGCGAATACGACATCATGACAACGTCGTTAATCGGCATGCCGGCTTTGTAGTTCCTCACGAGCAGCTCGGCGAGGGCCATGATCTCGTCGTCTGTGAAGTCCTTGAGGCCCCACCTATCCCTGAGCTTGTCCAGGACAAGACGCGCGTTGACGGCCCCTCGAGATAACAACAAAAGAATGCCCTTGGGCAAGACGTAGTACAACTTCCTTCCGTTGCCCGGCTCGCAGAAATAGGCGACGAGCTCCTCTTGTTCGAAACGCTCGACCTTCTTGTAGACGTAGGAAAAATGCATTCTATTCTCAACGGCTATTCTATATGCCGTTGTCGGCTCGTTTAGGAGTATGCTGGCTAAGATCATCAGCTCCTTTTCGTCGAGCTGCACGTCCAACTTGGGCAAACTCACGAGCTCTCGATGAATTCCCTAAGGACAGCCGCAGCGGACGTATAGGCGCCGACGTCCATATCGACAATCCAAGAACAACAGAGCCTTATGCCGGACCACTCGGTCATATACACCGCGTCCTCGTAGATGCCCAGAACTACGTATTTCCTCGCGTCCTCGTAGAGCTCCACGTAGGGGGGTTTTAAGGTCCTCAGAGGCCTCTGCTCCACGATTCTGGGGTAGGCTAATGTCTTAATCGCTTCTGACACGGCCCCGATCTCCCGGCACTTGTAGCCGTTCTCGGCCTTGAGTACCGCCTTGAGTCCGCTTAAGTATAGGTCATCGGATAGTTGTAGGTCGAGCGTAGCCGGATCGCACGGAGCGCCCTCCACCTCGACGGCCTCTCTGAGTTTTTCCAAAACTCGCCGCAACGGGATAAACACGAAGGCGTCCCGGCCTGGATTAAGCACTCCTCCCCCTCCTCCTCAGGTATATGACAATGCCGGCGATTACTATTAGCGCCGCTGCTGCGAGGGGGCCTACCTCCAATAAATTCAGCGAGGACCTCACGGCGATTGGTATCTGCACAGTCTCGATCACGGGCGTCAAGGCGCCCGTCTCGTTCCACTCTAGCACGAGCGTGGCGTAGTAGATCCCGTCAGGCACGTTGCTTGAGACGTCTATGAGATACGTCGTGGTGACGTTTTGGCCGGGGTATATATCGCCCAAGAACCTCATGCTCGACTGGAGCAAGTTGGCGGTCGGGGTGGCCGAGCTAGGTGTATGTATCTGGAAGACTTGATTCGGCGTCCACTGAAGGGTCACCATCTTGGCGGGCACGGGCCCAGCGTTCTCGATAGTGATGGTCACGACGGCCGTCGAGCCGGGATGGGCGTTGGAGACGCTGTATGCGACCTTGAGATCGGCCTTAGGCAACACCGTAATCGACGAGGTGGCCGACGCGGATCCGCCGAGCCAAGAGACCTTTATGGCGAAGTTCTGCGCTCCTGGAGCAAGCGCGCTGGCGTTGATGAGGAAGGGCACCTGCACCGGTTGCCCCGGCGGCAATACGCCGATATTTATCGTCGAGTTGCCGACCACGGGCACTCCTGATATGGACACGACCACGTCGCGGGCTGGGACAAGCCCCGTGTTGAGGATGTAGGCCACGGCCTTGATGAACGGCAATAATCCGCCCGCGATTATCGTCGGAGGCTCTACGGCTATGTTCTGGACTACCACCGAAGCGGGCTCGACGTGTATATACACAACTCTGGTGGTCCCGCCGACGGATACATATACGGGATAATCGCCCGGCTGGACGTCGTCTGGCACCTTGATCACGGACATCAAGGTGATCGGGTTGCCAGAGGGCAACAGCGGCAAGTAGTAGGACGAACCCTCGAGCACTTGGAAGGGCGCGCTCACGTTGACGTTCACGCCCCTCAGCTGGGCATCACTCGATAGGACTATGTTCAACGTGACGATGCTGCCAGGATAGGCGACGGGCGGGTTGGCCGTCACGGCCACTCCCAAGTCGCTCTGCTTGACGTCCAGATAGTAGGTGAAGTTGTAGCCGCCCGCGTTTATGACCAAGGGGTATCTGCCCGGCGATATGTCGCTCGGCACTTGCACCAACGTCGTCAACGTCACGGGAGAGCCCGGGGCTAAGCCGGGGAGGCTAAACGAGGAGCCCTCGAGTACTGCTAAGTCGTTGGAGCTAACGGCCACTTTGAGGGGTCCCATGGGCTGGTTCGTGGATAGGGCAATGGTGAGCTGGACGATCGAACCGGGGTAGGCCCACGGCGGGTTCTGCGCTACGTTTATGGCCAAGCTAGGAGCTGGGATATACAAGCTGGCGTTTTCCACCGTGCATATCCCCGAGAAGTAGCATATCTCAAACGACGCGGTGATCGCGCCGTATTTATTGATAATAACCTCAAGCGGTATCTGTATCGAGCTCAAGACCGGCAACTTTATCGGCCTAGATATGAACGCCACGTCGCTTGTGTTGAGGGGTACGATGGTGACGTTGGTCGGCTGCGCCAGCCCGCCGGCCGATACGGCGAGGAGCATAGTGCTGGGCTGTCCGGGCACCACGGGCCCTTGAGGTATCAAGCCTACGTTGAAGCCGATCGGCGTAGTCACCAACGCTGTGAAGTTCTTCGAGAAGGATACTGTATAGTTGTCGGCTGTGTCCAAATATGTAACGTTGACATAAGCTGTGTAGCTGCCGGGCGCGAGGCCGCTTTTGACCTGCGCCGGTATGAAACACGTGGAGTTGGAGCTCGGCGGAATGTAGGTCCGACAAGTCAAGGAGGCGTTGGAGAACTGCGCGAACGGCCCGCCCGTCAACGTAACAGTAGCCTTAATGAGATCGGCCGTCGGGTTCACGAGCAACACAGGCACTTGCAACACCTCGCCCGGCACTAGAGGCCCCCTCACTATAGGATAGGCCAATGCGCCGTAATCTATCGGATACACCACTACGTTGTACGTGGCGCTCTCGAATTGGTAGTTGTTCGCCGGGTTCACCAAACTGACGGTCACCCCGTAGTCGCCTGGGGCTAGGCCGAACGGCACTTTGACCACGGCGGTTAACGTAACAGGGGATCCGGGGACCAAGCCGGCCAGCTTGTACAAACCGCCGGTCAGCACCGCCAAGCTGGACGAGGATATCTGGACGTTAACAGGGCCCACGGGCGAGGTCGTCGTGAGCACCACGCTTAGTTGTACCACGCCGCCCGGGCGGACCACCGGCGGATTTTGCAAAACGGTGATTCCTATATACGGGGATTGGGGTTGTTGCAGCGTCTGCGGCACTACGACTTGCGGGTAGGCCAACGCCGCTAACGCAGTTATTAACAATAACGTTTCTACTGTCCTCATGCAAGTTTAGATATATCGAAATATATAAGCTTTACTGAAGCCTTTTGGAGATCTTGTTCGAGAACTCCTCGAGAACGCGGCGTAGTTCCCTCAGCTTCTCCATATCCGCGCTCTCTATTTCGTCGAATATCTCCGAGAGGAACCTCACCTCCTCGATAATCGAGGAGAGGATGTCCTCCCCCTCCTCTTCGCCGTGTTGGAGATAAGATATAAGCTGGGCGAACGCTTGATCTTTGAAATAACTATTGAGGAGCTTGCGCCCCTCCTCGGTTATTTTGTATATCCTCTTTAGCTTCTTACCGACATAATGCTCCTCCGAGGTTATATACCCCTCCTCCTCGAGGAACTTAAGGAGGGGATATATGGTCCCCGGCGATGGCTTTATCTTGCCCTTGAAGAATCCCTCTATCGTTTTGATCATCTCGTAACCGCTCATGGGTCCCGACGAGAGGAGGTACAACACTATCGCCTTGTAGTACCCGCGCCATTTAACGCTCATCGGTTTACAAAGTTTAATGAAATAAAAATCTAGCCCCCAGCGGGTCGGCTAACATATATATGATGGGAATGTTTTTATATAGACTACATTGAGACGTCATGTGTGGGATCTTGGGGCTTTACTCCTTCGGCGAAGAGGTACCGGTGGAGGCGGTCATAAGGGGGCTAGAGGCGATGAGGGAGCGGGGGACTCCCCACGGAGCCGGCCTGGCGCTATATAGGCCGTCAAATAGGCCGAGGATAAAGGCCTTTTCTCGCGAACCTGTGGGCAATAAATATATAAAGTTACATAGCGATTTATATGATATAGAACTCGAAGAACCAGTAGATATAAATGGTTATATATATCTAAATAGTAGATGGATCGATGTATATAAAATAGTAGGCTGGCCTGCCGACATAATCAAGACGTACGGCATCAACGGATTGTCCAGCAAAGTCTGGATAGGACATACGCGGTACCCCACAAACAGCCCAGGAAGGTTGCCCTACTACTCGCACCCGTTCACGGCGGGCGACGTAGCGATAGTCCACAACGGCGATTTGAGCAGCTATGGGGCCAACGTCAACTTCATAAAATACAGAGCCCGCGTGAAGTTTACGGGCAACGACAGCGAGGCCATAGCCTATCTCCTCTTGTCGCTCGTGGGCGAACTAGGCGTCGAGGAGGCGGTGAACGAGCTCATGTACGGACGACGATACCGGTGGGCGCGCCTTGATGGGCCGTATGCAGTCGCCTTCATAATAGGAGGTCCTAGGCCTGTGTTCGGCGCCTTCGTCGATCCGCAACACTTCCGCCCGCTATATGTGGGCATGACGGACTCCTTGCTCGTAGTCGCCTCGGAGGCGGCCGCTATAAAGGCTGTGGAGCCTAATGCCGTGGTGTGGGCCATGCGAGGCGGCGAGTATATCATAGCCGAGGGGGACGAGATACGCGGCAATTACAGGAGGAGGTACGTCTATCCAGACCTTCCCCAGCCGCCTCAAGGCGCAATAGACGCCAGCCGATACGACGCGGTGTCGTTGGCGCCGGTTGTTAGGACCGAGCTGGCAAAACGCGGCGAGGTCGAGGTAGTGAACGTCAACGGGCATAGGTATCTCGGCAACGGCATATCTTCTGGAGTTCTCAAGGTCTGGGGCATCGTGGGGAACGCCTCGGCCAACGTGATGTCCGGCGGGACCTTCCTAGTATACGGCGATGTGCAGGACGACTTCGGCGACGCCATGAACGGAGGCCTAGCGGCTATTTACGGCAACGCGGGCGACGCGTTGGGCCAAGCCAAGAGAGGCGGCGAGATCTACGTCTACGGAGACGTCGGCACTAGGGCCGCCATACAACACAGAGGCGGCGTCATGGTAGTGGGAGGCTCGGCGGGTAAATACCTAGGCGAATACATGGGCGGCGGCATCGTCGTGGTGCTCCGTGCCACAAACGACGAGGAAGTCGGCGATATGATAGCCAGAGGGATGGTCGGAGGCGAGATATACATAAGGGGCGAGGTCCCCAGGGAGTACATAAGCCACGTGAACAGAAGAGCTCTGGAGAGGTACGCCAAGTCGCTCCTCATGGACGGGCTCATCGACGGAGAGAAATACGCGAGGCTCCTCGAGGAAGACAGTCAGTTGATCGTGGAGCAGAGGGAACTAACAGAGGAGGAAATACTTAAGTTAAATCAATATATAAATAAATTCAATAAATTATTCAATTTAAATATCAATATAGAAAGGGATATTTTCACAATAATAAGGCCTAAAGCTTGAACCTCACCGAGGCCCTATCAATCGCCTCAAATATAGTCGGGTGGGCATGGGCGAGCAGCGCCAAGTCCTTCACTTTGGCGTTCACGGCCACGGCCAACGCTATTTCGTTGATCACCAGCGAGGCCGCCTCGCCGACTATTTCGCCTCCGATTATCCTTTGGCTCTCCCTCTCGATTATTAGCTTGACGTATCCC
Source organism: Thermoproteus sp. UBA157 (assembly GCA_002497345.1). Classification (GTDB taxonomy): domain Archaea; phylum Thermoproteota; class Thermoprotei; order Thermoproteales; family Thermoproteaceae; genus Thermoproteus. The sequence continues at coordinate 111,867 of DANS01000018.1, forward strand.
TCCCTCGCTCTGTGTATCTGGGCGTAGGCGTCGTCCTCAAGAGGATACCTCACAGTAACATACGGGATGCCCTTGGCCTTAGCCCCTTCCTCGTTTATGCCGACCATGGCAGCCTCGGGCTCGCCGAACAATGTCACCGGTATTGTGTTGAAGTTGACCTCGTAGATGGGATGCCCGTGGAGTATGTTCCAAGCGGCTACCGTGGATTCCTTGACCGCTGCGTGGAACAACATATATTGGCCAATGACGTCGCCGGCGGCATAGACGTTGGGCTTTCTAGTCCTCATCGTAGAATCGGTGACGACTCTTCCCCTCTCGACTATGCCGAGCACGTCTAGGCCCTCGACGAGGGGCTTCCTGCCGACTGCCATTATGACCTCCTCGCCCTTGACGTATCCCCTCTTGTCCTGCGATTCGTATTCGACCACCTTCTCGTCTCCATCCCTCCTTATCGCGACCACCTTGGAGCTAGTCAGAACCTTGACGCCAAGCTTCTTCAAGCTTTCCATTATGTGGAGCACCACTTCCTCGCTCCACCCGCTGAGGATGCGGGGCAGCATCTCCACGATAGTGACGTCGACGCCCATGCGCGCCAGCATGAAGGCCACCTCGACGCCTATATAGCCGCCTCCTACTATCACGACCGATTTCGGCAATTTTCTGTACTTGGTCTTATAGCCGAAGAGCTCCGTGCTACCGATGGCCAACTCGGCGCCGGGTATCGGCAGCTTTATCGGGACCGATCCCGTGGCGATGTGTAGCCATTTGGTCTCCACCTCCTTGCGCCATCCATCGCCCTCGATCCTCACCCTATGTTCGTCGATTACGTTGGCCACGCCCTTGACGAGCTCCAGGGTGGGGTGCTCCTTGACCTCCCTTATGTGTTGGTAGTAGCGCAGTTCTTGTACCCAGTCCTTGTGGTCGATCAAGTTCTCCCAAGCGAGCTTTACCTTCTCTACGTCGTTGTTGCCCACCGAGGTTAATATATCCTTAAGGACGTGGAGCAGATGAATGCCTGTTCTGACGGCCTTGCTCGGTATGCAGCCCTCGTAGAGGCACGAGCCGCCCAAGTTTCCCTTATCGTCCACCATCAATACGTTGAGGCCTCCCTTGGCAAGCTCAAAAGCTCCGTGATATCCTCCGCCGCCAGCGCCTATGATGACCACGTCGTATCTGTCGCGCAGCGGCTTCTTCAAGAAGTCTGGATCTGTGGGCGGAAGCACCGGGTACTTCCCGAGCTCCATTACTCATTATAATATTACATTATAAAAATTTAGATGGCGTGACGGAAAAGGATCTCGGCTGATTGGGATATAGCCGCTTGTCCGATACAAGGCTTATATACTACATGAAATTTCTATATAGTGCGCCAACTGAATATATATCTCCGTCCAGCAGTACATAGAGTACCGGAGTTCTGGAGCCACGACAGAATAGATTACGTACGTCGCTCCGCTCTGGAAGGCCTCCCCCCATATGCCTTGGAGGAAAACCCAAGCAAGATAGGACGACTTCTCGACAGGCTGGCCTTCAAGGATCTGCGCCCCCGCGAGGTGAACGAGCTCCTGAAGCGCGCCGAGAGTTTAGACGTAGATGTAGGCATAGACTTCTTTGGCACGAGGCTCACGGCTCCTATATACCTTGGAGATATGTCGTTCGGTGCGCTCAGCGGGAACCCTAATATAGCGATAGCCAAGGCCGCCACCGAGGAGGGAGTGGTGGCCGGCATAGGCGAGGGGGGACTCCACCCCGAGGTGGCCAAGTATAAGAACATAGTAGTGCAGTGGGCCTCCGCGCGCTTCGGCATGGACATGGCTTTGCTCAAAGCGGGCTTGGCCGTCAATATAAAAATAGGCCAAGGCGCTAAGCCGGGCATAGGGGGCCATCTCCCGGGGAAGAAGGTGACCAAGATAATCGCTGAGCTCAGGAAGATCCCCGAGGGCAGCGAAGCGCTATCGCCGGCGCCGCATCACGACATATACTCCATAGAGGATTTGGCCCAGCGGGTGAAGGCCTTGAGGGATCTCACCGGCAAACCCGTCCTCGTGAAGGTGGCCGCCGTAAACAAAATAATGTACGTGGCGGTGGGCGTGGCCAGATCCACCGCAGAGGGCATAATAATAGACGGCGCCGGCGCCGGGACGGGCGCCACCCCGGTGTCCGTGCGCAACCACTTGGGCATACCCATAGATTACGCCATACCCGTAGTGGATAAATGGCTGAGGGAGAACGGAGTCAGGGAAAACTTTCTAGTGATCGGCGGAGGCATGCTATACAGTGCTTCCGATTTGGCGAAGTTGATAGCGCTAGGCGCTGACATGGCCAACATAGGCACAGCCGCCTTGTTGTCCTTCGGGTGCATAATGTGCCATTCGTGCCACACGGGAGGATGCCCGACCTCTCTAACCAATATGATCGGCGCAAGGCCCGATCTAGATATCAAGTGGGCCTCCGCCATGTTGAGGAGGTATCTGCGCGCGCTGAGGCTCGGCCTGAAGGCCATTCTCTACGCGCTCGGCATGGATAACCTCAAGGAGCTGGCGGGCCGGAGGGATCTCTTAGGGCTCTACTACGCCGATGAGAGCGTGGCCGCCACCATAGGGGTGGACCTCCTGGCGAAGGGGGAGATAGCGTTTTACCAAGATTATGTGCCGATATTGCCTCGGGAGTTATACGAGGAGGGGAAGGTCCCCATAACAGGCATGGGCGGCGTGGTGCCCGGCTACACCTATCCTGCCAGAAGGCCGCTCGATTTGTTGAGAATAGAAGCTGCGCAAGTGACCCACCCGTCGGTGGATCCATACAGAGAAGAGGTCGACGTGAGGGTCTATGTGAACGGCTTCGAGTACGACACGCCCGTGGTGGTGCCCGGCTTGGAGCGCGCGGCGGTGATGGCCGGGTACGCGCTCGGGGCGCTCGTCGACGGCGACGGTTGCCCGGAGCCCCAATACTGCCTATCCTCTATGCCTCACATCAGGCTGCCGCCTCTGAAATATATCGAGCCGAGGGAGGGCGTAGTTGTAATAGACGAAAGGCTCGGAGGCGATGTCTGGCTGGAGGAGGCCGTGGCCTTGCTGGACGAGAGGGCTAGGCAGGCCGGAATAAGGGAGAAAATGACAATCATAGCCGCGGGCCGCCTCTTCAGCGGAGCCGACGTTTACAAGCTGGCCGCTCTGGGCGCCGATCTCGTGGAGCCGCGGGAGGCGTTCGAGCTTCTGTCGAGCAAACAAGCGCCCAGCTACGCCGTTAAGAGGCGCTGGTACGAGAACCTCATATCGGGCCTCACCAAGGAGCTCAAGTTAGCCATGGGCGCTGGAGGAATTACGAATTACTTCCACATGATAGGAAATAGGGATCTACTTAGATCTCTAGATGGGAGAATCGCAGAGAAACTCAATGTGGCGTTGGCTGGAAACTAGCCTTACGCGGGCTTATTGGTAAAATTTTCCCTAATTCCCCGGGACTCAGTATAATAAAAACTATATAGCCTACGAAATGGATGGATACCTACGAGAAAACTTTATATACATCCCGAGTGTGGGGGGTATGCCGGACGGGTTAAGCGCCTGGAGAATGCTTAAAGGCGCCGGCGTGAAGTACGTTAAGTTCGTCATAGTAGACATATATGGTAGGCCCAAGTTGGAGATACTCCCCATAGACGCGGCCCGCGACGCGTTCATAGATGGCATCGCGTACGATGGATCCTCGATACCGGCCTATACAACCGTCAACAAAAGCGATTTTGTGGCGGAGGTAGATACTAATGCAATATACATAGAAACTTGGAATGATGGAAAGAGCGCACTCGCCTTCACCAGTACTCTGGACGGAGATAAGCCGCACCCGATGGACCCGCGCAACGCGCTGAAGCAGACCGTCGAGTATGCAAGATCTAAAGGCTACGACGTCAAGATGGGGGCCGAGGTCGAGTTCTTCATAGTCAGAGGCAACCCGCCATCGCTTGTGGACAACGGAGTCTACTTCGAGGGATACCCGCTTAAGGAGACTTCACCCGTCGTGGAGGAGATAGTCGAACACTTCTACCTATCGGGCATAGGCTTCACCAAGACGCACCACGAGGTGGCGCCGAGCCAGTTCGAAGTCAATATACCCGCGGGAGATCCCATCCAGGCGGCGGATCAGATCGTCGTGTTTAAGATATTGGCCAAATCGGTGGCGCAGAAACACGGTCTCACGGCCACGTTCATGCCGAAGCCCTTCTGGGGCATGAACGGCTCGGGGATGCACATACACGTGAGCTTCTGGCGCGACGGCGTAAACCTCTTCTCGTCATATAAGGAGCCGACGCCGGAGCTCAAATCGGCAATAGCCGGCGTGTTGGAGAACGCGCTCGCAAACAGCGTGTTCGTAGCGCCTACCGTCAACAGCTACAAACGCTTGGTGCCACACTACGAGGCGCCCACGCGCGTCGTCTGGGGCCTAGGCAACCGCTCCGCCATGGTCAGAGTGCCGTATTACGGCAAGAAGATAAACAGATTCGAGTACCGCCACCCGGACCCCTCCGCCAATCCGTATTTGGGCTTCTCGGCGATAATATTGGCGGCGCTTGACGGCATGGAGAGGAAGCTGGAGCCGCCGAGCCCCGTGGAGGTGGTGGCCTACGAGCTCGAGGGCGTTAAGGAGACGCCTAGGCATCTCGGCGAAGCCGTCAAGTTAGCATCCGGGGGAGTCGCCGCTAGGGCTCTGCCGCAACAGCTGGTCAAGGCGTATTTGGAGCTCAAGGAGAAGGAGTGGGCCGACTACTTGGCCGGCGTCGGCGAAGGCTGGGAGAAGACTTGGAACGTGATAACGCGTTGGGAATACGACAAGTACCTCGACGTAGCCTAATGTGCCGAATCCTCCTATTTTTCGGAAACCCCTCCCCAACTCTTTTGAAGTCCTTCATCGAGATATCTAGGAAGGACAGAACGCTCGGCCTTTCGCACGGATCGGGCTGGGGCGTGTTATATGCCCGAAAGGACGAATACGGACTATACAAATCCACGCGGCCTATATGGGAATCATATATAGATCCTCCTATTGGCTATGAACTATATTTACTACACTCGCGCCTCGCATCTGTAGGAGGCGTGTCGCTCGCCAACACGCACCCCATAGTCTACGGCGATTTCGCCATCGCCCACAACGGGACTTTCCGAAAGGAGGAGTTGGCTGAGGAGCTCAAGAGGAGGGGGCTCGACGTCAAGACCGGCGGGACCACCGACAGCGAGTTGTTCTTGAAGGCTTTCGTGGATCTCGGAGGAGATGTAAATGCCCTAGTCGATTTGTCCAAGATAGCGATCCGCTATATAGATATCGAGGAGCCCGTCATGAACATAGCAATAGCGGATTTAAAAAACGCTGAGGCCTATTTCGTGACGTATAGGCTCGTGGAGGAGCCGCATTACGTCCCCGTCTACCGCGTAGGCGAGATGACGGTCGTATCGTCGGAGCCCCTCGACGACGCGTCGTGGACGCCCTTGCCTAACGGATCCATTTCGAGAGTCTCAAGCGGCGTTGTGAGCGTCATGAAATTTATTACGTAGAGAACATAGATCGTAAGATGAACGAATACGTGGCCAAGGCCTTGGCCATAGATTGCGACAGCGTTTCGCGGTACCTCGTCGAGAGGTTGCGCGAATACATAGAGGAGAGCGGGCTCAAGGGCGGCGTGCTGGGTCTTAGCGGCGGTGTAGACTCGTCGGTCGTGGCGGTCCTTCTAGCCAAGGCCACCGAGAACTTCTTCCTGCTCCTCATGCCGTCGTCGTCTACGCCGCCCAGAGATATGGAAGACGCCATGAAGATCGTGAAGATGCTCAACGCCGAGGGGAAATACGCCGTGATATACATAGACGATTACGTAAAGGCTTTGGCCGACGCGGCTAAGGTCGAGGACAAAAAAATCGTGGGCAATATCAAGGCCCGGATCAGGATGACCCTTCTGTATGCCTATGCTCAGAAGCTCGGCTACCTCGTAGTGGGCACGGGCGATAAGAGCGAATTGATGCTGGGGTACTTCACCAAATACGGCGACGGCGGTGTTGACGTGCTCCCCATAGGCGATCTCTACAAGACGCAAGTGAGGCAGTTGGGCAAATGCTTGGGCGTCCCCGAGGAGATAGTGTCGAAGCCTCCCTCGCCGGCCCTCTGGGAGGGGCAGACCGCCGAGGGGGAGCTAGGCGTCGACTACGAGACCATAGATTCCATCCTCTACTTGCGCTACGAGGAGATGAGGACGCGCGAGGAGATCGCGTCCATGTTGGGGATAGACATGTCGGTGGTGGACAAGATAGACTCCTTGGTCAGAAGAAGCCAACACAAGAGGCTCCCGCCCGAGATATTCAGACTTAGCGGCAGGGCGATCGGGTCCGACTGGAGATACCCAAGGCGGTACTGGAACGTGAGGCCGTGGGCATGAAGATAGAGCTGGCCCAAATAAGGCCCATCTTGGGGGACGTGGAGCGCAACTTCCTCAAACACAAAGAGATTGTGGAGACCAGCGACAGCGATTGCGTCGTGTTCCCGGAGCTATCGCTGACGGGGTACGTGCTGAAGGATCTCACATTTGAGCTCTTCAGATACAGCGAGATGGCAGTGGAGAGGCTCATCGACGTTGCCGGGAACAAGTGCGTGGTCGCCGGCACGATAAAGGAGGTGAGACCCGGCATCTTGAGGAATTCGGCGGCCGTCATAGTAGGCGGGAGGATCGACTACGTGTACAAGTTCTACTTACCCACGTACGGCCTATTTGAGGAGAGGCGCTACTTCCAGCGCGGGGATCCCGCGAGGGACTTGAAGATCTTCCGGCATGCAGGGGTCAACTTCGGCGTGATGATATGCGAGGACGCCTGGCACCCCGAGCCGGCTGAGGCCTTGGCGTTGATGGGCGCGGACCTTATACTAGTCCCCGCCGCATCGCCCATGCGTAGGCTGAGCAAATCCCTGGCTATCCAAGACAGCTGGGAGGCCCTCTTGAAGGCGCACGCCCTCATGAACTCGGTGTGGATGGTCTTCGTCAACACGGTGGGCGCTCAAGAGGAGGAGTTCTTCTGGGGCGGCTCCATGGTCGTGTCGCCGCTGGGCGAGGTCAAACTGAGGCTTAAGACCTTCGAGGAGGATAGAGCGACATACGACATCGACTTCGAGGAGCTGAGGAGGGCCCGATTCTTCAGCAGCTTTAGGGACCACATATCCTCGTTCCACAGAGTGTTGGCGAGGCTCTGATTTTTATATAGGCTATATCGAGTATGGCCCGCCTGGCCCGCTATTACCGCGAATACGGGATAAGGATAGTGAAGGGCAGTATGCAGTATCTCTGGGATGATCAAGGCAGACAATATATCGATTGCAACACGAACCACGGAGTGGCGTTTCTGGGCCACACTAACCCCTACATAGTCGAGGCTGTTAGAAGGCAACTGGAGGAGGTGTGGGCGGTCCCCCTTAATTTCGCCACGCCGGCCAGGGAGAGGTTCGTGGAGGCCTTCTCAAAACTGCTCCCGGCTAAGTTCGGCGTTATCTTCTTGCAGAACACGGGCACCGAGGCGGTGGAGACCGCCATAAAAATAGCCAAGAAGATCACAAGGAGGCCCACCATAGTGGCCTTCACCAATAGCTTCCACGGGAGGACCATGGGCTCCCTCTCAGTCACGTGGAACGAAGCATACCGCAAGGCGTTCGAGCCGCTGTATCCCCACGCGAGGTTCGGCAAGTTCAACGTGGCCTCCGAGGTCGAGAAAGTAATAGGCGAGGATACGTGTTGCGCAATCGTGGAGCCAATACAGGGAGAAGGCGGCGTTAACCCAGCCACGCCGGAGTTCCTCAAGGCGCTTCGCGAAGAGACGACGAGGAAGGGGGCCCTCTTGATATTCGACGAGGTGCAGACGGGCTTCGGCAGAACGGGCGCGATCTGGGCGTTCCAGAAATACGGCGTTGAGCCCGACCTCTTCACGGCGGGCAAGGCGCTAGGCGGCGGCCTCCCCATAGGCGTGGTTGTGGCCAAGGAGGAATACGGCGATGTCTTCGAGCCGGGAGAGCACGGCTCGACGTTCGCAGGAAACGCAGTAGTGATGGCGGCGGCCGCCGCGGCGTCTGAGCTGTTATTGAAGGACGACGTGCCTGCGAGGGCCGAGTCCATGGGCAAGGAGCTCGCCAAAGCCCTCTCCGAGCACGGCTCCAGGATAGGCCTTAGGGTGAAGGGCATGGGGCTTATGCAAGGGCTGGAGTTGAGAGTTAAGGCGGATCAGTTCATACAGCCGCTCGCCTCCATGGGCGTCTTGGCGTTGACAGCCGGCATGAACGTCTTGAGGTTCCTACCCCCCTATATGATAACCAGGGAGGACGTGGAGCGCATCGGCCGAGCCGTGTCCGCGGTGTTGAGGAGCGCTGATATAGGACGGGGCGCGTGAGGACATGAAGGTGGTAGTTGTCGGTTGCCGGGGGTGGGGACAAGTACATCTACGCGCCTTGAGCCAGCTAGGCTTAGATCTAGAAATAGTGGAGAGGAACAAGGAAGCGGCGAGGACTTGCATTGAGAAATATGGCGTTAAGAAAGTCCACGAGGATTACTCCTCGGCGCTCTCCTCGGACGCCGACATAGTCGATCTCGTCGTGCCCCACCACCTTCACAAGGATATGACGCTGGCAGCTCTCAAGGCTGGTAAACACGTGTTGGTCGAGAAGCCGATCGCGAGGAACGAAAAGGAGGCGCTGGACATGATAAACGCGGCCAAGGCGGCTCGCAAGAAACTGATGGTGACGGATCAGTTTCACTTTGACCCTGCGGTCAAGGCTGTGATGGGGTTGATTAGGGAGGGTCGGCTGGGCAGAGTCCACACGATCATAGTGAGATCTCAAGTATTGGGAAGGCCTAGAGATTGGCGCACTAGGCTCGAGGAGATGGGCGGAGGCGCCCTCATCGACGGAGGAGTCCACTTCGTTAACACTCTGCTGAACTTCGGAGGCGAATACGTGGAGGTCAAGGCATATGCATATAGGGCGTTCGTGCAAATGGAGGGAGACGACACATCGATGGCCTTGTTCAAGTTCAAGTCGGGGGCCTACGGCCTCTTCTTCTACAGTTGGGCATATCCCAACCCGCCCCTCCTCCCCTCCTACGAGGTCGTGGGCGATGCCGGCGTCGTGGTGGAGGATCTTGAGACCAAGAGGAAGACGTGGGCTCCGCCTAGATATAGGGTCTACGGCGACCCCGTGCTGAACGGCCAGAAGTTGGATATACCCGACGTCGACGTCTTCGCTGAGATGTTCAAAGGGTTTATCGAGGCCGTAGAGGAGGACCTCGAGGTGCCTTATCCGCCTGAGCTAGCCCTGAGGGATCTAAAGGGCGTTTTAGATATATACAGAGCCGCCGGAGTCCCGTGGGTTTAAACCATCAATAGCCGCGAAGCCTAGAGGCGAGAACGGATGCCTATTCCCCTAAAGGCCGCCGGCTATGGTAAGCGCCGACGCGTTCGCCACAAAGGATCCCAAGACCGCGCCTAACAAGATGCTCCTTCAGCGATCCGTGCAAGTTCTCGGGTATCTGGCTTTAAAACTTAAAGGCGTGCCGTGGCTTAGAGAAAGGCTAAATTCACATCCACCTTGGTTCGCGTGGTTGTTATAATCAGATACGCCGAGCTGGCGATAAAAAGAGGGAAGACGAGGAGGGAGATGGAGGCATTATTGATCGCATCGGTGAGAGAGGCCGCCGCTAACTGCGGGGGGCTCAAGTTCAGAGTAGAGCCGGGCCGCATCTTCGTGTATTCCAACAACGATAGGTGTATCGCCGAAGCCGCCACCCGGGTATTCGGCGTGAGGTCAGCGAGCCCTGCGGTCGAGGATACCTTCAATTCTCTGGAGGACCTCGCAGCCAGAGTCGCCGAACATTGGAGGGACCTCGTCGGCGGGAGGACCTTCGCCGTGAGGGCTCACAGAGTCGGCGCTCACAGCTTCACGTCGAGAGATGTAGCAGCTAAGCTCGGCGAGTTGCTGGTGAAGGCGGGCGGGAGGGTTGACCTCGAGAACCCTCAAGTCGAGATCTTCGTCGAAGTAAGGGGTGATAAGGTCTACTCCTACACGGAGATCTACGAGGGACCCGGCGGACTTCCCCTGGGCTCCGAGGGGAAGGTCCTAGCCCTCGTATCAGGCGGCATAGACTCCCCCGTGGCAGCTTGGTACATGATGCGCAGAGGCGCCTATGTCGATGTGCTGTACTGTAATTTGGGAGGCGTCTTGACGGAAGCAGCTGCCTTGAGGGTCGTGGACAAGTTACTGGAATGGGCTCACGGCTACGACGCCAAGGTGCTCGTGGCCGACTGCGCCCCCATAGCCGACGCGATACGCCGAGGCGTGGACCACCACCTCTGGTCGATCGCCTTCAAGCGCGCGTTGTATAAGCTGGCCGAGAGGGCCGCCAAGCTCGTGAGGGCAGAGGCCATCGCGACAGGCGAGTCCTTGGGCCAAGTCTCCTCGCAGACGCTCCAAGCGCTGGCTGCAGTCGAAAGGGGAATCGACTTGCCGGTGTTTAGGCCGTTGATAGGGCTGGACAAGGAAGACATAGTGCGTATAGCTCAGAAGATAGGGACATACGATCTCTCCGTGATGGTTCCCGAGTACTGCGGGATATTCTCTAAGGAGCCGAGAAGGTGGGCCTCCAAGGCGGAAATAGAAATGATAGACTTATACGTACACGACGCCGTTGAAGAAGCCCTAGCCACTATTAAAATTATCAAGAAGAGCGAGCTAAAATCGGCCATAGCCTCGATATCGTCCGCCGCGAGCGATCTGGTGATAGATAAAGTGCCCGAGGGCGCGATACTCGTGGATTTGAGGGACCAGAAGTCCTACGCCAAGTGGCATCTACCCGGCGCAATAAGAGTCGAGCTGGATAAGGTATTCGATTTCGTTGAGAAACACGGCAAGGACAAGGTCTACGTCTTCTACTGCCACGAAGGGGCTTTGAGCGCAGACGTGGCAGAACGTCTTAGGAGATCTGGCTACAAGTCATATAGTCTAAAATTATAATGATAGATTATTTATTAATGTAATATTAAAATAATTACGTATAAGCTACACATACCTAGCTAGTTATATATAATTACATGAGGAAATGTAATAAGGCTTTTTAGGTTAAAACATACGCACGCATATGCCGCTGTTCCAGGATCCGTTAGATCTGTGGCTCGACGTATTGGGCACAACTCTGCTCGCAACCGCATATTGGCTGTGCCTCAACTTTGCCTCAAAGGCGCCTATAGGCGCAAAGCAAGCCTTCAATAAATCCTTCGGCTATTTCTACATAGCCTTGGGCATCTACGCGTTGGCATCGGGCTTGTGGGCCACGGCCACGTGGCCGTTCCCGAGCTCCTACAACTTGGTATTCTCGGACTCGTGGCCTCTTTTCGGCATCTCCTTGTTGATTCTAGGTTTGGCCAACATCAAGGCCGAGGTTGCTGGAGAGGAGGGCGTACATTATGTGCGGGGCGCCCTTGCGGGCGTGGCGGCCTTGTCCCTAGTGCCGTTTGTATACGCGTTCGACATCTGGAGCTACGGACTAACGAACGAGCCGGCATTAGCCGGCTTGTTGTTCTTTGCGATAGGCCTAGCCGGCTTGTTGAGCCCGTTGTTGACCCACAAGAAGGCGGCCAAGGGCATAGCGTACTTGCTAATGTTGTTGCTGGTCGTAGCCGGCTTGATCTCGCTACTGATAGGCGTCGAGGCCATCTTCGCGCACACGAAGGCTTGGTGGAGCTGGACGCCTTGGTACGGAGCACACTAACGGGCTAGGTTTTTCGCTAATACCGAAGTCGTTATTCTACATCGAGCACGTCCAGCTCCACCACCTCCAGCGAGGTCCCCAACGTCTCGGCAATGCTCGGTTGCGTGCGCCCGCCATCTCCGTTGATGAACTCCTTCACATATAGGCCTCCTTGACATCTGATGAAAAGCTCCAGGACCCGCTCGGAGACCAAGCGCGCCTCAACGTTGTAGACCATCCTCCTCCTCTTTGCTCTGGGGTTTAGCCTCTTTATCCTCCTTGGTGTTCTCTGCACGACAACAGCGCCTTCGAGCGCTTTGAGCTTGGCCAAGTCGTCGCCCGACAAAGGCCTATCGGATAACGCCAGTGCTCTGTAGAGCTTTATGCTGGTTTTAGCCTTGGCCTTCAGCTCCCTTACGTCGTTCCTCGTGCCGTAGCTGAGCCGCGATACGATAACCCCATCGACGGCTAGTCCAGAGAGATCTCCCTTGTACTTATCGGGCTCCTTTATCTCGATCACCATGGGCCTCCCGTTGCCCAACATCCTAACGTCGACGTCCTCCCGCCCTGCGGCGTGGAACACGAGCGATCTGCCGCCGAATCTGGCCCTTATAGGATCCAAGAGCTCCTCCACAACTCTGGCGGCTCCGGGCACCAGCCTCCCCTGCGATACGACGCGGCTGAGCTTCAGATAACGGCCTATCAGGAGGAGAGGATTGCGGGAGACCTTGACCGATCCGTCGGCCAAGTTAACCGTCGCCACCACGTCGGGCCTCTCCTTGTTGACGGGCTTCTTGAGAGCCTCGCCGACAAGCCTACCTATTCTCCTATTGATTTCGTGCTTGATGGACTCGCCTGTTTGAATGCCGAATTTGGCCATCACCTCCCTCTCCCTCTCGAGGACGTCCTTTGGTATCACCGAGCCCACTTGGAACGTGTTGAAGTCTATGGGCTGGAGGGCCTTGACGACGCCCTCGGCGTACTTCTCCACGTCTTTCAACAAGCCTCTGCACACGTAACAAGGCGCTTCCTCGACCTTGATCCCGTTCGCCGCGAGGAACCTCCGAGTCGGCGCGTGCACTCTGGCCAAGGCCTTGAGGTCCTCTGATACGTCAACGCCGTTTCTGTAGTCGTAGACCAGCCTCATGTGGAGCAGGGTCTTAATGGCGTACCCCCTCTCGGCGTTTTCTATGCCGTATCCCATCGAGGCGAAGAGCCTGCCCAAGCAAAAGTCGCAGAGCGGATAAGCGCGTAGTATCTCCCTAGCCTTCTCGACTGGGTCCACGTCGCGGCCATCGCAGAGCTTATAAAGCTCTCCGCCGTCGTAGCTCGCGATCGGCCTCTATGTTGATCACGGCGAATTGGTGGTGGGGCTCCATGTCGTTTAGGCCAGCGCCGCAGTCCGCCTCGAGCCTCGTCGGCTCTAAATAGGCGATGTATGTGAAGTCCTCCGGGGGTTTACAAACTCCACGACCGCCGTCTATCAAAGGCCTCCTCGCGAGCTCCTCCAGCTTCACCCCCCTAATCAGCTTAACTCCGGGATGGCGGGCCCCCCTTAAGCCCTTCCTCAACAACCCAGTAGACGACTCCTCGTCGGGAAACAGAGCCTTGATGGCGCTTCCCAGCACCCTTAAGGCCAAGCCCATATCGACGAAATAGGCCACGAATTCGGCGTCTTTCCTTATGCCGTTGGAGATCAGCAGAGCTGCCACGAGGGCCTTGCCGTGGACGTAGGGCCTTTCCTCGAACGCCCTAGATGAGGTTACCAGCAAGAAACGCCTCATTGAATGCGCATGTTCCGTGCCCCGAGCCTGTACTGGCGCCTCAACATCTTCGTCATCTTCCTCATGGACTCGTACACCCTCAACATGTCCTTGACGTCTTTAGGGGTTACGCCGGCGCCCAAGGCTATGCGCCTGATCCTAGAGGCGTTGAGTATGCTGGGATCTTTCAGCTCCTCCACGGTCATGGAGCTGAGGATGGCGCGCCACTTCTTTAAGTTCTTCTGCGATAGCTCTATCTGTTCCTCGTTTATTTTGGAGGCGAGCGTGCCGGGGAGCAGCTCGAGCACCTTGCTGAGAGGCCCCAGCTTCAGCAACGCGTCTATTTGTTTCTTGAAAGTCAACAAGTCCATGCGGCCGCTCTCCATCTCCTCCAAGACCTCCTCCTCCTCGAGGACGGCCTTGATGCGCTCCACCAAGGCCTCCAGATCGCCCATGCCTAACACCCTCGCCGCGAACTTCCTGGGGCTGAACGGCTCGATCTCGTCGATCCCCTCGCCGACGCCGATGAACTTCACCCTAGCCCCCGTCTTGGCTATTGCGGCGAGCGCCCCTCCGCCTCTAGCGGTGCTGTCCATCTTCGTTATCGCGACGCTGTGTATGGGCACATATTTCATGAACGCCTCAGCTTGGGCTGCGGCTTGGCGGCCCACAGTTGCGTCGACGACGAGCACGACCTCGTCGGGCTTCACGGCCTCGTAGATAGCCTTGACCTCTCGCAACAACGCCTCCTCGTTTCTGTGGCGGCCCGCCGTGTCTATTATTATCAAGTCGGCGCCCTTCAGCCGCTCCAAGCCCCGTCTGGCTATCTCCACGGCGTCTTTCCCCTCCCTTTCGCCGTAGAACTGGGCCCCGATTTTTTCCGAAAGTTGCTTGAGCTGGTCGTAAGCCGCCGGCCTGATTGTGTCGGTCTCGATAAGACCCACCCTAGTTCCGCGTTTCATGTAGAAGAGGGCTATCTTGGCGGCCGTCGTCGTCTTGCCGCTGCCCTCAACGCCGAGCAACATCACTACGTAAGGCCTTTTGGGAAGCCGCAAGTCCGGCTCGGCCTCGCCTCCCAACAGCTTCACAAGCTCTTGATATATCACATAAACGAGGAAGTCCTTAAGGGGTATCCCCGGCGGGGGCCTCTCCTCCCTTATTCTCTTAATCGCCGATTCGCTGAACGATTTGACGAGATCTAGGGGCACATCGGCCTTCAGCAACGACCTCTGGAGCTCGCGCGAGATCTCCGAAAGCGTCTGCTCGTCGATGTAGTCGACGCCTTTTATCTTCTCCACGATTTTCGAAAACACCTCGACTAACGGACGCACGAAGTTGTCGATCCTTATTATAAAAGCTATTTCCCGAGCAGAATCAAGGTTGCCTGCGCCAAGAATAACGCCAAGAGGATGGAGGTCAAGGCCTTCATGAAATCCCATATCTTGACGATTCTCACCCTCCGCGAGGCGGCCGTGCCAAGTAGAGTGCTGTACACCAATAACGTAAACGACATGGGCACCTTAAACGCCGTGCCAACAATTGCTAATAAAGATGCCGATGCGCTGGCCGACACCGCGCCGCTGAACGAGAAGGCGTATAGCCTTATTATCCATCTGGAGAAGCCCAGCCCCAGGTAGTTGCCCAGAACTATAGGCACTATTACGTATACATCCTTGGCGATCACCGCGATGTTGTTTACGCCGAACATGAACGTGTTAGCGATCAACATAACATACCCCGTTACGATAGATGGCTTCATGGCCCTTCCCGCCAAATAGCCGAGCCCGAAGGCCAAGACGGGAGTTCCGAACCACAAGGCGATCGATTCAACGGTTAAGCCCTTCAGCGTATATAGGAAGATGGAAATCGGCAAGGATATCTTAATCGAGGTGAAGGCGGCGTAGAAGACCAGAGCTGCTAAGTACTCGGACTGGCCGAATTTCAACGGAGACATGGGCGATAGGAGGGTCCCTGCTATTTCCGAAATGGTTGCGATTATCAACGTCCTTCTAGGCGTCATGCCTCCCCACGCCAGGGGTCCCAGGACCACCAAGGCGTTGTTGTACACGAGCGCGAAGACCAAGGCCAGCGCCAGTAACTCGTCTATGTACATAAGATATCGCCTTGCGATAAATTTTATATAAGTTCATCTAGCCCATGATGCCTAAGACCAAGGAGGAATTGGCGAGGCTAATCGACCACACCATACTGAACCCGGCAGCTACGCCCAAAGACGTGGAGCGCTATTGCAGAGAGGTGTTGGAGTACGGCTTCTGGGGGGTGATGGTGAATCCGTTCTACGTGTCGTACGCTAAGGCGATAGTGGGGAATAGAGCTAAGGTCATGTCCGTTGTGGGATTTCCCTTCGGCGCCACTAAGCCCTCCCTGAAGGCGCAAGAGGCCGAAGCGGCGTTGAACGACGGAGCCGACGAGATAGACATGGTCATGAACGTGGGGGCCTTCAAGGCGGGGCTATACGAAATAGTCGCCAGGGAGATCAAGGCCGTGGCGTCGGTGGTCCACGACTACGGGGGCATCCTCAAGGTGATAATAGAAACCGGCTATTTAACGCCCGATGAGATAGCGAAGGCATCTCTCCTAGCTGTCGAGTCCGGCGCTGACTTCGTGAAGACGAGCACGGGCTACGGCCCCCGCGGCGCCACGGTGGAGGATGTAGCTATAATCAGGAAGGCGGTGGGCGATAGAGCCGGCGTTAAGGCCGCCGGCGGCATAAGAACCGCGGAGCAAGCCATCGCGATGATAAAAGCGGGCGCAAATAGAATAGGGTCAAGCCACGGCGTTGATATAATCAACACGTTCAAGTAGGTATAGTTGAAACATATGACGGCATATCTTCGCGATATGTTATTGCTTTCAACGCCTTGGCCTCGGCCAAGTTCTCCTCCTTTCTTTTCAACGCGCCGGGATCTTTGACAAGCTCTTGGCCAATCTGAGTGGGCCTTCCTTGAGTCATGTTAACATATGTAAAATAGCCGCTCGCGACTTCTCTTTTGCCCCTAAGCCCCTTGGCCGTAATTCTGAACGCCACCTCGAGGCTTGTGCGGCCCACGTAGTCCACGCCTCCTCGTATCTCCACTATATCGCTCACGTATATAGGCCTTCTGAAATTGATGGAGTTCAAGCTCGCGGTGACGTAGATGCCCGGCTTGTAGTTGAACGCAATTATCGCTCCGATTTGGTCCAAATGGTAGAGCAATCTACCGCCGTACATCAAATCGCCGTATATGGCGTCTTCGGGCATGACTTGAATATAGCTCACTAACGGGAGATCCTCGGCGAGCGGCTCACGCCTCAGCTCGGGCTCCACTTGCTCGCGCCATTTGGAGAAGTGCGCGAGTAGCCGCCTCTCCCAATCGCTATGCGCCTCGAGCCCTCTGTTGACGGGCACGGGCCTATCGTCGGGCCCTATCTTCACGAAGATCATGCGAGCTATCGTCGCCAACGAGAAGCCCTCCTGCCTCTTAACATAGGCCTCAACCAAAGTAGTCATGCTGGATTTTCTGACGTGTACTACCCAAGCCCTCAGCTTGACTATATCGCCCATGTGCACCGGAGTCACGAAATGCATACGATCGAGATAGCCGAGCACTACGTTGGATTCGGAGAAGTTCATGGCGGCGATTGTGCCCGCGTCGACGAGCCATTGTAGCATGTAGCCGCCGTATAAATTGCCCAACGGGTTGATGTAGTGGGGGGCGACCAACCTCACCACTTCCACCCTCGTGTCGGATATGGCTGTCATAGGAATCCAGCGCCGGGCTCCAGCACCGTGCCGGCCTCGACGCGTGCGCCTCTGCCTATTAAAGCCCCCAGCTTGTACAACTCGCGGCTCTTGACCTCTATCGGCTTGAGCCTAGCCCTCCCCCCTCTCAGGACCGACTTGGTGAGCACGCCGGGCTCGACGACGGCCCCCTCTCCAATTACGCTGTATGAGATAAAGGAGCCCCTCCCCACGGTCGAGCGCGGGCCCACCAAGCTATGGGTTATCTCCGCACTGCTGCCAACCACGGCCCCCTCCTCTATGTCGGAGAAGTTCCTGATTAATGTATGCGCCCCGATAAAGGCGTCCTTCCCGATATACGCAGGCCCCTTTATCACGGCGTAGTGGTCCACCACGGCCCCCTCCTCTATGTGGACGGGCCCCTCTATCACCGCCGTCGGGCTTATCTTGGCCTTGGCGGATATGTAGGTGGCATCGGGCATCACGAGCTCCAAGGCCTCCACGAGATCCAAAGGCTCCTCGACTTTGAACCACTTGCCTCCCCACACGACCACGCCTATTTTGAACCTAGCTGCGAGGGAGGCAAACGCGGAGCTCAACGACGAGCCCTCTAAGAGCTTCGCGGCTTGAGCCGGCACCAACATCGCTCCGCCATATGCCAGTTGGCTCTCCTCGCTTACTCCCGCCAGATAGCCTCCCGATATGCTTACGAAGATGCCTTCCTTCGTCCTTGTCGGGACGGCCAAGACGGCCCCGTCGGCGCCTGCGGATGCCGCGGTCTCCACAAGGGCTCTGATCGCGTCGCTCTCGGTTATAACGGTCCCGTCTGCTATCAAGAGCCTATCCGCTGTTGTGGACAAGGAGCTCGCCGCGGTTATGGCATCAGATATCGTGTCTCCCGCGACCTCGAGCGCGCTGTATTTTTCCTCAACGCCGTCTTTGACGGCGATGTAGGCCTTGCCGAATATACGGAACACTAGATCGGCCATATGTCGATATAGGGGCTTGCCGCCGAGCTTGACCAAGGCCTTGTACCCGCCGGTCAGGGGCTTGAAAGATTCGCTATATTCGTTGGCGATTACTATCGGCAGAATCATGCTCACTCCACCGTCACGGTTTTGGCCAAGTTGCGCGGCTTGTCGGGATCTCTGCCCAGCGCAACTGCCGTGTAGTAGGCCAGGAGCTGGAGCGGCACGACGAACGCGGCGGAGTTCAGCAACGGATCTAGGTGGGGCACCTCGAAGACGTATTTCAGCTTCTTGCCGACGTCGTCCCCGCGAGGCACTACGCCTATAGTCAAGGCCTCCCTCGCTTGCATCTCGGCGACGTTGTTGAGGAGCTTCTCCTTGAGGGACGGGTCGGAGAACACGAAGATCACCGGGAACTTGCTCTCGACCAGAGCTATTGGGCCGTGCTTCGACTCCCCAGCCGGGTAGGCCTCAGCGTGTACATACGCTATTTCCTTCATTTTCAACGCGCCCTCGAGGGCCACCGGCATGCCCAAGCCCCTGCTGAGGTAGTAGGCGCTTGCGCTGGCCTTCAGCCTCTCGGCGAGGGCCTTCGCCGAACCCTCGTTCAACTCTATAGCCTTCCTGACCACCTCGGGCAGCCTCTTCAAGCCTTGCATGCGCGGCTCCACGTCGGCCCCCACGATCCTCCCCACCTGGGCGTGTAACGCCGCGAGCAAGGCCACCTGCGTAGTGAAGGTCTTCGTGGCCGCCACGCCTATCTCGGGGCCCGCCCTGGTGTACAACACCGCATCGCTCTCTCTGGCCAACGTGCTCGCGACCACGTTGGTCACCGCCACGACCTTGACCCCCCTCTCTCTCATGGCCCTAACTGCTCTAATCGTGTCTATGGTCTCGCCTGATTGGGAGACCGCCACGGCGACGTCGTCGACGTCGAAGAGCCCCTCGTAGGTGGAGTACTCGGAGGAGATTATGGGAATAGCGGCTATTCTGTATTCGATAAGACCTAGCTGAAACGTCAATCCTGCATAATACGATGTGCCGGCCCCGACTACGTAAACCCTCTTGGCGTTTAGCAACATCTCCGCTACTTCGGAGAGGCGCCTCGGCTCGAGACCCGCTATTGTCGAGGCGAGAGCCTCGGGCTGTTCGTGTATCTCCTTGAGCATGAAGTGCTGGTACCCGCCCCTGAGCGCTTGGTCTGCGCTCCAAGGTATTAGCTGGACTCTATCGCTTATATCGACGGCTACTCCGTCGTGCTCGACGACTATGGAGCTGGGAGTTATGTAGCCGTATTCCCCGTCCCTCAACGGAATTACCCTATTGGTGTGTTCCAACACCGTGGGTATATCGCTGGCGACTAGATTGAAGCCATCGCCTACGCCGATTATCAGAGGGGATAAGTTCCTCGCGAAGAACACCTTGTTGGGCTCTCTGGAGTCCACAACAGCCAACGCGTATGCGCCGCGTATTCTCGACAAAGCCCTCTTGAAGGCCTCCCAAGGCGTCAAGCCGCTCCTCTCGTACTCCTCCATAAGATGCGCGAACACCTCGGTGTCTGTCTCGCTCTTGAAGACGTGGCCCTTGGCGATCAACTCCGACTTCAATTCCTCATAGTTCTCGATTATGCCGTTGTGCACAACGGCGATAGTGCCGGAGCAATCGCTGTGGGGATGTGCGTTGATTTGGTTGGGCTTGCCGTGGGTGGCCCACCGGGTATGGGCCACGCCGGTTGCGCCCCTTATTTGGTCGAAGCCGTAACGGCTCGAGACCTCGGCGACTTTCCCGGCATCCTTCCTAATCAAGATACCTTGCGGCGTCACGATGGCGATACCCGCCGAATCGTACCCCCTATATTCCAGCCGCTCGAGGGCTCTGCGGAGGAGTGCGCCGATGGTCGTCTCGGAGCTCAGGGTTATGCCGAATATGCCGCACACGGATAGAAGGCTGAGTATATATTAATTAGTGCCCATGAAGTTCCGAGCTACCGACGGCTTCCAGAGCTGGGTTCCAATCGCCGGCTTCTCCGCGGCTTCTGGCCTACAAAGGCGGATGGCCGCGCGGAACGTAGATCTAAACCGATGGCGGAGAGGCAAAATTATAAAGCCGGCGCCGCCCCTAGGGCGTGGAGCTCGAGGAGGCAGCCGCCCTACTGGAGTCGAAGTTGAATAGTCCCACCTTCGTCAAGGCCGTGGGGAGGAGCGTGGCCGAGGCCATAAGGGAGCTCCTCGACGCATATAGATGCAACCTGCTCGTAAGCCCCGGTGAAATACTCAAGTTGTTGAACGACTATTACATCTTCGAGTCGCGGATAAGGAGGCTGATAGAGATCTACGAGGAGCTGTCGGGCGGCGCCCTTTCGGCCTTAGCTAGGCTCGCGCTAGGGGACGACGCCTCCTTGCCCGACGTCGACTACAAGTTGTTGTTGCGCGAGCTGGAGGCCTATAGAGCCGAGCTCTTCAAGCTCGCCGAGATGGTGAAAAAGGCCGAGAAGAGGTGCCGTGCCGCTTACTCCTCGACCAACTCCAAGGCGTAAACGCCTGGTTTATTGATGCCTAACCTCTTCGCTAAACACGACTTCTCGGGGTCGATAACCGCCAACATGCCGCGCCAGTTGTTGACGAACTCGGTGGATCCGCAGTTGGGGCATTGGGTAGCGCCCTCGGGCACTATCAGCTTGCAGTTCTTACACGCCTTATAGCCGGCCAAAGTCCTCCTGGTTGCGCGGCTCATGCCTTCTTGGCCTTCTTCTCCTTTAGCCACTCCAGTTTACCCAAGCCGGGACCGCGCATAGTCATCGTGATCCTCATAGCTAAGTCTATGCCTTCCTTCTGTGCCACGTACGATACGCCAGTTATGCGCGCCCTCACCATGTCGCCTACGCCTATCTTCCTCCTGCTCCTCTCGCCGATGAAGCTCTTGGTGCTCGCGTCGAAGAGAATGTTGGGCTCTTCCATCAAGTGGATCTTGTTTATGAAGCCTAGCACGGGCCCTATCCTTACCATGACGCCCACCTCGCGCGCCGTCTCGACGATTCCGTGCACCACCTCCCCGTCTAGCGGGGTGAACGCTAGTAGGTCGAACACGGCTTTATGATAGGTGGAGCCATCGCCGAAAAGTATAATGCCCTCTCTCGATACCTTGGCGTTTAGCACAGCCACCACGTATCCCAAGTCTCTGAAGACTCTGCCCTCGTATCGGGCCCTCAACTGGGCCAAGGCCACATCCTCCAGCGGTTTGCCGAACTCCGAGGGGTGGATCCTCACGTAGTCCTCGGCCTCGATAAGGCGGAAAGGCATGCCAAACCCTATTTCGCATCTATAAAAATAAAACGCCTAAAGCGGCGCGAGCTCCCTGTCGTGGAACAACAACACCGCAAGCCCTCTTCTCCTCGCCTCGGCGATTACCTCCGAATCGCCGGTTAGCACCGCGCATTTATAACGTTCTGCGACCTCCAAGACGGACCTATCTGCTGGTTTCGTCCCGCCGGCGACAAACGGCGCCAAGACGCGTACCAGCTTAAGGGCGACTCTCGCCTTTCTCTTCCGGCTCGACAGCGTTTGTAGCTCGTCGAGCACCGGATACGTCACGAAGATCGTATGCTCGGCGAGGACGGAGGGGTCCAATAACCTCTCCACGAGATATATGAGGGACGATGTATCGACGACGATCCTCAAAGCTCCACGACGGTTAGGCCCAGCCTTTCTGACGCTTTTTTAAACGCCTCGGACTTGCTCGCCATTATGAGCTGCAACCTCTTCAACTTGGCCACATCTAGGTATATCGACAATAGCTCCTCGGCGTAATCCTCAGGCACGGCGAGATCTACGTCGTCTATCGCCACAACGCTGTTCTCGTTGGAGAGAACAAGTTGCACTAAAATGGGCAGCACCGCCTTCGTGAAATTGCCCACGTTGTAGGCGTTGGTCCAAACGCCTCCTGACTTCACATACATGGCGATTCTCCCCGTGGAGACGAGGCCCACCCTCACGTCCTCTATGCGGGCCGCTTTGAGGAGCTTGTACAAGTATTCGCGAAGAGGCTCAAACTGAGGTTGGGATAATATGCGCGATATTTGATGAGCCGTATATTGCCCCTCGGGCCCCACGCTTGTCGCTGGTAACAGATCTACGTGCGTCTCGTAGGTGTACTTCCATGCGGCGAGCCTCCTCCCGCTGACGAAGTAGAAGGAGTCCTTCAACCCTATTCTCAGCTCCATCAAGATTCTTTCGGCCCTTTTGAACCTCTCGTCGTCTACAGGAGAGCAAGCTATCAATACGTCCTCGTTCAACACGGCGTATGGCGCCGTGCATAGCTCGACTTTTATATCTGGGTATACGACAACGCCTCTTTGTCCGCTCTTAGCTATCTTCAACAAAGGCTCGAAATCCTCGTATATTATCTGCTCGACGTATCCGCCCTTGGTGGCGTAGGTGTAGCTGTACCCGTACACTCTATCCTCCAACAACCAATGGGTCTCTACCGTGAAGGGGATCGAGGTATCGCCGCCTCGATGCACGTCCTCGGCCTCGTGCACTATCAAGAGAGGGCCCTCGAACAAGATCCACTGCTCGCCCCTGCTCTGCATCAACATAGAAAGCGCCTCTAGATAGGAGGTTTTCCCAGAGTTGGGAGGACCGTGCACTAAGGCGGATCCCCTTAAGTCGATACAGCCGTCGAGCGATCTGAACTTGCGAGCGCAGAGCCTCCTCAGCTCCATAACCTCGCCAGCTCATCCCTATATCTCTTCAACATCAATTCCAGGGTTTCAGCGGGCGTGTTCGGGTCTATCTCCTTACAGGTAGGTATTATGTGGATGTGCAAGTGGGACTCCACGCCGGCGCCCGCGGCCCTTCCGATGTTGGCCCCCATCAGCACTTCGCCGCATCCGACAACCTTAACTACGGCCTTCCTCACGGCGTATGCCTCCTTGAGCAACCCCGCGAGCTCCTCGTCACTTAGTTGTTCCAGGTCAGCGACGTGCCTATACGGGGCGACCATCACGTGTCCCCACATGTAGGGATATCTATTCAAGACGCCGAAGGAGTACTTCCCTCTGTAGAAGACCAGGTGGTCCTGATCTAGCTCCGGCCTTTTGGCGTACTCGCAGAAGAAGCAGTCCTTGCTCCCTCCCTCTAAGATGTATTTGTACCTCCACGGCGTTAGGACTATGCGGAATCCGCCCACCCAGCCGCTCTACTGACTCCCTTAAATAGCCTGCGCCTCTTGGCCGTCGGCTGCGCGTTTAACTAAGATGAATTTATCCAAAAGGACATCGTAGATCACGAAAAAATTACTTGATAACATGTGGACTAGCTGGATCTTTTCGTCGAAGCTCAGAGTCAGTCCGTATTGTTTCAATACGTCATCTAGATCGGCTGAATCTATCGCCTTTGACGATATCAGCTTAGCGATGGCCCTCAAGTCCATAGTATCGCATAGAGCCGACGTATTTTTAGCCCACGGTTAGGGTTTTAAGCGAACGAAGCGTCCTTGATGTGATCACGTTGCCGACGCCAATAGTCTTGGCCATAGGCCGTAGGGAGGGGAAACTATCGGCGTACGACATAGAGGGCGGCAGATATTACGATTTGCCGGTAGATCTGAGCGGAATCGGCGTAGCCGAGTTGAAGGCGAGCAACGATGAGGTAAGATCCCACGTGGTCGTGGCCTCCTATTCTACATCTCTCGTAAAGGCGATAGCGGTAGACGGCAATGCCGAGTTGTTGGACTCAAACGGCATAAGGGAGTTGAGCAGAGGTAAGGTCACGCTTCGGGCAGTGATGAACAAGGAGTTCGGGCGTTGGGACGACGTTTGGAACAAGCCGATTTTAATCAGAGGAGGCACGGGCGCGTTGGCCTTAGGGATCTCCAGAGCGGGGAGCTTGCTCCACTTAAACGCGGCGCGTACCGACGAGAGCCATATAAGAGCTGTCGTGGACGCGCTTAACGCATTGAGGAATTTCGGGGAAGTGTCCTCGACGTGTTCGTGTAGATTGGGCTTGTTTCCGGTCGAGGTCGTTGCAAGGCGTAGCACGGAATACATATTGGCAAAGATATATATGAATATACAAATTAAAAGAAGCAGTACAGTTATAGTAATTAGAGGATCTGGTGGGAATATACTGAAAAGATATATAGGACCGCTTGAGAGGCTCAACTTTTATATTGACGAAGCTCAGCGCGAATGATGGATCGCGTTTTGGTCCTCGCCGGCGGCTTCGCGACGAGGCTAAGGCCGCTCAGCTACACGAGGCCAAAGCCCCTCTTCCCGATACTGGACAAGCCCGTGATCGATTGGATAATCGAAGGCGTGAAGGATATAGCCCCCACGATAATCTCGGCGCGATATCTCGCCCAAATGATCAGAGAACACGTGGCTAGGAAGTGGAACGACTTGGCTACAGTGATCGAGGAGACGAAGCCGTTGGGCGACGGCGGCGCGGTCGCATACGTGGCGGACGTATTGGGCCTAAGCGGGCCGATTTTAGTGGTAAACGGCGATGTGTTCACCGACATAGACTACTCTGCAATAGTGGACTTCCACAAGAAGCGCGGCGGCGTCGCGACCATAGCGTTTGTGGAGGTGTCGCCCGAGAACGTGAGCAAATACGGAATAGCGATAGTCGACGAATCCATGAGGCTGAGGAGATTCGTGGAGAAGCCCAAAGAGCCGCCCCAAGGTAGCAGATTGGCAAACGCCGGAGTTTACGTGCTGGAGCCCGAGGCCATACGCGCTATACCCAGACGCAGAGGGGAGGTGAAAATAGCCAAGGACCTCATACCGGCATTATTGGAGAAATATGATATATATGTCTATAAACACGAGGGCATTTGGCACGACATCGGGACGCCGGCCGACTACCTCGAGGCGAATTTCGCAGCGCTTAGGAAGTGGGGCAAGGCTGTTGAGATAGATGGAGCGGAGATAATACCGCCAGTCTACATAGCCGATAACGTGGAGATAGGCGAGGGCGCCTCGGTGGGTCCCTACGCGGTTCTGGGCTCCGGCGTCAAGATAGGGAAGCACTCCAGGATAAAGAACAGCGTATTGATGAGATCGGTCACCGTGGAGCCGGGCTCCTATATTTCGGGCAGCGTGGTGGGCGAGGAGAGCTACATAGGGAGGTGGACGCGCATAGTGGACGCCGTAATCGCAGATGGCGTATACGTCAAGGACGAGGTCAAGGTAGGACGAAACGCGGCGATAGGCCCTAACAGAGAGGTCGTCGAGGACGTAGAAGACGGCGTGACTTTGCCATAATCAGCGCTTTTAACCGCGTTCACCTATCCGCCAGCCTGGTCTCATCATCGAGCTTGCTCAAAATGGCGCGTAGGGTCTTCTCGACGTCGACTCTGGTCCTTATCTTCTTCCTAAAGGCGTCGCCAGCATCGACAATTATTTTATTTCCTTCTATGTATATCCTTGCAGTAGTCGTCGGCGATATGTAAGGCCTATAGACTATACGTCGCTCCTCCAGCTGGATCTGGCCTGTGAAGGAGTAGTACCTGGACTTGGTCGCCCTGCCTATTAACGACATGAGTCTGGCCAAGATCCTCCCCGCTCTTACTACGTCTTCGTTGATAACCCGCTCCTCCAGCCCCTTTCCTACCAAGGCCGAGTAGGAGCTCTTCGTCTCGTGGTGGTATTGCAACAGAAAAGCAGCGCTCTTGCCTATAATCGATATGGATTTGACGAAGGGGCTCACCACTATGGAGAGAAGGGGCCCCCTATAGCCTCTCGAGCGGGTCGACGCCATCAGGGCATTTGTACTGTAGCTTCCTTGCGCAGACGTCGCAGAACAAATGCCCGGTCTTTTTGCAGAGGTATCTGTCCTCATAAAGATAAAGCCTTCTGCCGCATCTGCTACAGCGCCCTATCATCAAGGTCTTGACTGGGTACACCACGAACGGCCCCTCCGGCAACCCTATTTAAACATTGACCAGCCTGTATCCCTCCTTGAATATTCTGAGACGTACGCCATCGCCTCCGACTTCTAGTCTGGCCTTGCCGGTGCCGAGTAGATAGGCTAGGAGTTTGTTGTGGTCGACGCCGGCCTCCTTGCACCTTCCTATAAACTTAGCTATTTCCTCCCCATCCTCTAGCTCTATCTCCGAAATAACGGCGGTGTCGAGCCTCAGAATGCCTTTAACCAAAGCCTCTAGCTCCTCGTATATCGCCGTCAGCCTCCCCAAGATGTTCACAACCACTCCCAGCTGCTCCATGATGCGCATCGCGGCATCTTTCAATTCCTCATCGTCGTAGCGGCTCGAGACTCTGTCCAGGTCCCTTACAGCTTTCGCTAAGTCCCTGACGACGTCCATATCCTCAACACCCTGTCCAACGTATTAGGGTGGGTTTTAACTAAGAACTTGAGTCTAGAATAGGCCGGGTATAATACCTCTTCGACGACTTCGTTCCAGCCGACTTTCAATAGGCCCGTGGCCAACGATTTCGATTTCGCGTATTTGTCGGCTTCATATTCATATAGCCTGATAAGCGATGTGTACATCAACGATGCTCCCATTAGATGTACTCCGAGTAAATATAATGATATATTAGAATATATATAATGAATTAAATAAGATCTCAATATAAATTCACTTGTCAGAAAGATCAAAATTTTATACATATGATGAAACTTCAGATGCCCTTCTTCGTGTTTGAGGGCCGCCTCGAGCTCCTCCGGAGTTAACTTAGCGAGGAGGCCGGTGGTCACCACGACCAAGTTTCCGAACGGCGATTCGAAGGACAGAGCGTTCGCCACGCGATCTTTGACGACGCATAAGCCCCTTGCGGGGACGTGGTATAGCTCGTACTCTCCGAGCATGGACGGATCCTCCAAAACCTTTTTCTTATTTTCTCTTAAAAATTCTATATCATTATATTTTGTTTTTATTATAGTTATAAAATCGATTTTTATACATTTTCTTTTAATAAAAAAATATATTAGAATATAACTCCCGACTATAGCTGACAAACCTGCCGCTATCTGTAATATCAACGTATGCGCGAGGAGGGCCGCGGGCACGCTCAGAACGAAGGGGAGGAGCATTAACGCGTTGCTTATTCTGATCTCGGGCGGCTCCACCAGTTTGCCGGAGCTCCATGCGCCTATTATCGCCACGTTATAGTCGCTATTAGCGATGAGCTCTCTAAGCCGCAATAAGTAGGAAGCTCTATCCTTCAAGCTCTTCAGCCTCCTTGGATCCAAGAGATCGAGGGACGCCCCTACCTCCACGAAAAGAGGACCAATGCGTAATAAATCCGCTTTATTGAATCTTCTCCGACTCCAAGATCTCCAAGATCTTATCTGTCTCGTACTTCTCGAGCAGATCCCAGAGCTTGCCGGAGCGGTAGAGGCCGTAGACTTTGCCTCTGGCGCTTCGTTTTATCACAGCTATGTAACCTCTATGCACCAATTCGTCGAGGAAACCCCGAATAACAACCGTCTTAGCGCGAAGGTCCTTTCTGCCGTAGATGCTGAGATCTTGCGCTATTTTCGATGGCCTAAATGTTATCAAATTCCCCTTAGCATTTCTCGCTTGATCTTGCAAAAATTGGATCGTAATTCTTTTAATAAAATATGAATCGAACTTCTCCGAATATTTGTAAATCGTACGAAAGCCTTCCATATAGGATAAGACAGGCCCATTATTTATATATTTCTTTTCTATTCTTCCTACATATATTTTCTATATATATAATCTTTTCTTGTAAAATATATAGAATTTTTTCAATATAAGTTAGCTTATAATTAAGATATTTTAAATAGATAGAACAAGGCTCTAGTTCATCTATCTCTACGCCAATGAGCTTCAGCGCGGATACTACTTTTTTCAATGTTTCTTCGAAATCTTTGCTCTGCGCCATATTATAGAAACTTATATATTTTTATAATTTTATCATTAATAATAATTGATTTATATTTTACTTCTAAATTGAATGATATATGAGGTTTAACTATAATAATATTAGTATGTGAGAGGATGTCGTTGGGCGGCAGAACGTTCGTGACGAGCACGCATCGTATTCCGTATTTTGCCATTTCGGTAATTATATGTTTTATTACACTTAGATTCAATAAATTTTGTGCTTCATCTATTATCATTAGAAGTTTTATATCTTTTGTAATTTCTTTTTTTCTAAATAAATTATATATATATGTTAAAATCATAGATGAAACAAGTATTTTCTCTTCTACTAATGAAAGATTCGATAAATCTATCGTCAAATCCCTTTTGGACCCGATCAGTACCTCCAGAGGTATATCGCCCTCGCTTAGGGCATCGGCTATGTATTCAAGCCTGCGCAATATCGCCGCCTTCATTTCGGTCTCGCTTCTGGTCGTCGTCAAGTACGCGTCGATGCCTCTTATTAAATCCTCTAGGCGCTCTATTTTTTGATCTTTGAGCGATCTATACATAAAATAAATAGATGGTTCATTTAAATTAAGAGATAAACCTATTAATTCTACCAAAATTTTTTTATTTATATTTGAAATATCAACCTTTATCCTAGAAGCCGGCACCTTGAGGCCTATCTCGTACTCGCCGTTCCAATCCAGGACCAGCACCTTCTTCCTGCTTCTCTTGGCTATTTTTCGCGCCAATGTGGTTTTGCCGGATCTCGTGGGGCCCAATATAGTTATATGTTTGTCCAGAGGTACGCCGGACAGCCCGTTGGAGCCTATGCCCACGAACACCTCGTCGTCCTTGTATACATACGCGAAAACTGTGAGCGAGAGGAGCGCCAGCAATATTAAGTCGATCATCTCCGAGGCGTTTCCCTCAACACGGCCAACTTGTTGAACCACATAGGCATAGCCCACTTGTATTTCCAGAATCTATCGTCGATAGCGGCTATGTATTTCTCCCTCTTGTCCAAATCGCGCATAGCTCTGCCCATGGCCTGCACGGCGTTGCTCACCGCCGCGAATAGAAAGACGTATTTAAAGCCGTTGAAGCCGAACTGTTGCAGCAATCGGGCCTTGGCCGCCAACCACCTATCCTTGATGTCGGGCAGAGGGAATCCGACCAACACGGCGGCATCTACGTCTAAGTTAAGTCCCTCAGCCAAGGCGCTACCGAAATAGGTCAACGCGACGTGAGGGATATCTCCCAACGGCTTGTCGGATATCGGTATGTCTTTTAGTTTTAATTTATAGTATTCATATATCTCTTTATTTGGAAAGAAAACAATAATTTTATTATAATTATGAAAAATATTCATAATTATATCTTTTATATGTTCATATATATACTTTTTCTTCCTATTGACATAGCGTATTTTGATAGGATATATATCTATTATTAAATTATCAAAAAATGTATTATCTTTATTTACATATTTTAAGCTTAAAAAATTAGTGAATATATCGGAGAACGGCTTGGTTATCGAGGCACTGGCCATCAGCACGTCCTTATCGCTCAACAGTTTGCCCACTATAGGCATTAACAGACAGCGCCGCGTTTCCTTATCGCATATGGAGCCGGACGGAGGCTCGTCTTCGACTTGCAGATCGTGTAGCAGCAAGTTATGTGCCTCGTCTATGATGACGAGCTCAGAATCGTGAATTACATCCAATATCGACGACAAGTACTCCTGGCTTTCTAGATAGGACAGAGGGAGCACGGCGACTCGGCTCTGCCGGCCTACGGCTTGTAGGTATTCATAGGGGCAGACGCCGGCCTCATATATGTCTTCGATTTTGACGAACTTCTTGTCCAAATACTTATACCTAGCCTTACACACGCCTCTCTCGCGCAACTCCATGCACTCGGCCGAGGTCCTCGCGCCGAATTTACACAGAGCAGATCTGCCGAACATCAAAGCGGCGGTGCCGCCGTATGAGACGACGTAAGTGTAGACCTGAAAGGCCTCCATGTGCGAGCGCACGAAGAACGAGACCCTCCCCCCCAGCTCCACCGCGATTTTGGCGAGCCTCTTGCTTTTGCCGTAGCCGGGCGGCGCTTGGAGCAGTACTCTCACACGGTATTGCACCTCTTAAAAGCTGCTAAGCTCTCTCAACCTCGTCCAACAACCGCCTTATAACTCCGCCGAGTTTGCTCTCGGCTATTTCCTCGAGCTCCAAACAATTTCTGAGTATATTGGAGAAGAACGCCTTGGCTACTTCGCGATCCCTCTCCTTGAGCTGATGGAACTTCTCCACGAATTCGCCGGTCAAGACCTGCTCTGCCTTGTTGAGGTCCTCAGCCATCACGTGCTCCAAATCCCTCAACTCCTCCACGACGTCGTCTAGGAAGTTCACGAACTCGGCCGGCTTGTTGGACAAATCCACGTTCACGTAAGCTCTGTTGACGCAATATCTCACAAACCTATATCGCAACGTCTTGAGGGGATCCATTACTGTTTAAGCTTTACAAAAACAGTGCCGTCTTGTCTCTTCTCGACCACCACGTCGATGTACCGCGGCGGCTTCTCGATGCTTCTGGACCACACGGCCATGTTTACGGCGGGATCTATCTTGACCTTCTTCAAATCGGTTTTCATATGTCTCGACACAAATTCTCTGATCAAGTTTATAGCTCTTTTAGCCCTTCTAGTGCGGGCCGCCCAATACGCCCTCTTTAGGCTTATTCTGTATTCCCTCGTGGCGACGACCTTGGCCTCCTCCGACATGGCCGTTGGTCGGAAGGGCCTATTTAAGCCTTGAGCTTGACCCTCCTCCAGTAGCGCCTAGCGGGCGATCTCGTCACTCTGTTCTTGGTCTTGAGCCTCACCCACACGGGGGGGTCTCTGTTGGAGTTCAACGCAGCGGCCAGCCTAAGCTTCCTGCCTAAAGCCTTATTCCTCGCCATGTCGTGCGGAGGCGCGGCGCCTTTTAAACTTTGTCCTCCTAGAAGCGGAATCTATATTCCTTTCTGCTCTTCTCGTATATTTGTGCCAGGATCTGTTTTAGGTCCTCATCGGAGATGGGCAACTTTATTCGCCCGCTGGCAGCGAGCGCCAAGAGTTGTTGCTCCAGCGCCTCGACGAGCTCGGGCCTCACTATTCGCAAGTTGTCCAGCCTAGCCAGCGCCTCGGGAGTTAATATGCGCTTAAGCGCCAGCCTCCTTTGGGCGGCCAACTCCTGAGCTCTGCGGCGCTCCTCGGCCTCGCGTTGAAGCTCCCTAAGCTTTTTCTCGCGTAGCCTCTCTAGCTCCTCGTCGTTGCCCTCCTCGGCAGCCATTACTCCTTGGGCGGCGCTATGTATTTAGCGAGCTCCGGCCTGGCCTTGGCCAAATCCCTAGCTATCTTGGTCGCTATTTTATCGACCAGTGATCTGCCCTCGGGCGTCAAGACTCTGCCCCTCTTAGTCTTGGCGACTAGGCCAGCTTGCTCCAGTTGGTGAAAGATCTTCCTAAGAATGGCCCCGCCCGCCTTTCGGGTCCTCTCGCTCCTCATCCCTTGTCCTATCTTGGCCCTGTATCCATAATACGTACGAAGCCGCGAAAGGCCAACGGGGCCGTCCAGGTAGAGCCTCCTCAGAACGGAAGCGGCCCTTATGTACCACCAGTCCTCGTCCATGGGCGGTCTGTCCTTGTTGGCGCCGGTCTTAACATATATAGCCCATACAGGCGGCCTGACTTGGGCGGTATTGGCCTTGAGGTAGCTGGCTAACTCCTTTATCAGCAGATCCGCGGGGACGTCCTTGACCGAGACCACGTCCATGCCCTTAAGCCCCCCATTAAAAGCTTTCCGCCCACGAAAAGGCTTTTATAGCGAGTTCCCGTAGCAGGGCCATGCGGTTCTGCCCGCGAGATGGCTCCTTGCTCGTGCCGGTCAAGAGGGGAGGACAAACCGTGCTCAGATGTCCCAAATGCGGCTATGAGGAGCCCATAAACGAGGCCGCGAAGAACGCCTATAAGTCCAAGTCCGTGGTCGAGAAGAAAAACGAGATATTGGTGGCGGACGCCATCGTTGAGACGTTGCCCAAGGCTAAGGTCATGTGTCCCAAGTGCGGCAACGACGAGGCGTATGTGTGGATGCAGCAGACCAGGGCCGCCGATGAGCCCCCCACTCGGTTCTATCGCTGTACTAGGTGCGGGTACACTTGGAGGGAGTACGCTTGATCGTATTACGATCGAAAGCTTATATTTGAAGGCGCTTGGTGAGGGTATGGCCAAATACGTAGTGACCTATACAGATGCAAAGGAGTGGTCCTACATCCTCGACTCGATAGCGGTCTTGGTCGAGGAGGCCGGTTTCGTCCTCAGACAAGACGGACTCGCGCTGAGATCCTTAGACCCATCGAGGACGGCCATGGTGGACCTCTTCATACCTAAGGAGGCCTTCGAGGAATACCCTGAGCTGGAATCGGAGATCAAGATGGGCATAAACTTCAAGGACTTCAAGAAGTTGCTGAGACGTCTCAAAAAGGGCGATAAGATATCGTTGGAGATAGAGGAGTCGAAGCTGAGGGTGAAGCTCATCGGGAAATCGACGCGCTCGATCACTTTGCCCCTCTTGGAGACGGCGGTGGAGGACCTCCCCACTCCGAAGGTGGTCTACACGGCGACCGTCAAGACGGCCAGCGACGTGTTGAGCCAAGCGCTCAAAGACGCCGATGCAGTAGCCGACTCGGTCAAGTTCGACGTAGATGAGGAGGCCTTGTACATAAGGGCGTCCAGCGATAAGGGCGAGCTCGAGGTGAAATTGGACAAAGGCGGAGAGCTCGTCTACGAGTTCGACGTAAAGGAGCCCGCAAGTGCCACGTTCTCCTTGGAGTATCTGGTGGATATATCCGGTAAGGCCTCGAAGGTCAGCGATATAGTGACCATAGAGCTGGCGACGGCGAAGCCCATATCGCTCACCTTCGACATACCTGCCGGAGGAAAACTGACATATTTTGTGGCGCCGCACGTCGAATAACCTCGCAGAACAAGAACGGCGTCTTGCGCCTCGTTTCTCAAAGATATCGTTAAACGCGCTCCAGCTTCTTAAATCCCCGAGGCGGTAATGCGGTGGCCTCGAGGCTCATAGAGGCGTTGTTCAGGAATTATTACAGGAGGGCGCAGCCGGACATCCCGGAGATAGAGAAGAGGGAGATCGGGCTCTTAACGCTTGACGGGGTAATGGTCAGACACAAGTCGTTCAAATCGCTCGACGATCTGAAGTCGCTCCTCGTCGATAAGCCCCCGCTGGGTCTTTACTATTCCGTAGCGCTCTACGAGAGGCCTGACGAGAGGGACATGGAGGCTAAAGGGTGGCAAGGAGCCGATCTCGTTTTCGACATAGACGGAGACCACTTGGATACGCCGAATTGCAGGGGCATGGAGTTGTTGAACTTGAAATGTCTTGAAGATGCCAAGGAGGAGGCCTTGAAGTTGTTGGAGGCGTTGAGGAACGAGCTAGGCCTAGAGGGGGTGCCGGTATACTCCGGCCATAGGGGGTTCCACGTACACGTGCGCTCCGACGAGGTGAGGAAGCTGGGCGCGGCCGAGCGCAGGAGGCTTGTGGACTTCCTGGTGGCCAGGAACTTGGATTTGACGAAATTCGAAGTTCGTTTGGGCAGGAAATTAATTAAGCTCTATCTCGAGGAGCCTCTGGGGAGTCTCGCTAGAATAATGCGCGGGCTAGACGACGGGAGCTACGCCGTTAAGATAGACGAGGTCGTCACCGCGGATATCCACAGGCTCATCAGAGCGCCGGGATCCCTCAACAACAAGAGCGGGTTAATAGCGCTTCCGTTATCCCACTCCGATTTGGACAAAAGCGCTGAGGACATACTGGAGAGGGCAATTGCGTTTAAGAAGGGCCAAGCCCTCGTCGAGCTCGAGGAGCCCGTCGAGGAGGTCTTGGGCGTGAAGATAGGAAGAAAGGAGGCCGTGTTGCCGCTCTATATAGCTATATATCTACAACTTCAAGGCAAGGCCCACATACGGGAAGAGAAATAAAGCGGAGAACCCTAGAACTCATGTTGAGTAAGATCTACGCTTGGCTTTCGGCGGAGATGGGCTCCAAACTGTTGGCGAAGCCGCCAGCCACGTCGTATGCCGAAATAGCGAGCGAGTTGAGCGAAGAGCTGAGGAGGGCCGCCTTGCCTCCTGCCCTCGAGGAGGGCGTACGGATCCAGCTCGCTAGGGCCCTCGCCTCGATAATCGAGATCAGGACGAGGAAAATCGTCGCGGAGATATATCAAGGCAGAGAGCCCCGCGATCTAACCGCCGAGGAGGAGAGGCTTTTGGGCGCCTTGAGGAGAGTGCTCGAGCCCACGAGGACGTCGGGCAGATACGAGATAGTGGTCTTCTTGGACTGGCTCCCGGTCATATCCACGTCCGATTTCAAACAAATAGGGCCGTTCAACAAAGGCGATTTGGCCAAAATACCCGTGGAGGACGCCAGGGAGCTGGAGGCCAGGGGCAAAGTGAGGAGATTCAAGCTTCTTTGACCTCTAATCCAGAACCCTTATAATGTTTCCGAGTATCTGGGCGCCTCCTCCCGTGGGTTGTGCCAGTACTCTGCCGCAAACTAAACACCTAACCACCATAGCGGCGTGGCTGAATATCACTTGTTCGTTGCCGCAGTCGGGGCATCTAACCCTGAGGAACTTGGTCCGCGGCTGAGGTATTAGAACTCTGGAGAACCTCGGCGGCATATTAGACCAACTCTATTCTCTTCATCCTCCCCAAGCTTTTGTGCAGCTTATACCCGCACTTCGTACACGTCAACACCAGCGCTATTTTCTTGTTGACCTTGGCGAACCTCTTCTGCTTGGGC
This sequence comes from Thermoproteus sp. UBA157, assembly GCA_002497345.1. Classification (GTDB taxonomy): domain Archaea; phylum Thermoproteota; class Thermoprotei; order Thermoproteales; family Thermoproteaceae; genus Thermoproteus. The sequence goes on from DANS01000018.1 coordinate 146,818, forward strand.
TTAGGCGAGGAGCCATAGCCCTTGAGCTTTCTATTGTACCTTCTCTGTCCTTCGGCGAGCTCCCGCCTTTTCCCCTGATGATATATCGACACCGTGTGCTCCGTATACGCGTTGCACCTAGGGCAATACGCGTTGACCCTCTTGGGAAAACGCATAGCCCGCCCTACTGGTGGTCTTAAAAAACATTGCTCCCCTACTCACAAGGACGTAGGCGCACCAAGCTCGTGTTTATTCTAGGAGTGCCTCCATAAGGATTCGGCGTGCCGTCCGCCACGGCATTCACGGGCCGGCCCTCGAGATCCTTCGGTATTCCTCTTATTAGTATCACGCCGCGCGGTACTAGGGGATTCGGCGCAACCCTCACCTTGATCGACGCACTCCCGGCCTCTAGACACGCGATATCCCCAGCGAAGTCCGTCGGGTTGACCTCAGCTATCGGCTGAGGAGGTCCGTACTCGTCGAAGAACTGAGTATTGGTGTGCATAGGCTCAGACGTGAACGTCAATACATAGCCCTCTATTCTTTCGTAGTGGGGCAGAGGGCTGAGGCCCCTCCGCTCTGCCGTAGTGCTGTAGAACTCAAGCTTGCCCGTGGGGGTATTGAAGCGGAGCGGATCGCCGCGCCTCAACGCTACGACGCCCCTGGCGAGCAGCTCCGACAGCTCGACCCCGGCCGGCCTCAATGCGATCTCCGCAGCTCTCCAGGGGTCCTCCTCGATCAACGGATGTCCGGAGAGCCCCACGGCCCTTCCGAGCTCCCTGGCGACCCAATGCTCCGGCTTGGCCTCACCTATCGGCTGGACGGCCGCTTTGTTGTAGACGAGCAGGTTGTGCCAATAGCTGTAGACGATGTCGTCTTTCTCGAGATACGTGGGCGCCGGGAGCAGAAGGTCGGCGCACTCGGCCGTCTCGTTGAGGACTATGTCGTGTACGGCCAAGAACAAATCGCCGCGTCGCGCCGCTTCGCAGATCTTGTCCCCCTGCGGCAAGGTCATGACGGGGTTGGAGTTCCAGACGTACATCGCCTCGAATTCGTGAATCCTGGCGCCCACTAGGCCCATGGGCACGACCGCCGAGGGCTTCCCCGCGTGGAGGCCTCTCAAGTAGTCGAAGTCGATGCCCCACGCGCCCGAGTTGGAGTAGAAGAAGCCGAGAGGATCTCCGAGCAACGCGTGTATTAGAGATATCGCCCTGACCGCGTCCCCTCCGTTTAGCGTCCTGCCCAGGGAGAACCCTATCACGGTCTTGGCGCCTGAGGCGTAGAGCTCGACCAGCTGGAACAAGACCTCCCGGCTGACGCCAGTCTCCCTCTCGACGTAATCGGGCGTGAACCTCTCGACATACGCTGCGAATTTATCGAAGCCGTAGGTCCGCTCCTCCACGAAGCGTTTGTCGTAGAGGTCTCGGGAAATCAACTCCCTGGCCACGCCGAGCGCGAGCACCACGTCCGAGCCCGGCCTCACTATCACGGGCAGATCGACTGCCTTTATGGTCTCCGTGGGCGCCACGTCGACGGCGGCCGTCTTCGCCTTAGCCCTCTTGACCAACGCCCAGCCGTGTGTGAAGCTGACGACCGCGTTGAGGCCCCAGAACACCACGGCTCTCGCGCCCGCAAGCTCCTCGGGCAACATGCCCCACGACCTCCCCCAGTGTAGCTTAAGCGCTGCGTGACCCTCGGCGCTACAAATGGAATAGTCCGTGGAGACGGCGCCCAATGCGTTGAAGGGGCGGGCCGGGTAGTACCACGTCAGAAGCCCTTGATTTCCGTCGTATTCCACGTGTATGACCCTCCGCGGATCGGCGCGTTTGAGTCTCTCGGCTAACTCCGATATGGCTCTATCCCAGCTTATCTCGACTAGGCCTCCCTCCTTCCTGAGCATGGGCCTCTTTATTCTCCTCGCCGAGTAGAGGCGCTTCACGTCGGCTCTGCCTCTGGGACACGTGAAGCCCAACGTGGGGAAGACGTCGGCTGGCCTCAGATCTATGAGCTTACCGCTTGACGCGATGGGCTTGAACAAACACGTGTCATAGCAGTCTCTGGTGCAAGCGATGTAGCCCACGCGTGCTCGTTACCTTTATTTAATGCGTAAATATCGTGGCCAGGTTGGCCTACTACGAGGGCGCAGTAAGGGCGCTTGCGTTGATGTCGGGACTGCCCCATCTGGCGAGGATTCCCATATACGTCGTGGCGTCGAGCTCGCGGTCGAGGGCCTACGCCAGAATATGGGGCCTCTCGGCGCCTTTGCAAGAAGCGCTCGGGGTGGGGCCCGTATATGTCATAGAGCTCCTCAAGCCGTTTTGGCAATTGGGTTGTAGGGAGAAGGCAGAGGTGCTAGCCCATGAGCTTGCCCACATACCGCGCACGGCCAGCGGCGCTCTGAGGCCCCACAACGCCTTCTTCAAAAAAGATTACGTAATTATTTCCAGAAACGCGGAGTCCATCTGCGATTTGATCATGGAGGCGGACCAAAGGGAAAAGCCCTTTCCCTGAGAATGGCCGCGGCCACATATACGCCGCCTCCGATAAGCAGAAGGGCCGAGGCCGCCACCAGCGGCGGGTAATTTGTGAGCCTAAGAGCGCTGGCGGTAATGGGCAACAGAGGCAACAAGTTGGGCCACCGGGGCACTTGCCTTAGAAAAACCGAGGGGACGAACCACGGGATACAGAGGCTGAACATTATCACCGATATGCCCATGTAGAGGAAGTGATCGGCCGATAGCCCCAGGAAGCCCAAGGGCGCTAGGAGGGGGAGCGATCTGCCTACCGCCGTGCCCCAAGCGTAGGGCTCCTTGGCCAGATAAAAGCCCCTCGTCAACGCGATAAACGAGGTGAATATCAGCGCGGTCGAGATGGGGGCGGGCAGAGGCGAGCACACCAGGACGAGATAGGCGGCGACGAAGGCAGCCGTCGGAGCTATGCCTATTCTGAGCCTCCTCTTTGCCGAGTCGACGCGCATCATCAAGCTCATGGCCGAGGCGGCCGGAAAGGCCATGACGATGCGCCACGGAGATGCGGCAAGGGCCAGCGCCGCGAGGCCCGCCGCCGTTATTAGATTGGGCGGGGCGTTCCTCCCCTTGAAGCCGGGGATATATAGGGCTATGTAGAGGGCAGAGAAGGGGGCCCAAGCGAGGGGCGCGCGCAGGAGCCAGCCAGCTGCGCCTAGGGCGAAGAGCGCCAGGAGTATATAGCTGAGAGGCCTCCTGGGCATTGCGTTGGTGAAGGCCGGATGCTGTAGATACATCACCGATAGGTAAAACGATAAAAGCCCCAGCGTCATCAAATCGCCGTGGAGGGATGTCGAGAAGTGCGGCGCGGCGAGCCCCGCCATGAAGAACGCGAACGAAAGCGCGAGGGCTATCTGCGAGACCCTTATTAAGTCCAAGTTAGCGAGGTAGTACTCCCTTTGGGGCCCCTTGCCTATTCTGTACCACAACAACTCATTCTGCATCCGATTAAAATAATTCGACGAGAGGCTTTTTAAGCCCCGCGTCGGAGCTATAGTGTACTACATCGCAGATGCTAAATTGAGGATCGCCGCCGAGAAATACGGCGTGGAGAGGACTATGGCGTGTAGGACGCTATATCAGCTGGTGAAGCTCTACAAAGTGGGCCTCGTCACGGAGGCCGTGGGGAGCAAGGCCGAGTCCCTGTTATCTGAAATGTGCCCGAAAGAGCTAGTGGACGTGGTCGCCCAGACCACCGATTAGCCGAACCTCTTCTCCAAGAGCTTGAACAACACGTACTTCATCACCTCGTTAGTCCCCTCGCCGATTTCTAATATCTTGGCGTCGCGGTAGAACATCTCCGCCTTGCTCTCCTTGCTGTAGCCGAAGCCGCCCTCCATCTGCACCGCGCGCCTCGTCACGTCGACGGCCAACCGCGCCGTTTGGAGCTTGGCCACGTGCGACATCAGCAAGAAGTCGGGGGATCCCGTATCATATAGATATGCGGCGTAATAGGCCAGCGCCCTGGCCGTCTCTATCGCGGCGAGCATCTCGGCGAGCTCGAATTGGGCGTTCTGCATCTCCATCAGCTTTTTGCCGAAGAGCTCCCTGTTTTTGGCCCAGCTCAAGGCCTCCTCGAAAGCCCCCCTCGCAATGCCGAGCGCCACCCCCGATATGGCCACCCTCCCCACGTCGAGCGTGTGCATGATTATTTTCCACCCTCCGTTGACCTCGCCCACAACGTCGTCGTCGCTTGCGCGGCAGTCGTTGAATTTAAGCTCAGCCGTGCCCGTGCCCCTGACGCCCATGACCTCTATGGGGGCGGCCTCTACGCACTCGCTCCTCGGCAAGAGGAACACGGTTATGGCCTTGTGGCGGGCCTCCCGCGGCCCGGTCCTGGCCGCGAGCAAGTAGTAGTCGGCGTAGAGGCCGTTGGTTATCCACATCTTGTGGCCGTTTATTACCCACTCACCCCCCTTCTTCTCGGCCCTCGTCTGTATCGCGGCGGCGTCTGAGCCGCAACAGGGCTCAGAGAGGGCGAAGGCGCCTATCTTCTCGCCGGCGGCGACCTTGGGCAAGACGTCCTCCTTATGCCTCTTCGACGCGAAGTTGTTCACGGCGTCGGCGAAAAGGATGCCGTAGGCCTCAACCAACAAGCTGAACCCGCCGCTGATCCTGCCGAGCTCTTCGAGGACGACGACGGCCGACCTCAGATCGCCTCCTCCGCCTCCGTACTCCGCCGGTACCGTGGGAGTGAGGATCCCGAGCTTCCCCGCCTCCCTTATGGTCTCGCGGGGGTAGTAATTCTCCCTGTCCATCTTGCGCGCTATCGGCTCGACGTATTTCTCCGCGAATTCCCTCGCAGTTTTTCTCACGAGCTCGTGTTCTTGAGTCAAAAGGCTCATGCCTCCTCGAAGTACTCGATGTCCGTCACCAGCCCCCTCCTCTCGTCGCGCCACTTGGGCCTTACCCTCATCCCTATCCTCGGCTTATCTGCCTTCACGTAGTGGATGAGCCCGCCCTCCACTCCGGGGAACTTTATGAAGGCGAGCACCCTCTTCTCCTTCAACGGTTCGCCGTTGAAATCCCTCTCTATGACCGTGTAGCTCTCCACGACGCCGACTGGCGCTATCTCCCTCAGCTCCTTCACCTCCTCAAAGTCGTAGGGGCAGTACATCTTCGGCGGCAGGAAGAGCCGGCCGCACTTGGGGCAGTAGGCCGCCATCAGCTTCCCGGCCTTGAGGGCCTCCAGCCACTTGGTCCCCACGGGGCCCGCCGTGTACACATACGCCTCTATCTCCATCACCTCTGGGAAGTACTTGACGCGCCTCATGGCCTCACAACCTCGAAGCACTCTATGTCCGTTATCGACCCAGTTCTCTGCTCAGGCGGCTTCCACCTGGCCTTCACCTTGGCCCCGAATATCCTCATGGACTTGACGTCCTCCTCGGCGGCGCCGCATATGTAGTGCATGAGGCCCGGGAAGAAGTGGTCGTCGAACTGGCGGCCCGGCACGTCCAGCTTTATGACGCCGACCGCCACGGGCCTCTCGAGCCTCGCCCTAGTGGCCGATATGTAGCTCATCACGGCCGTCACCACAACCCCCTCATCCCTTACCTCCAGCCACCCGTCGACCTCCCTAAAGCAATAGGAGCAATACATACGCGGCGGCACGAAGACCCTCCCGCACTTGCTGCAGTAAGTGCCCAGTATCTTTCCCTCCTTCAGCCCCGCCAAGAAGCGGCCCAGCGCCTCCCCCGTCGTGTAATTATAACGCGCCTTGCCCACCACGGGGAACTCGAACACCGGGAAGTCGGCGCGCTCGTACTTGGTGCCTCTCGGGTTTAGGGGTTTAGTGACGCCGCTCATATCCCCATTACAATGACCGTTCCTGCTTGCATGAGGTCCCCCCACGCTTGCGCTAATCCCGTGTACACCGGCTTCTTCACTTGCCTAGCCCCCGCCTCGCCTCTCAGCTGCCAGAATATCTCGGCTACCTTCATCAGCCCCGCCGCGGCGATGGGGTTGCCGACGCCGAGAAGGCCGCCGGAGGGGTTGATGGGGAGGTCGCCGTCTCTCTGCGTCACGCCCTCTCTGGTCAACACGGGCGCTTCGCACTTCCTCGCAAGACCCAGCCCCTCCATGTGGTGTAGCTCCTTGTAGTCGAAGGGGTCGTAGGGCTCCGCTACATCTATCTGCTTCCGCGGGTTGTCTATGCCCGCCATGCGGTACGCCATCTCCGCCGCGCGCCGCACGTATTCCGGAAAGGCCAAGTCGCGGTTGGTCCAGTGCGTTGTGTCTAAGGTCCAGCCGATGCCCTTGATCCACACGGGGGTGTCCGTTATCCTCCTCGCCTCCTCCTCGCTTGCGAGCACCACCGCCGCTGCCCCGTCGCTGGTGGGGGATATGTCGTAGAGCTGGACCGGCCACACCAGAACCTCGCTCTTTAACACGTCGTCCACGGTTATGTTGGGCATGCAGAGCTGGGCCGAGGGGTGGCCGCATGCGTTGCGCTTGTTCTTGACCGAGACGAGGGCGATGTCCTCCTTCTTCACGTTGCACTTGTACATGTAGCGGTGCATCTCCATTGCGAATATCCATATGAGGTTAGGGTTCAAGGGCTTCTCGACTATGGGGTCCCAGATGTAGCGGAAGACGTATTGCGGATGCGGCTTTGCGGCATGGCTCATCTTCTCCTCGGCCACCGCGAGAACCCTCTTGCACAGTCCAGAGGCCACGTGCCACCAAGCGGCTATGGGCACGAAGACGCCCGTGGCTCCTCCTACGAACACCCTCACGGTCGGCTTGTGGATGCCGCCAGCGCCCTCCGCCAAGTACTCGCCCTTCATGTGGACCCCGTCGAACGTGTCCGGGGCGCTGCCTATCACGACGCAGTCGATGTCCTTAAGCGTGAGGCCCGCCTCGTCCAGGGCTTGCCTCGCGGCCAGCCAAGCGAGCTCCTGCGGCGTTTCCTGCAGCCTGCTTCTGAACAAGGTCAGCCCGGCTCCGACGACCGCGACGCGGTGCTTGAAATTGAGGTTGCGGCTTGTCATGTCCTCAACACGACCACGACGCTTGTAGTGGTCGGCACACCCCTCCAGCTGTGGATCACGGCCACCTCGCGCCTATCTACTTGGGCCTTTATATCGCCCCTCATGACGGCCACGGCGTAGCTCAAACGCGCCAGCCCGTGGACCTCGAAGGGGACCCCCTCCGCGAGGGCCCCTCCGCTTAAGTTAACGGGGAGCCTCCCTCCCGGGCAGAAGGCGCCATCGGCCATTAGGTCCTTGGCGGCGCCCACGGGGGCCAGCCTAAGGGCTTCTACGTGTTGAAGCTCCTTGAAGCTGTAGCGGTTGTCCACCTCGGCGAACCCAACCTCCTTGGCGGGATCCGTTATCTTGGCTTGCGCATATGCGCCGTCGGCCGCCTCCCTGGCGTGGACCGGGAACGACCAATCGTGGAGCTCCAGGGACGAGATCTCAGTGGACCACCAAGCCCCGTCGACCCACACGGGCGCGTCGGTGTAGTCGCGTATTACCCTATCTGAGGCCAGAACGACGACGACAGCCGCATCCACGAACTTGGCGATATCCGCGTCGCGCAAAGGATCGGCCACCACCGGGGACGAGGACCTAGACCTCCCCGGCGACGCGTAGACGGCCCTGGGGTTCTTGGCGCCTGCCCTATGGGCCTTCTCCACGACGGCCTCGAGGTGCTCCTCGGTCACGCCGTATTTGTGCATGTAGGCCCTCGCCTCCAGCGCGGCCAGCGCGTGGGCGTTCCCGATGTCCAGGGGCCTGATCGAGATGGGATCGGTGGCGAAGAGCATCACGTCGTTGAGGGTGATTATATCGCTGGGCTTCGCGTGGGATTCCACCACCACTACGTCGAAGAGGCCCGACTTGATCATCATGTAGGCCTGGCCGACGCATTGAAGCCCATCGCCCGCTACCGTGTAGACCGACTTCATCGCGCCGCCGACGGGATCCGGGGCGAACTCGTCCGAGATGGCTATGCCCTCCCAGAAGTCCTCTTGGCACGACACGAAGGCGTCGACGTCTTTACGCGGGTCGAGCCCGCCGGCGTCCTCGTAAGCCCTCTGAGCGGCCTTGAACATCATCTCGCGGAAGGAGTAGTCGACAACCTCGGGCTGGAACCCGAACCAGCCCACGCCTGCTATTCCTACCCTCATTAGATATAAAGAAAATAGGTTTTTTTAACAATTGAGTGCGTTAATAAGTGGTTACACATATTCTCCATTTCAGCACGATATTGATGGAGTACATCCACTGAGGCGGAGCGTCGGGCTACGTACGATGCGGATTCCAGCTGGTCGTAGTTCGGCGTGTGACTTATAGCGTCTCCAACGTCCTCAAGATCCTATCCACCACCTCGGCCACAGAGCTGTATTTGCCTCTCACCAACGCATAATGGTGGCTCGTCCAATATTCGCCGACGGCGCTGATTACTTGCGGCAGGGTCTCGGCGAACTGCGCCTTTAGGCTTCTGTCGAAATATCAGACGGCCGTCTCCTTTGGCGCAGCCCATATGGCTCTGAGGTCCAAGACGGCCTTCAGAACGTCGTGATCGATCTTCCTCCGCCTCACGGGCTCGACGATCTTATGCTTCGCCTTTTCGGCCAGCTGCCACGCCAAGGCGGAGATCCTAAAGCCGCCGTATTCCTCCACCGGCGGCTTGAGTTCTATCGAAACGCCGACCCTCAAGTAATCCACCCTCGGCGTATCTACGCCCAGGGTTTCGACGGATGCCCGTTTGATCTCCGCGATGACGTCGTAGCTGACATCTACGCCCAGACGCCTTAGGTAGCTCCACAGAGGAGCGCCCGACCGCCTAGTCAACACCGGCACTCTCAACGGCAACAAATAGGGGAGGACGTCCTTCTCGACGTCATGTTCGAAGAGCCCGAAGTAGACGTAGTATCTTGACGGCCTTCGCGTAGCCCGCCTCAAGCAAGCCGGCGTTTATCCCGGCGATTTGTCTCAACACAGATAGCTTATCCGTCGGCTCTGGCGGCGAGGTATCTACGTCGAATGTGAACCTAGGGGGCCGGCATCTCCATACGTCAAGATATCAGCATAACACTGCTCCACCGTGCAGACGTAGCCTCCGTAGCTCGGCGAATATTCCACCTCGCGTTTATCGATATCCTCGACGTAGACGTCGGCCGCGAGCTTCCCCCTTAACCTAACGTCGGCTACGATCATCGTTTTATCGATTCCCGCCGCTTTCTTAAGCTACGGTATCACATAATAAAAAGCGACGGCCATGGACATGTTATTGCCTCTATTTTATAGTTGAGGCCAAGCCCTGCTGCTCGATCACAGAGCTCTTTTTATCTCCTCTATGGCCTCCGGATTTTCGAGCGCCGATAAGTCGCCCGGGTTGCGTCCCAAATACACTGCCCTTATCACTCTCCTCATAATTTTGGCGTTGCGGGTCTTCGGCAACATCTTGACGAATTTTACATCCTCCACGGCGCCAAAGGCTTTGCCCAAGGCCTCCTCTGTCAGCTTTATCAACTCGCGCCTTAAGGCCTCGCTGGGCTCGTAGCCTGGTTTTAACACTACAAAACATACGGGCACCTCGCCCTTGATCTCGTGGGGGACGCCTATACAGGCGGACTCGGCCACGGCGGGATGGGCGTTGAGGACCGCCTCGATCTCGGCAGGTCCCAGCCTTTTGCCGGCCACTTTTATAGTGTCGTCGGCGCGGCCCACTATGTAAAAATAGCCGTCTTGGTCAGCGTAGGCGGCATCGCCGTGGGCCCAAACGCCGGGCCATTTGGACCAATAGGTCTCTAAATAGCGCTGGGGATCGCGCCAGAAGCCCCTGGTCATCCCGGGCCACACCGACAGTACAACGAGCTCTCCCTCCACGCCGGGCGGGGCAGGCCTTCCGTCCTCGGTGAATACGGCGGCCTTGGTGCCGATGCTCGGCCCGTTGAAGGAGCTGGGCTTGATGGGCTTCACCGCGTAGCAGCCCAGTATGCCGCCAGATATCTCGGTGCCGCCCGAATAGTTAATAATGGGGATTCTCCCTCTGCCCATCTTGTGAAGCCACAGCCAGCTTTCTTGGTCGATTGGCTCGCCTGTGTTGCCGAAGGCCTTGAGCGAGTCCAGTTGCTGGGCCTCCGCCGTCGCGCCGATGGAGCGGAGGTGCCTTGTCAGCGTGGCGGCTAAGCCCAAGACGTTGACTTCGAAACGCTCGACGAAGCGCCAGAGCCTATCCTTGGGGTAATCGGGCGCTCCCTCGAAGAAGGCCGTCGAGGCCCTCAACAGATACGCGGCGAACACCATCCACGGGCCCATCATCCAGCCCATGTCGGTCACCCAAGTGAGCGTGTCGCCCGTCTTTATGTCGAAGTGGAAATACACGTCGGCCGCCGCCTTTATGGGGAACCCGTCGTGGGTGTGGACCGTGCCCTTGGGCCTTCCGGTGGTGCCCGAGGTGTAGATTATCATGATCGGATCCTCGGAGTCGGCCCTATCCACGTAGTCGCCGCCCGTCCTCAAAACCTCAGGGAGCGGGATATAGCCGCTACTTTTGCCGGACCTCTCGTGGACCACCACGTGTTTAACCGAGGTGGTGAGGCCGGCCTTGAGCTCGGAGAGCATGTCCACCTCCTTGCCCCTCCTGTAGGATATGTCTGAGGCGAAGACGAACTTAGCCTCGCTGTCCTCGAGCCTAACCCTTATGGCCTCTCTGCCGAAGCCGCTGAACAGCGGGACGATAATGCCGCCGGCTCTGATGGCCCCCAACATGACGGGCACTATCTCGGGCACCATGGGCATGTATATAGCCACCCTATCGCCCTTCTCGAGCCCGTTTCTCCGGAGCCAACTCGCCACAGCCTTGGCCTTGTACAAGACCTCGGAATAGCTCCAGACGACGGTAGATCCGTCCTCGCCCTCCCATTTCACCAACGGACGCGGCGAGTCCTCCAGTTGGTCCGCTATGTTGATCTTCCCGCCCACGAACCACTTGGGCCACTGAATCCCTCTCGAGAGGTCCAGCACCCTCCCGTACTCCTCGTACCATCTAAGCCTCAGCACCTCCCTCTCGAAGGAGCGCCAGAACTCCTCGGGTTTATCGAAAGTGAGCGAGAGGAACTCGTCGAGCCCCTTGAGGCCGTGGGCGGCTATGAATTTGGCCACGTTGGACTCCTCCAGATGGTACTTCTCTGGCCTCCAGATCTCCATAAATTCCTATTCAACTTCTAGTATTTAAGGATACTTTTAGTAAGGATATTTAGTTTGTAAAATGTCTATGGCCGCGGTCGACGGCAAAGCCCCTCGCCGGGCCGATCCCCTGACTAGCGGCCGTTGAACAACGGCCTTAGCCTTGACTCGAACCGAGCTGACGCCTCGCGGAGGTCCAACACTGGCGAGAGCGGAACGTCGAGTTGCGCGGCCCTTCCGAGAAGGTCGGAACACGGAACCCTAGACACAACGCGCTCGACTTCGCCCACGGCACTGGGATCAAGCGCGCGCTCCGCTAAATCGCTACGGCCGATCAGCTCGCAGAAGCGGCGCCAGAACTTCTCCTCAACTGCGCCGAGCGCGACCCGTCCGCCTGCGCAGTCGTAGACGTTGTAGAACGGGTAGCGCCCTGTCAGATACGCGTCGCCCCTATCTCTGAGTTGCATGAAGTTCAGGAGGTTCAGCATATAGGCGACGGACTCCATGGGCACCTCGAAATATCCTGAGCGACCCGCCGCCGTGGATGCGGCGATTATGAAGGCGGCCATGATGCCGGACGCCACGTCGACGCATTGAGGTATCAAGGGCCCATCGGCGAGTAGCCCCGCCGTAGCGGCGAAGTTGATGTCGTGTCCGGGCGCGTCTGAGTCGACGTATCCCGTGATGGCCACGTAGATCAGCCGCTCGTTCACGGACTTCAGCCTCTCGTACGACGCCCCGAGCCTCTCCGCCGCGCCTCTCCTGAAGCTAGTCAACGCGGCTCTGGCCCCCCTCGCAAGCTCCAGGAGCTCCTCGCGCCCCTCCTCTGTGCGCAAGTCGAGCACGACGACCTCCTTGCCGGAGTTGAGGAGCTCGTATAAAGACGGCACGTAGGACCTCATGGGATCGCCGCCCGGCGGCTCTACCTTGACCACTTTGAAGCCCCAATCGGCCAAGAGCCGGCCGGCGAGGGGGCCGGGATATAGCTGGGCCAGCTCGATCACTCGGCGCTCCTCCATGCCTCTATGAGCTCGGGCGGACACTTAGTGGACCTCAGCTTGCCCCCCTCGTTCTCCACGCAGACGGCGACCACGTGGCCAGCCGCCGAGAGCGTCCCCGTCGTCTCGTTGTATATCTCGAAGCCGTACTTGACGGCCCTCTCCTTGAGCTCCAAGGGCTTTAGAACGACGCGGACCACGTCGCCGCGCCTCAAGGGCGATTTGAAGACCGCGCAGGCCTCCACTCTCGGCATGCGGCTGTGTACGTCCAGAACTCCCTTAGCTCTATACAGCTCCTCCTCGGCGTGTTCGACGATCGAGAAGAACTCGGAGAAGTGGACTATCCCGGCGGCGTCCGTCTGGGACCAGTATATGTGGAATTTGACCTCGAAGGGCATGTATATAATCCCCCCTTAAAAACTCAGAGTTGAGCTCCGACCTCTTTCCTCACCTCCTCGTAAGCCCTCTTGACCTCGTCGACCGACGTCTCGTCCTCCAGCGTTGTGACGTCCCCTATTTGACCGCCCGTGACGACGGCCTTGAGCACCCTCCTCATTATCTTCCCCGAGCGGGTCTT
>DANS01000008.1:0-15276 GCA_002497345.1 Thermoproteus sp. UBA157
CCCGGGAGGTTCGACAGGGAGATCCAAATTCCGATGCCGGACAAGAGGGCGCGTAGGGAGATACTGCAGGTCCACACCCGCAACATGCCTCTGTGCACCAGCGAGGATGTCAAGGCCGGCATATGCCAGCCGGGCGATGAGGTTGACCTGGACAAAATCGCCGAGATGACGCACGGCTACACGGGCGCCGACATAGCGGCGTTGGCCAAGGAGGCCGCCATGTCCTCCCTGAGGAAGGCCGTGGCCAAAGGGATGATAAACTTGGACCAAGACAGCATACCGCAGGAGGTCCTCAGCAAGCTCAAGGTCGGCATGAGCGACTTCCTTGAGGCCATGAAGTTCGTCCAGCCTACGGTGTTGCGCGAGGTGATAATCGAGGTGCCCGAGGTGCGCTGGAGCGATATAGGCGGCTACGACGACATCAAGCAAGAGCTCAGAGAGATCGTGGAGTGGCCCATGAAATACAGAGCCTACTTCGACGAATTGGGCGTGGAGCCGCCGAGGGGGATACTGCTCTACGGCCCGCCTGGGGTCGGCAAAACCATGTTCGCCAAGGCCGTCGCCACCGAGTCGGGCGCCAACTTCATAGCCGTGAGGGGGCCCGAGATATTGAGTAAATGGGTTGGCGAATCTGAGAAAGCCGTGAGGGAGATCTTCAAGAGGGCCAGAATGGCCGCGCCCTGCGTCGTGTTCTTCGACGAGATAGACTCGATCGCGCCGGCGAGGGGCTCAAGGCTCGGCGACAGCGGCGTCACGGACAGAATAGTCAACCAGCTCCTGGCGGAGATGGACGGCATAGCTGCGCTCAAAAACGTAGTCGTGATGGCCGCCACCAATAGGCCCGACATATTGGACCCGGCGTTGTTGAGGCCCGGGAGGTTCGACCGCATAATCTACGTGCCCCCGCCCGACGAAAAGGCTAGGCTCGAGATCTTCAAGGTTCACACAAGGCGCGTCAAGCTGTGCGACGAATCCGCCGCCAAGGACGGCAGGTGCAAGAGGGAGGAGGTGGTCGATTTGGCCGAACTCGCCAAAAGGACGGAGGGCTACACGGGCGCCGACATAGCGGCTTTGGTCAGGGAGGCCGCCATGTTGGCCTTAAGGGAGACGATAAGGGAGAGGGCGAGCTCGGCGCGGCCCGTATCGAGGCAACACTTCGAGGAGGCGCTCAAGCGCATACCGCCGTCGTTGACGAAAGAGGAGATAAGGATGTACGAGGAGATGTCCAAGAGGATCAAGAGAGCCGTCGCAGGGCTCTAGGAGGTCTGGACTCGTACTCCCTCCTCTTCTCTACGTATTCGCCGAGCTTCGATATCTCCCTGGCCGGCACTCCGGCCACGACGGCGCCGGGCGGCACATCCCGCGTCACGACGGCGCCGGCCGCGACCACGGCGCCTTCGCCTATTTCTATCCCGGCCACCAGAGTGGCGTTTGCCCCTATGACTGCGCCTTTCCTAATCACGACGGGGTCGAGCCTCTTACTCGGCGGGTATTTGTCGTTTGTGATAACGGCGTTTGGCCCTATGAACACGTCGTCCTCTATAACGGTGCCGTTGGGGATGTAGACCATCGATTGGATCCAAGCGTTCCTCCCTATCCTCACCTCCTTCTCGATTATTGAGCCGGTCCCTATCCTGACGCCATCGCCTATTATCGTATCCTCGCGTATCAACACGTTGTGGCCCAACTCCACGCCCGACCCTATTAGAGCCCTCTCATAAATCACCGAACCCCTTCTGAGGATCGCGTTTTGGCCTATCTTGGCCCCTTCGCTTACCTCGTCGAGGCTTTTGAAGCGGCCTAATATCTTTGCTCTGACGGGATAGCCCACCACCACCGCGTCCACGAAGGAGTCCTCGCCTATAACCGAGGGGCCCAATATCACCGCGTCGGCGTCTACGTACCTAGCCCTTATATCAGCCCTTGCCGATCGGAACCCCATGGATCTACACTAACTATTTAAGGATAATTAAGAGGTACGGCGTGGCCGACTTAGCCCCCGAGGATATACTACAAGACGTGTTGAGGGAGCTCCTCGAAATAAGAAGGGATATGTCGGCCCTCTCCAGGCAAATCGCGGAGTTGGCCGCCAAGGGGCAAGCTACGCAACAACCCGTAGTCCCCAACGTCGAGATAGCGGTGTCTAGAATTCAAGAAGTCGCCGATCGTGTAAGCTCTATCTTACAGAAGGCCTTGGAGGAGCTGGCGTATCAAAGGGAGATCTTAATGGAGGAGCTTAGGAGGAGGGATTCCCTTTGCGAATCGCTTCTGGAGAGGATAACTGCGCTCCAGCTGGAGCTCGAGAAGCTCGCTAGGAGATAGCAGTTTTTCCTGTAAGTAAACAATTTAAGGCAGTGGTAGGAGCTGGCCGTGTTCAGAGATAGGCGCGTCGAGGACGCGCTGACTAGGATAGATTCGGCCTTGAGCTCGATAAATTCCAGCTTGAACGAGCTAAGAGGCGTCATATCGCCTGATCTGAGGAATAGTATTTTAGATGTCAAGAAATCCGTTGATAGTTTATCCAATGTAATATCGCGAAGCATCAAGGATCTCGTCGACGGCGTAGCCAAGCTGAACGAGATAGTCCGCGGAATGTCCGAACTGACGTCGAGACAGAAGGAGCTCATCGAGGTCATGGACAAGCTCAACGCAGCGGCCGCGCAAGTGGCCAATGCAGCGGATTCGCTCAACAAATCGTTGAGCTCGGTAAACGATCTCTTGGCGAGGCTGGGGGACGTCTCCTCGACCCTAGAGGGCTTGAACAACGTAGCGGGGCAGATCAGAGCAATCGCGGCCTCTATGTTGGAGCTGACCAAAGAAATGACGGCCAAGATGCAAGACTACGAAAACAAGGTGAAACAACTGGCCTACAGAGAGGCCGAGCTCAGAACCCGCGAGGAGGCCTTGAAAAAGAGGGAGGGCGAGCTGGAGGCCATGGCGCAAGATGTCAAGAAATTGGCCGAGCTCTCGACATCTGCCAGACCTTTATTCGACGAGTTGAGGAACATGTTGGAGAAATACGCCGCACTCGTCCAAGAGTTAGACGAGAGGGAGAGGGCTCTCAGGAGCCGCGAGGAGGAGCTACTGAGGCGCGATCTCGATCTCAAAAAGCTACAACAAGAGCTGGAGGCGAAGAGGGCGGAGCTGGACCAACGCGAGGCGCGCGTGAGGGAGCTGGAGGCCAAGGGCAAGGAGGTCGAGGCGAAATTGCAGGAGCTCGAGAGGAGGAGGGAAGAGCTGGAGCGGCTTGAGAGGGACGCGGAGGCGAGGAGGAAGGAGCTGGAGGACCTCGTGGCTAAGTACAAGAACATAGAAGAGGCGTTGAGGGCCAAGGAGGCCGAGTACTCGAGAATCGAAGAGTACGTAAGGCGCAAGGAGATGGAGCTCATGGACGGCCTAGCCCCCTTCGCGCGGAGGCTCGCGGAGGAGCATATGAGGCTCGCGGAGTGGCAGAAGAGGCTTCTGGAACAAGAGAGGGAGATCCTCTCGTTCTACAGATCCCTTCTGCTCCGCGAGGCGGCCGTCGCGGAGCTTAAAAGCAGGCTGGAGGAATGTAGGCGCAGGTTGGAGGAGCTAGAAGCCAAGAGATGACCTAGCTGTGAAGACGGATGGAGCTGCGTAAACCACTATGAGGTAGCCCAAGGCGATTATCGACAAAACAAACAGAGCCACCAACAACCCCATCAACGCCTTGAGTTCTGCGATCTCCCACTCAGCCGATGCCATGTCCAGAGCGGCCGCGGCGTCTTTTTTGCCCAAGAGGAAGAGCACCACGTCTACTATCGAGAGGAAGACGTATAGAGGCAACGCCAAGCTTGACGGCGACTCTCTCAGCGCCCACGCGGCGACGAACGCTACAAGCGAGAAGAGAATCGACGCTGTGGCGAACTTCACGCCGTTTGTCGAACTCCTTATACTTAAATGTTATCCTTATTTTCCTCCATCCGGGTCGCTCCGATGTTGGCGGTCCTGTATTTGGTGCTGAACTCGACCCTCTCCTTGGTGCAAATACCCTACGTCCCCTACGTCTACAGCGCATATCTGGGCGGTTGCGCCAACGTCACCGCCTACCTCGACCCCCTCTCGGGATACGGAATAAGCGCAATATACGTGGTGGACGAATACGGGAATTCGCGGAGAGCGCTTGTACGGCCCTACAGCACGCCGACTTATGTCAGCGGCGACATCTGCGGCACCTTCTTAGCGGTGATAGTGGACAAATGGAGAGCGGTCGGGCCTCTTGTGCCCGTGTCCTATGGCGACTCCGTCGTTTATGATCTAATAGGTTTACTGCAGCTCAACATATCAGATGCGGCCTTGATCGCGATCAAGTCCTTATATAAGCCCAACGTGACAGGGTCTTTCTTGTATAAAATACAAGAACAAAGCGTGGCTGGCGTATATTTGGCCGAATATCTAGCCTATGGATCCCAAGTGTCCATTCAAGGCTACGGCCTAGTCAACGTGACGCCCATATCCCTCACATCTAGATCGCCCGATTACTACGTCTACGTGCCTGAGCCTGGCGTCTACCTCTCGGGCGGATATCCGGCGCCTATTCCGGCCTTGCGCTTCGCGCCGCGTCAGGAGGTCTTGCTCGGAAAACCGACCATCGTAATTAAGCAGATCCAGATACCGGTCTCGGGCGAATGCGGAGGCTATGCCTATATCTCCGACCCCTTAGCGAGGCCGGTGGTCGTGACCGTGCAGCTCAACGATGGCGAGACCTATGTTCTCCGGCTTCCCTACTTTCCCGAATCCGTAAACGCCACCTTGTTGCGAGGGATAAACGCCACAGATGCCGTAGGCAATCCGCTCTCGCTGTACAACCTCACGATATATCCGACGACAGACGGCGGCTACCCGGTGGGGAGATGTCTAGTATATGGAGTGGACTACTACGTGGCCGTCGTGTTGGGCAATTCGACTTTCTACTACCCTGCGTCGTTGTACGATGGATATCTAATAGCCCGCACCGACATAGTCGAGCCGCGTGTCGTTGTACACGGGTGGGGCTACGGCGTCGTGACGCCGCAAGTGACGCGCATAGGGGCTAACGTCACGGTGACCGTCTACCTCAACGGAACCGCCATAGCCAAATACGTCGTTAAGGCGAGCCCCACCATCTCTATAAACGATACCAATTTAGCGAGGCGCGTGCACGTGGTCGATGTATTGGGCGCCCCGTTGGACGGCTTCGAGATATTGGAGGGCAACTTGACCTTCAAGGGCTCAAACGGCATAGCCATGGTGATACCTATTAGCGATGTGGTCGTGGTGAGGTATGGAGGGCTCGAATATACCGTCCAGCTAAGCGACACGATAAGGTTGCCCGTGTTGACCAAGGAGAGCTTAGTCAAAGTGGCCGCCGTGTCGCTCGCGGCGGGGCTCTCGGCCGGTTTGGCCCTAGTTAAGAGAAGCGATAAAAGGGGAGGCGTAGACGAGTCTGAGGGAACCGTTGAAGTGTGATGAGCGCGTGCTGGGCGATTGGTGAGCTGGTCTTCGATCGCTGAAATCTTTATAATAACATAACAGTGGGGGGCTGATGATGCTTCAAACTACGGCGACCGGCTCCGGCATCTGGTCCTGGATCATAACAATGATAGTGTGGTTCTTGGCTATCTATATATATCAAGAGTTCTACTACATACAGAGACCGCTTTGGCAGATAGGCGGCTTTTTGTCCTACCTAGGACAGATGATAAGGACGGCGTCGAACGATATAGGCAATTACTTGGACAAGCTGAGAAAACAAGGGGTCGGGCGGAAGGAGGTGGACGAGACGATAAGGAGGATGCTCGACTTTACTGTGATAACGCCCACGAGCTTGGACCCCTTCGGCATAGTCCCCAAATACAAGAACATCCTAAATGCGTACGAAACCACGTCAGAGTCCGAGGTCGCCAAGCTTATCGGCGATAACGATATAGCGATCAAGAACGCGTCGACGGCTCTGGAGGCTCTGAGGGAGATAAACTTCCTATATAAGGTCGTGGACCACTATTATAGAATTGCGAAGAAATACAAGCTCTATGTTTACGCCATGCAGTTGTCCATGTTGTTGCCCTTGTTGAAGGAAGTCTCAGATGCGTTGAACGGAGCAGTTTCAGCGTTTATGAAGGGATTACCGGTGGGCGATAGCGCTGGGCCCTTGGTGGCATACAACGTATCTAGGCTGTGCTCTCAACTCGTCTACCACGACTCGGTCAAGGACACCGCGATAATGGAGTGCGACTTGGAGGGGAGGAGGCTGTATATAGTGAAGGCCAAGGGCCCCGGCAGCACCGTGGGCAAGCCCGACGAGGGCGTCGAGTACGTCTTCGAGAAGTTGGGCGTTAAGCCGAAGTACGTGATAACCGTGGACGCCGCGTTGAAGCTCGAGGGCGAGAGGACCGGCGATATAGCCGAGGGAGTCGGCGTGGCCATGGGCGGCATAGGGGCAGAGAAGTTCAACATAGAGACTATAGCCACGAAATACGGCGTTCCGCTCTACGCCTTCCTCATAAAGATGAGGGAGGCCGAGGCCTTGACCGCCATGACCAAGGACGTCTACAACGCCGTGCAGACAGTCAGCAAGCGCGTGGTGGACTTCATAAAGGAGAAGGTCCAACCGGGCGAGGCCGTTTTGCTAATCGGCGTTGGCAACACAGTGGGCGTTGCCCAATAGGCGTTTTTCACATCTTGTATACTAAAACGGCGAAGGCCGCCGTCGTGCCCGCTATAAGGGCGAAAACGGCTAGGGGGTTATGCGATAGGGGCAACCAAGAGAGGCTCATCCCGTATATTCGATATGAGTATCGCCGGGAGCGCCACGGTTCCCACCAACGTCATCCTCTTCATGGATGCGTTTATCGAGCTCTGGATCTGGGTCAAATAAAGTAGGCGTAGATCGAAGAGAGTCCTCCGCAAGAAGAGGGTCCTTCTGAGGGCCGCGCGGACTATTTCGTACGTCTTGGATTCCAGGAGGCCCAAATCCCGTAGCTGTAGCGAGAGGGATCTGAGGGAGGACGCGTGGCTAAATAGGGCGTGTATTAAGTACGACAAGTTAGTCGAGCGGATCCACCCTCTCCTCGGCCTCCAGGCGATATTCGAGCCTATCGAGCAGAGCCTCCGCGCCGTCTGCCGCGTCGAGCAGCTGCTTGGCGGCCGCCGTTATGGCTTGGTCCAGCGTCGCGAAGCGGCTTGCCTCGACCGCTCTGCCCGATTTATCGACCTTAATAACGACGTCTTCCTCGGCCAAGTCGTCTCCCTTCAGAAATACCAAAGATAATTGAACTACGTATAGGCCCTCCTCCTCAATCAGCGTATACATGCAACGCGCTGTGCGGGCGTTTAAGAGGCGTGTTGATAATACGCCGATTGGGCGCGCAATAAGGCATCTAGGATGGAGCAAGGATCCCCGACGACGCACCTCACCTCCACTGGAGCGTTCGGGTCGGCCACTACCACGTCGGCGTCTTCCGGCGGATCGGGGCCCACGTGTATCTTATAGCCCACTTTCAGCTCCCGAAGTCCCTCCACGATCACGTAGTCGGCCGCCAGCACGGCGCAATCCAGCGAGCGGGCGTAGAGCACGAAGACGTCTCCGTTGTAGAACACCACTCTATCTGCGCCGGCTTTTCTGAGCCTATGCGTGTCCTTGGTCGGCGGGTCGGGCTCGTGATGGCTCACCTTTATGGCGACGACCGAGCGCCCTTGCTCTTTCAGCTTCGCTATTAGCCTCTCGGCTATAGCCGTCTTCCCGGCGTCTTTCCTCCCGGTTATTTGGATTATGCAAGCCATGGCGCCGCGCGAGTTCCCACGCCTATGGCGTANNATCCGCGACGAGATCCATGAGATCTTCGCTCGCCTTTCTTAAAAATCTTCGGCGTAAAGCATAAAACTCACGGGAGCCTATTTCTGCGAACCCCCGGTTCCCCGCCCGCCGACGCCTCCGCGGTCTCGGAGGCGCATGAAAGCGGAGCCGGAGGAGCCCGGTTCTTACATTTGTCTAGCGCTATTCAGCCCATGCGATTTAGGTCACGAATCGTCCTATCGGGGTCTCATCATTATTAATAGATATCGAGTTCGATTTTATGGACTTCGTCGAAAGGGCTGTGGCAAAATTCAGGGAGCTCTTCGGGGCCGAGGCGGAGGTCGAGGTGTTGAGGATGGACCCCGAGTCCATAAGCGTGAAGTTCGGCGGGAACATGTGCTACACTTGCGGCACCTACGACTACTTCGAGGACTTCGCCTACACGCTCAGCGATGAAGCCGGCGAGGAGTGGGCGGTGGCCGGCTACGAGCAACTGGAGACGGGCGAGTACTTGGTCGAGTTCAAGCCCAAGCGTTTGGTGGCCAAGGCAGTGAGACACATCAAGATAGTGCTAGACGACAAGTCCCTGGATCTGCGGCTCTGACAACGTTTTTTAAGAGCGATGATGGGGACTATGTGAAGGCGTATATAGTCAGAGGGCAAGGCTCGGAGCTTGAGCTATCCGAGGTCGAGAGGCCGAGGCCGGGGCCCGGCAAGGCCCTAGTAAGGGTGAAGGCCGCCGGGATCTGCTATAGGGATTACTTGGCCTGGACGGGATGGCAAAGAGTCAAGTTCCCCACCGTGCCCGGCCACGAGTTCGCCGGCATAGTGGAGGAGGTCGGTGAGGGCGCGTCCGTCTCGCCCGGGGATCGCGTGGCCGGCATGATGTACGAATACTGCGGCGAGTGCGAATACTGCAAGTCGGGGCGCGAGAACTTGTGCAGGAACAAGAAAGTATTCGGCGAAGACGTCTGGGGCGCCTTCGCGGAGTACGTAGTGGCCGACTCGAAGTCCTTGGTGAAGATTCCGGACAACGTGGACTTCGCTAGTGCGTCCTTTGCGGCTTGCGTGCTCTCGACGCTTGTCAGAGCCGCGAAGAGGACGGGAATTGGGCCGGGACAACTCGTCGTCGTCACTGGCGCCTCGGGCGGAGTCGGCATCCATGCGCTACAAGTGGCCAAGGCATATGGCGCTAAGGCGGTCGGGATAACTAGGCCGGAGAAGGCTGAACACGTCGCCAAATACGCCGATTATGTAATAACGAGACAGGACTTCGCAGAGGAGGTCAAGAGGTTAGGCTACGCCGATGTCGTTATTGAGGCCGTGGGCGGGCCCACCATTGGGCAATCCGCCAGAGCTCTGAAGCCGGGCGGCAAGATAGCCCTCATCGGAAACGTGGATCCCAACCCCCAGCCCCTGCAACTGGGTCTCTACATACTCAAGGAGATCGACGTATTGCCGGTGTTGCAAGGCACTCGAAGCGATCTGGTCGAGGCCTTGAGGCTGATCTCCGAGGGCAAAATAAGGCCTGTATATAGCCTCCACAAGTTCTCCGATCTGCCGCGGCTTTTAGCCGATATGCCCAAGGCGAGGCATATAGGGAGGCAAGTCGTGGAGATCTAGCAAGCTCTTTTCCTGAACCTCAAAACGGTTGCCAAGATAACAGCGGCGTAGATAGCCGCTATTAGGGCCGTGTCGAAGCCCATGTTTAGGAGTAGACATATAAATTAGTTGTTTCCTGGAGGCATGGAGATCAGTCCCCCAAGTGGTCGGGATAATAGGCTTGGGCAAGTTGGGCACAGCGCTGGGGTCCAGGCTTAGGGAAAGGGGCTATAAGGTAATCGGTTCCGTCAAGACCCGCAAATCCCTGGAGAGAGGTCTCAAGATGGGCTTCGACGTATATCTCGACAACAGTTTAGTGGCCGAAAAGAGCAACCTCTTGCTCCTTTCCGTTAAGCCCTACAACGTTGCGGAGATCTCGTTGAGGACCGACAAGCCCCTCATCTCCTTCGTGGCCGGCGTTCCGCTCGCTAGACTGGCCGAGATCTCGAGCAGACCTTATAGGGCGATGACGAACGTGGGGTTAACGGCTATTGCAGTCGCCGGACAGTACGACGAAGTTGTAGACAAGGTTTTGAGGGCCATATCGCCCGTGGTGATTTGGGTAGAGGAGAGGCTCATGGACCCGCTTACGGTAGTGCTGGGTAGCGGGCCCGCGATAGTCGCCAAGCTCTTCAGGGCGTACGTCGAGGCGGCGGTGGACGTCGGCGTTCCGTGGGATTTGGCCAAGGAGGTGGCCGCCGGCTTGTTCTCAGCCGCGCCTCAGCTCGTTGGGGGTCTCGGCTACGAGGGAGTCGTAGAGGCGGTGGCCACGCCCGGAGGCACGACCATCAAGGCGCTGGCCAAGATGTCGGGCATAGAGGGGCTCTTGGCGTCGGCCTTCGAGGATGCCGTGGGGAGGCTAATATCCAAGCGATGAGAGCGCCGCGTAGAAGAGCCGGTAGGCCTCCTCGGGATCTATGGGAGGTCGCGGCAAGTTTTTCTCCCTCAACGCGTCGAGGAACTCCTCCAGAGCCTCTCCCGCCTCTTCGGCGTAGAGGGGGGCGGACCTATCGCCTAGGAGAGATGCGGCATAGATCGAGAGGTAGCGGAAGGACGTGCCGCCGTATTTCTCGAGAAGGGGCCAATGCTTGGCGTAGACTCTTGCCAATGCCAAGCCCACCGCGTAGCTCAGCCCTATGGTGTACTTGACAAAACGCTCGTGCTCCTCCACGGAGCCCCGCACGACCGAAGCCCCCAAACCTTCGAAAAACGCCACGGCCTCATCGGCTCCGCGCCTTCCCGGCACCTCCATCACAACGACTTTTCTGCCCGATATTGAGGGCGCCCCAGGCCCGAACATGGGATGGACGGTCGCCGCGAGGGCGCACTCGGGCAGGGAGGAGTAGGCCGGCAACACGTACTTCTTGAAAGTCGCGATGTCCATGACCAGCTTCCCGCATATGTCCAATCCAGCTAGCGATTTAATGACGTCCCCCGCCTCCCTGAAGCCCACAGCTATTATCACCACGTCGCTCGAGCCGACCAGCTCTTCTAGCGAGCCGAGATCGCTCCTAGAGGGATCCACGTCGTAGACGGCGGCCTCGTGGATCCTCGCGGCCTCCCTCTTCAGCCAAAGCCCCATGCGGCCGCCTCCCACTATGCCGACCTTCATGGTCCCCAGTCGGTCAAGAGCGCAAGCGTCGAATAAAGGGAGAGCTCCTCTTGAGCTCTGAGGGCCGCCGAAAGCGTTGCAATGGACGCCGGGCCTAGCCTAAGCGCTCTGGGCAGAGCGGGCGCCTTGAGTTCCCGATACGCCGCGTCGGCCCATCCGCAATCGCCGTCGCCGAGCTTCGCGGCGATTAAGGTCAGCCCGGGCTCCGCCTCCCTCGCCCTCTTGGCCACGGCCTCGCCCAGCGCGCCCGTGAAGCAAGGGACGGCTATGGAGTCCACGCTGGGCGTAAGGGCCAGCACCTCGTTTGCGATAGTGTTGTAGTACGCCTCGACGATTAGGCGCCTATCTGCGATCTCGGCGCCCTCAGCGCTTTCGGCCACACAAGCCGGGCAAATCGCCTTGGCCACCTCCCTGAATCTGGCGTCCTGGAAATATATCTTTCCGAACCGGCCCAGCAGATAAGACGTAGGGAGCGCCTTGACGGAGCCGAACAAGTTCAAGTACAAAGGCAGCCCCACCACTCTGCGCGGTCCTTCCCTCAATATGAGCCTGGCCAGCTCGATCGAGATCTCCATGGTAATCGATTGATTCAAATTTAATTGCGCGCTTAATTGCGTGGAGCGCTTAGAGAAGGTGAGGATCCAGCTAGATGGAGTGAACACCTTGAGGTCCATCAAGAGGTTGCTGGGACTTACGTACAAGGAGCTCTCGTCATCGCTCGGATTACCCGAGAGTGTGTTGTCGCGATACTATACGGGGGACATGTTGCCCTCGGTCGAGACGGCCAACGAGATCGTGGAGAGGCTCTTCGCGGAATACCCCTTGGACAAGATACTCTCCAAGGTCATAAGGGTCTACGAGACCTACGTCGACCTCACGGCCACGTATAATCCCGACCTCTGGACTTTATACTCGATATATATATCCAGAAAGTTCGAGGGGCTGAGGGTGGACAAAGTGCTGACGGCCGCGGTGGATGGGATACCGTTGGCCGTCGCGGTGGCCCAGAGATTCGGCGTGCCCTTAGTAATCGCTAAGCAGTACAAGGAGCCGGGAACGAAGAGCCTCGAGGTGTCCTACATAAAGGGCAACCGGGTGGTCTCCTTGTACGTGCCGCAAGGGCAGTTGGCCAAGGGCGATTCCGTGTTGATAATCGATGACGTGGTCAGGACGGGGAAGACCATAAGAGCGCTGGCCGATTTAGCGGCGGCGGCCGGCGGGGAGGTCGCCGCAGCGGCGGCGCTTCTTGCCTTCAGGGGGTTCTCCGAGAGATTCGAGTTCCCCCTAGATGTGGCCTTGTTTATATGATGAGGGCCTTCCGGGACGGCCGAGGGGTGAGGATCGCCTGGAGGGCTGAACATTTATTGGCTAGCTCACAACCCCCGCGATGATGTGCCGATGGCTGGCCGAGCGGTGAGGTCCTCGTAGCGGGTGCTGATATATTTACCCGCACCGGTTGGACGTGTTCCACGTCGAGGTGCCCCCTGGCTCCGCCGCACTGGTAAGAGGCCCTGCGCGCGTCGAGTGCGATGAGGCGTGCAGAGTTTTCGGCGGGATGTTCAGAGGCTTCTCGGTGCCGCCGTATAAGCAGTACCCGGTGGAGGGGCCCGCGCGCTTCAGAACCGACGGGGGCTCCGTAGTCTTCGTGGAGAACTCGCCGATACCCGACGACTGGCGGATGTCGCTCGAGGGCGTTGTGATCTTGGTAGGCTCGACGGATTCGGGCAAGAGCGGCCTCTCCACCTACTTGCTCAACACGCATATAGAGAGGGGGAGGGTCTGCATAGTCGACGCCGATGTGGGCCAGTCGGATATAGGGCCGCCAGGTTTCGTGGCCTGCGCGTGCGCGTCGGGGCCCGTCCCGCACATATCTGCGCTCGATCCTCTCGACGGATACTACGTGGGCTCCGTCAACCTCCAAGGAGTGGAGGAATTCTTGGTGGCCGGCGTCGCGCGCTGTCTGCGTCGCCTCACAGCGCCCCTGGTGCTGGTGAACACTCCCGGCTGGACCTCAGGCAGAGGGCTCCAGCTCCTCAAGGCCGTGGCAGACGCCGCGGAGGCCCGGGTCGTAAACGTCGGGGAGAGGGTCCTCCCCGGACCCGTGGTCTCGAGGCCGCCGCATGTCTACCCCAGAGGCCCGCAGGAGAGGAGGGAGTTGAGGAATTTAGCCTACAGGAGGCATATATCCCTCAGGGGGAGGGTCGCGGCCCCTCTCGACGCGTTGTCGCCTTGCCGGTGGGAGGGCGCGCTGATATGTCCCTGGGGGAGATACGCGCCAAGCGATGTGGAGAAGCCGGAGGGGAGGGGGCGGGACTACGTGGTGCCGCGGAGCTATTTGCGGCATATCTTGGCCGGCTTGTTCAAGGAGGGCAAGCTGGTCGGGTACGGAGTGGTCGAGGGGATCTCCGAGGAGGGGGTCGAGCTATACGTGACGAGCCAAGACTTCGACGAGGTGAGGATCGGAAAAATACGCCTGCACCCCGAGAGGCTCGAGGAGCTGGACCCCCTCCCCTAACCTCCACCAACCCCGTGAGCTTGCAACTTGTCCCCCACCGATCGCCCCAGATCGCCGCGGATCTCCGCGAGACTTGCGCTGTAGCGGAGCGGCTGGCAAAAACTCGGCGATCGCGACCCGCTCGGGCCCAACGTCTAAACCCCGCTCAGCCCTTGACTACGCCTATTGGCCTCTGCCTTACGACCTTTCGGGCGAAGCCGACTTGGTGAGCCGCCTCCACCACTAGATCCACGTTTTTATACGCTTCAGGCGCCTCCTCGCTTATGACCTCCGTCTCGGCGGATCTGACTATTATCCCCCTCTTCTCCAGCTCAGCCCTAACTCTCTGGGGCGGGAAGGACCTAATGGCGGCCTCTCTGCTAAGCATGCGGCCCGCGCCGTGTGGCGCTGTTCCGAAGGTTATTTTCATGGCCTCGCGGGTGCCCACCAAGATCCACGAGGCGGAGCCCATGGAGCCCGGGATCAACACGGGCTGGCCGATCTCTCTGTACTTGGCCGGTATCTCGGGATGGCCCGGCGGGAAGGCGCGGGTGGCGCCCTTGCGGTGCACCCAGACCTTCTTCAAGGTGCCCTTGTCGTCCACCTCGTGGGTCTCCAGCTTCGCTATGTTGTGGGCCACGTCGTAGATTATCTCGAGGCCTATCTTCTCGATGGAGCCGAACACCTTCTTGAACGCCTCTCTGACCCAGTGCATTATAATCTGTCTGTTGGTCCAAGCGAAGTTGGCCGCGGCGGCCATGGCCTTCAAGTAGTCCTCGGCCACTTTGTCCTTGAGGGGCGCAGCGGCGAGCTCCCTGTCGGGGAGCTTGAGGCCCCAGTCCTTCATCTTCCTCTCCATTATCATGAGGTAGTCCGTGGCGACTTGGTGGCCGAACCCCCTGCTCCCCGTGTGTATCATCACCAAGACTTGTCCCTCGCGCTCTATGCCCATGGCCTTGGCGGCCCTCTCGTCGAATATCTTGTCGACCACTTGTATCTCTAGGAAGTGGTTCCCTGACCCCAAGGTGCCCAGCTGGTCCTTGCCTCTGTTTTTGGCCTTCTCGGACACCTTGCTGGGATCCGCCAAATCCCAGGAGCCCTTCTGCTCGATGAACTCCTTGTCCTCGGGCCAGCCGAAGCCCTTTGAGATGGCCCACTCGACCCCCTCGGCTATGGCTCTGTCGAACTCCGATATCGATAGCTTGAGGTGGCCCGTCTCGCCGACGCCCGGCGGCACGAGGCGGAAGATCGTGTCGACGAGCTCCTTGAGCTTGGGCCTCACCTCTTGTTCGGTCAAGTTCGTCCTGAGCACCCTCACGCCGCAATTTATGTCGTAGCCTATTCCGCCGGGGCTGATGACGCCCTCCTCGGCGTCCACAGCGGCGACGCCTCCGATCGGGAACCCGTATCCTTGATGCGCGTCTGGAAGCACGATAGACCATCGGTATATGCCAGGAAGGCATCCAACGTTTATGCCCTGCTCCAAGGTCATGTCGGTCTTCATTTTGTCCAGCAAGACGGCATCTGCGTATATCCTCACGGGCACCTTCTGGCAAGGCTTTACGCCCGGCGGTATCTCCCATATGTAGTCGGATATTTTCGTGATAGGAATATTACGCATGGGTCCTCGCGATTCTCCGGTTTAAATTTTTACCGACTGCACGGTCTCGGTCGCGTGCTCGCAGGCGGTCTCGGACGCGTCGAGGGGCCGAGTAGTGGGGTTCGGAACCTTCCTTAGACTATACAACCCGTGTACCATCGATATAGGCCCAT
>DANS01000008.1:15357-15484 GCA_002497345.1 Thermoproteus sp. UBA157
GAGTTGCGCTAGGCGCCGTTCTTCCTCGGCATCGCGGAGGCGGGCCTCCCCGGCGTTTGAAGACGACGCGCCGCAGCCGCGGGCCGCTCAAGCGCGCGGCCCTGGGCGGGTCCGAACGGCCTTATAT
>DANS01000025.1:0-26748 GCA_002497345.1 Thermoproteus sp. UBA157
CGTTTTGCCGGTGCCGGGAGGGCCATATAGGAGGATCCCCTTGGGGGGCTCTATGCCCAAGTGCTTGAACAACTCGGGGTGGCGGAGCGGAAGCTCCACGAGCTCCCTTATCTTCTGCTTCGCCTCCTCCAAATCGCCTATGTCCTCCCAAGTGACTCTCGGTATCGCCAGCTCGGTCTCCTTGACGGGCTCCTCCCTCACGGAGACCTCGGTGTCCACGGAGACGTAGGCGGCGGGACCTGGCTGCACTTGCACCACGATGAATCTAATCGAGCCGCCGTAGAACGGGACATCTATGGCTTGTCCCCTCGTGACCGGCTTGCCTAAGAGGATCTGCTTCTTGAGGTACTCGGGGTCCACCCTCACGGGCTCCGTGGGCGCCAGCACGACCCTTTGCGCCGGCTTGAGCGAGATTTTCTTCACCTTGACGGTATCGCCTATACCCACCCCAGCGTTTTGCCTTATCATGCCGTCCATCCTTATTACGTCTTTGTCCTCGTCCTCGGGATAGGCCGGCCACACTTGCGCGTAGGCGGACTTCCTCCCCACGATCTCCACGTAGTCTCCGGGTTCCACGCCGAGCCTCTTCATTATTCTTATCGGTATTCTGACGATGGAGCGCCCGACATCTCTGGACTTGGCCTCGAAGACGCGCAGAATAACCTCGTCGGACATCATCTGCGCACGGGACCCGTCTATAAAAGCTTTTAATCCCTCGAGTGAGATGCCATACATGTCGATCTTCGACGAGTTCGACAGGATAATAAAGCGGTGGCAGAAGTTCTTCGAGGACTTGGAGAGCCAGATAGACGAGGAGTTCCAAAGGCTTTCCCAGTACAAATATCAAGGCAGAGGCAAGCCCAGGTTCTACTACTACGGGTTCGAGATAACCATCGGGCCTGACGGAAAGCCCGTGGTGAGGGAGTTCGGCAACGTGAGGAGTAGAAAGGAGGGCTCCGGCATAGAGGTGGTGGACGAGATAGAACCCCTCACGGACGTGGTGGAGGACGACGGCAAGATAAAAGTGGTTGCCGAGATTCCCGGAGTCGAAAAGGAGGACATCAAGGTGCGGCTGAGCGAGGACAACAAGACGCTAATTATAAGCGCATCTGGGAAGGACAGGAAGTACTACAAGGAGATACCCTTGCCCGGCGAGGTGGTGCCCGAAAAGACCAAGGCCTCGTACCGCAACGGGGTCCTAGTCGTGGAGCTCGAGAAGAAGGATAAGGGCAAGAGGGGCTTCGAGATAAAGGTCGAGTGATTTTTCATGCCATATCACATAAAGGCCGATAAGTCGGAGGTAGCAGACATCGTCATCGGGGTCGGGGATCCCGCCAGGGCGCAGCTCTTCGCCGAGACGATAGGAGCTAGGCTCGTTAACGCGAACAGATACCCCGTCTACACGGGACGCTATAAGGACTTGGCCATAACCATAGTGGCTCACGGAATAGGCGCGCCGTCGATAGCCATAGCGCTGGAGGAGCTCAAGATGCTCGGCATGAGGAAGTTCGTGAGGATAGGGACTGCGGGAGCTCTCGCGGAGTTAAAGGTGGGCGACGTGGTGGTCGCCTCGGCGGCCATAGCGGCGCGAGGCGGCGGCATATATGCATCCTATTTAGGGGAGGCGTGTCCGCCCCTCGCACCATCGCCGCGCCTCACGACTAGACTTTACGAGAGGTTGAGGAGGCTGGGCGCTGTGATGGGCCCCGTCGTGTCCAGCGATGCGTTTTACGCCGAATCCGACGCGGCCAGCCTCTGGAGATCTTGGGGCGCCCTCGCGGTAGAGATGGAATGCGCCGCCGCCATGATGTTGGGGTGGATGAGGGGATTCGAGACGGCGTGTGTCTTAGTGGTGAGCAACGTGGTCGGCAAGGAGGGCTCGACGGATCTCCGCGGAAGATTCCTAGAAGTGTTCAGAGAAGTCCTAGAAGCCTTGGTCGAGATCATGTGGGGTTCTTAGTCGTCACCGATCAGTAGCGGCAGCCCTGCGGATCATCGTAGGGCATACCTCACGCGTTAATAACGCTAACGTCGTCGCTATCTCCGCGTACATCTCCTCGACGCACTCGGCGCAGTACGCCACCACTCTGCCCTTATAGATTCCGAGATACCCAACGTTTTCGGGCCCCAGGCGGGCGCCGCACGACTTGCATCTAGGCTTCTTTAGTTTCACGAAAATTTCAACCTCGGACCTATCGGCGTTCGTTATTATTTCGCCCGCTACTGATAGGAAGAAGATTAGTTTCGGCCTACCCTCTCCCTCCATGTCAAAATAAAAGGTTATAAAAGCAACTGGCGCGCGAGAGCTCGTGGCGATGTACGCGCTTGAGTATATCTCAGTGATGGGGCTTGGCCTCTTAGTAGGCAGGAAATTCGGCTTTAAGCCGCCCTCCATAGCCTTCACGGCCGTGGTTATCGCCGTCATCTTCGCCGCGTCGGCCGAGAGCGCGCGGACCATAGCCGATAACGCCGGCTATTTATTAGCGCTATCAATACTATATGCTTTAATCGTCTCCGCGGCTTCCGCGCTCCCCTTCATCTTCGCATCCCGCAAGGGAGGGGCCGCGGCTGCGCCCATTCCTAAGATATCCGCGATGGCCGCATCGGCGCTGGTCGCCGGCGTGGCCGTCGGCTATTTCGTACAAGCCCCCTACGGCTCCGCCATAGAGCCCATATTGTTCGCGTTGCTCTTCTTGGCGGGCGCCGATATCGGGAGACTCAGAGGGCTGAGGCTGGAGCCGAGGCTCGTGGCAGTCCCTCTGGCCTCCCTCGCCTCGAGCCTCTCGGCGGGCCTCATCATATACTTCTGGCTGGGCGTGAGCCCGGCCGTGGCCGTGGGCATGGGGTGGTACAGCTTCACAGGGCCGTTTCTCCTTTCTGCGTCCGGCAACGCCGCGCTGGGAGCTCTGGGCTTCCTGGCCAACTTCTTCAGAGAACAGTTGACCTTCCTCCTAACGCCTCTTATATCTGGGTTGGTGCCGCCGGAATCGGCCTTGGCAATAGGCGGAGCCACGACGATGGATAACACATTGCCCCTCTATAGATCCGTATATGGGAGCGAGGCGGTAGTCCCAGCGGTGGTTAACGGAGTGCTTCTGACGTTTCTGGTGCCTTTGTTAGTGCCCCTCGTCTATCAATTATTTCCTTAGCCTATCTACGCCCCAGCGCTTTATGAGATCGTGGTTAACGCCCAAGGCGTCGAGTATCCTTCCCACGAAGAAGTCGATTAGCTCCTCCAGCGTTTTGGGCTTGTGGTAAAACGGAGGAGCTGCCGGCATGATTATGGCTCCCGCAGACGCGGCGAGCTCCATGTTCTTGATGTGTACCAAGCTCAACGGCGATTCCCTTATCACCAGGACGAGCCTCCTCCTCTCCTTCAGCGCTACCTCAGCAGCTCTCGTTATTAAGTTCGTCGTAATCCCGTTGGCGATCGCCGCCAGCGTTTTTGTGGAACAAGGGACTACGGCCACCGCGTCGATCCTAAAACTCCCCGAGGCCGGAGGAGCCTCCATATCGTCCTCATCCCAATAGTAATCGGCCAGCCTTACGACGTCCTCCTTATCCGCTCCTATTTCGTATTTTATTATCCGCCACGCCGTCCTCGACGCCGATAGGTGAACCTCTATATCGCCTACCTCTCTGAGTAGTTGCAACAACCTCACGCCGTATATAACGCCCGAGGCCCCCGTGATCCCCACGAATATCCTCATAGGGCCGAGTTGTTGATAGCTTTATAAAACTGTGTAAACGTACTCATGCACAAGAGGAGAACTAGGGGCCACAGAAAGAAGCAGTTGAAACGTTACTTGATCGTTTCGGTATATCTTCCGCCTGAATATATAGAATATCTAGATGCGCTTGTCGATGTAGGTATTTTCAAGAATCGTTCCGAAGTAGTCGAGGCGGCTCTCGAGGAATTGTTCAGCAAATATGATGTGAGGATCGAGGATGAGGATATAGATGTACTAAAGGGTAGATAAACTCAGCGTTGTCACCACCGCTCATCCTCGCCACACACCGCTTTCATCACGTAACGCAAAGCGCGTCCTATATTAAAGACGATGGTTTGGCCGACTTGTGCGGGGAATCCCCGTGGAAAAGCGGCTTACGTCAATTGCGGACGGAGGCCGCGCGCTCGGCAACTAAGGGACTTCTATGTTAGCATGTCGTTGTGCCAAGTCGTGTTCGTTCTTCCCGAGCCTTCTCATCAAGTCAGCTACTATGGCGTCCAACACCACCATGGCGGTGTCCTCAAAAAGCGTCCCGAGAGGCGACAACGGCTCGTGCAAGCCCAAGATCTGCCTAGCGAAGTAGTCCGTCATGGAAGCCACCTTGGTGCGGCCAGGCACGAAGACGACGATATCGGCCAGCCTACCCAGCGGCGAGTCCGGATACGTGGTGACGGCCACGACCAAGGCGCCCATCTTCTTGGCCGCCTCGGCGGCCGCTACGGCTATTTGTGTCGTCCCGCTTCCGGATATGGCCACAACTATGTCGTTCTCCCTCACTGGCGGGGTGATGGTCTCGCCCAGCACGTAGGAGTGTATGCCGAGGTGGCGCAGCCTCATGGCGAACCCCCTGGCGACCAGCCCGCTACGTCCCATCCCGACCACCAACACGGCTTTTTCCTCTTTATAGGCAGAGACTAGAATATCAATGAATTTCTTTATGCTCTCTAAATCGAGTTTATCGAGAGAATTTAAGATAAAATTAGCTATTTCTAGAAAGGCGGCTTTAAATACCTCCGACATGACGGATTAAAAACCAGCTGTTTAAAACACTACCTTCTGAGGGATCTATCGCTGCGGAACACCTCGACCCTCTGTGCGTTCAGCTCCTTTGCTATATAGTTGAAAGCAGCTTCTGGATCGGTGTTACCGCAAGTGTATACGTCAACTGTCGCGAAGCCGTGTTCAGGCCAAGTGTGGATCGATATATGGCTCTCGGCCACTATGGCGAACACCGTCAGCCCCCCGTTGGCTCCGAACTTGTATGTGTTTATAGACACCAGGGTGGCGTTGGCGATCTTGGCCGCGTTCCTCACTATTTGTATCAACCTCGTTTCATCTCGCAACGCCTCCCTATCGCAGTCGTACAAGTTGCCGTAGACATGGCGGCCAATCACTAGAGTCTCAACCCCGGCGTCCCCCCGCATAAGAGGGGGTAGCTGGCCGGTATATAAAATTGACCCCCAGGAATACGCCGATATTCTCAACTGTCCAGCGATCCAGACATGGGGCTTGAAGCGGCCTAAGCCGCGTCGTTGCGACAACGACGGATGGCTGGAACACTATATGTAATTTATATTTTGTGATGGCTGCAAGTCTCCCAACATCGGCTTACCGGCGCATTTCTTGCGGGTAAAACACTAAACCCATATCAAGCAGATAGCGACATGCCTAAGTTCCACATCGCATCCTCGGACGATATAATCAGCGGTAAGGCCACCGATATATATTTCATAAGAACTGTGGAAGCGCTGAGGGCGGCGGGTTTGGATAACGCCGTGGTTCGCGCGGAGTTCCACGTGGCCTCGTTGCCCCGAGGGTACAAATGGGCCGTCTTCGCCGGCCTCAAGGAGGCGCTTCATGCGCTCGAGGGAAAGCCCGTCACGGTGTACTCGCTCCCCGAGGGCACGCTCTTCGGCGAGAACGAGCCGCTTATGGTCATAGAGGGCAGATACGTAGACTTCGCGCTTTTCGAGACCACCGTCTTGGGGATACTGCGCCACTACTCCAGCATAGCGTCGAAGGCCGCGAGGGTTAAGAAGGCGGCTAGGGGCAGGACTTGCCTATTCTTCGGGGCACGCGCCCTCCACCCCGCCGTGCAACCGATGGCCGATAGGGCAGCATATATAGGCGGATGCGACGGCGTATCGGGAGTACTGGGGGCCGAAATGCTCGGGAAACAGCCCACGGGCACCATGCCGCATGCCCTCATGATCGTATTCAGAGCGTTGAAGGGCGACCACACCCTCGCTTGGCTTTGGTTCGACAAGACGGCGCACCCAGAGGTGCCGAGGGTTATTTTGGCGGACACGTTCTTCGACGAGAGGGAGGAGTCGTTGTTGGCAGCTAGGCTTCTGGGCGAAAAGCTCTGGGGCGTGAGGCTGGACACGCCGGGTAGCAGAAGGGGCGATATGTTGAAGATAGCCAAGGAGGTCAGATGGGCGCTCGATCTAGCCGGCTATAAAAACGTCAAGATAGTAATAAGTGGAGGGCTGGACGAGGAGGAGGTGGCCAAATTGGCCGAAGTGGCCGACGTCTTCGGCGTAGGCACGTCGATAGCGTTTCCGCCCAGCGTGGACATCTCCATGGACATAGTTGAAGTCCTGGTCGACGGGGTCTGGACGCCCATAACTAAGAGGGGGAAGCTACCGGGCTTCAAGCAAGTCTACGACTGCGGCGGTAAGCATTTAATAACACCATGGCGCGACCCTCCGCCGAGGTGTCCCGACGGGGGCGAGGCCAAGCCTCTGATGAGGAAATATATGGAAAACGGGAAGATTGTGGAAAGCATGCCCAGCGAGGACGAAATAAGGCAATACGTCTTGAGGCAACTGGAGTCCGTGGAGCTCTAGTTGCCGATTGTCCTCGCCGATTCGCCCCTTAACTAGCCGCCGTCTACGTCTGGAGTCTTGCTCCGTCTTGCGCCTTCACGGGCGGCGACAACGTTTTATCGCAACATCTTGGGCTTTATCAAGAGGGGGCTGTAGGTGGCTTCGCCCGACGTGAGCATCTTGTAGAGCCTCACTAGGCTGGGCCCCACCAGCCTCGCAAACCGCTTATTGTAACCGAAAGCGCCTAGGAGCCTACTTATCATTCTGCTCCTCTTGATCTCCTCGACGTATGGCCTCGCGAGCTCCTTGTACACTGCCGTAGCCTCTCCGGGATTGCCTCTGACTTTAAGCGCGACGTATGCGGCTTGTGCGGCCAGAGCTCCCGTGGCTATCGCGTAGTATATGCCCTCCCCAGTCGAGGCGTCCACGAAGCCGGCCGCCTCGCCCGCCAGCAAGACGTTTCTCCGCCCCAGCGTCCTCAGACTGCCCAAGCTTAGCGGATGCCCCATCACGGGGCCGATCTTGAGCCCGAGCGACTCCGCCCACTTGGCCAACGCCTCCTTGAGATCCCTCCAAGGTCCCCAGCCCACGCCGATCCCCACGTCGACTCCCTTGTCGCCTAACGTGAAGGCCCAGGCGTAGCCCACTCCTCCCGTCTCCTCGTGGGCGAAATCGAAGTCGATCAAGCACATATCGCCTAGATCCCCCTCGGCTATGGACATGAAGGCGATGGCGTGCGTTTTCGGGCCCGGCGGCGGCTCCCCGAGCGATTTAGCCACGGCGCTGTTGGCGCCGTCGGCGCCGACTATGATGGAGCCCTCGTAAATCCCCCGCTCCCCCACGACCTTGTTCCCCTCAACTCCGAGCACCTTGTCCACGACGAACTCGGCGCCGGATTGCTCCAAAAGCGCCTTGTCGAACTCCGGCCTGCGCGTGACTCTGATGGGCTCGCCCCTATGCGTGTACCTAATATCGGCGACCTTCACTCTGACTTCTTTGCACTCCCCGTACCAGTAGTACTCGATGCCCATTCTATCCAGCATCTTCCAAGTCCTCGGCGTCAAGCCGCCGCCGCATGGCTTCTCCCTAGGCGGCTTGAAGCGGTCTATTACCAAGACCTTGAGGCCCAGCCTCCTAGCGACGATCGCGGTCGCCCCTCCGGCGGGTCCGGCGCCAACTACTACGAGATCGTACACGTTCCGCCCTCGACGCTTCGTTTTAACGTTTACTCGTAACGGAGCGCGTCGACTAAGTTCATTCTGCCGGCCCTCAGAGCCGGGGCCAAAGCTCCTAGCGCGTTTACGGCGATCACAAGGGCGGCGGTGCCAGCGGCTATCCACAACGGCGGGTTCACGGACACAGACATGCCAGGGAAGAAGCCTATTTTGATAAAACTCAAAGGCACTAACAAGGCGCTCCCGACCGCTATGCCCAGCGCTGAGACAATCACGGCCTCCGTTATGACCAGCGCAGTTATCTGCCCCCTCTTGAAGCCCATGGCTCTCAATACGCCGAATTCCTTGGTCCTTTGAATTACCGATATGGTCATGGTGTCGTAGAGCCAAAGCGCCGTGATGATAGTGGAAACGCCGGATACTAAGCCGAGGAAGAGCTCAAGGCCCGTGAAGAACTGGTTGACGGCTTGCACCAAGGAGGCTAGGCTGACCACCTGCGCCTCGGGAAACGCGGCTTTGATCAACGACTGGACCCTATCGATATACGCCGTATCCTTCAGCGATATCACGATCAGCGAGTAGTCGGAGGCGCCAGTAATGGACTTGAACTGGGCCTCGTCGATTATGATCGAGTTCAACGTGTTTATGACGCTGGGATGCTCCGGCAATGTTATGCCGGAGACGACCAAGGTGTAGGAGCGGCCGCCGTAGTTGATAGACAGCGGATACCCCACGCCGAGTAGCTGCGCTCCCGTGTTTTGGTCGAACGCGACGTAGTAGCCCACCACCGCGAGCCCGCCCCCCACGTCGTTATCCCCCTCGTACATCGCCGTTTGGGGGACCAACACGGATATCTCGTCTCTGGGCACCCCGTATAGGTTCACCGAGATGGTGCGGCCGTTTGGCAATCTAGCCGAGGCGAAGGCTGCAGACACGGGCACGACAGCGGTGGAGTAAGGCGCTGCGTATGTCTTGACGACGGCCACGTCGGCTTGCGTGAAAGTCCCCAGCACGAACAAGTTGTTGATGCCCAACTCGCCGAAGAAGGAGAGAGCGCTCTCCTTGAAGTAATTGCCCACCGAAAGTGCGAAAGCGAGCGCCGTGAAGGCGATAGCTACGCCTATTATCGCGCCTATGGTCCTGCCTCTGCGCTCCCAGAGCGCGCTCCAGGCCAGCCCCAAGCTCTCCAACACGACATCGGGGGGAGGCCTGTATTTAAGCTATAAGGAGGCGAAGACGCGCGTGGCCCAGATCTGGTATAAGCCCTTGAGATAAACCAAGGGGGTTCCCGTAGTCATGCGGTAGGTCAGCCATCTCTTAAACGCCTCAGGGTCGTTCTGGGAGCTCCACTCGTCTGGCGTCACCTCGATATAGCCCTTGCTGATCTCGGACGCGATCGCTTGGGCCACGATGGACGCCTGCCAAAGGGAGCCCCAGCCGATGGGGGGAAGGCCCAGCCTCAACAGAGCCGAGTCGCCGATTAGGTAGACGCGCTCGTACTGAGTTTCCAGAGTGTCCGGCCTGACGTCGAGGCCGGCAGATAGGGGATGAGGCCTCACGGCGGGCACAGATATGTGCAGCTCGTCGCGCGAGAGGGGAGGCGGCTCGTCCGTGACCTCAAGCCCTATCTCCTTGGCTTTAGCCTTCCAAGGCTCCAGCAAGAACATGTAATCGTCGGATACGTAGACCAAGTGTACCGATACTTCCTTGTCGGGGAACCTCGTCTTGACGGCGTATGCTATCTCTTGGAACCCCATCACCGGGGTGAACTCGCTTACTATGAAGCGAATGGCCCTAGCGGTTCTTATCTTCTCGAACAGCCTCTCGGCCCCCTCAACGCTCCAATACTCGGCGTTTCCTACCTTGTAGGAGCCAGGCGCTAGGACCACATAATCCCCGCAGACGTCGGACGAATTAGCAAGCCTAACGCATCTGCCCTCTAAAGTTTTGGCGTAATCCCAAACGTGTTTAATCCTCTTGAGCTGAGACAAGGGGAACACCAAGTCCTTGAACTTCACGAGGCCGCCATACGCCATAGGTATGCCTATTACGAACTCATGCGCCGGCTTCGGCTCAACCAAAAGGACCTCGGCGTTAACGCCTTGGAGGAGCCTATAGGCGAAATACACTCCCGCTATGCCGCCGCCCACTACGACTACTCGCGCCATCTGGAAGCAACTCCATCGCTGAAATATAAACCTAATCCCGCAAAAGGCTAAAATAGCCGCCTCCATCGTGGCCACATGGAGGCTCTAATAACGAGGGTCGGCTCCAGGGAGAACCCCTACCTTGTGGAGTTCTACGACATCAACTGCCCCTTCTGCGCGAAGGTCGCGCTTGAGCTATGGGAGGAGCTCCTGTCGTCCGGCGCCTACTTCGAGCTGGTGTACCTCCCAGTCCACTACGCCATCTGGAAGGACCTCGGCTCGCACAAGACGGCCGAGGGCACATATCTGGTCAACCTATCGGCGTTTTGCGTGGACGACCCCGTCGAGAGGGTCAGGTACATGCTGGAGCTGTTCAAGATCACGTCCTCCACCCGCAACGAGCCCGCGGCCATAGAGCAACAACTGAAATACGCCGAGGGGAAGTTCGGCGATTTGAGGAGCTGCGCCAAGAGTAAGGTCGGACGATTGGCGGACGACCCGGAGCTCGCCTACGAGTTGGCCCACGAATACGCGCTTTCCGTAAACGCCGTAGTGGCGGGCGTGCCCGCCGCCGCCATCGTGGAGGGAGACAAGGCCGTGGAGGTCAAGGAGGGGCTCGACGAGGTGGAGAACTTGGTCAAGAGGTATCTGGCCGACAAGAAGAAAGCGCGCGCCTAAGTCTCTCCGCAGCCTCCTCGGGCGTCGTGTCCAAGGTGTAAAGGCCGGCCCCCGTCTCGGCGCTGGCCGCGTACTTCAGCTTGCCGTCGGGCCTGTACATGCCGTATATCTCGAAGTGTAGGTGGTAGTACCGATGATCGCCCCTCAGCGGCGCTTGGTGTAGCGCCATCATGTAGGGCATAGGCCTTCCGACCGCGTTTTTCAACGCGCAGAGGACTCGCCTCAACACGGCGGCTAGCTCCTCGATCTCCTCGTCGTCCAGCTGCGTCAACAACTGGACGTGGCGTAGCGGATACACGTGAACCTCGTGGGGCCATCTGGCGTAGTGGGGCACGAAGGCGACCCAGTGGCGCCCCTCGACGAGCGATCTAGCCGATGAGACCTCCCTCCTCAAAACGTCGCAGTGGAGGCAACGCCCCCTCTCCCTCCAATACGCGGCGGCCCTCTCGAGCTCCCTCGATATTCGCTCGGGCACCACGGGGAGCTCGTATATCTGCGAGTGGGGATGCGTTAACGAAACCCCTATCTCCTTCCCCTTATTTCTGAAGAAGAGGAAGTAGACTATGGCGGGGTCCGAGGCGGCCCTCCTCATCTCGTCCACCACGGCGCGGAGGACCTTGGCTATGTGCTCCGTCGGCAAATCGCTCAGATCGTCCAAGTCGTGCTGCGGCGTCTCTACAACCACGAGCGCCCTTCCGTAGGCCCTCACGACCTCGTAGAGGCCGTCGCCGGAGGCCGGCGGGGCCTCTTCGCTAACCACGGGGTATTTATTGGGCAAAATCAGAACGTCCCAACCGTATCCGGTTTCCGGAGCCCCCGGGTCGAAGGGACAGAAGTCCTGGGGTTGCCAAGGCCTCTGGAGACGCCTGGGGGCCACCACTATCCAATCGCCTGTCGTGGGATCCCTCCTTATCTCGCTCATAGGAACTGGATCTTCAGCCCCTCGTCCACTTTCAGCGTCCAGCTCTTGGCCTCGCCTATGCCTTTTATGGACTCGGCCCGGCCCTCCGAGGCCAACGCCATGACTATGCCGCCGAGGCCGGCGCCCGAGAGCTTCGCGCCGTAGGCCCCCCTGGATATAGCGCCGGCCACCAACGCGTCGAGCTCAGGCGTGCTCACGTCGTAGAGATCCCTCAAGAGGGAGTGTTGGTACGTCATCACGGCGCCAATCCCCTTGAGCCTCCAATCATCGCCGTCTAGCTCGGGCAGAAACGGCGCCTCGACCTTGTGCCCCCTCAAGATCTCCAAGGCCAGAAGCGTCGATCTGTGCATCCTGATCGTGAAGAGGATCCGGTTCGCGAGCGCGCGCGGGATGGCCTCCAAGTAGGGCCTCAGCTCCTCCTCGTCCAGCTCCTCCCACTTAACTTCCCAGTATTTCTCCGAGAGCTTCTCCCTTATGCGGGGAGGCGCCGCGGCGATAAGCGCTTTGAGCCCCTCCTCGAGCTCCCTCTGCCTACGCGGGTGGATGTCGGCCGTCGAATGGCGCAATCCGCTGTCTAGCGCCACGAAGACGCCCCCCTCCAAGCTCAACCTCTCGACGTTGTAGGGAGGCCTCGTGTTGATGTAGGAGATCCCGCCGAAGGCGGAGCCATATTGGTCGAGCCTGCCGCAAGGTATGCCCATTATCTCCCTCTCGGCTACATACGCCGCCTCGGCCACAAATGAAGGCTCGACAAGTCCTCCCCATAACGCAGAGAGGGCGCCGGCCACGGACACGAGCAAAGCGGCGCTGGAGGCCATGCCAGATGCCACCGGGACGTCGCTCTCCACCTCGAGGACGCAGCCAGATACGTTAACGCCGAAGCGCATGAGGGAGAGGACGGCGGCCTTGACGTAGTCTATAAAGCTGCGCCCCCTCGGCGGATCCCCAGGCTTGAACTCCCCCGCCTCGCCGGTGTTGAGCGACTTAGCTCTGCAGAGCCCCTCCAGACGCCCTGCCTTGGCCCTCGTGCGTAGGTTTATGGCCACTGAGACGACCGGCAGGCCCTTGTAGTCTTGATGGGTGTTCAAAAAATCGAGGCGTCCCGGCGCCGACGCGAGTACTTCGAATCTCACAGTATGGCCCTCTCGTCCTCGCTAAATACCTTTATCTTATCCGGCTCAACGTAGACGGCGACTTCAGCGCCCTCCGCGGGCGGCCTGCCGATTACCTCAACCCTGGCCTCAATACCGTCCCATTCTATCAATGCCGTGGTGACGAAGCCCGTGACCTCCACTATCTTGACGCGGCCCTTGGTTATCAATATGTCGTTCTCGCTTTGTGGGGCCTCCGCCACGTAGATATCAGCTGGCCTAATGCCCACGTAGACCTTCTTGCCCACGTGTTCCGCCAACGCCGGCGAGGCGGGCAGAGGGATCTTCAAAACGCCGGCATCGGCCAGATAGCCGCCGGCCTCCTTTACGAGTTTCGCCTCGAAGACGTTCATGGGAGGATCGCCCAAGAATGTGGCGACGAATAAGTTGGCGGGCCTATTTAGGAGGTCCTCGACCGTGCCGACTTGTTGCACGACGCCGCGCCTCAAGACGGCGAGTCTGTCGGCCACGGAGTACGCGTCTTGCTGGTCGTGGGTCACGAGGATGGTGGTTATCTTGAGCTCCCTCTGCAACCTCTTCACGAAGGCCCTGGCGCTTATGCGTATCCTGGCGTCTAGGTTGGAGAAGGGCTCGTCGAGGAGGAGGAGCCTCGGCCTCTTAACCAGCGCCCTGGCTATGGCGACTCTCTGTTGCTGGCCCCCCGAGAGCTGGCGGGGATAGCGGTCCAGGAGCTCGGCGATTCCCAAGATCTCCGCAACCTCCCTCACCCTCGCCTCTATCTCCCTCTTGGGCACCCTCTTTATCTTCAAGGGGAAGGCGATGTTGTCGAACACCTTCATGTGGGGGTAAAGGGCCCAGTTCTGGAAGACCATGCCCACGTTTCTCTTGGGCGGATCCACGAAGATCTTGCGCTCAGTATCCACGACAACCTCGTCGTCGAACAATATGCGCCCCCTTGTGGGCACCTCCAAGCCGGCTAGGACGCGTAAGAAGGTCGTCTTGCCGTGGCCCGAGGGGCCTAAAACCACGAAGAACTCGCCGTCGTTTATCGTGAGGTTTATATCCTTGAGGGCGACCACGTTCGGCGGAAATATCTTGTCGACATGCTCTAACGTGACAACAACCATGTAGAGCAAAATAACTATAGATTTAAAACTTAGCTCTTATCGAGTCTAGCTTGAGAGAACTCCCTGTACGCCTCAACGCCTCCTCTATAGCGGCGTCTAGTTGGGGGTCCACGCCATCTCTGTAGTGGTGCGGCGCTATTTCGACCAAGATATCTGGCTCAACCCCGTATCCCTCGATGGCCGTCCCGACCCCCTCGGCCCAGAAGGCGTATTTAGGCTGGGTGATTATGGTGCCGTCTACGAGCTTGTACCTGGTGTCTATACCCACGGTGCCCCCCCAGGTCCTCACTCCTATGACGGGGCCCAGCCCCAGCGCCTTGAAGTCGTAGGTGAATATATCGCCGTCTGAGCCCGCGTACTCGTTCGTCACCAAGACGAGCGCCCTCGGCGCGACGAGTTCCGGATACGGGCTCGGCTTGAAGTACCTGGTCAAGAAGGCGCCGAAGACCCTCGCGGCTAAGCGCTGTATTAGCATGCCGGACGTGTGGCCCCCTCCGTTGAATCTTACGTCAATTATGAAGGCCTCCTTATAGCCCTCCGCCACGAGTTGCTTGAAAAACTCGGCGTAGCCGTAAGGCCCCATGTCGGGTATGTGTATATAGCCGACCCTCCCGCCGGTTTTCTCGTGCACGTATCGCCTGTTGCGCTCAACCCAGCTTCTATATACCAAATGCCTCTCATCTCTCAAGACCCTCACGGGGAAGCGCCGTTTGCCGCGTCTACCCTCCACTTCTATCCACACGACATCGCCGGCTCTGTTCAACAAGGCCGCCTCGGGCGGGACGTCGGGCCCGAGCTCCACACCTCCTATGGACAACAAACAATCGCCCTCCTCGACGTCGAGGCCGGGCGCCGCTAGCGGGCTGCGCTCCCCCTCGTTGGCCGGATCCCCTGAGAAGATCTTGGCCACGCGCCAACAACCGCCGTCCCAGCGGAACTCGGCGCCGAGGCCGCCCACGGGATACGGCTTGTCCACCTCGAAGTCCGGCACTATCTCGTAGGCGTGGCTGTTGCCGAGCTCGCCCTGCATCTCGTTGATCAGATCGCTCAGCTCATAGCGCGTGCTGATTCTGTCGAGCAACGGCTCGTACTTCTTGTAGACTTGATCCCAGTCCAGTCCGTTCATGTCGGCTCTCCAGAAGTTCTCCCTCATGAGCAACCACGCCTCCCGGAACATCTGCCTCCACTCCTTGGCAGGCTCCACGTACACCTTAACTCTGCCCATGTCCAACACGCCCGACTTCCTTCCAGGCTCCCTCGATTGCATGTCCGGCTTCTTCTCGACGTCGACGAGCCTCAGCCTGCCCTCCTCCTTCAACAGCAGATATTTACCGTCTGGCGATGCCCTGATGGCCGACACGCCGGATGCCAGCTGTTCCTTGGTCTTGCTCTCCAAGTCGTAGATCTCCACAGAGCCCCTCCTCTCTTGGGCAGACCAGAGGTAGTAGCGCAACGCCCCCTCGACCTCGTATTTAAGCCATGCCACTTTGCCGCCCTTAAGCCCCACCACCGTTGCGTACACCCCCTCCTCCACGGGGAAGGGCTCCGCCCTAGCCGGCAAGCCCTCGACGTCTATGTCCGATATCTCGTCGCGTTTCCTGTACTCCACGAAGGGCGATAGGTCGTCCCTCTTCAGCGGGATCAAATAGGGCTTGGAGTGTTTTGCGAAGACGTAGCAGAATTGAACAGGGTCCATGGCGGGGTTGAACGCCCTCCTGGAGAGGAAGTAGAGGTATCTGCCCGAGGGATCAAAGGCTGGGCTGTAGTCGAAGTTGGTGGGCGGAGTCGCGTCGTAGGCCCTCCCCGACTCGGCGTCGTAGAGCCGTATGTTCTGCGTATAAACGCCGGAGGGCCGAGAATACGCCAGCCAACGGCCCGAGGGGTGCCAAGCCAGCTCCACTATTAGCCCGTACTCGCTCTTATCGGCCAAGGCCTTGGCGCCGGTCTCCAAGTCGAGGATCCACAACTCGCCCTTGTGGTTAGAGAGCGCCAGCCTCGGGTATTTCAACGCCAAGGCCTCTATGAGCCCAACTCCGGGCTCGACCCTCTTGAGCAAGACGCCCTCGCGGCTGTACAGCTCGACGATTCCGTCATACGTCGAGACGGCTATTTTATCGCCGTCAGCCGATATGTGCTTGTACCTGGTCGAGCCGCCTCTTGGACCTAGCTGGACGACGGCTCCCTCCCATGCCGGCATGTAGAAGGCTTGCCCTCTCGAGATCAACGCGACGTCCTCCCCAGAGGGGAGGACGAAGGCCTCTAGGTATTTGAAGGGATCCGCGAACTTGGCCATCCTCTGCTTTCTGGAGAGGGGGGCGTCTATTTCGAGCAGCTCCAGGCGCCCCGCCGAGGGGTCCAGCAAGTAGATATCGCCCCCGGCTTGGAAGACTATTCTGCGCCCGTCAGAACTGGCGTTTCTCACGAAGAAGTCCTTGAAGCTGGTATGTCGCCGCA
Organism: Thermoproteus sp. UBA157; assembly: GCA_002497345.1. Classification (GTDB taxonomy): domain Archaea; phylum Thermoproteota; class Thermoprotei; order Thermoproteales; family Thermoproteaceae; genus Thermoproteus. The sequence continues at coordinate 16,175 of DANS01000025.1, forward strand.
GATCTCGGCCCGAGGGATCGACGGAGTAGATGTTGCCGACTCCCTCGTGGTCCGACACGAAGAAGATCCTCCCGCCGACTATCATGGGCGAGGTGACGTTGCCGGGAAGATCCACGAGCTTCTCGAAGGTCCTCCCGCCGTCTCTGCTTATCCAGAGGACGCCGCGCATGCCGCCCTTATACCTCTTCCAGTAGGGGAGGTCGTAGTTGTTGCGGCCCAACACGATGAAGCCGTCGCCGTATAGGAGGGCGGTCGCCGGGCCGAGGCCGAGCCTCTCGTACTTGCCGTCGAGCGATACCGCATATAGCTCTCTCCAGCGCGTAAAAGGCATTTTGAAATCGCTGTAGACGAGCACCCTCCCGTCGGGAGTCCAGCCAACCACGCGCGTAAAGGGAGAGCCGAAGTACGTCAACCTCTTGGGCTCTCCCCCATCGGAGGGGATAACGTAGGCCTCGGCGAGCGTGCCTTGGTCCGTCTGTTGGAGCCGTGTGAACGCGATGTACCGCCCGTCCGGCGAGAACTTGGGCCTCAACACTACGCCGAAGTCGGAGGTGAGGCGTCGGGCTCTGCCGCCGGAATACTTCCAGAGGTCGTCCTCGGTGACGAAGACGACCTCGTCGCCGTATATATCGGGGTGCATGTAGTAGCCCCTCACAACCGCCCAATTCTGCACGCTTTTAAAGATGGTGCAAGAGAAATATTAGTGATGATTTTAGTACATGGCGAAGATCCGGGCGCATTTGTTCATAAGGGGCAAGGTGCAAGGGGTATTCTTCCGCCAATCCATGAAGGACATCGCGTCGTATTACGGCGTGAGGGGATGGGTCAGGAACCTCCCCGACGGAAGGACCGTGGAGGCGGTGCTCGAGGGGGAGGAGGAAGCCGTTAAGAAAGTTATCGAATGGGCCCACCGCGGTCCCCCCGGCGCTAGGGTCGAGGCGGTCGATATAGCCTACGAGGATTACAGAGGCGAGTTTGACGACTTCAAGATATTGCCGACGCCCAGGAGCTGATATGGTCTATTTCGAACAATTCGACGAAAGAGGGGCTGCGGTGTACGATCTCTTGATAAAGTTGAGGGTCTTCGATTGGGCCTACGCAGTAGCGGCCGAGGCCGTAGAGGCCGTCGCGCCGAGGGGCTCCAAGCTTCTCGAAATCGGCGCCGGCGCGGGGAAGCTGGCCGGCATCTTGGAGAGGCGCGGCTATAGAGTAGTCGGCGTGGACGTCTCGCCGGCGATGCTGAGAAGGGCGCGCAAGAGGACCTCGGCCGACCTAATAGCTGGAGCCAGTTGGGCGCTGCCTCTGAGGGACGAAGTCTTCGACGTAGCCGTCGCTCTCTTTACGCTGCACCACTGGGGCCTCCACGAGCCGTCCGCAAGGCGCGTATCGAGCGCCTTAAAGCCGGGCGGCAAGTTCGTCGTGATAGAGGCCGACAAGGACAGAGTGCCGCTGGTGGTCGACCACGGTTGTACGGCCAAATGCCTCGAGGAGGCGCTCGCCCCCTTCTTCAAAGTGGCCGTAAAGCGCAAGTTCCCCCTTATTATAGCCGAGGCCGAGAGGCTATAAGATATAAGAAGACGTATGCTATACATGGAGTGATCGAGGAGATCTTCGACGAAGGCCTTACTTTGATAAAAGGGCTTCCGGGCTCCGGGAAGACGAGCTTGGCGGCTTGGGCCGCTAGCAGGTACAAGAACGCGGCTTGGTTCACCTTTTACGAGAACAGAACGCGCCTCTTGAAATTCTTGTCATCGATGGGGCTCGAGCCGCCGCGCCACATCTTCGACATGTTCTCGATTCCGAATCGCTCCAAGGAACTCGTCGAGGTCATAGTTAAACAGATCAAGGAGACGAGCCCCGATTTCGTCGTGATCGACGGCTTGAACGTCTTAATGCAAGAGGGCGAGAGGGAGCTGGTCCACCAGCTCCTCTACCACCTCCTCTCGTCGCTCGTGCCGGTGGTGTTGATAAGGGAAGGCGTCGAGATCACGGCGACCGACTACATAGCGGACAACGTGATAATGCTCGACTACAAGGTCTCCGAGAGGGGCATATCGCGATATTTGACGATACTCAAGAGCAGAGGGAGGGCGATCGACCGGGCTGTCTTTGGATTTATTCTGACCAGGGGCGGGCCGAAGTTGATCTCGCCCCCTGGTAGCGCTAAGAGGATATCCGACGAGAGGCTCACCACCGGAGCCCCCGAGCTAGACAAGGAGCTAAACGGCGGCATCATAGCGGGCAGCTACGTGGCAGTCGTGGGACCTCCCGATGGCCTCGCCAGCAAGCTCATGGTGCTGACGGCTTCCGTCTTGGCGGGCCAGGGAAAGAGGGTGCTCTATCATCACCACAAGGTGATGCCCGCCTTCGTGAAATTCGCGGAATCCCTCGGCGTGAGGACCGAGCACCCCAACTTGATATGGTACTACCACCCCATCGACGAACACAAGGATCTAGCGTGGTGGTATAGGTCGGCCGAGATGGTGAACGAAGCAAATATCGATGTCCATTTCGCCGATCAATACGAGCAAGTGGTGGCAGTTGCCGGAATCGACACCATTGTTGATGCGGCGCAGATATATCAGGGGACGTTGAGGAGGGAGGTCACAACCGTCCTGGTGGTAAACTCCTACGAGGCATGGAGAAGGATCTCCGCCATGATAGGCTCGGTGCCCGATTACGTTTTCATGCTCTCGCACGGCGCCCTCAAGGCATACACGCCCGAGCGCACGGAGCCTCTGAAGTTCAGGTACCACCTCAGGGGCAGAAGGGTCGTTTTCGAGAAGTTATCTGGCTAGCGCGTAGGGGTACTCCTGTTGGCCGGGCTGTTGTGACACATCGGCGTAGAAGCGGTCTATGGATTTCATGAAGTTCTCCAGCCTATCTATAACGTATATGCCGTATTGCGGGTATATCTCGAAGACCAGCTTCTGAGGCCTCACGGGGGTCCACCTCATCTTTCTGATAAACATCACCCTGAATACGAAGCCTCTGTATTCCTGTAGCTCCAGCTTTATGACGCCGCTGGCCAGGTACTCCTCGACTCCGAATCTGCTGATCTTGTTCTCGCCCGTGGGGATCTCGGAGGTCATAACGGTCGTGACATCCTTGAGCTTCTTCAGCTGGAACACCAGCTCCCGCATGTACTCCCTGACCCACAACACGTCCGTATGCGACGTAATGAGCAAGGGGGCGATGGGGTCGACGACCAGCCTCTTTATTCCGAACTTCCTCACGTTGTCTATTATAACCTTCGCTATCTCGCGCGGATCGGCGACAACCCTCTCGCTCTGGGAGTAGGCCTTGAAGTGCGTTCTGAGATCGACGAAGACCAGCTTCTGTTGCTCCTCCAGCACGTCGAGATCCCAGCCCAGCGAGGACCTGACGCCCCTCTTGACGTCTTCTGAGGGTTCATCCACTGTTATATAGAGGCCGGGCTCGTCATATAGCTCGGCGCCCGTCTTCAAGAACTGAAGGCTAAATATGGTCTTGCCTTGTCCCGCCTCGCCGGCGATTAAGTAGATCTCCCCCTTCTTGAAGCCGCCCCCTAGGAGTTGATCGACGTACCAAATACCCGTGGGGGTACGATCCTCGTAGAGATAATATTGGTCGAGGGACACGAGCTGAGATCACAGGGTGATATATATGGGTTTCGATTCATAAATGCCGTGTGTGTCAAGGGGGACCGACGGCTTCCGTCACAGGGCCCGCTACGGGGCGCTCCGCCGCCATCTACATGGAGCTTGGAGCTTTAAAAACCTTCAAAGCGGCTCGATCCTGAAATCGACGGAAAACCTCCTCCTTAGGCGCTCCAGCTTGTTGACGCCGCGCGTGGCCACCAACGACAAGTACTCCTCGGGCACCTTGACTACGACGACTCCGTCGACTTCCTCCAGCCTTATCTCTTGCGGCGGCACGTACCTCTTGAGGGCCGATATCACCGCTGAGTAGAGCTTCTTGCTCGGCGCTCTTCCCTCGCCGCGTTTCAGAGGAACCACGAAGGTCTCCTCGCCGAATACGTATATCTCGTACTCAGGCTCGCCTGTCAAGAAGTCCTTGACCACGACCACGGGGCGAGACAAATCCTCCTCCCTCATGCCGGCGGGCACCTTGACGGTCATGGACAAGGAATAGACCTTCTTCACCTCTCCGTCCTTCATGAATATGACCGTATCTATAATAGACGGTATCATGCCCAGCTCGACTCTTCTGACGAACCTCTGGATTGCGTCTATGGGCGACGTGGCGTGCACCACGCCGACCATCCCAACGCCGGCAAGTCTCAGATCCACGTATAGTTGGAAGTCGGCGGTATCCCTCATCTCGTCGAATATGGTGTAGTCGGGCCGCGAGAGGAGCAAGAGGTCGTGTATCTCCTCAGACGTGGCGTAGTTCTTGGACAGCTGGGTGATCTGCTTGCTCAATATCATATCCCTGGGCGACTCCACGGTCTTCACGACCTTGCCCTTGGACAAATAGAACTCGGCCAAGGCCTGGGCAAACGTCGTCTTGCCGGCGCCGGGCGGGCCCGAGATGAGGATCCCCTCAGCGCTTTTCTCCAAACGCTCAACCACTCTGGGGTCCAAGTTGTAATCCTCGAGGCTCCTCCTCACGAGCGGCTTCACCGCAGTTATCTCGAGCCCATCGGAGACGGGCGGAAACGCGACCACTATGCGCAGATCTCTGTGTTGGATTATCAACGAATGGGGCCTCCTTATCTCTATCCTGGTGTTGCCGTCGCCCTTGGCCGCCTCCGAGATGAGCTCCCTCACTATGGCCTCGAGCTGGGCCCTGGACATGGGCTCCTCCGACAGCCTCACGAGGCGCCAGTTGCCGGGCCTGCCGGCCTTGGCTTGAGGCGGCGCGCCCTCCTTCAAGTGGACGGACATTACGTCTTTCTCGAAGAAGCGCTCTATCTGAAGCGCGCCCTTCTCCTTGCCCAAATAGACCACCTCGAGGCCCATGACCGAGGCCGAGTCCCTCAAGAACGGATCGCTGGTTATCACGGCGGCTCCGTTCTCCTTGGCGAACTTCCTCGCCAAGGCGGGTATCTCCTCGGGCTCGACGGGCCTTTTAGCGCTCTGGACGAACTCTATGCGGACCAGCTCCGAGAGCCCCAGCTTCTCCACGGCGCTTTTTAGATCCTTGAGCTCCGAGACCCCTATGAGGCCGACCCCGTCGCCCTGTCTGGCGAGCCTCTCCAAGTAGTCGACCGCCTCCTCCAACACGAAGAGAGTGCCCCTAATTGTTCCAGATATGATGGCCTCCTTGAGCGATCCGTCCAGAATAACCGATATGTCCGCAACGTATTTATTCACCGCCGTCATCGACGAGTAAATATATATTCTTTTTGCTCAAAAGGCCATCAAGGCGGCGTAGAGAGGGGCGGCTACCGCTACCGCGACTGCGGCCGATCTGAGCAAGAGCCCGTACACCTCCCGGGCCTCGGCCTTGTAGTAGTCGAGCGTTAACACGAGGCAGCTGTGGGCAGGGCTCAACATAACGCCGAGGAAGCCGCCGAGGAACGCCAAAGATAGGTTGTAGCCGTGGAGCAACGCGCTGAGCGGCGGGAAGGCGAGGCCCGCGAAGGTGAACTCGACGCCTGTGGCCAGCCCTATCAGAAACGGTACTGCGAATATAGCCAACAACGCCGCGTTGCCCAGATATGAGGCCATCGCCTCGCTTAATCCGCTCACCTTTATGTACTCGGAGAATATCAATGAAGCCATTATTATGGCCAATATGCGAGGGCTCAAGGCGTAGCGAAACGCGGCGAGCACCTCGCGCCGCTCAATCCTATATACTGCTATGAAGGCGGTCAGCACTAAGGCCACTGCGGCGTATATAGGGACCAGGAACGAAAGCGTCGCGACGGCTGCGAGGGGCCAAAGAGCCGATAAATCCCTCAGTTTACCCCTTACGTCTACGCCCTTGATGCGCGGCAACCCGATCGCAACGCCGGCTACTATCGCCGCGAGGCTTGCGGGCCATGACCAAGAGATCACCCTCACCACGGGCTCCGCCAGCACGGCCGACGTTATCAAAACGCCTTGGAAGAGGGGCCATATCGGTATCCAGATGTGCCTCATCCAGTAGTTGAGGAACGTCTTCTCTCGACTGCTCAAGCCCATTTCGCGATACAGCGGATCCACCACGACGGCCGAGACGTAGGCGCCGCCCGGCATGGGCAATAGGCCTATGGCGGCCGGTATCGCGAAGGCCGCGAATCTCGGACCCGCTGCGGTGAGGCCGCTCGCTAAGGCCTCGCGCCTGTTTTTCATCAAATAGCCAAGAGCCATGGCGAGCACGAGCGAGGCGAGGACCTCAAACATAGAGTAGTTGAATGCCGATATGGTCGCCTCGCCCACGGCCGGGCCCAATACGACTATGCCGTACAGCATGGCGGCCAAGGAAATCGAGACCGCCACGTCGAGTCTCCTCGTGAGAGTCCCCCCTATAACTAAGGCAACAGCCGCGAGGAAGACGAACGGCGCGAGCACGACCGAGACATTACGCGATATTTAAACTCTGCCCACTATTATCGAGCTGTAAAGTCCTCCTTGATATATCACCCTCCTCTCGAGGACTTCGCCCTTGAAGTATTTGAGGAAAACGCGCCAACGCGGCGTTATGACAACCACTCGAGCTCCCGGCCTCGCCAAGAGCTCCACTGATCTGGCGAGCCCCCGGTAGAGCTTGTGTATGTCGGTCGGCATTCTGACCCCATATGGCGGGTTGAACGCGAACACGTCGCAGACGGGGCGGAGGACTCTGTGCAACTTCGTGGAGTCGAACCAGAGGATGTCCGCGTCTATCTCCGCGGCCGCGAAGTTCGACACAGCGCCTTTCAAGTGCCTCAGTGATATATCGACGCATATGCATCTGATCCTAGCCGTATGGGAGGCCTCTAAGCATATGGTGCCCCCGCCACATGTCAAATCGCAGAGCGTCTCCCCGTCCTTGACGCGCGCCAGACGCGCCATGGCATAGGCGACAATGGGGTTAAGCGAGGCGTAGTGCTGATATCTGCGATAGGGCCTATTCTTGAGCGAAGATCTAGTGACGGTGAGCCAGACGTAGTACGAGTCCTCCACAACATCTACGTTCAGCTCCACATCTGGGTCCACTAAGCTGATCGTGGCCCCGGCTTCCCTCAACAGAGCGCCGACTGCGGCCTCCACGTCTCTGGAGGTGAACTCGTGCACGCCGGCCCTTTCGCACGCCACGCCGGCTGTGGTAAACGGCGCAATATAGGAGGTTATGTCTGGCAAGATGGCCCTCACACCATTCACAATGTCATCCAATCTGCCGAAGCGGCCGCTCGATAGGAATACGCCGAATCTTTCGACCGAGCGGAGCGACAACAGCTCCCGGGGCGTCGCCTCGACCTCCGCCACCACTCTGCCGCTCATGTACTCGGCGGAGGCCGATGCGGTGGGGAACCGAGACGCGAGCTCCTCTACGACTACGTCTTCTAGGCCTTGCACTGTCGTGAAGAGGTACTTCACGATGTCTTATAATGATTTGCTTATATCCCACGCGGAGCGTCCGAAGGACTTCGCCCTCGAGGCCATGGGCATGCTTACAACCGCGCTTTATAAACATGGGGACAATATTAATAAGTATAGCCGATATATCGATCATGAGGCGTTATATTTTAACCATCGGCGTTGAGAGATTTCTCAGGAATTTGGCCACGGGGTACTTAGTCGTAATTGTGCCGTTGTATCTGAAAGAACTGACGGGCAACGCGATCACGGCGGGCCTCATAGTGACGATCGCCGGCTTGATCTCGCTGGGCACTTCGATATTATATGCGGCGTTGGGCGACGTAATAGGGCACGCTCGAGGCCTCGCCGTGAGCGAAGTCGCATTCGCCTCCGCTTTGTTCGCGATAGCCGTAGTGAGGAACCCTTGGGTCGTCGGCTTGGCGCTCGGCTTAGGCGGAGTGGGCATGTTGGGCCCGGGCGCGACGAGGGGCAGCTTCGTGCCGTTGATAATGGCGCTGGTCAGAAGGCATACCTCAAACGCCGTGGAGAGGACGAGGGATCTCGGCCTCATCAACGTCTTGTCCACGTCGGGCGGCATAGTCGGCTCTCTGCTAGTCGCCGTCTTTGCGCTACGTGACGCCGCGGTTCTTTTCGTTATATCGGTCTCAGCCGCTGCGTCCTTGGTTCTCACATCGCTGGGCACCTCGGAGATAGTCCGCCGCGTAAACCCTTTCAGGGCGGTGAGCGCTAGGGGCGGCGCCGTTTTGGCCTACTCCATAAGCCAACTGGTCGCAGGAGTTGGGGTGGGCCTCTCGAGCTCGCTGTTGTCGTTGTGGATGAACGTATATCTAGGCTTCGACAAGGCCCTAATTGGAGCCATATACGCCGCGGGCAACACGGCCTTCGCCCTCTCCGCCCTCCTCGCCCACTTGTTGGTCAAAAGGCTGGGGCTCGTGAAGGCCTCCGCCGTCAGCAGGTTCGCCTCAGGCGCCGTATTGGCCGCGCTTCCGCTGGTCCCGCACCCCATCGCCTTCGGCGCCTTATACGCGCTCTATAACGCCATGGTGGGCATCGGCGGCACGGCCAGATCTTCCTACATCTCGGGGGCGGCCGCTGAAGGCGGCGAGGCCACGACGCCGGCCGTGGCGAGCATATCGATGAGGATAGCCGCCACCCCTTCGGCGGTCGCGGCGGGCTACCTAATCGATGTGAGTCCGGCGCTCCTCATGCCCGTGTCCGGCCTCTTCTTGGCCTTGGCGGGCTACATCTTCTTGAGGTACTTAAGGGAGGAAGAGTGATAAATCCCCACTCAATTCATACCAGCGACGCGCCGGGAGGGGCCCCCTCGGGCCTCTATGAGCCGGCGTGACGACGCCGCGGGATATCTCCGACGCACTCGCACACCTCTTTGTATCTGCAGACCTTACAGTAGGGCCCCGGCTTACACTCGCCCTCTATTAACGCCTTATATTTGGGCGTTGGATCCGCTGCCCTTTCAAAGTGGGAATAGATGGCCACGCCGGGCACGTATATATGTACCTTCACGGCGGACTTCCTGAACGCCGCGGCCGCCACGTCGCCCTCGGCTAGCGCCTCCCTCTTGGCTCTTCCCCCGTCCTTCGCGACTCTGAAGAGGTACACGTGGTCCATCCCTACGCCGGCTACCGCGTAGAACACGTAGTCGCGGTACCTGTGGCCCATGCCCGCGTACGGATATGGCTCAGCGTATTTGACGTACGCCGCCGCCTCCCTAACTAGCCCCCGCGCGGCCGTCACGATCACCTTTCTGCTGGCCCTTCTGGCCGCCTCGAACTCCTCCTTTAACCTCGGCAGAATCGGGCCCAAGTCGTCGGGGCCTATGTCCCTGCCTATTCTCGACAACGCCCTTATAGCTTCGCCGTCGCCTCTGAGGGCGCGCTTGGTGAGCAGATCGACTTGCCCCTCGTCGGCTATACCAAGCATCACGGCGTATTTGACCCTATCCCTCAAGGCCCTCGCAAAGACGCTCACCTCCTCCTCGGCGGCTTTATAGGCGGCGGCTCTGGGACACAGAAGCGTGAGCGCCACAGAGGCGGAGGAGGCGTACGAGAACCCCTCTTCCTCCTTCTCGGCCCTCAACGCCCTCTCGAAGAACCGCTCGTTTTTTGGAAACGCCCTGTATAGCTCGTCTATTAGCACGAGCGGAACTGTCCAGCTATATAAACGATATCACTACGGCGGATAATATGAGGAGGGCCGCGACGTATTCGCGAGGCCTCGGGCGCTCCTTGCCGGTCAAGCGCGATATCAGCTGGGCGGCTAACGGAACCACGCCGAGGATGATCGCCGATAAGGCAAGCCCGGCCGCCACCGCCGAGTAGGCGAACAAGGCAGCACCGCCTCCTAGGTCCAGCGCCGCTATGATGGGCAGAGGCGTTCGCCACGACTCCTTGAGCCCCTTGCCGAGGCCCCTCAAACCGCTCAACCACGCCAGAAACGGGAGCGCGGCGACGGCGCGGACGAAGGCTATCGACAAGGGGTTCATGCCGCCGGCGCCTGCCATCTTGATAGCGGCGTATCCGAGCGACCAAGAGAGGGCTGCGCCGAGGGCGTAGGCTATCCCCTTGAGGTTGCCGCCGCCCGAGGTCAACGCGTAGATCCCGGCCACCGTCAAGAGCGCGGCCACTAAATAGGTCATCCTCAGCGGCTCTCCAAGAGGTATCGCTATGAACTGCTCCAATATGATATAGCTATAGGCCGCGGGGACAGCCGCCGAGACTCCCGAGGTTCCCAAAGCCCTTAGGTATAGGGAATCGCCAAGCGCTAGGGACAACACGCCGCTGAGGGCGGCGTATAGGGCGCCCTCTCCGAGGCCTAGGCAGAGCGCCGGCGCGAGCAATATGAGGGAGGTGTATGCTAGCCTCAAGAAGTTGAGCCTAAAAACGCCGTATTTCTCCACGTATCCTCTATAGGCGACCGAGGCATAGGCCCAAATAAGCGCGGCGCCTACAGCGGGCAACGCGTCGTACATAACCGCGGAATGTCGCTAATTCTTAAAAATTTCGAATAAAGATATTCTATATAATAATTTTTATAATTTTAGTT
>DANS01000025.1:26805-43615 GCA_002497345.1 Thermoproteus sp. UBA157
GGCGAAGACGGCCCTTGTGATGTTTGGAGCACTGCAGGGGGAGGTTTATCGAGCCTCCGCATGAAGGCGGCAAGAACAACCGTAGTCTATCAAGCACGGCGCTCCACAAGATTTATATGTGGGATCATTTCCCTTGACGCTCCGCAAGTTTAATATATACAGAACATATGGTGCGACCATGTGTGCGGTTTTCATACGCACAAGGCCGATAACCCTAGGAGTCCGGGGAGGGCCATGAGGGAGATCGTCATCGCAGGCGGCGGGATCTCCGGGGTTTATCTGGCGTACAAGCTGGCGGCCGCCCTCGACGACGTCAAGATATACTTAGTGGACCCGAAGCCCTACCACGAGTTCGTGATGGGCATACCCATGGCCTTCGCCGGCATCCTCCGCTTCGAGGACCTCAAGATGTCGTTCGACTCTCTGAAGCGTGTGGAGCACATAAGGGACGAGGTCGTGGACGTCAAGGAGAGCGGCTTGAAGCTCGCAAGCGGCGGCGTGATAAAGGGCGACTACCAAGTATTGGCGGTCGGAGCCTTCAAGATAGGCGATGACTTCTACTCGGTGGAGGGCGCGGAGGCCTTCTACAAGGCGGTCGAGACCGCGACGACCGTGCGCTTCATAGTGGACGAGCTCCACCCCGTGATCGGCTTCGGCGAGCTGGCCACCGCCATAAAGACCTTGTGGCCCCAGAAGGAGGTGTCGATACATTTAGTGTACGTCCATCCTGACTACAAATGGCTTTTCGACTCCTTCAGCGCCGTCTACGCCAAATACGGCATCGTGGTCACCGAGGAGCCCCCGCCGGCGGGCAACAAGGGCGAGGTACACGTGGTGGTGCCGGAGCTGAACATGCACCCGTTGGCCAAGGGGCTGAAGGTCGGGGCCTTGTTCGAGACGCAGTACGATCGCACCTACCTAATCGGCGATTCCTCCCTCATCAAGCTGGGGCTCCCGCCGATAGGCTGGGGCGCCATATGGCAAGCATCGGTTCTAGCTCAAGCGATAGTGAGCGAGATAAAGGAGGGCGTCGCCGACGTCGAGGTAGACGAGTGGACCTACATGAAGGATCCCGACAAGTTCAAGCAGTACTTCACCTACAGGATGACCAAGGGGGTGCCGCTAGTCCAGCTCAGAGGCCTCTACGAGCTCTGGAGGACCCAAATCTTCGGCGCTCTTTGAGGCGATTAGGGATAGGGCCAAGACGCCGGACGCGAGAGCCGCCGCAAGCGAGCCCAAGACAGCCAGCGCGTAGCCCCATGCGTAGCCGGCGATCGGCGCGCCTGTCGTTGTCGATGTGGCGGTCGCCGGAGGCGGCGCGGACGAAGTGATTCGCGTCTTCGCGGTCGTTGTTGTGGCGGTCGGCGTAATCTCCACGACCTTGCCGACGGTCGCGGACAAGTTCAAATAGACCGGTCTCCTATCGCCTGGTTGAAGCAATACCACGACCTTGTTGGTGGAGTTGCCGTATTTGGCAACAACGACGTAGGTCCCGGCCAATAGGACGAGCCTTTGCGGGCCCGTGGAGTTGAAGACGACTCTTCCGCCTTGACGTACGACGACCGTCGCGTTTCGTAGAGGCGCGCCTTGCGGAGTCTGCGGATACGCGTAGAGCTCCGCCGTGGGCAACTTCACGGTATGGTCGTAACGTCCAGGCGGCACGTCGGCTGTTTCGTTGTATTTAAGGACGAGGCCGTCGATATCGGCGTCGACCGAGATCGTGTAGGCGCCCGACAACACGACGGCGCTGAGCGGCGCAGGGCCCGACGCGACGACGGTGCCGTTGGCCACGAGCTTAACCGTGCAGTTGATTCGGTCGCCCCAATAGTCCACGACCTCAATGTGAACGGCTGACGTGGGCACGTGGATAACCACCGTGTAGTTGCCGCCGGGACTCGGCGTGGTGGAATTCCGGAAGGCGCCGTAGGGCGTCGTCGCCTCGGCCTCGTAGGAGCTCCCGTCGGCAACTACTTCGACCGCAACCCTCCCAACGCCCGAGCCTAGCCGCGAGCCGTCTGGGCCCAACACGACGATGGGCCACTCGGCCAAGGAGCTGTTTGCGTCGTTGACCACCAGCGCTGTGATAAACGCCGTCGGTATCTTGACATCGATGGGATTAACGCTCGGCACGTAGATCGTCCGGTTGAAGTCGCGGCCGAAGGCCAATACCTTGACTAAATACGTCCCAGGCTCCAAGTCGGCGGTCAGCACCCCGCTCGAGCTCACGCCCACCAACGTGTCGCCGCTCCACAACATAATAATAGAACCGTTCAGCACCTTGTTCGTCGACGCATCAACAGCTCTTATGGTCACTTGCACCGCCAGCGATGTGGCCGCCAATAGGAGGAAGACAAACGCGACAAGCCTCATTGCGGCTATATGTACAACGACGTTTGGCTGGGCCTCCTGAAGCTGTCGGCGAAGGTCACTATGACGAGAAGCCCGGCGTTTCTGACTCTGTAGTACTCCTCGAGGAACTTGTGGGCGTCTAGCCCCTCGGCCAACACGGGCCTCGAAACTTGAACCGCGTCGGGGATCTCGGCGTCGGGCGGCAGGAACGCGAAGTCCACGCCCATCGAGAGGATGGCCTTCTTGAGGTCCAGGAGGAACCGCCTTCTTTCCTGCTCCTTCATCGAGGAGAGCGCCGATTTGTGGTCGGGGTGGATGGCTATGCCCATGGCAATGACGTAGAACTCGGCGCCCTTGGGCCTCACGATGTCCACCACGGGCATGCCCGTAGGCGGCGCTGTTGATATGTGGAAGGGCTCGGGCGTGTTTGGCGGCACCATCACGTTGAGGCCCAGCGCCCTCACCCAACGTTCTATTTCTTTGTCCAAATCCACATCGAATAGACAAGTCGGACTAAAAAGCGTTATGTCGCGGAGAATCGGCCCCTCTGCGCCTAACCGCCCCCTTGGCCCTCTCCGCGCAAGCGCGTTCTAGGCGCTACGCCTAGAGAGCAGCCCCGCCAAACCCGGAGCTCGTAGAGACCTCTCGGCCGGACGCGCCATTACGCCTTCCTTAAAGCGGTGATCAGCCTAGACTTCACGAGCTTGGCGATCGGCGGAGGGCCGCGTTTATGCGCGTTCTCCTTCACCCTCTTGAGCACTCTACTCACCACTGATGAAGGAATGCCTGTCTGTTTCGGTATCTCCGACTCGGGCATTCCGAGCTCCCACGCGTACAACACAAGATCGGCTTGGGCATATGTAAAGCCAAGCTCCCCTTCGGCCGTCTGGCCCACCCACAGCCTAGGGCTCGAGGGCTTCTTGGCTATCTCCTCCGGCAACCCCATATGTTTGGCCAAGGCCCTCACCTGCGTCTTGTATAGATCCCCTATCGGCAACAAGTCAACTCCGCCGTCTCCGTGTTTGGTGAAATAGCCCAGCACCAGCTCGCTCTTATCGCCGGTTCCTAGCACCAACATGTTGTACTTGTTCGCGTAATAATACAGAATAGACATCCTGATCCTTGCGGTTAAGTTCCCCCTAGCTACGAGGTTAGCGTCGTCGTATTCCGGCATCGTCGCCTTATAGGCGTTGAGGATTGGCGTTATGTCCACCACCGCGTACCTCACGCCGAATTGTCTGGCCACCTTCACGGCGTCCTCGACATCTTGCGCCGGCGTGATCTTGCTGGGCAGTATTAAGGCCATCACGCGCTCCGGCCTCAAGGCCTCGGCGGCCAAGGCCAAGGTCGTGCTCGAGTCCACGCCGCCGCTTAGCCCGACGATTGCTCCCTTGGACTTAGCCCTTTGGAGGTAATCGGCTATGAACTCCTCGATCTCCCTCCTGGCCTCTTGGTAGTTCACGGAATTCACTACGTCTAGAAGGGTTATCATTAGGCCAAAAACCGCTATTCGCTTAAAAACTCGCCTGTTCTGATCCTGATAGCGGCGGACATAGGTATCACGAAGATCCTGCCATCGCCTACCTCGCCCGTCTTAGCGGCGCTCATTATTATCTTAGTCACCTCCTCAGCCCGCTTCTCGTCGGTCACCACCTCCACGACCGTCCGCGGGATCAACACGGGACGCGCCGATCCTCTGATGGACACCACGCCCCCCTCTCCCCCCATGCCCTGCGCTCTGTACACGGTCGCTCCCGTGAATCCGTGGGAGACCAACGCGGTCAATACGTCCATGAGCTTGTCCTCCCTTATGACAGCTCTCACCATTACCAGCGTCATGGCCTCTCGACGCCGTGGTCCACCACGTCGAGGCCCACGAGTTCCTCCTCCGTGGTGGCGCGGAACCCGGCCTTTACCAGCAATAGGGTCACGACATATGTGGTGGCTACCACGAACGACAAGGCTATCGCCATGCCCAACAACTGTACGCCCAACCATGCCGGCGAGCCGCCATATATGAGGCCCGCAAACGGGGCGAGGCCGGGCTTGGCCAACACGGGCACCAGCGCGCTGCCCAATATTCCGTTGAAGCCGTGCACAGGCAGCGATCCCACAGGATCGTCGATAAAGTAGTACCTCTCCATGAACTTCATGCCGTAGTAGCTCACGAGGCCGGCGAGTACCCCCACCACGTAGCTGGCCCATATATCCACGAAGCCGGCGAGCGGGGTTATCATAACGAGGCCTCCCAGCAGCCCCGCCATTATGGCCACGGGGTTCCAAGTCTTCTCGTGTATTCTAGACAACAACGCCGTGATGGCGCCGGCCAGGGATCCCGCTATGGCCGTGTTGCCGATGGAGTACTGGCTCTGCTCCGAGACCGTCACGGTCGACATGCCGTTGAAGCCGAACCAGCCGAAATATAGCAGGATGGTCCCCAGTATCGCATATTGGAGCTCTGCGTATTTGTACTCAATATGTTCCTTGTATATCAATGGGCTGAGACCGCCGTTGGTCAAAAGGCGCGTCCGCCTCAACGATGGGCCCAGGAGCAGCGTGATGATGAACCCTGCAAGCCCGGCGTATGCGTGCACGACGGTACCGCCGGCGAAGTCCAACACGCCGAAATCGCCCAATCCCAACAAGCGCCCCAAGTTGCTCAAGAAGCCGCCGCCCCAGATCCAGCTTGAGACTAGGGGCCATTGCACCAACGAGAAGAAGAGCGAGAATATCAACCAACCGCCGAATTTCAGCCGCTCGGGCGCACCCGCGCCTATTAACGCCAAGGTCACCGCGCCGAAGGCCCCTATGAAGAAGCCGTAGACGTACATCGGCACGCCAACTCCCTCGCCGGTGGGGTAGAATCCATCGGATAAAACGCCGTGGTAATACAGCGGAAACACCGCAAACCATGCAGGCAAGAACACCGCGAAGGCCATGAGCCCCTTGCTCATCGCGTTTATCACGTTGACGCGCCTCACTAATCCCGCCTCCAGCATCCCGATAGCTGGTATCATTATAAAAACGAGGATTCCGCCGACAGCTAACCATATAGTTGAGGTCTGGTCTACCTGCATGGGGGGCATAAACTCAGCCTTATTATACTATCGAGGTATATTGGACTGAATAAACCAGCGATAAATCGTACAATTATCCAGGAGATTCCCGTACCCTATGCTATATATTCCACCAAATCGGCGAGTATATGTGTATATAATACGAACCCATTCTCAGCTTTAGGTACAATATAATTTATATATAATAACAATATTCAATGCAAATTACGTAATTTTACCTTTAATATTAGGAAAAGCGACAGCTCATGCCGCCGACATATCCGAATCTATTAACCTCAGAAGCGGGCGATCGGCTACGTGTTAGATCTCGACGACGTCTCTTGGACCGCCTCCTCGGCTGGCTTTAGGCGCTTGGCCGGCAGTTGCCCGAATCCCCTAGCCTCGGCGATAGCCTTGAGGCGGTCGAGCGCCCCTCCCGGCTCTCCCGCGCTTTAAGCTCGACGAAGCGCTACGATCCGGCCGGGATCTTGAGGCGGATGCGGCCTTGCCGCCCTCCTTCAGCGCCTCGGCGGCGGACTTCCTCCTCGAAGCCGCGGCCCTGAGCTTGCCAACCGCCGAGGCTATAGAGCCCGTGGCCGTCTCAACGCGCCAGCCCTCGCCACCCTCCCTTTATGTAAACGACGTTGTCGTCGACATCGGTTGTTTATGGCGAAGAACCCGCCATGCGTGCAGACGGAGACTATATACGCGCCAGCGACGGTTTACAATGAGGAGCTATACGCTTGGGCGCCGATCTGCGGCGGTTACGAGGATCCCGAGGCCTCTGCCCCGCGGCTACTCCGAGGCGAAAGATTTTAAAAACACGACGTAGTTGAGCATCGGCGGGGGTAGCTCAGCCTGGTTGGAGCGCCCAGGGGCTAAGCCCCGCGTAGGGCTCATAACCGGGAGGACCCGGGTTCAAATCCCGGCCCCCGCATTCATCCTCGACGAGGAGCGCTCGGCATCGTCCACCAAAGGCTTAAGAGCCGTTGTTGCAGATATGAGCTTGCCATAGCCTTGGTATTCCTCGGGCTCCTTGCAAGCGCCCAGTCCGCGGATCTCTCCGACTACGTATTCGCGGAGTTCAACCCCGGCGACTACTTCCCGTGGTCTTCAACTCCATGGAGGTCGAGCCTGCGACTGTGGTCCGCCTCATGGCGCCTGGGGACGTCATAGCGCAGGAGACAGCGGCCAACGCTATACATCCCGCTGGGGAAGCCCCTCGCGATTTCCCGCAAGCGCCCCTCCCAGCGGCCGTCCTCCCAGCTAGGCCAAGGGGCGGTCGACCTAGAGGCGGAGGGGCTGGGCGCGGTGGGGCCTCTGCTGGCCAGAAACGCGTCCGAGATCCCGGGCGCCGCGGCCTCCGTGTACCTAGACGTCGGGGAGGGGGCGGCGAACACTACTACAAGGGCGCGCCGCTAGACGTCAGAAGGCCGGCGCACGGAGCGGGCGGTCGAGAAAACGGCACAGCGAGAGCCGTCTACCGAAACTCGCCGCAAGCACTGCAACGGCCGCCGGACAAGCCTTGTCCGCGAGCTCTTTGTCCTACGCCTTAATCGCGGCATAGTCGGAGCGTTGATGTGCCGAGGACGTCGCTGAAGCGACCGCCGCTTTAGCTCGGCGAGACGTAGTTGGCCGGGAACCCAGCGAGGACGAAGGTCGCTTGGGAATCTCGCCGAGAGCCGGGCTATACGGCTTGTTCTCGAGTGGGCGAACGCCGCCTCGGAGCCCCGAGCGCGGCTCGTTGGGGGTCCTCGAATAGTGTGGCCGATGAGCCGACGCATCGGGCTCAACGGACTGCTCGAGGCAAGCGCTGCGAGGGCGACGGCCCTCGCGTTTGCGCCGCGGGCGCCCCAGCGGACGAACTTAAATAGCGCTCAATGAATCGCGCCAAGTGCGCGGCCTCTTCCACTACATACTGGGAGCGCGCGCCGTGTACGCGTTGCTTTGGTTCTACCTATCGCCATTGTTGCCGTTGATGGCCAAGGACTTGGGCGTGCAGGAGGCCCAACTGGGTTTTTTGCCCGCGGCGTTCATCGCGGGGGCCGCCTCTATGCAGATACCGGCCAGCTGGATCGGGGCCAAAATCGGCGATGTCAAGACGGCAGGCGCTGGGCTGTTGTTGCTGGGAGTCGGCTCGGCCCTCGTGGGAATCAGCAGGGGCTGGCCGGAGGCCTTGGCGTTTAGGGCCTTAGCGGGCGCAGGCGCCGGGCTCTTTTTCTCCACCGCCGGGGCTGCGCTGGTATCGCTTAGGCCCGAAAGGGCGGGAACGGCGCTGGGATGGTACAACGCGTCCTTCAACGTCGGGGCCCTCGCGGGCTACTACTGGGGCTACGTGGCCGCCATGGCGAATTGGCGAGTTGCCGCGGCTTTGCCGGGCGTCGTCGCGTCGGCAATCGCCGCGCCTATGTTGTTACAAGGCGGGTTCAAGCACGAGCACAAGCTAGACGCCTCCGCGGTAGCCCTCGGCCTCGCCTCATTCCCCATATGGGGCGCTGTATACGCGGCGAACAGCCTCGCCGCCGCGTGGTTGACGTACTACAAAGACGTCCCGCCTTCAATCGCAGGCGCCATATCGTCCGCCTCCATGGCGTCGGGCCTGCTCGGCGGAGCGCTGGGCTCGGTCTACGACAAGGCCGGAAATAAGGCGGCCGTCTTGGCGGGATCGGCCGCTCTGTCTGCCGCATCCATGGCGGCCGTGCCCTTGTTGCCTCCAACGGCCGTGCCAGCCGCCGTTTTCGCCTACGGCGCCTCCTACACCGTCTACATAACGGCGATTTACGCCGAGGGATCCAAGCGGGGCTCGCCCTCCTCGGCCTTGGCCGTCATAAACGTCGTGGATATGGCGTTGGGGCTGAACGAGAGCTACGTCTTCTCCTATGCCATGTCCGTCTATCCGCCGCTGGCTTGGTACACCGCGGCTATTCTCGCCCTCGCCTCCTCATCGGCGGCGAGGTTGGCCGAAAAACGCGCGTAGAGAAGGACTGGATATGGGCCCGCCGGGATTCGAACCCGGGATCTCCCGCGCGTGAGGCGGGCCTCAGGGAACTGCCTCTATCCTAGCCGCTAGACTACGGGCCCCTTCGGTGCCAAACGTGTGGATTTTAAGCTTTTCCTCGCCGTTTCGAAGCCTAACGCTCCGTTGCGGACACGGCTCGCTGCACCCTGGGGCTTTCCGCATGCGCCGCTGTGTGCCGACCAACGGCCCTACTCGACGCGGCCGGCCCTAAAGTCGCGGTTAGGGGGAGCCCTTATGCGTTAAGCTTAAGTTCCTATGCGGAACTGAGTTCCTATGCGGAACTTGTTCGATCCAAGGCCCAAGAGCTCCAGGAGCGAGCTGTACGATAGGGCCGAGGAGCTCGCCCTTCTCGACGAACACATCGATAAGCCCCTCATCGTCGTGCTTGGCGTGAGGCGCATCGGCAAGACCTCCCTAGTAAAGTCCTTCCTCGAGCCCTACAACGGCCTCTATGTGGACATGCGCGGCGCGGCCACGCGCGCCGACCTTTACAGACGCCTCTCCGAGAGCTTGAGCGAGGGCATCGGCAAGCTGAGGAGGCTTCTGGAGAGCATCAGAGGCGTCAGAATCGGCGAGTTCGGCGTGGAGATCAAGTGGAAAGGCGCCGATTCGGTCAGCTTCCTGGGCCTCCTCGAGGAGTTGAACCGCAAGGGGCGCCTCGTGGTGGCCATCGACGAGATCCAGGAGGCTAAGCCGCCCGTGTCCGCCGAGCTGAGGACGGCGTTGGCGTACGCCTACGACCATCTGGACAACATAACGATAGTATTGAGCGGCTCCGCGCTCAGGCTACTAAGGGGCTTCATGGGCGTGGAGGACCCGGAGTCTCCGCTTTACGGGAGGTACTTCGTCGAGGTCGACGTGCGCAGATTCACGAGGGAGGAGTCCCTGGACTTCTTGAGGCTAGGCTTTAGGCAAGAGGGGGTGGAGCCGCCTTCCGGCGTCCTCGAGGAGGCCGTGGACTTCTTCGACGGCATACCTGGCTGGCTCGTCTTGTTCGGGAGGGCGTATGTAGACGGGGTCCGCGACGTCGGCGCGATAAAGGAGCAAGCGGTCTCCATGGCCTTGGACGAGCTGGGCAGGTTGTCCGCCAGGGAAAAGGCCGTGCTGAAGGCGATAGCCGAGGGCGCCAGGTCCTGGGGCCAGGTGAGGAGATACGTCGAGGAGAGGCTGGGCGAGGCGATCCCCAAGTCCACCTTGACCAGAATAATCGAGAAGCTGGAATCTCTGAGCATAATCAAGGACTACGAGTTCCTGGACGGAGTATACCGCGAGGCCGCCAAGCGGCTGTGACCTCGCCGACGAAAGCGCGCGGAGCGGGGGCGACGCTAAGCCCCCCGCGCTCGGCCCATTTCGTATAAGTATGTCGAAGTAGACCTCGGCTGCGTTGTGCAAGTAGTCTATCACGCGGACCGGGTGCACCGCCTCCCCCCTGGAGAGCTGCATGGCCATGAACCTGGCCGAGGAGATCCTCGCGGTTGTAGTCCTCGACCCCTCGCCGGGGATAGTCGAGGGCAGCGGCCGGCGTCCTGGAGCCGACAAAATTTGAAAACGTATCAATATCAAGGGATGTCCTCTTAGATATAGATGTGGATTTCGGGGAAGGCGAGGGCCGCCAAGCTCGATTGGGGGTGGATGGCCGCCTATCTCGGAGTCTACGGCAGGGAGTATCCGCCCGAGGTTTGGAACTACGTGCGCGAGCTGGCGTCCTTTTCGCCTATAGGGGCTGGCCGAGTAGAGGAACGACTTCGAGCTGAGGGAGGAGCCCCTCTTCGAGGTCGTCGCCGACGTCGAGGAGGTCGAGCCCCTCGAGGCAGATCCCCTAGGGCCTAGGTTCGAGGTGGGAGAGGTCGGGGGGCTAGCGATAGTTTACTTGGACTCCGTGATATCAACGGACCTAGCCGTCGGGAGGCTATATAGAGGGAGGTAGCCGGCGTGAGGTTCGTGGGACAAGCGGGTCGCCTCCTTGAGGGGGAGCCGCGGCGGTCTTGGAAGACGGCGAGGTCGTGAAGGCCGAGGGGGTGATCGTGGCGGGGGGCAGATGGGCAAGGGAGCTGGGAGCGCCCATAGCGCCGATGAAGGGATACGGCTTTAGGGTCAAGGGGGCGCTCGAGGCGGCCAGGCTGTGGGACGAGGTGAAAGACAGGCTGAACTCCCCTGCGGGCAAGCTGTCGGGCGGACAACAGCAGAGGCTGTGCATAGCGAGGGCGCTCTCTTCGTCTCCTACGACCTCTGCCGCGTGGCGAGATATGCCTACGACATAGCCGCCGTGGTGGAGAAGCTGGGGCGGGACTGCCTCTCCAAGAAGGTTCTGGAGGTAAAGGATACAGTGAAGGGGATGGTGACGACGGCCGTGGAGATGTTCTTGGCCGGGGACGCGTCGAGGCTGGGCGAGCTCGAGAGGCTCGACGACGAGGTGGTGGACAAGGCGTACGAGAGGTCCCTCGACAGCTTCTCAAGGGGCCGGATAAGCGCAAGGCGGTCGACGCGGTGGTGTTGCGATTGCTCGAGAGGGCATCGGATCACGCCGTATATATAGGCAATCAAGCCTATTACTTAGTCGAGGGGGCGCTGGGTACTGTTCGTTGATCAACGCTTTTAAATCCGTTTATACTCTCGATTATGTCACAAAGGCCGGAGCTCGGGAGCATCAAGACCTACATGTTGGTGGCGCTCATATTCGCCGTGATAGCGCTCATAGGCTATATAGTCGCGGCCGGGATGTATATTATCGCCGCTATGATATTTCCGCCGATGGCCGCCGTAGGCGTGATATTCATAATTCTGCTCGTGGTGGACTTGCTGGTCTTTCGGCGCATTTACAAGATGTACAAGGCCGCCAAGGAGGGCGACGTGGCCACCCTGAAGTCCCTCAACTCGGTGGGGTGGGCTATAGTGGCGTTGCTCTTCAGCGGGTTGATACCCGGCATAATGTTGCTCATAGCGCATGGGCCCATAGAGAGACTCCAGTAGGTCTGTTAGCCAACCGCCGCTAGCTTCGGGCGGACCGCATCTTTTCAATACGCCACACAAATCGTGGACGTCGTCACGTCGCGGTGGTCGACTAAGCGATCGCGGAGGGGCCGAGGTTGCTACGCCGACGCCTCGATTCATTTACGCCCGCCATGGCGGCGGGCGCGAGGACCGCGAATACAGCCTCAGCTAAGGCGGAATCCGACGCCGCAGAAGGTGCGCGAAGGCCTCGGAGATCTCCAGGCCTCGGAGATCCCTCCCGCTAAGCGCCCTCCTCGCGGCCTCCCGGCGGAGCGGCGTCTGCCGAGCCACGCGCCTCCCGATCCCCAGCTCTGGACCTCCCTCCGGCGTCCGGCCCAGAAGCGGGGATCCCGCCTGGGTGTTGCGTCCACCATCAGGTTTAGCCCCACCAGCTTTTCTATGAGGGGGATGCCCTCGTTATTAGGGCGTCGGGTCGTCCACAGCTCGCCTTGTTAGTTCCTCCTCTTGCCCCAACGCCTATCCTAGAGCAACTTCTTCAGCCTCTCGACGAACGTCTTGACGTCGTTGATCGCGTCCTCGACGAGCTCCGGCGTTGCCCAAGCCTCGTAGAAGTTCGTGTGTAGGCTGTTGGCGACGTGCCACAGCCTCCCCAACTCGGCGTCTCCCGTTTCCTCCCTCAGCTTGGTGACGAAGCGCCACAAGTCGCCGTGGCTTTTTAGATCCACCCCCCTCTTGGCGGCCACGGCCTTCACTATCTGCGCGGCGGCCCCCCACGCCTTTTCGGAGGCCTGCACGTAGTCCCCCTTTAGCGCCAGTTGCTCGGCCTCGCTGAGATATTTCTCGCACAGTTTTAGGTGCAACTCGGCCTTGAGATCGGGGTCGTCTTTCTCGAGATGTTGGTATACGATTTCCGCTATTTTCTCCTCGATGGTGCTGCCCTCTTTTCTCGAAAGCTCCTCGATCCTCTTGACGAGCCTTTCCGGCAATTCGAGCCTTATCTCCACGGACATTCCCAGGCGGATATATTTAAGCGTAAGCGCTCGACGGCTGTTGACGAAGTTGACGAGAACGCATGAGCTGGGCGAGCTCGCGATCGCCGCGATCGACGGAATTCCACGTCGCCGAGGCGGCCGGCGCGACGCGCCGGAGCGCGAGGTCTCCTGCTCTCGTTTCGTGCCTAGAGGGCCGCGTCTTTCGCGGGCCGCGATCGCCTCCAGGGACTTCCGCCCCGTTCGCGAGGATTCGGCCTCGGTCATGGGCGATGGCCATCCGCCGCGAGCTCCGGAGGGCCTTGAGCATCGTCGGTATTTCGCGAAACACGCCGGCATAGATCAAAAAGCGCTCAGCCCCGAGCCCCTCCTCGCGCCTCGCCAGCGCCTCCGGGACGAGCGCGATCGCGCCCTCGTCGAGGCGTGCGTCGGCCCCCTAAGGCGCCTAGCCAACTATCTCGGCGATTCGACGATGTAGGCCACCATCTCGGCCACCTCGCGGTGGAAGTCGGGGCTCGGAGCGTACTTCAGCAACCTCCTCATCTTCTCGCAGCTGAACCGCCGGTTGAGGAAGGGGAGGTGCCTCCTCAAATCGCGCGGAGCGGCGACCCTCAACAAGGCGGCTGGCGCGGGCAGATGGATCGCCCTTATTCCCAACGCCTTCTCGATGGCCGAGACGAAGTCGGAGAGCCTCCTCGCCTCGCACTCCGTCGCGAAGAAGTACTCCCGGCTCAACGCCAAGGACATCTTCACCACCTTGGCGAGCTCCCTGGCCGAAATGGCCGAGACTGCCGCGTTTATCATCGGCGCGATCCTCCTCCTCACCGCCCTCGTCAACGCGACCCACTCGGGGTGGTCGTCGAATCTGCCGTACACCAACACGGGCCTCACGATGACCCAATCGTCGAAGCATTGAACCACCGCGCGCTCGCCCTCGGCCTTCCACCTATCGAAGTCCGAGACGGGGGCGATCCCCTCCAAGTGGCGCCCCTCCTCAGTTATGGGATCCCCCACGGGCCCCCTCACCGTCGCCGCCGAGATGTGGATTACCCTCCCCCTCCAGCCGGCCCTCCCAGCCGCCTCGCACAGCCTTCGGGGAAACTCGGCGTTTGCCTCCCTGATGGCCTCCGGGGGGCCGTAGTACTCCCCCACTAAATTAATTACCAGCTCCGGCTTGACGGCCTCCAGCGGCTTTGCAGGGTCTGTGTATTCGACCAGTCTTGCGTATTGCGATACGAACTCCGCGATCCTCGGCTTTCTCCTCGGCGAGCCGGGCCTATGGGCCACGTAGACCTCCTCGCCGGAGAGGGCCTCCACGACGTTGGCGCCGATGAACCCGAGCCCGCCGTAGAGCAGAACCCTCATGGCCACATTACGAGGCACGTTTAAATCCTAAATGCGCGAGGGGCTATCGACGTCGAGATCGGGCTTCAACTCGCCCATCGCCTCCGTGGTTGGGCCGGCGGGCGCTATAGTTGCCGAGGCGGCTTGGCCGTTGCGTTGAGCCATAGTGCGGAGCCGCCTCCGCCCACATCGGCGGCCTCCGCGGCGGCTATCGGCGTCGCCTGAATGGCCGCGGCCACAGTCGGCATGGCCTTCTCCGTGTCGGCGTCGCTGAAGCTCCGTAGGGGCTACGCGGCGGTATTGGCCCCAAGAGCCTCCCGGCCAAGGGCGTTCTATTGCTCTTTCTATCCCTTGCCCCATTCGCGGCGGAGATCCCGATCACGGCGGCCGTCTGGCCCCCTCCGTCGTCTTAATCGGGCTGGTCGTCGGGCCGGCGGCAATCGCCTTGTTGGGCTACGTCTTCGTCCTAGGCGCCCGCGAACTATACGACTAGCACGAGGTCGAGCCGCTCAACGCCGCCTTCATCCTCCACATCTTCTCGGCGACCGTGCCCGTAGCCCACTACCTCGGGGCTGGGCTGCTAGGCAGACCGGCTCGGCCAGATCAGACATATAAAGAAGTCCCCGCAAGGTTGTATGTACTCGCCGGGCCTCGAAGGCGTCGTGGTGAAGGAGACGAGGATATGCCACATAGACGTCGAGAACTCCAAGATCTACTACAGGGGCTACGACCTAGAGGAGCTCGCCGCGAGGTCCACCTTCGAGGAGGTGGCCTTCCTCTTGTGGCGCGGCCGCCTGCCCGGCAGATCGGAGCTGGAGGAGCTTAAGTCCGAGCTCAGAAGGGGCAGAAGGCCTCCGAAACACGTCGAGTACCTAGTCAGGGCCGCCCCGCCGAGCGCCGAGCCCATCGACGTGTTGAGGACCGCCGTGTCGGCCATGGCTTGGGGGGAGGACCTCTCGGACAAATCGCCTGAGGCGGAGCTCCGACGTGGGTTGAAGATCGCGGCGGCGATGCCGTACGTCGTTGCGGCCTTTGACAGAGCCAGGAGAGGCCTCGAGCCCCTCGACCCGGCGGAGGCCGAGAGCCACGCGGAGTACTACCTCTGGGCTCTTAGAGGGGAGAGGCCCAGCGGGCGGGAGGCCAGAGCGATGGACGTAATGTTGATAATATACGCGGAGCACTCGATGAACAACAGCGCCTTCACGGCCGTCGCGGTCGCCTCGACCCTCGCCGACATGTACGCCGCGGTGACGGCGGCTATAGCCAGCCTCAAGGGCCCCCTCCACGGCGGGGCCAACGTAGACGCCGCTAGGATGATCGAGGAAATAGGAGACGCCAGGAGGGTGGAGAGCTGGGTCGACGAGCAGCTGGCCAAGGGGAGGAGGATACCCGGCTTCGGCCATAGGATATACAAGAAGGGCCCCGATCCCAGGCTCAAGGTGTTGAGGGAGCTGGCCAAGGAGCTGGCGGCGGAGAGGGGGGACTTCCGCTGGGTGGAAATAGCCGAGCGCCTCGAGGAGTACGCGACGGCGAAGCTGGCGGCGAAGGGCGTATACGCCAACACGGACCTATACGCGGCCGTGATCTTCCGCTACCTCGGCCTCCCCGTCGACGTGAACCTGCCCACCTTCGCCGTATCCCGCGTCGTCGGCTGGATAGCCCACGTCCTCGAGTACCGACAAGCCAATCGCCTCATAAGGCCGACGGAGAGGTACGTGGGCCCCGTGGGCCTCAAGTACATCCCCTTGGAGGAGAGGGGATAGCTATTTGACCTCGGCCAGTATTTTGCGATACGTCTGTTCGTCGAATGGGCCGGCCCTGGTCGCGTTGATCTCGAGCGCCGCATAATAGGCCTCTCCGCCGTTAACTCCTCCTGCCGAGGCCACGCGTATCCAGAGCGGAACGCCGTTGACTACACAAGCCGTGACGTTGAGCTGGCCGGCTATGCTCCACGGCGTTTCCTCAACCGCTATGCCTTGCGATATGCTTCCGCCATATAGTACGCCCGAATACCCCAAAGCTCTGCAACCTCCGAGCGGCTTCAAGACGTCGGTCTTGATGGATAGAAGAAGCTCGAGTGGCGGCGCTTCCCTTAGGCGAACGCAAGCGCCGAGGCCGCAAACTCTCGCGTAGAGAACTCCGCCTTCTGAGGCCGCCTCCACGCGCATCCCCATCAGCACGCCGTATGTGTAATTGCCCTGGGGCCCGCTGCCGGCGACCATCCACCCGGCCAGGAACTCCCGCCGCCCCTCCGGCGTCGCGATGAAGCCGCCGACGGTGTAGTTGACCTCGAAGTTGTCCTTGCTAAACGGGGGATGGACGGCGCCGAGATACAAGACGGCTGCCAACGCGCCGACGGCGGCCAGGATAGCCGCGAGGATCAACTTGTTCATGCCATCTGCTGGCCATCCCATATATAAGTCTAACGAGACCTTCGGCGATTCGCCGCGATCTCCTCCTCGGCCTCGTCGATGTTTATGGACATGGGGTACTCGCCCGCGAAACAGCCGTAGCACGCGCTGCCTATTACTCTTCTGAACTTATCCAGCGGGAGGTAGACGAGGCTGTCGGCGCCTATTAGCCCCCTCACCTCCTCGACGTCGCGGCCGTACGCCGCGAGCTCCTCCCGTGTCTGGAAATCCATGCCGAAGAAGCAAGGCCACCGAATGGGAGGCGAGGCGATCCTGACGTGGACCTCCCTCGCGCCGGCCTCCCTCAACATCTTCACCACAGCCTTCGCGTTCGTGCCCCTTATTAGCGAGTCGTCGACGAGCGCCACCCTCCTCCCGGCCACGAGCTCGGGGACGACCCTGAAGGCGATGTCGGGGTTGCGGAGATGGGGCGGCGCGATGAAGACCCTGCCGGCGAATCTGCTCTTCACGACAGCGTCCACCAACGGCCTCCCCAAAGCCGCCGCGTAGGCCTCCGCCGCGGTCTTGGCCGTCTCCGGGACGTAGGCGACCACGTCGAAATCGCGCGTCTCGAGCTCCGCGAGCGCCCTCCCCAGCTCCCTCCTCACATCGGCGACTAATCGGCCCCCGATCACCGAGGCGGGGTGGGCGAAGTATACCAGCTCGAGCGAACATATCCGCCGCTCCCCA
>DANS01000041.1:0-8542 GCA_002497345.1 Thermoproteus sp. UBA157
GTCGTTTTTTAAGATCAAGACCGCGTTCCTCATGTCGACCCTCGCCCTGATCTTGACGTCCTCCATCAAGAGGAGCGCCAACGCGAGGAGCGCGCTGGTCGCGAGGAACAAAACGCCGTATCCGGAGCTACGAAGCAGCGAGAGGATCGCGCCATATACGGCAGGCGATACGAAGTTCGTGGCGAGCCCCAGGTAGAAGGATTTGTTAAGGAAGCGGAGCTTGTCGGGCACGTGGTAGAACACGGCGTCCCAGCCGCACCAGTAGAACCCTTGGGCCAAGCCGTATAGCCCAGCGACGAGGGGCAGAACCTCAACGACCCCCGCGCCCAGGACGAGGAGAGTCAAGTAGAACGTCGTGTAGAGCCCTATGCCCAACTTGATGTAGGTGGCGGCGTTGTTGCGGAGGGCCACCAAGTACCCGACCACCACGTAGCCCAGCAAGATGAAGGCCGAGCTGGCCAGCAGGAACTTCAAGGTCTCCTCGAACGAGGAGTTCACGTAGATGTAGAGCCCCAGCAAAGGCGCCGAGAGGCTGTTGGCGAAGCCGAAGAGCCAAGAGGCCAACAGGAAGTCCCTCCTCATGGCCTAGCCCCGTTCGTCCTCGCAAAATAAGCTTTTCGTGAGAGGGTTTATTTAAGACGGCCGTCCATGTGTTGTGCTCGTCGAGGTCGAGGAGGCCGAGGGCGTCTACAGGATTAAGGTCAACGAGCCGCTCCCGCCCGTGGACTTCGGGTTCAGGGGCAGAAGGTCCTCCAAAAGGCCCGAGGACTTCGGGCTGGTCGTCCGCGACGAGGGGAGATACGTCGTGGTGGAGAAGGACTTGGGAATTAGGGAGCACGTCCTAGGCCTTGGCGAAAAGGCGGCCGAGCTAGACAGGAGGAGGAAGAGGTATACGATGAACAACACGGATCCCGGCGTCTACCAGAAGTTCCACGATCCTCTCTACGTCAGCATTCCCTTCATGATCTCGGTCAGAGACGGGGTCGCGACCGGCTACTTCGTCAACTCGGCCTCCGAGGTGGTCTTCGACGTGGGGTTCGAGGATTACGGAAAGGTCAAGATAAAGGTGCCAGAAAGGGGCTTCGAGCTCTACGTGTTCGAGGGGCCGACCATAGAGAAGGTCATCGAGAGGTACACGGATCTCACGGGGAGGCCCTTCTTGCCGCCCACGTGGGCCTTCGGCTACATGATATCCCGATACAGCTACTACCCGCAAGACAAGATAATAGAGCTCGTGGACGAGCTGAAGAGGGAGGGCTTCCCCGTCGAGGCCGTCTTCTTGGACATCGACTACATGGACTCCTTCAAGCTCTTCACGTGGAACAAGGAGAGGTTCCCCGACCCCAAGAGGTTCATAGAGGAGATGCACTCCCGCGGCGTCAAGGTGATCACCGTCGTGGACCCCTGCGTGAGGGCCGACCAGAACTACGACGTCTTCGTGTCGGGCCTGGGGAAGTACTGCGAGCTAGACACCGGGGAGCTCTTCGTGGGGAGGCTCTGGCCGGGCAACTGCGTCTACCCGGACTTCTTCAAGGAGGAGGCCAGGGAGTGGTGGAGCGACCTAGTGGCCAAGTGGCTGTCGCAAGGCGTGGACGGGATATGGCTCGACATGAACGAGCCGACGGACTTCAGCAGAGTCCACCACCTGCGCGAGGCGTTGAGGGGCTTGCCGATTCAGCTGGGGGATCTCAAGGAGTACTCTAGGTTCCCCGACAACGTGGTGCACGTGTTCAAGGGGAGGAGGGTGCCCCATCCGAGGATCAGGAACGCCTATCCCTACTACGAGGCCATGGCCACCTTCGAGGGGTTCGAGAGGGCGGGGAGGAGCGAGGTCTTCATACTCTCCAGGTCGGGGTATGCGGGCATCCAGAAGTACGCCTTCTTGTGGACAGGCGACAACACGCCGTCGTGGGATCAGATGAGGCTTCAGCTCCAGCTAGTGCTCGGCTTGTCCATATCCGGCGTCCCCCTCGTCGGGATAGACATAGGCGGGTTCCAGGGGCGGAACCAGAGGGAGATAGACGACTCGCCTGAGATGTTGATGAGGATGTTCCAACTGGCCTTGTTCTTCCCGTTGTTTAGGACCCACAAGGCCCCCGACGGCATAGACGTCGAGCCGATATATATGCCGTCTTACTACAAGGAGAAGGTCAAGGAGGCCATCGCCGTTCGGTACAAGTTCCTGCCGTATATGTACCTCTTGGCCAAGGAGGCTCACGAGAGGGGCCACCCCATAGTTAGGCCGTTGTTTTACGAGTTCCAAGACGATGAGGACACCTACATGATAGACGACGAGTACATGCTGGGCAAGGCGGTGCTCTATGCGCCGATAATATACCCCCAAGTCGAGAGGAGGAAGGTGTATTTGCCGAGGGGGGCTAGATGGGCCAACTACTGGACGGGCGAAATACAGCGGGGTTGGGCGGATTCAACCCACGACTTGCCCATATATATAAGGGAGGGGTCTATCGTGCCGCTCTCGGACAACGACTTGCTCGTGTTCGGCGAGGGGAGGGCGGATCTGGGCGGCGTCGAGGCGATCAGCGAGGAGGGCAAAATCTCGTTCTCCCGTCCTCTGTTCGTTAGGGTGCTCGCGATATACGGCTCGCCCGTGGAGGGGGCTAGGACCGACAGAGGCAAGGAAATTAAAGCGGTGAGGAGAGGCGGATACGCGATATTGGAGATCAACGACGAGGTTGCCGAGATAGCGCTGTTGGGAGGCTGATCGCAGGCTCTTTAATAGCTGAGTTGAACGTTGACGAGCCCTTCGTATTGGCCGAGCTGCTCAAGGCCTTGGGGGGTAGGGCGGGGGAGCCCCCGCGGAGGCGGCGCCTAGTTCCCCCGCTCCTTCAAGGCCTTCAGCGCGTTTTCGAGCTCGTCGCTCCACTTCGCTCTCCCCTTCAGCGCCTCGGCCCTCCTCGCCACTTCTTTTACCAGCTCGACGACTGCCGCGGCCGCCTCCTCCCTAGTGCGGTATTTCGACAACGCCATGTCGGGGTCCGGGCCGTTGTACTGGTAGTCGTGTAGATCCAGCGCAACGCTCGTCCAAGCCATCACGCCGCCGTGGCCCGCCTCCTCGAGCATTTGCGAGAGCTTGACCATCCTCGTGGTGGGCACCCTCGGCACGGCCTTGCTCCTCAGCCATCGCCTCTCCTCTTCCGTCTTCGCGGCTTGGACCAGCTTGTCCAGCTCGAGCCGTAACATGGCGGCGAGGAGGGCCCTCCAGGCTTGAAAGGCCTTGCCCGCGGCGTTCCGGACGAGGCCCTCCTCGAGGAAGCGCAAGGCGAGGCGCGCCTCCACGAGGGCTTCGAGCAACCTAGCGCCGACATAGTCGTCGCTTGTCGGCTTGGGCAACGGCCTTTCGAGGAGCTCCACGCCTTGGGGGGCGCGGCGTCTTAAATACTTAACGCTGGGTTGGCCAACGCCGGCGGGTCTGGATGCTCGGCCGCCTCAGCTCGGCGTTGCTGCGATATTTGGCTCCTCCGCCCAGCCGCCCGCTCGAGCCGCCTATGCCGGGCGGGCAGCTCCGCGGGATCTCGGAGCCGCGCGGCTACGCCTTGGCCAACACATACGCCTCTATGAAGGCGCCTGCCACCAACGGCAACACCCCGATCATCCGCCTCCTATAGGCCAGGTAGTACGCGCAGAGCTCAAGCGGGGCGAAGAGGAGGAAGCCGATCTTGCCCGGGACGGAAATCAGCACAATTAAACCGATCGCGGAAATAGCGGCCAACGCGGCCCTGCCCAACGATTTGGGCATGACCATGAGCAGTGCGAAGACGAGGGCGTTTCGGGATAAGATAAAGAAGAGTCTCGAGCTACGTCGTTGAGGGCCCTGGCGGGTCTCACGAGGCCAGCTCCTCCTTGTGCCTCTCCCAGAGCTCGGCCAGAGCCTCCAGATGCTCCTCGGGGAGGGGCTTGCCGTCGCTCGCCTCGGCGTATTCCTCCAACTCCTCCTCGTTGGTGGCCGTCACCAGGACCGACGTGATCGGGAACGACAAGACGAACTTCAAGGCGTATTGGCCTAGGCTCAGCCCGAGCTCCCGGGCCAAGGGGGCCACCTCGCGCTCCACGACCTCCCTGGCCTTCTTGAGCCACTCGGGGCGCCTCAAGGAGCGGTGATCTGCCGGGGGGAAGTAGGGCTTGAACCTATCCGTGAGGACCTCGCTGGC
Organism: Thermoproteus sp. UBA157; assembly: GCA_002497345.1. GTDB lineage: Archaea > Thermoproteota > Thermoprotei > Thermoproteales > Thermoproteaceae > Thermoproteus. The sequence continues at coordinate 4,173 of DANS01000041.1, forward strand.
GTGGGGGACCCTCACTAGGAGCGCCCTCCCCGCGCCCTCCGCGATGAGGGTCTTGCCGGGCTCTTGCTCCAACACGTTGAACACGAACATGATGGAGTCGTAGCCGGCCCTCAACGCGGCCCTCCCCTCGGCCAACACCTGCACCTCGGGGCCCAGCGCAACGCCCACGTACCTAGCGGCGGAGCCCCTCAGCCCCAAGAAATAGGGCGCCGCCCTCTCCACCACGTCGGCCGGGGGGTTGTGGAGCTGGATCAGATCCGGCCTTCTGCCGAGCCTCTCGACGGATTTCCTCACGGCGAATTCCAGATATTCGGGGTCGTATCGGCGGGGAGGCCTCTCGGGGTTTGAGTAGAAGTCGTAGCCAACCTTGGTGGCCAAGAAGGCGTCCCTCCCAGCGAGGAGCTCGCCCAACAGCTCCTCGGCCTTCCCCCTTCCGTATACGTCGGCTACGTCGAAGAAGTTAATGCCGAGGTCCAACGCCCTCTCCACGAGTCTCCTCGCCTCGTCTCGCCCCACATCGCCGTACATGCCGCTTATCGACCAAGCCCCGAAGCCTATCTCGGATATCTCCGCATTGCCGAATTTCCTATACCTCACGTCATTCACGATTCCCGGATTTAAGGACCACGCGCTCGTACTCCTCCTCCACGAGCCTCAAGGCGTCCAGCCCGAGCCTCTCGGCCCTCCACAAGGCGTAGCCCATGGCGACTCCCTCCTTCACGTAGCCCTCCTCGTAAGCCCTCAAGCCTTGATGCCTCGATCCGGCAAACGAGGTCTTGGAGGCCAGCACCTCGCCCACCCCCACCTCCTTCATCAGCCCCATGAAATCCGCCGACTTGTCCTCGACTATCCAGCGGGTAGTGACCACGCGGAGCCTCCCGGGATCTCCGCCCAACGCCTTGAGCAACGCGGCCGCGGCGGCCATCTGGGTCCCGCCGGCGAGGGTCACCTGCGCCCCCTCCTCGAGAGCTCCAAGCGCTATCGCGGCTATGGCCACGTGTACGGGGTCCCCGACCTCCGCGACGGCCGTCGCCGGATCGGCGGGCGTCTTGAGCCGCGACACCGCCTCCCTCACCACGGCGATCTTGAGCTCCTTGGGGTTCTGCGGCGACGCGCTGCTGGTCCTCCCCCACGCGTCGTAGCCGAGGGCTATCAGTATCGCCATGGCCGTGGTGGTGCCGCCGGGTATGGTCTCGCCTATGGCCAACCTCAAGGGGGCCAAGCTGCGCCCCAACGTCCTCCCCCTCTCTATCAAGCGTTGGACCACCTCCTTGGGCAGAGCCCCTCTGCGTATGTCGCCGCCGTGGACGCCGCCTAGATTCACGGCGGGCACCTTCGGCGGATATTTACAGCCCGCGTCCACCACGAGCTTCGGCAATCCTCTCGTGAGGGCCCTCGTCACCAACGCCGGCGTGGGTATCCCGGTGGGAGTGGCCGGAATGACGTCTAGCGTGAGCGGCTTGCCCGCCACCAAGTACTCCACGTCGAGCGTGGGGGTGTAGTGGGTCGCCTCGGGCGAGGGGCCCGCTATGGAGATCCCGGGTATCGCCGAGACCTCCGTGGTCCCCGCAACCACCAGCAACAAGTCCTCCATGCCCCCAAGAAAGCCCCAACTTAAAAACTTGGACGATTGTCCAGTTAATAAAGATAGGCGACCCTCGAGACCTCGAGCAATGCGCCGAGGAGATCGCCGTTTGTGCCGCCCAGATGTCTATACGCCGCCGCGTAGAAGAGCAACGACGCGACGAGGGCCGCCGAGAAGCGCTCTGGGCTGAAAAACGCGGCTGCTGCCAGAGCCGGCAACGCCGCGGGCCACTGCCTCCTCGCGCGCTTTGTGAACTCGGCGCCGAGGCCCGGCTTGAAGGGCCTGGAGAACCCGGCGACGGCCAGCGTGAGGGATTTGGAGAAGACCTCGGCGGCTATGTAGTCGAGCCACGAGCCGGGGCGAGCCGACATGCCCAGAACCACCGCGGCGACCACCGCGAAGATGGCGGCCGCCCCCTTTCGGGGATCCTCGAGAACCGCTCTGGCCCTCTCCTTGTCGCGCACCATCAACGCGTCCGCCACGTCGGCTAGGCCGTCCACGTGGTTGAGGCCCGTGGCCAAGAGGAGCGCCAAGTAGGCCAAACGCGCGTCGCCCGTGAGCACGTAGACCAAGGCCCCGGCTCCGCCCACGACGGGCGCCGCGATATACGGCAAAGCCCAAACGCACTCGAAGCCGAGCCCCCTCCCGCCGAAGGGAAACGCCGTGAAGAACGAGAGGAGATCCCTCAAGCACCCGCCGCGCATGGCCCCTATTTCGGCTTGCAGATCGCCTCGATCAACGCGTCGTTTAGGCGCGGCGATTTGAGCGAGAACCTGAAACCCCTTATGCCCTTGTCGTCGAGGGGCCTCACCTTCACCCCTGGCGGCGGATCGGAGAAGGCTATGTGGAAGTGGACCGAGCTGGGCGCCACGGGGACGCACCTCCTCAACGCGGCCAACACCCTGGGCTTCTCCTCGGCTATGTAGGAGAGCGTCGCCCTTCTGTGATCCCTCAGCCCCTCGGCGCCGATGCGCCATATCGCGTAATCGGCGATGCTGTTTACGCGCCATGGGGGCTTGCGGCGGATCTCGAATAGGGCGGCGCCTATCCTAAGCCCGGGCACGGCGAGGAACTTGCCGTAGGACTTGACCACGGGGACGTCGGGCGCGGCCGAGCGGCCGTCCGCGAAATCCATGAACGATTCGTCGACGAGCATCTTGGCGCCGCGGCGCAGGAGCCTATACGCCGTGTCGACGACCCAATCCCTCGGCAAGTAGGCGCCCGTGGGGTTGTTGGGGTTGCACAAGACGACCAAATCGCCGGGCCCCGCCGACTCCGCGCCCCAAGGCGGTATCAAGCGGGCGGGAACGCCCAGTAGGTCGGCGATTCTCAAGTAGTCGCCGTAGGTGGGCCACACTATAAGCGCTCTGCGCGGCTTGAGCTCCAAGAAGGCGTAGAGCAGAGCCTCCGTGGCTCCGTTGAAGAGGACGACGTCGACTCCCTCGTATTCGGCCAAGGCCTCCTCGGCTAGGTGGGCAGGGAACCTCTCGTGCACTCTTCTTGCGACGGCCTCCTCGACGGCCTCGGCGAAACCGCGGGGCGGCCCTATGGGGTTCGAGTTGTCCGAGAAGTCGAGGCCGACGTCTTCGGCCCAGCTGGATCCGCCGTGGCTCACGTAGCTTAGGCCGTGTTTATTTACATCCCATCGCCGTTGCTGGCTCGGCGGCGCCGAGGACCCCCTCGCCGCGACGTCGAGGTCCGCGGTTCGACGCGGGGAGCGGCCCAATTGAACGTTCCATTGCTTCCTGAATGCGCCGAATTCCAACGCCCTGGATTCGAGAGCCCGAAAAGCGCCGGCCAATCGGGAATTCTCGGAGGCCGATCGCCTCGACGCCGAAATCCGTCGACGTCGTATCGCGGGAGGCGGGATCCGCCCGTGTAGGACCAAGAGGAGGCGCCGCCGGAACGGCCGCAGCGAGGCGCAGGCGGCCTCCAGGGGATGGGCCGCGGAGTGGCACAAGCCGAAGGCGCCGATGCCGAAGCGGCCGTCGAAGCGCTTCGCGAGGGAGCCCGCGCCTTATCTGTGATCCCCGCCGAAAAACGGCGAGTGGAGGGCGTCGCTCGGTTTCGACGAGGGACAAGACGCAGCCGCGGGCCCGCAGAGCGGCCGCGGAGCGGAAGCGGGGCGAGCTATTGCGCCGCCAACCTCCTCAAGAAGCTCCCGACGTCTATAGCGCCTTTAGTCTTGGCCAGCAGCTCGCCGTCTTGCGTCACTAGGACCAACCCGGAGGACTCCGCCACGTAGGCGTAACTCGCGTCGTAGAAGGTCAATCCCCGCTCCACGGCCACCCTCAAGACCTCGTCTAGGGGCGGATCGTCCAATATCTTGAGGCTGGACAACACCCTCTTCAAATGCCTAGACGCGACGGCCCAGTCCACCCTCCCGAGCCTTGCCTCCTTCCACAACGCGTTCCCCGCCTCGTATATGGTCAAGTGCAAGATGGCCAGCCTCTCTCTGTGCTTAATCCACTTGTCGTAACGGGCCGCGAGCGCGTATAGCGCTGAGGCGTCCACCAAGTACTCAACGCGCATTTCGCGCCTCCCTCACCGCCTCGACCCACTCCTCCTCGGAGATGCCCGACAGCGCTCTCCTCAGCTCCTCCAGCGACTTGGCGAGCTCCTCCTCCTCGCGCCTCTTGATCTCCTCCTCGAGCGCCCTCTCGACCACCTCTCTGATGTCTATGCCCAGTTGCTTGGCCCTTTCCTTCAATTCCCTTCTGACTCTCACGCTGATGACTACAGACATAAGCGAATACGCATATTCGTATATAAGCTTAACGTATAC
>DANS01000041.1:8576-11048 GCA_002497345.1 Thermoproteus sp. UBA157
CCCTCCGGGCGCTCTGCGAAGAGGATATCGCTGGGGATAACAGTGGGGGATTTCGCGCTCCGGAGATCGCCTTCTCGCGGCAAGAGGGGTCGACGGCGCGTTTGCCGAGCCGCCCACGATGAAGGGGAGAGATCGCCTCCAGCCCATCCTCCTATACGCGATTTGACCGAGCGAAATAAGGAGCGGAACGTTAAGGACCTCGCCGGGAGGAGGTTGGCCCCAAGCGGCGAAAGCCAAGATAGGGGGATCTCTGGCCAACCCCGACTGCCCCCCAGATGTGGCAACGGATAGATGGGGGGCCGGTGAACCGCCCAAAGGGAACCCCCAGGGCGGGGAGGAGGTCAGCGGCGCGTGCCGGCCACACCCTCAGATACGTAATCAATGCTACATGCCGGAACATCCGTAGCGGCTAACAAGCGCGTTGCAGAAATAGCTACAAAGGACATGGCAACGCTATACCCCTACGTGCTCTCCACAACCGCGCGGAGTTGCTGCCTCAAACGCGGCGAGCCGCGGGTAGAGGGCGCGTGGCGCTAAGTTGCTAAAGCTGTAGCAAGAACTTGGGGGAGTCGCCGCGGGTCAACACTATTACGTCTCTCGGATAGCCCCGCCTGGGCCTCTGGCTTTTAACCTCTATCTTGTAGGGCCCCGCCACGACGTCTATCTCCGTCTTGTTCCTGTAGTAGTACACCTGGCCGTACCTCCTGAACATGTGCTCTTGTATTACTTGCTCCAACAACGCCGCCTCGTCCACCCTCCGCGAGGTCCACTGGGCCGCAACGCGGTATAAGAGCGGGTCTCTGAAAAATATCTTCTTCTCCCGCCTCGGCTGCGGCCTCCCGCCGGAGAGGAGATACGCCAGCCCCACCACGTATATGTCGGCGAGGAACTCGACGTACTCCCGGACTGTGTTGTGGGAGATGCCCACCTCCTGGGCCACCGCGTGGTACGACATGGGCGACGGGATCTTCTCCAAGACCGCGCCCAGGATGTCTTTTAGGAGCTGGGGGCTCCTCCCGTGCCTATAAGTCTCAGACACCACGGCGTCTCTAATGGCATCGTGGGCGTCCGGATGCCTATTTACGGCCTTGGGAAATCCCCCCGTCTCTAGATACTCCTCGAAGAGCTGAGACACGGCGGCGGGCTCCCTGGCGTCTACGCCGTGTATTTTGACGTAGGTGGGGAAGTCCAGGGGCAACACCACCACGTCCCTCCCGGCGCCCCTCCTGCCGGGGAAGCGCTCCGGCGTCTTCAACAACCCCACCGTGGAGGAGCCCGTCGCAACCACCACGGCCCTGTCCAACACGCCGGCGTCGACGTAGTACTTCAACACCCTCCACCACCCCCTCACCGACGTCACCTCGTCTAGCAGTATGTAAAGCCTCTTCGCGCCCCGCCTCGCCGCCCTCCCCACCACGTACTCGATGGCGCGCCTCAGCTCCGCGGGGGACAACAAGATGTCCAAATCTAAATACGCCACAGAGTCCGGCTCCGCCCTCCCCAACAGCTCTCTTATCAACAGCTTGAGCCCCGTGGTCTTCCCCGTCTGCCTAGGGCCGTAGACAAAATTTAAGGCGGGCGCGTCGAGGCCCAGCTCCCATATCCACCCAGGCACCCACCTCACCCTCTCCCTCCACCACTGTCTCAAGTGCTTATCCTCATCCTCCCAGTTGGGCGAAAACCACCACGGATTCGACCTGTCCACCACGTCCATTGTCAATCAGGTGACAACAACTTAAAAAATTCTTGTCAGTTAGCTGACAAAACCAAGGCGGACTGCTGCCAACAGCGAGGGGAAACAAAGACGCGCTGGGCGCGCCGCCCCGGACACATGCCAGCAGGCGAAGAATTGCGCCGCCTCGGCGTGTTGGCCGCGGAGGGGATCTCGGTTTTAAAGGGAGAGTCTGAGGGGCCCGCGGTTGCGTGTCGGATCCAGGAGAAATCCTGGAGCGCTCTTAAGATCGGACAAGACGCGTCGAGAATCGCCGAGTGAGTCGAGGCGGAGGCGAAGGGGGTGGATCCGCTTGGGGAGGCGGCGGGGAGGGAACGAGGGGTCAAGCCGCTTACCTTTCCGGGGGACGAGGGGCTATCTGCTACTAATGCGGCACTTCCCGGGGGCGGCTACGATTATAAGCGCCAGGACTGATCCGGATTGCCCAAGGCTTCGGGGAGCGCGTCGACGTGTTGCGCCTAAACTGGGCGCTGCCTGAGGCGGTAAACGAGGCGTTCTCCGGGGTCCCGATCATCGACGGCCCGGCGTCTAGGGCGGAGCTCCACGCCGAGGCTTCGGCGGAGCTGTACGACGTGGGCGTAGCGGCTAGGCGGGCCCGTAGCGTTTTCTCCTCGCGGTTCGCTACTCCTCCTCTGTCTGTGCACCGGGCGCCCACCCTCGCGTAGATGTCCTCCACGGCCTTCTTGACTTGGATCCACCACTCCTCTGCGACCCTTATTTGTCTGTACCGCGCCGCGAGC
>DANS01000022.1 GCA_002497345.1 Thermoproteus sp. UBA157
TCTTTCATTTGTCAAGTTCGATCCGAGAATCGGCAAATACAGAGCTCTGGCCATGTATTACTATAGGATAAAGGCCGTGCTCGACTCCTTGGGCGTACCCTACGAGGATCGCGTGTTCGAGCCGGTGTGTAGGTCCCTGGAGGCGGTCAAAAGGCCCTCGCTTAGGCCCTACCAGGAGGAGGCGGTGAGGAATTGGCTGAAGGCTAGGCGAGGCGTCGTGGTGATGCCAACGGGAGCTGGCAAGACCTACGTAGCCATAGAGGCCGTGGCTGTCCTCGGAGAGGCGGCGCTGGTGGTCGTGCCCACCGTCGAGCTGGTGAAGCAGTGGGAGCGGAAACTCGCTGAGCACTTCCCGGGGAGGGTCGGGGTTTGGTATGGAGAGGAGAAGAGGGAGATGTGCATAACCGTGATAACGTACGACTCGGCGTATTTGGCGATAGAACGCCTCGGCAACAAGTACCCGTTCTTGATCTTCGACGAGGTCCACCACTTGCCCTCGGAGTCCTACAGGCAGATAGCCGAACTGTCGCCGGCTCCCCACAGGCTGGGGCTAACCGCCACGCCCGAGAGGGCCGACGGCCTTCACGCGCTATTACCCGAGCTGGTGGGGCCCATCGTCTACCGCATGAAGGTCTCCGAGGCCGCCGGCAAATACTTGGCCGAGTTCGACGTGGAGGTCGTCAAGGTCGGCCTCTCGGAGGAGGAAGCCAGGCGATACAAGGAGCTCGAGGCAATATATAAAGAATATATTAAGGCCAAGGGCCTCAAGTTCAGATCTCCCTCCGACTTTGCGAAACTGGTGATGCTCGCTGGAAGAAGTCGCGAGGCCAGAAGGGCTCTGGAGGCTTGGCACGAGATGAGGCGTATTTTGTTCGAGAGCAAGAGCAAGGTGGACGCGGTGGCCGACATATTGAGGAAGCATCCCAACGGGAAGGTGTTGATATTCACGGAGTATACGGCTTTGGCCCACGAGGTCTCTAGGCGTTATCTAATACCCGAGGTTACCTACGACACGCCCGATCAAGAGAGGGAGCTCGTGATGGAGATGTTCAGAAGAGGCGAGATAAGGGCCATAGTCACGGGGAAAGTTCTCGACGAGGGGATAGACGTCCCGGACGTAGACGTCGTCGTGATATTGGGCGGGACCTCCTCCAGTAGGCAGTACATACAGAGGATAGGGAGAGCGCTTAGGCTTAAGCCCCACAAGGCCAAGATATACGAGGTCATAACGGCGAGGACGAGGGAGGTGGACATCTCGAGGAGGCGGCGCAGGGGGATGTCGTGATACCGCTGGATCTCCTGAGGGCAAAGAGACAGGGAGGCCGCGTAATGCCCAAGTATCTACGCGAGATGAAACCCGCCGAGTACGTGATAAGCGCCTATAAGCCGGGCATAAAGCTCGGCGAGGCGAGGGCGGCCATTGAGGAGGCGCCCTTCGAGCCTAAGTTGGCGAGGGGGCTAGCCCACATAGTCGAGAAGACTATAGAGCTGGAGGCCGTGGACAAAAGGCTTCTAACAAAGATCCGGCTCGAGATCTTCCGGGAGGCTGCGAGGGCCTATCCGGTGGTGGACGAGGCGACGAGGGCTAAGGTCATAGCCGCGGTCGCCTCCCGCTTGAAGATACCCCCCGAAAGGGTCGAGGAGGCGTTGGCCAAAGTACACGAAGATGAGCTGATAATAGTCAAGGGGCCCGACGTGACCGCCGAGGAGCTCCTCGCCCTCTACAACACCTCCCTCGTCCAGACCTTGTTGTTCAGATCAAGGCGCATGGCCGCCTATGTAGTCGCAGGCGGGGCGCACGTCAAGGAACTGATAAGAGCGCTTAAGGGGCTTGGCTTGATGTACACGGCCGAGCGGGCTGGAAACGGCTTGAAGCTGGATATAGACGGGCCGATCTCGGCCGTGAAGCAGACCGAGCGATATGGAACGAGGCTTGCCAAGCTCGTGCCCTACGTCATCGCGGCGGACGAGTGGCGAATTGAGGCAGACGTGAACCTCCACGGCACGGTGTATAAGTTCGTCGAGACGAAACAAAGCGCCCCGAGGCTGGCCCGCAGAGATCTAGAGCCACCCCAGTTCGACAGCACTGCTGAAGAGGAGTTCTACAAGAACGTCTCCAGGATATGCGCCGTCGAGAGGGAGCCCGAGGCGTTGGTGGTGGGCGATAGGATTCTGATACCCGATTTCAAAATAGGCGATCTATACGTCGAGATCGTGGGGTTCTGGACGCCTGAATACATTGCTAGGAAATACGAGAAGCTAGCGGCGGCCAAGGTGCCTTTGCTGGTTTTAGTCGACGAGAGGTTGGCCTTGGCCACTTGGAAGTCCTTGCCGCATTACGTCGTAGTATACAAGGAGAGGCCTAGGCTGAGCGATGTATTTAAATATATCAAGCCATATTGTTCAAGGCGCTAATAATTATATAACACGTCCGGGTGTTAACCATATGGAAAACAAGGCCGTGGAGCTGCTTTCCCAAATGATCAGAATCCCGACGGTCAATCCGCCCGGCGAGAGATATAGGGATTTCGTGGATTTCGCCGAGAAGTATTTCAGGGGATTGGGGATGGACGTCGAGATAGTAGAAGTGCCTAAATCGGTGGTGGCCAAGGCTTGTCCCGACTGCGTCGACCACCCCAGGTATATCCTTCTGGCCCGGATAGGCGAGCCTAAGGTTCACTTCAACGGACACTACGACGTGGTTCCCCCGGGGCCCGAGTCCGCTTGGAACGTGACGAAGCCCTTCGAGCCCCGCTACGTGAACGGGAGGCTTTACGGAAGGGGCGCGGTGGACATGAAGGGAGGCCTAACGGCGATAGCGCTGGCCGCCGAGATGGCGGTGAAGGAGGGTTTGAAGAACTTCGAGATCTCCTTCGTGCCAGACGAGGAGATAGGCGGCGAGTCCGGAGCCGGCTATCTGGCCGGATCGGGCAAGATCAAGGCGCCTTGGGCCGTAATAGCCGAGGGATCCGGCGTGGATAACATATGGATAGGCCATAGGGGTCTCGTCTGGTTCTTGGTCGAAGTCTATGGGAAGCAGGTACACGGCTCAACCCCGTGGCTGGGGCTGAACGCCTTCGAGGGAGCCGTGAGGATAGCCAACAAGATAATAGACGAATACATCCCATCGCTGTCCTCGAGGCGTAGCAAGTACGAATTCGAGGATCCAAGGGGCGCGGTTCCCACTTTGACCATCGGAGGGGAGGTCAGAGGCTCTGTCAAGGCCAACGTGGTGCCGGGCTACTTCGCCTTCACGCTCGACAGACGGCTAATACCTGAGGAGGACGTCGAGGAGGTCAAGAGGGAGGTAGAGGAGTTTATAAGAAGGGCGGCGGCCGGGCTGGAGCACAGAGTCGAAGTGAGGGTCATTAACGAGTCGGAGGCGGCAGTCATACCGCCAGATCACCCCTTGGTCAAGGCGCTGGAGAACTCCGTCGCCAAGATACGCGGGAAGCCGCCGAGGAAGACTGTCTGCATAGGAGGGCTCGACGCCAGGTTCTTCGTGAGGCGCGGGATCCCGACGGTGACCTACGGCCCCGGCCCCGAGATCACGGCCCACGCGCCCGATGAATACGTCGAGATCTCCCAAGTTGTCGACGTAGCTAGATCTTACGTCGAGTTGCTGAGGAGTCTCAGATGAGGCTTGTGTTCGCAATAGGCGGAGGAGGCGACGTAGTGAGCGCGGGCGCTCTGGCGATCAAGCTAGGCGCCGAGGTGGGCCTCCTGCCGTGGGAGCGATACGTGGTGGACCCCGAGCCGGGACCTCTCACCGATAAGGACCTAGTCGGCGCCAAGAGCTACGGGGCTCTGTTCGTGTTGAACTCAAAAACGATCGCTATAAGGCGCGGGAAGGCGATAAGGCCTCAGGGAGCTTGTGTTGCGTCTATTTTGGAAAGAGAGGTATACGCTATATCGCCCGATAGGCCGCCCAGCGTCGTCGCCAAGGCGCTTGCGTCCCGATTCAGCGAGATAACGGGAGTCGATGTGGGCGGCGACGTTCTGGCGTGCGGCTGCGAGCCGGATCTCCACTCGCCCCTAGCCGACTCCTATTCGCTGGCCGTGTTGAAGAGGGCCGAGGAGCTAGGGGCTGACGTCGAGGTGGCCGTGGTCGGCCTAGGCGCCGATGGCGAATTGAGCAGGGATTACTTGGTCAAAAGAGCCGCCCTCATCGCGTCCAACGGAGGCTTCCTGGGCTATTACGCCTTCGAGCCCCAGGACCTGGCGTTGTTGGAGAGACTAACATCTAATTGCACGACCGAGGCCTCCGCGAACGTGCTCAAAGCCCTAAAGGGGATGGTCGGGGAGGTCCCCATAAGGGGCAACTCGAGGCGGGCGTACTTGGACGTGTTCACGCCCGTATTCTTGCGCTTCAGGCCGGGACCTCTGATGGAGTTGAACAAAATAGCAAAGCTTATTTATGATAACGATTGGGATGTGTTCACGGCAGCCGTTGAGCTGAGGAGGATGGGATACACTACCGAGTACGACTTCGAGGTATACGTGGCGAGCGGCCTACCGCCTTCCGAGGCCTTAGCAAAGGCCAAAGCAGAAAGGCGTTGTTCTTGCAATTGATTTTAAGCCCAGCGCGCGTCGGATTATATGAAGGCGGTGAGGTTGGTCAAATTCGGCAGCCCGCGCGATGCCCTTAGGCTGGAGGATCTCGAAGATCCGAGACCTGGAAAAGGGGAAGTCCTAGTCAAGATCGAGGCGGCCGGCGTCTGCGGGAGGGATCTCGTGGTCAGGAAGGGCGCGTTTCCCCACGTTAAGCCCCCCGTGATACCGGGCCACGAGGGGGTCGGAAAGGTCGAGGACGTAGGGCCGGGCGTCGAGAGGGATCTAGTGGGGCAGAGAGTCTTCCTAGCGCCTGCTCTCTACGACGGGACGTGCGACTACTGCAGAAGAGGTTTCGAGAACCTCTGCAGAAACGCGCAGTATCTAGGCGAGCATAGAGACGGCACTTACTCGGAGTACGTTGTGGTCCCCTCAAATTTCGTGTTCCCGTTTCACGGGATCGACCCGCGGGAGGCCGTCTTGGCAACCGACGTGGTGCCAACCGCCATAGCTGCCGTGAGGAGGGTGGACGTGGACGGCAAAAAGGTGCTTGTGGTGGGCGGAGGCGGGACCGGGCTCTATTTGGCGCAAGTCGCGAGGCTCAGGGGAGGCGATGTGTATATATCCACGAGATCCACCGAGAAGGCCAAGGCCTATAGCTCCTTGGGCATAGGAATATATCAAGAGGGCATGAAGGATTTCGATGTGGTCTTCGACACGGTCGGATCCCCCACGTTGGAGAGCTCCATAAGGCTGGCCAAAAGAAACGGCGTGGTCGTGTTGATCGGAAACGTCACAGGCGAAAGGGCTGTTCTGAGCCCTGCGCTGATAATCCTTAGGCAGATAGCCGTGTTGGGCCACATGGCCTATAAGCCCTGGGACGTATACGAAGGACTTGACTTGTTGAGGAGGGGGCTCCTCAAGCCGATATATACAGAGTACAAACTACATGAGGCGATCAAGGCACATGAGGACATGGAGGCTGGGAGAGTCCTCGGCAGGGCGGTCTTGACGCCGTGATAGCGCTGGCCATATCGAGAGATCCAGTTGCCAAAGGCGTCGCGAGGATCCTAGGCTTGGAGACCTCGACGGGCGGCGCCGCCTTCGCCTTGGCCAAACGCGGCGAGCTTCTGGCCGTGGTGCACAACGGCGATTCTACCGACGTCCCGCCCGAGAGCGAACTAAGGGGACTGGGCGTGGAGCACCTAGTCGTGCCGTCTCGGCACGAAATGGCGAGGCCGCGCCCCATGTTAACGGCTCATACTCCCGGCACGCCGCCATCGCTTTCGGTGGCCCACGCGAGCCTCAAATCTTGGCTTTTCAGACGCGTGTGCGAGGAAAGGCCTGAGGGCTACGACTGCGAGCTCGAGGCGACTCACCATGGGCCAAACACTGAACGGATCAGCGTTACCTTCATAGAAGTCGGAAGCACGGAGAGAGAGTGGGCGGACGAGAGGGCGTTGAGGGCGTTGGCCTCAGCCCTTGAGGGGCTTGCCGAGTTCAAGCCGTCGGGGATGCCCGTGGCGATGTCTGTTGGCGATTTGCATTACTCGCTCTTGAAACGAGAGGTCTTTGACGGGGTCGACGTCGGACACATAATACATAAAGATATAGCCACGGCCGATTTGGCGCTGACGGCCTTGATGAAACACGTCGATATGCCGAAGGTCGTCGTTATTTACAAGAAGAGCTTAAAGGGCGATGTGAGGCGCGCCGTTATAGACGCTTTGAGGGAACGAGGTGTGGAGCTCGACTTAAGGGGCTGAAAAATTAAGCGGTATAGTTAATAATTCTTAGGCACTTACTCTATATGGACGAGGAGATGAGGGGTAGGCTCGACTCGCTTATAAAGAGCGCGGCCTCTCCTGTCTTAGAAAAGCTGGCAAAGGGGAAGCGGCTAGGCTCTGACGAGCTCTTGATAGCTTCTCTTTACCTAATATCGGCTAAGCTAGACGATATAAAAACATCGCTGGACGAAATAGCCAGGGGGGTCCAGAGGCTGAACGAGCTACCGCCCGTCATTAAACAGAACAACCTAGACGTGATGGCCAAGCTGGGCGAAGTGCTGGATGAGCTGAGGAAGATGCAGACCTTCGGCGTGGAGGAAGCTTAATTAGGGAATTCGAGGCACGCGTGGATATCGTTGCAAGATATAAGGAGGAGGTCGAGGCTGCGAGGAGGATAATAGCCGGAGGACGCTTCGCCGTGGTGGTACACAGCGGCACGGCCCACGCAGACGATACTATAGCCGCCGCATTGCTCTACAAGGCCGGCGCTGAGGCGATCTACAGACTGGGGCAGCTGGAGGAATTGCTCGAGGTGGCAAAGAGCGGCCGCCCCGTGATATATGCCGATATAGGCTATAGGCATTACGGCGAGCTCAAGCGTTACAATGTAGCGGTTCTGGACCACCATGCCCCCAACGGCGAGCCGGAATACGTTAAGCTCCCCTCATCTCTAATGCAGACGGTCGAGGCGCTGAGGCTGACGCCCAGGCCTCGGATCTCCGTATTGTTCACGGCGGCGGACCTCGTGGACAGGTTCGGCGCTATGGCGGCTAAAAGGTGGCTGGGGCTCTACGGCGCCTCGTTGAACCAAGGCCTCTCGGCGTATTTCGGCATGACTATCAGAGGGAGGCACGAAGACGTCAAGTTCCTTGAGTTGGTGGCCGAGGCGGCAACCTCCGACTTCGACGTAGAGGACTTCGCCGAGTATTCCAAGGCATACGCAATATCGACTTCCATTGACATCGATCCAGAGCGCTATCCCCGCACGTTGGCCCAGCTAGTGCTCATGAGGCGCGCCGCGCGAGGCGACGTGATCTCTGTGGTCTTAAGCCAAGACGCGTACAAGGTCGGGTTCGGGATCGACTTCACCACGCACGCTATTTTGGCAGTGCCGCAGTTGAGCCAATACGTGGCCAAAGGCCTCTCGAAATACTTCGAAGAAAATATAAGGGCTGTCAGAATTGTCGAGAGGGGGCAATACGCCCTAGTTGAGGGCGCCGTTAAAGCCATCGCCGTAGACGACAACGTGCCCCCTACTGCCTTGTGGAACGCGCTTCTGGACCTCTCGATTATACGGGAGGAGGAGCCCGTAATAATCGCCGTTAGGGACTTAAGAAACCCAGGCGCATATTCTCTATGGCGTCCCGATAGGCATAAGGACAGAATAGACTTCAGGGAGTTGACGGGAGATCGGGTGGTGTTCAGACACCAGTCGGGCTTCATGGCGGTAGTCAAGGCGGAAAGCGCCGAGGATGCGGTCAAATACGCCTTGGAGAGGTTATGAGCTTTCTGCCGACTCAAGAGTGGGCCGCTGAGGTCTGCAAGCGTTTGATAAACATTAAAGCGCCGCCGGAGCTCTCGATCACCGCCATAGAGGCTCCGCAAGAGGTGGGCGGCGAGATAACTCTGCTCTTCAAGTTCGAGGCGGGCAGATGCGTGGAGGCCAAGCTGTTGAGGGGAAGGCTCTATGCCTCATACGCCCTATCTGCGCGCTACGATGACCTGTTTAAGATATTGGAGGGCCGTTTATCGCCTTTCGCGGCTGTGCCCTTGGGCAAACTGAAGATAGAGAGGGGGAGTTTGGGCGAGTTGGCCGAGTATATGCCCTTGGCGTTAGAGATCGTCGAGGTAGCCCGCGACGTTGCTAAATTATTTAGACGATAGGGTTGCGCTCATCCCATATTGGCGATGTTTTACTTGCCAGCGGTGATGCGGAAAATCCCGTGTATGTTTTGC
>DANS01000040.1:0-14671 GCA_002497345.1 Thermoproteus sp. UBA157
TCGGCGCGCGTTCGCAACGCGGCATCGGCGGCGCTCCGGCGCCCAACGCCGGAGGCCCAACTGCGGAGAAATCCGGCGTTTCCAACGCGGGACATCGCCGATTCGCAACGCGCCTCGACCCCTCCTTTAGGTCCGCAGCCTTGCGGGAGCCCCCGCTCAACGCCTCGTCCCATCCGCGCTCGTTCCCGAGCCGCTTGGGAGCGGCCGAGGCGTAGGCCCTCGTAAATGTTTTAAAAGCAATCATATCGAGCGGCATGAGCCGCGCCGATGCCGAAAATGCCGCCTTCGTGGCGCGCGATATACGACGACGGCCGCGCGGAGGCCTCGCCCTTAAGGCCGCTGTGGCGGCAGGCCGGAGGAGCATATGACGGCCCTCTTGTTGGAGAGGCTGAGGCTCGCCCTCGTGGGCCTCGGCGTTGTTTTGATAATCCCGCTAGCCCTCTGTCTCTCCTCGCGCCCAAGCGATCTGGTCCCGTGCGACTACCTTTTGTGGCTCATCTCCATAAGCGCAGGACTCGGCGTTTTCCTCGACCTCCGAAAGTTCTGCCGAGATGCGGCCATCGCCTCGACGTTGGCCCTGGACGCGGCGTCGTTGGGGTTGATAGCTGTGGGCAGGTTGGGGTCGTTGGCCGCCACGATGATCCAGATGCGCTTCCTCGTGCCCCCTGTAGGCGGCGGGATCACGAGCGCGGCGTCGTGGGGTCTCGCAACGCTGATAATCCCTGGCGCGATCGTCGGCTTCGCCGCCGTGGCCCTACACAGCATTGCCGGCAGGCCCTTGTCGGCCGCGGGGGCGCCCACTTGGGCCGAGGTCCTCGTCGCGCTCAAGCGCTGGCCGCCGGCGATCGTCGGCCTCCTCGAGAGGCATTACTTGCTAACGGCATTTGCTATAGGCTTCGCCCTAAGGCTTATCCCCGAGCTCTTGTGGTGGCCGTGGCCCATCGGGTGGGACACCGTTGAGTACATGGCCCATCTGGAGGACTTCCTCACGTCTTTGGACCCCTTCAAGGCGTATTACTGGATGGGCGGAATGAGGGATATACCCCCATTGCTGGACCTCCTCTTGGCGTTGCCTGCTCGGGTCGCGGGCGTCTGGCCGACGTTTAAGCTCTACCCGCCCGTTGCCTTCGGAGCGCTGGCCGCAAGCTCGGCGTATTTTTCAAGGAGCGCCCTCGGGCTGTCGCGCAGATACGCGCTGATAGCCGCCGTGGCTTCCTCGCTCTACATATTGAACTTGAGAATATCTTGGGACTACCAGAGGCAGCTCCTGGGCTCCGTGCTGATGTTGGCGGCCTTGGCGTATCTGGAGCCTAGAGGGGGCAAGGGCATGAGAAACGCGGCTTTGTCGTCAGCGCTTCTGGTGTTGATGGCCTTGGCCCACGAGGTCGCGGCCTTCGTCGCCTTCGTGTTGGCCCTCGTCCTCCTCGCCGAGTCGCTGTCTTGGAGGGCGGCCGGGGAGGCGGCCTCCTACGCAGCGGCGCTCGCGGCCGTCACGGCGCTTCTGTTGTGGTACTGGAGAGGGCTCTACACGCCAAATCCATACGTGGGCGCCGCGCCTCCGGGCATAGTGGCGTACTCGAACTATCTGTCCACGGCCGCCGCGGTCATCTCGTACCTAGCAGCCGGGTTTGGGTTAACCCTTCCGCTGGCCTACATCGCCTTGGCCAAGCCGGGCAGGACGTATCTGAAGGCGGCTTTGGCGGCTTTATTCATCGCAGGGGTCTCGCCCTTGATAGCGCCCTACACCTCGGTGACGGTTTGGTACAGGTTCCTCATAGGGGCCGCCCCGCTCGTGATGCCGCTGGCTGTGGCCGGCCTGGCGTCCCTCGGCAATACGAGGTTCGCGGCGGCTTATCTGATCTTGGTCGCCATGTTGGGCTTGCCGTATATACTACAGCCCGTCTATCTAAGCAAATACGTGTTATCCTTAACAGAGTTCCCGCCGGGATTCGAGCCGAGCCCTACGACCATCAACTACCTGTGGGGCCTCTACGACCTCGCCGCTTCTATACCCGAGCTGAACTCAGGGACGCCCGTGATCGCGCAGAGCTACGTGGCCAGATGGGTCCACCTCGCCATGCGGAACCCCGAGCCGTGGACGCTTATATGGTACGACGTGGAGCCCACCGTCGGCGATGCTTGCGAGCTGATGGCGAGGCTGAACGTCTCCAGCGTATATATAATCACGACGAGCGCCGCCAACTCGACCAGATGGCAGAGCGCGTGCAACGGAACAAAGGTAGACGTCAGATTGATCAGAGACGGTTTATTTAAGATATACGAGGTGGCCCGCGAGCCGTAGCGGCGGATATTTTATAAAGCCGCGGGGCGGCCCTCTCGTGGACGAGTGCGTCACCGTCAGGGAGGCGGCCGAGGAGCTGAGCAGGAGGACGGGCAAATCGCTGTACGAAGCGGCATATGAGCTGATGTTGGAGGTCAAGAGGGGGAAATACGCCGTGGAGTCGGGCGCCGGGACCTTCGGCGAGTATCTGCTGGGGCCTGGCGGGGCTTGGCTCTGGGCCGTCTTGGCGCTGGTCGCCGCGGCGGCTTTGCTGGCGTTGTTCGTCGAGGCCTCGCCCGTGGTCTATCTGAGGTACGTCCTGGGAGCTCTCTTCGTGTTGTATCTGCCGGGCTACGCGATAATCGAGGCGCTTTACCCCAAGGCGGGAGAGCTGACGCCCTTGGAGAGGCTCGCCTTGTCGATAGGGCTTAGCCTAGCGGCGGTGCCCCTGGTGGGCCTCGCGTTGAACTACGCCCCCCTCGGAATAAGGCTACAGCCCGTCGTGGCCAGCTTGGCCGCGCTGACGGCGGGGGCCGCCATCGCGGCGGCCTATAGGAAATACAGGGCGGAGAGGCTCGGCTCCGTCTGCACGGAGGCTTAGCCCAGAGGCCGTTCAAGCGCTCTCGGTGCGGGACCCCGCCGCGCTGAAACGACTCAGCGCCGCTCGATCTCCTCGTGTTCTGCGTTGTGGCGGAACGCGTGCGACGTCTTGAAGCTCCACCGTCTTGGAGCCGCGCGTGAAGACTCTATGGGGCGACCCGCGTTGAGGTAGGAGGAGGTAAAGTCCAAGTCGATTGTAGCGAACCTATGGAGGACTCGTAGGAATGGTAAAGCCGACGTGCGCTTCCCCGCGTCGAGATGGAGGGCCTTGGATCGCCCGTACTTGCCCCTCGGCGGAAGCCGTGATGGGCAGCGGTTGTTATAAATAATGCCTAATACTCTCATGTGAAGAGCTTGATAATTAGGCCGGATCTTGTTGCCGAGGAGATCTGTCGCTTGCAACGATTGTGCGATGATGCGTTTTTATGAGCGGCGAATACCCCGCGTTGTTGAGAAGGCGAGCCCTTTCAATGCTCCAGCTAGCCGAGAGGTTGCTGAAAGAAGGCGAGTACGACTTGGCCGCCCTCCACGCAGAATACGCCGCTCAGCTGTATCTCAAAAGCCTCCTCTTCAGGATCACCGGCGAGGAATGGCGCGGCCACGACGTCAGGTCGTTGATAGGGCTCTTGGCCTACGCGCTGGAGGAGAAGGGGCTGAGGACCTTGGCGGAGGAGGTGATGGACTTCGCCAAGAAGAACAAGAGGATTCTGGCCGAGCTGGAGGAGGCCCATACGCGGTCGGTGTACGGAGCCTTTCAGTACTCCAAGGAACAAGCGGCGGCGTTGCTAAACGCGGCGAGAAGCATCGTGGAATTAGCCAAGAGAATCGAGAGAAGCGTCTTCGGCGATTATGACTGATATATTACTCAAAGCCCTGGCCCGGTGGAGGGAGCTCGCGGCTATTGTGGCAAGGGCGGTCAAGGAGGTGAGGCCCGACGCAGAGGTATACGTCGTCGGAGGCGCCGCCGAGGGCCGCCTAACGGCATTAAGCGATATCGACATCGCCGTGGTCCTCCCGGAAGAGCCCAGCCGCGAAGAGGCAGTTGTCCTAATAGAGGGGGTACTCCAAAGGGCGGAGGAGCTCGGCCTCCCGCTCTACGCGCCGGTGGAGCTCCACGTGGTGGGCCCCCAAGGCTTTCAAAAACTCGCGAGAAGGAGCAAAGCGGTTAAGCTGAGCGATTGAGCGCCCGCATGGCGCCCCTTTCTGCTCTCCGGGCGCCCCGGGCACGGGCTCCGGGTCGCCGTTCGGCTCTCGGAGCAGGGCCGCGCCCGGAGACGGCCTCCTCGGCCGCCGAAGGCGGCTTCCGCGAGGGCTGCCCGGCTAGAGCTGGTGAACAAGCTCATGGCGGGGAGGGGCCTCGCGGCGAGGAGGTGCTACATGGAGGGGGAGGCGGTGGCGGGCGTCATCGCGTGGGAGGACTACTTCACCACGGCGTATATATGGCGATAGGCAAGGTGGTCTTCATAGGGGCNNTAACCGTCAAGGGGATGCGCTATTTACAACAAGCCGACGTGGTGGTCTACGCCGGATCCCTCGTCAACCCTGACGTGTTGAAATGGGCGAGGCCGGACGCCGAGGTTTACAACAGCGCCTCGCTCATCACCGAGGAGATAGTGGGGATATTGATCAACAAGGCGCTGGAGGGGAAGCTCGTGGCGCGCCTGAAATCGGGCGACCCCTCCATATACGGCGCTTTGTGGGAGGAGGCGATACCGCTGGAAGTAGCGGGCATACCCTATGAAATAGTGCCGGGCGTCACCGCCGCGCTGGCCGCCGCCGCTCAGCTACGCATAGAGCTGACTGTGCCGAAGAGGGCGCAACACGTGGTCATAACTAGGGCCTCGGCGAGGGTGCCCATGAGGGGGGATCTGAGAGACGTGGCCAAGTTCATGCTCTCGACGGGGGCCGTCGCCGTTATATATACGGGCGTCCACGTAATCGACAAGGTGGTGAGGGAACTCTCAGAAGGCGGGTTGCCCATCGACACGCCCGTCGCTGTGGTGTACAAGGCCACATGGCCCGACCAGAAGATCGTCAAGGGAACCTTGGGCGATATAGCCCAGAGGGTGAAGGAGGAGAGGATAGTGAAAGACGCCGTGATAATAGTCGGCGAATCCGCGGGGCCGAGGGAGGTGCCGAGGAGCTCCGTCTACGACCCGAGCCACGCCCACAGCTATAGGCCCAAGAGGGTCTAGGCTCTTGGGCCGATCGCCGAGGTCTCCGCCCTTTGGCTCCCTTCAATACTTAAATCAAGACGACATACTAGCCCCATGGCGAGCCTCAGAGGGCTTAGCTACTTTGAGAAGTGGCTCCTCCTGGGCGTCGTGGCCGGAGTAATCGCCGGGCTCGCCGCTGTTGTGTTCTACACGTTGACGAGGCTCTTCGAGGACGTATTCATGCGGGAGCTCGTGGGCATGGCCGTGCCGAGAGCTCTCGGAGAGGGGGGCAGCTTGGATTTCCGGCCCAACATGGGCAACTACCTCCTCGTCCCAGCCGCGACGGCAATAGGGGGGCTGATATCGGGCTTTTTGGTGTACACGTTCGCCCCCGAGGCCGAGGGCCACGGAACAGATGCTGTAATTAGGGCGTACCACTACCTACAGGGCAAGATACGGTGGGTCGTGGTCCCCGTCAAGGTGCTGGCGTCGGCCATAACTATAGGGTCGGGCGGCAGCGCGGGCAGTGAGGGCCCCACGGCGCTGTTCTCGGCCGGCATAGGCTCCTTGTCGGCCGACCTCTTCAAGCTATCTCCCGAAGATAGGAGAAGGATGGTCGCGATAGGCATAGGCGCTGGGATAGGCTCCATATTCAAGGCGCCTTTCGGGGGCGCGCTGTTGGCGGCCGAGATACTTTATAGGAGAGATATCGAGGCCGAGGTGCTCTACCCCGCCATCGTAGCGGCCGCGGTAGGCTACGCGATCTTCGGCGCGTTTTTCGGATACGGCCCCATATTCGGGGCATACCCCGGGCAGTTCAACCCCCAGAGCTTGCCCATATTCGCTCTGTTGGGCCTCATAAACGGGCCCATGGCGATCCTCTACGTAAAGGCGTTCTACGGCCTTAACGGCTACTTCAAGAAGCTCAAGATCCGCGACCACTTCAAGCCGCTCCTCGGAGGGCTCGCGACTGGGCTGTTGGGGCTGATGGCGCCCGAGGTGTTGGGCGAGGGAGACGGCTGGATAAGCTTGATAATGCACGGCAAAATCGACGCGTTCTACTCGCCGTTGTTGCCGCCCTTGTTGTTGTTGGCCTTGCTCCCGTTTTTGAAAATACTCGCGACGTCTTTCTCCATAGGATCCGGCGGAAGCGGCGGCGTGTTCGTGCCTGGGCTCTTCATAGGGGCTTTCGTGGGCGCCGATTTGGGCCTCCTGTTTCGGCACTTCTACCACCAACTGGTCCCCTCGCTGGCGCCCTTCGTGATCGTCGGCATGGCCTCGTTCTTCGCGGCCGCCGGCAAGGTGCCCCTCTCGGTGATGGCCATGGTGGTGGAGATGACGGGCTCCCCCGAGCTGTTGCCGGCCGCCATGATCGCGACGGCGCTTTCGTACTTGACGTCGTGGGGCTACTCGATATTCCAATCGCAAGTGGAGACCAGAAGGGACTCCCCAGCGCATAGAGCTGAGTACTAATCGCCCGTGCTCAGAACGTTGAGGGTCTAAGACGCCGAGCTGGTCGACTTGAAGGCCTACATCAAGGAGAGGGTCGCGGCGGTCGTGGAGAGGATGCTCGCGAACCACCTCATGGGCCTGCCCGCCGTCAACGACCAAGGCGAGTTCGTGGGGGCGGTCCTTCTGCACGATTTGGAGAAAGCCGATGCGAACGAGGCGATAGAGGCGCATGCGGTCGAGGGAACGCCCTACGTGACGCCAGGACGCGTTGGAGGTAATGGGCAGGTTGAAGACGCGGTGGGCGTGCGTTGTGAAAGACGGCACGCGGGCGTGTTGACCATACCTAATCAAGGCGTATCGCCGACATGTGCAACAAGCGAGATAGAGCCTCTCGCGTCGGTTCGCGCTCTTACACGTCGTAGCGCTCGCGCGAAACCTTGTCGATCCGCGTCGACGTATTTGCCCAAACGTTTGCGAGGCCTCCGCTCGCAGACGGCAACAAAAATTCCGAAAGCCATCGCGAGCCCCAAGACGCCGATGCGGCCCGTCGGGCGCTATCCCGCGCAGAGGGCTCCCGTGAGGCCTATATACCTACGGCGAATTGAATGCGTGAGGCTCGAGGCCGTCCTCTGGATCAAGGAGGCGTACCGCCGTCTACTACAAGGTTTGATCTAGGCGGAAAAATCGTCGAAAACTACGTGCCGGTGAAAGACGGCGAGAGCTACGTCTACCTCCAACTGCTTAAGACCATGACCACGTCCACAGGGCCGGATATCTTCGTCCTCTTGGCCGGGGCATCCGGCAAGGTTAAGGCAGGCCACGGAGGGACCGGCTGGCTCGTTCAGAACATACCCCTCATAATCAGAGGGCCGGGCGTGCCGAAGGCGTGGTCGTGGAGACCTCGCCCTACTCGGGGCCAAAGCTGGCGGACATAGCGCCCACGCTGGTGCGGCTAACCGATAAAAACGACTACTACATATCGCAGTTCGACGGGAAGCCTATTTTCAATATAATTTTTTATCACCCTCTTCTTGTCGCCCGTTGTTTTTCTCTAAGGCCACGCGCTTATGTCTTCTGACGCGAATAGGCGCGCACAACTGCCGAGAAGGGGCCGCATGTCGCTAAGGGGTTTAACCCCTCGTCCTCCCCCTAAGCAACTATACCACCCTTAACCGGGGATTCTCCAGGGGCTCGGTACGCCGCGTTGATAAATTCGATGAGGCCCAACCGCTCATCGCCGGGAGCCGTGGCTTTAACTCCAATTTTTTATAGCACGTGGTGTAGGCGGGCGGCTATAT
The DNA here is from genome assembly GCA_002497345.1 of Thermoproteus sp. UBA157. Lineage (GTDB taxonomy): Archaea > Thermoproteota > Thermoprotei > Thermoproteales > Thermoproteaceae > Thermoproteus. The sequence continues at coordinate 7,788 of DANS01000040.1, forward strand.
CCACATTGCTCCAATCCCCCTCCTGCCCACGAGCCGAACACTACAACGCAAGCCGCGTCTGTGCGCATGTACGCGCCTCACACCCACCGCATCGAGAGGGCTAGGCGCCTTGACTCAATACGATCCCCGCATCCGATGCCGCCCCAAGCCTTCTGCAAGGCGATCCCGAGAGCCGGGAGCACAGGTAGCGGGATGGGACGTAGTGCCTGTCGAGAAGGGCTCCCGCCTTGAGCACCTCTGCCGGTGTGTCGGCCATCTCCGCGGCGGGTAAACGCTGTGAACCCTCTCGTATCCCCCTTAATTAGCAAGGCCTTCTCAGCGGCTTGCTGGGCCAAATAGCGGGCTCTGGCGCGCCTGTCGGCTTGTAACAACAGCTCAATTGCGGCCAAATCGTCTTCAGCCTTGTCGAGCCGGTGGCGCCACCTCTCCCGGCTTATGCGGCGGGAAGGCAGCCGCGGCAGAGCTTAACGGCTGTGGAGAGCTAGGCCCAGCTCCTCGTCCAGTACGTTGGCCCACAAGGCGGCGAAGAGGAACTCGTCCCTGACCACCAGCTCAACCCCCCGCAACGCCCTCCTCCTCAGCCACCCCGGGGCGTAGTTCAACACCACGACGTCTACCGGCAGGCCTATTGCCCTAGAGAGGCGCGAGGCGAGGTCGTCGGCGTACACCCGCGCCTCCAACATGTCCAAGTCGCGGGCGAGGTACACCGCCACGTCCACGTCCCTAAAAGGACCCCCCTCCAGAAAGCTGCCGAAAAGGAAGGCGAGCGCGACGGCCTCCTCGCCGAGAAGCTCGGCCTTCAGCCTCTCCGCAACCCGCCGCCTCTCCTCGTCGTCCAGCTCAAACCACCTTATCGACATAGCCCTCGGCCGCCTCAACAAACCTCCTTAGCAAGGCGAGGCCTGAGGCCTTTAACTCTGAGTATATCCTGCGGTCGTCCACTTCCCAATATCTGTGTACAATTAAATTCCTTAGGGAGACCAGCCTCCTCATTTCCAGGGCCAGCTCGCGTGGTATTATGTTTAGGTCGCCGAGCATTTCGAAAACCTCCCCGTAGCTGCCGGGCCTAGCGCCTTGTCTGCGTGTCAAGACTATGCCCAGCTGGGCCGCGGCCTCTACGAACTCCACGACAGCATATCTCAGAGCGTAGACAGCCTCGTCGTCTTCCAAGAACTCCTCTACAGGCCTCTCCAAGATCCGCTCCATTACCCCCAACGCACGCCTAAGCTCTCTGAGGATCCTCCAAGCCCTGTCGCTATCCACGACTTAAAACGTACACCGTGTTAATATCTATTCTACAGCCAAGCAACCAGGTTCGAGAAAGGCGCCTACAGGATTTTTCTCCAACCTTTCAACGCTTCTAGTAGTTCGTAGCTCTGCCAAAAGCTCATTACCGTCATAAAGCTAGACGACGTCACGTCCAGCTTGTCACAGCCGCCTAGAAATTTTATTGCTCACAAACTAGTAAAGGAACTCTCTACAGCCCAAGAGGTGGCTCCTTGTACGCAGAACGAGGCGTCGCCAGCTCCACTGCGGCCTAGCATCGCTGAAATCACCTCTGCCTTGCCTCTCTTGCCGGCTGGGGCCGCGCGGCTTTGAGAGTAGCCGTTAAGCCTGGAAGGCCGGTAACCCTCCTCAGAGTTTCGGAAGATTTGAAAAAGGCCCTTCTGCTGAAGGGGGTCACCGCCGAGGCGGAGAGGGTAGAGACTTGTAGCACCCAAATAGCCGTCGAGCTGGCCAAAGGCTCCGGATACGACGTAGTGAAGGCGGGCCTAGGTAACCACTTGGCCTATGTCCTAGACAACGTGTACGAAGAGGCGAAGCTCTACTTAGAACACCTAGGCGCCTCGGTCATCCCCTAAGCCGGCCCCGGCGCGGTCTCCACGCCCGCCGCCGTATCCCATTCATCTCAGCGGCATCTCGCCGAGCGGACCTGGATTTCTCCATCACGTAAACCTATCGCAACTGTGTTCAATTCCAGCGATATAGATCTGGTGGTCGTCTCGCCGGATTTCGAGGAGATGAGGTGGCTCGATCGCTTGGATCTAGCGGCCCGGGTCTGGCTGAGGCTGGGGCTGGAGAAGTGGGTGGAGGTCTTCCCCTACACCCCGGCGGAGTTCGAGGAGGCGCGGCGCAGGAGCGCCGCGATTAAGGACGCGGAGAGGTATTGGGTGAAAGTCAGGCGAGCACGATCTCCTCCCCCTCGACCCTGTAGCTTACCCTCCTCAGCGGCTCTGCTGTGAGCTCCGGCGTTAGGGAGGCGCCCGTCCTCAAGTCGAACCTAGCCCAGTGGCACGTACAGACTATGTGATCTCCCTCCAGTTGTCCAGAAGTGGTGAAGTTGCAGAAGGCGTGCGGGCACTGGTCTTTATAGACGTACGCCTCTCCGCCTTTCCTCGCGGCGAAGGCCTCCACCTCGGGGAGGGGGGACGATAACCCCCTCTGGCAAGTCCCTAATCCGGATTCTCATATCTCCTCATCGAAAGGATTTTTTAAACTACTCAGGCCCCCGTCTCGCATATACGCCGCGCCCTTCGCGTCAACAACATAGTCTCTCACTATTATAGCCCGATAAAACACGGCGGATTGAACACCGGCTGGAAAAGAGGCATTTTGTAAAGCCCAAAGAGAATACGAAGGAACCTCGTGGGCTGGAGTTATTGGTCTTGAGATACTACACTTATATGTGAAGGCGCTGGGCCAGTTGTGCTGGAGCTTTCAAAACCTTGGAAAGATCCCGCGGGCTATAAAAGGGGGAGGCTCCTGGAGGCCAAGTATGAGGCGGAGCTGGCGCTGAGGTTTCTCGAACAAGGCCTTTATAGAAACGCGGCCGGGAAGGCGTTCCAGGCGTGGAAGGCCTTGCTAGCCGCCATAGCCGTAGATCACGGCAATGTACTAGCCGAGCGTTTTAAGGGGGTTAGGGCGACGAGAGAGGGGAGGAGGGTCAGCCTCGCCGATTTTATAATAGCCTTCATGCCCACTGGTTATATGCTGGCGGCGGCCAAATTGTTGGAGGAGGCTGCCGGCATTGAACTGGTAGATTTGACAAACGTGGCTATAAACCTGCATGAGTTTCAGTATAACGGCCTTGATAAGAGCGGGGTTTTCAGTAGATACCCAGCCCTAGAATTTGTCGAAAGCGATATCAAGAGACTCGTCAATGCCGTACTGAGGCTAACGGCGGAGCTGGGATCCTAACAGCCACGGAGACCTCCGCCGTCTTAACCCCCTACGTAGCTAAGATTACGCGGTAGCACATTTCCGCCGCCGTTTCTAAGCGGATAGCTCCATGAAAATCAAAAGCCGAGAGGGGCCAGCGCCTGCCTTGTCTCAGTGCAGCGGTTCAGACCCCTTCAAGGCAGGGGAACTAAGGAGGCCGGCGACCCTTCAGTTGGCGCTCTAAGGGCCAGAGCCGACCTAGGGCTCCGAGACCCGGTCGGGGGGAGCCCTATAATGCCGAGGTGGTGTGTTGGTATCCACTTCGCTGACAGTAGCTTTTCCTTAGAACAAGGCCATCTGCGTAGGGGCATGACGACGCCGCAACCGATCCCGCCCTCCCCAACGCTGTCTTTTCCCGGCGCCCCTTCTCATCGGCACACGACGTTCTAGAACGAAGCGACGAGGCGCTTCCGGAATCTGGAACGGCGTCGGGCTAGCTCGGCTCTTATTCTGTAGCCAAGGTAGCCGGCGGGCCCATCAGCCATATCCCAGCCGCATAATCTGGAACATCGAATTTGGCATATCCATCGCTAGGTTTCATATTTCGGTTCTATAACCGGCCGAACCTGTGTTGGGAGCAACAGCTATAGCATTAATAAATTAAATTTTTGGCTATTTTCACCCCCACAGGGCGTGGATCTTTATGATATATCAAGGGAAATTAAGTCTGCGCTTAGGGAGGACAGGAGGGATCTCGGCGGCATAGTTCGCAGGGATAAGCTGGCCTTGGTTATTGGTTTGGGCTGGAATATCGCCAAGGACTTAGAGCTCAGCGTCAAGCCGGAAAAGATAGAGTCGGTCTTCCCTACGGTAACTGTGTCTGTGTTGGCGACTTTGCTGACGGCGAAGAGGCCAAGTGAGCACGGGATCTTGGGCTGGAGGCTACTGGACAAGAAGAGGGGGATGATAGTTAACCTTATGACGAGGGAGGGGCCGATACCATTAGAGACATACCTCGCCGGCGCCGACTCGCTGGCCGTAATCCCAGTAATGGCGTCTAGGTTCTTCGCGGGCCAGCTCAGGGCCGTCCCCTACTACACCTTCTGGGATGGCATATACGTTTAGTCGGCGCTGTCCTATTCGGCCAACTGGCAAGGCGTGGGAGGAAGAAATACTACGGCGTTGATGTCGGCGTCATGGCGCTGGGGGCATTGGCCCAGGCCTTCGCATCAACTCCAGCTGAACTAGCCGCGGCTAGGTTTATCTTGGGCGTAGGGATTGGGGCCGACTACGTCTTCTCCCCGTTGATCAACGCCGAATATGCCAACAGGCGCGATAGGGGGAAGCTAATGGCCATTTCCGGGGGCCTCATGTGGAGTCTAGGCGCTGTGGCGTCCGCCGCCGCACTCCTTTTAACGCCGGGGTTGGAGCCCGGCTTGTCTTGGCGGGTCGTCCTCGCCCTCAGCGCCGCGCCGGCGCTTTTGGTGGTTTACGTAAGGAGGAAGTTCCCCGAGACTCCCCGCTACCTGCTCTACATTAAAAACGACGTCGAAGAGCTGAGGGAGAAATACGGAGTTGAAGTAGGGGTGGCTCCGAGGCTCCGCGTTGATTGGAACAGGGTAGTTGTCCCCCTCCTTCTCGCCTCCTTGGCCTGGTTCCTATACGACGTCGCGGCTTACGCAATGGTGTTCTTCGGTCCTAATGTGATGGCGGAAAGCCTAGGCGTCGACGGCGCCTTATACCAGCTAGTCGTTTTCTCCGCCTTTGTGATGCCCGGCAACTTGATCGTGGCCTTGCTCGTGGACAGATTGGGGAGGAGGGCGCTCCAAGCCTTGGGCTTCGCGGGGATGGGAGCGGCGGTAATGCTCGCCGCGATCTACGGGATGCGCGACGTTATTCTTGCCCTTATCCTATTTGGCCTCTACGGCTTGATGGCCGCGGCGGGCCCCGGCACGGTGGTTGGCTTCTGGGGTGTTGAGCTGTTCCCGACGCCGGTGAGGGGCTTGACGTCGGGCATTACGGTAGTAGCGGGGAGGATGGGGGTGGTGACAGCTACTCTCCTCGTGCCAGTACTGCTACATGCCGCGGGCCTGGGGATCACCTTGGCCTTCCTAGGCGCCGTGTCTCTGCTCGGGGCAGTCGTCGCGTTGTTCCTTGAGGAGCCCGGAGGGAGGAGCTTAGATGAATTCGAACACTTGGAAGCCTAGATAATGGCGGAGCTTAGTATAATGTAACCCAAATCGGAAACCCCAGCCTCGCGGCTTTAAAACTTCTATCTTGGCTACTGGCAAAACATACTTCGCAACAAACTGGATACAATAAAGTTTGAGACGGGGTTGTACGTTGTTGATAAGCAGGTGGCACGCCCTTCTGAGCTTGAAGGGCCGGCCCAGCCATGTCCAGCGGGCCGGCCGCACCTCTCAAGACAAGGCGCCGGCCGTCCTGTATAGCCTGGGACGGGCCTACACGTCCGCCTCGATCTAACCCCCGTTGTTCCTCACCTGGTACGTCCTCAAGACGAGGCTCTCTAGGGCATGTCGAAGGACTTCAAGCCTGAGGAGAGGCGGGGGCTTCCGCCCCTCGGCTCGCCCCAAGCCCCGCCGGAGGCCGTCGCCGAGGTCGTCGTGCGGCTCCTCGCGGACGAGGCGGGCTGGGTAAACGGCGCTGTGATCCCGGTAGACGGCGGGGCTGGGCCTCCGCGCTAGAAGGAGGTCCTCCTCATGAGGGGCCTCCCGAAGTCGAACCTCTCCTCCCGCCAAGGATCGGCGTTGAGGGAGTAGCCTTGCGCCTCCCAATAGCCCGGCACGGGCTCCTCCGCGACTTCCAGCGCGCCGAAGTACTTGACGCTTTTCCACGCGTAGCGCGTCGGCACCACGAGCCTCGCCGGCGCGCCGTGTTTCTTGGGCAAGGGCTTGCCGTCCATGGCCCACGCGATAATAGACGTCTCTTCCATCAAGGCCTCTATGGGCAACGAGGCGCTGTACCCGTCGATTCCCCAGGCCAAGGCGTAGGGGCCGTAGGGCCTGGCCTCCTCCAGCAAGACCTTGGTCTGCACGCCCCTCCACACTACCCTCTCCACGGACCAGCCAGTGACGCAGTGGAAGGGGGCGACTAAGTCCACACAGGGGTATTTAGAGGCGAGCTCCCTTAGAGGGATCTCCAAGGGCTTCTCGACCTTCCCGACCACCCTTATGACGTGTTCGTCGAAGCCCACGTCTGGCGGGTCGAAGACGTCGTAGATCACGAAGCGCTTGGCCCTAACTTGGTTGGGCGGCCAAGGCATCTCCAAGCGTATCTCCCGACACTCCACCGCCCAATCTCGACTCAACCATAAATACGTGCGCCCCAAGGCGATGCCAAGCGGTTCCTAGGAGCCGCGCATCGCGGCGGAGGGNNGCGCTGGCGGGATCGGCCTTACCCAAGCGGGAGCCGCAGCCCAAGCGCGGGCCGGCAACTTTAGCGCGGAGCTAAAGGCGCTTATAGGGCGCCTCGAGCCACGCCAGCGCACTTTTCGCGGCTTATGACGGCAATCTTGCAGACAAGCGCCGAGATGCGGGCGGCCAACCAAGCGCCCAACATGGAGCTCGGCGGCGGGCTCGGGAGGCCCAGGGCCTCTACTCTATTGCGCGGATCCGCTTGACGTCTTCGCGATCTCCGCAAGGAGCTTCTGGACGCCCAAAAGTAGCGCGTATATCCCATCAATTCTCTTGTTGGTCTCGTCGATA
>DANS01000040.1:14739-15029 GCA_002497345.1 Thermoproteus sp. UBA157
TATCGCGTCGATCCTCCTGCTTGTCTCGTCTATTCTTCGGCTTAGCTCCGTTGAGGTCACGTCTATTCTCTGGTTCGTCTCCGCTACCTCCTTCCTAATTTCGCCTAGTTCTCTGCTTATTGTGGCCAGATATAGGAGGAAGATATCCTCCGTCGATAGCTTCTTCCCCTCCTTGATTTTCCCCAAGACGGACTCCACGGCGAGCTTAATAGCCTCTTGAGCCAAGCCCCCCAAATCGCTCGACACGAGAAGGAGAGGGGAGAGTTTATAAATATGGTCCCCCGGACGGT
>DANS01000024.1:0-3166 GCA_002497345.1 Thermoproteus sp. UBA157
GTGTTGGACGCGGTAGCCCTCGAAAAGAGCGATGGTTCCATTGTCCATTCTCACCGGTATGTTTACGTGTAGGATCCTCTTGGGTTTAGATAAGTAGTCGTAGAGCTCTTTAGGAAGACCGCCGAGTTCGATGCTCTTCTTCAAATAGCTCAGAACAGAGGCTAGAAATGCATTTTCCACTTGAGCCATAAGATATATGTTTTTTGATCCTTTATAAAGATTTTTATATATAGCTTTTTTAGTATACAGTAAAGTCTATATATGATATACATTTATAAAATTATCAAATTAATATAGTATTACTATTAATGTAAAAAATATACCTAATATACTAAAAATATATTTTAGCAATGACTTTCTCTAAACACTCGAATGTTAATACGGTGAAAACGACGAGGCGCTCCTGGGCAAGAGGCCGGAGCTCAGCTAACTCGCTAAATCGCGTTGTATTGACATCTGTTATCACGCGCAGGCGTAGAGGCAAGCCATCTCGCGTTTTTCGCATCGGCTCATGAGGTCTCTGAACGGCGGCCGAAGGCCTCGGATCTTACCTACGGATTACTCTCCCCCCTCAGCTCAAGTCCGCGGATCTCTTAAATTAGCGGCGAGGTCTAGACGTGTGGCCATTGAGCTGGCGCAGGAGACCGTGAAGAACAAGGTGAAAGACCTCATACTCTCAAACGAGAAGATATTGGACGAGGTCGTAAACATCATAGTCCAACACAAGAGGAGCCTCGAGGTGGAATTCAGCGATGTGTTGATACACGACAAGGAGCTCGCCGATCTCCTGGTCGAGAGGCCCAGGCAAGTGTTGCCTTTGGCGGACGCCGTCGTGGGCGAAGTCGTCGAGGAGAAGGATCCCGAGACCGCTAGGCGCCTCAAGCGCTTCTACTTCCGCGTTAGGGGCTCGCCTTATTCGATTCCGTTGAGGAAGTTGAGGTCCGAATACGTGGGCCGCCTCATCAAGGTGGAGGGCATCGTCACGAGGCAGACGCCGCCCAAGCACTTCCTCCACAAGGCGTTGTATCGATGCACTCAATGCGGCTATGAGCTGGAGCTGGTGCAGGAGCTGGAAAGACATGTGGAGCCGCCGTCTAGATGCCCGCGCTGCGGCGCTGCGAAGTCCTTCGTGTTGGTCACGGAGCTCTCCCAATACATAGATTGGCAGAAACTGGTCGTGCAGGAGAGGCCAGAGGAGCTGCCGCCTGGCCAGCTCCCCCGATCTATCGAGGTGATACTCCTCGACGACCTCGTCGACACGGTGAAGCCCGGTGATATCGTTTCAATAACGGGCGTATTGGACTTGGCCCTCAGCGAGTTGAAGAAGGGGAAGCCGCCCGTCCTCAGCTCCTTCCTTTCGGCCGTACACATAGAGTCGACGAACAAGGAGCTGGTTGAGGACATCACCAAGGATGACGAGAAGAGGATAATCGAGATATCGAGGAGGCCCGACGTGCGGGAGCTTATCGTGAGGTCCATCGCGCCGTCTATATACGGACACGAGGAGATAAAGGAGGCCGTCGCATGTCTCCTCTTCGGGGGGAACGAGATCGTGTATCCAGATGGGGTGAGAGTCAGAGGGGACATACACGTGTTGCTAATCGGCGATCCGGGCACGGCCAAGTCCCAATTGCTCAAGTTCGTGGCAAAAGTCGCGCCGCGCGCCGTCTACACTACTGGCAAGGGCTCCTCGGCTGCTGGCTTAACGGCGGCGGTTGTCAGGGATAAGCTGACCGGCGATTTCTACCTAGAGGCAGGCGCCTTGGTGTTGGCCGACAAGGGCGTGGCCGTTATCGACGAGATAGACAAGATGGACGTGAAGGACAGAGTGGCCATCCACGAGGCCATGGAGCAACAGACGGTGTCTATAAGCAAGGCCGGGATAGTGGCCACGCTCAACGCCAGAGCCGCCGTCTTGGCCGCGGCGAACCCCGCCTTCGGCCGATACCTCCCCAACCGCACCGTGGCCGAGAACATAGACCTCCCCGTCTCGCTTCTCAGCCGTTTCGATTTGATATTCGTCATAAGGGACGAGCCCCAGGAGGACTACGACAAGGCCGTGGCCACGCACATACTGGATCTCCAGACGGGCGCCCTCCCCGAGACCTTCAAGGACGTGATAAAGCCGGATCTCCTCCGCAAGTACATAATATACGCCAGGAGGCACGTGAGGCCTCAGCTGGGGGAGGAGGCGAAGGAGAGGATCAGGCAGTTCTACCTCGAGATGAGGCGCCACTACCAAGGGCCCGGCAGCGCCATAGCGATCACGGCCAGACAGCTGGAGGCGTTGATCCGCCTCACAATCGCCGAGGCCAAGATGAGGCTATCGCCCATAGCCACCGCCGAGGACGCCGAGAGGGCCATAAGGCTTTACTTGGCCTTCTTGAAGTCGGTGGGCATAGATATAGAGTCGGGCGCCATAGATATAGACGCGGTTGTGACCGGCGTCCCCGCCTCGCGGAGGGAGGCTTATATAAAGGTCGTGGAATTGCTGAAGAAGATGGAGGAGGCCGAGAAGGGGCCTGTGAAGATAGATCACTTAAAGGCCGAGGCCGAGAAGATGGGCGTACCGCCGGCGGAGGTGCAGAGGATAATAGACCTCTTGATAAGAAACGGAGAGGCCTACACGCCGAGGCCCGGCTACATAAAGCACGTATCCTAGGGGGATAATATTTCGTCCAAAAGCGCTTTTATCTCGCCTTGAAGCGCTTGGGCTATGGCCCTCTCCTCCGGCGTTAATCTATCCATGAACTCCTCGTCGTCGATCAGCTCGGGGGAGGCGGCCAACATGCGCGCGATCTTCTCGACTCTCCTAATCATGAGGTCGCGGGCGTTGTGTATCAACGCGCTCAACGTCTTGGCGTCGCCGTCCCTCTTGAGCTGGGCCACCGTGGCCCTAAGCCTGGCGTAGAAATCCTCGGGGAGCTTCGCCGGCATCTGTTCCCGCTCCTCCACGAACTTGAGGCCGGCAACATCTTGCGGCTTAAGGAGCGCTTGTTCGTCGAGCTTCGCTGCGCCGATCTCCACCAACCTCAACGCTGTGTATACCGGCAACAACGCAGTCGATCCGGCCTTATAGGGGCCTAGTCCTAGAAATTGCGGCAGATCCTTGACTATTATAACCCTTATTTGGCGCGATTCCGCGATCCCCGCCACCACGGGCATA
>DANS01000024.1:3183-34273 GCA_002497345.1 Thermoproteus sp. UBA157
TTTTATTCTGCACCTAAGACGCCTTCATGAACGCCGAGACGCTCGCGAAGAAGCCGCCGATTACGGTATACACTAAGACGACCCTAAAGGAGGTGGCCAGAACTCTCGCCGAAAAGAAAATAGGCATAGTGGTCGTCGTAAACGAGAGGAGCCCCGACGTGCCCCTCGGCGTTATATCCGAGAGGGACATAGTGAGGGCCATCGCAACCGGGGTGGACCTGAACATCCCAGCTGAGAGGTACATGACGACGCCCGTGATAACCGTGGAGGCCTCGGAGCCGTTGTGGAAAGTCGCCGAGGTGATGAGGACCCACAACATCAGACACGTAGTGGTGACCAAGAACGGGAAGCTATACGGCGTGATTTCCATAAGGGATCTCCTGGGCGAGGAGAGCGTGTTGCGCAGCTTGGTGGAATACGGGGAGAAGGTCGAAGAAAGCGGCCCAGCTGCCGATTAAAATAACTCGTTCCCTTTTTAACAGCGACGGCAACTCCTCTGTGGTTCAAGACCACGTATAGATGCCCGAGGTGCGGCTCGCAGTTGGTGTACAACGAGGGGAGAGGCGCCGTGGGGCTTCATTGCAAGGTCTGCCGAATAGGCGTGTGGACCGATCTCTCCACGGCCAGGAGGTTCATGGATGGGCGTAACCTCAAGTGGCGCGAGTTCGTAGACATGTTGTTCACCGCATACGCCTCGCGCCTCGCCATGGTCGAGCAAATTAATTAAACGCCCGGGTCCCCCAGTGGACGTTTCGTCCCTGCCGATTCCCCCCGAGCTTAGGGAGGCTTTGAGGAGGCGCGGCGTGGAGAAGCTATATCCGCCTCAAGAAGCCGCCGTTAGGGCCGGGATACTAAACGGCGAGAACGTGCTCATGACTACGTCGACCGCCTCCGGCAAGACTCTCCTCGCCGAGGTGGCCGCCGTCAAGACGGCGCTGGAGGGCAAAATGGCGGTTTTCACCGTTCCGCTCAAGGCGCTGGCCTACGAGAAGCAGCTCCACTTCTCGTACTACGGCGATTTAGTCGACGTGGCCGTGTCCACGGGCGAGTACGACTCGGACGACGCGTGGCTTCACAAATACGACGTGGTGATAACCACCTACGAGAAGCTGGACAGCCTCCTCAGACATAGGCCCAGTTGGCTCAACAAGGTGGGCGCGATAGTCCTGGACGAGATCCACTACGTGGGGGATTCCAAGAGGGGCCCAGTGCTCGAGTCGATAGTGGCCAAGGTGAAGTACTTGGGGCTAAGGGCGCAAGTGATAGCTCTGAGCGCAACCGTGGGAAACCCCGAGGCGTTGGCCAAATGGCTCGGCGCAAGGCTGGTCAAATCGGATTGGCGGCCCGTGCCGCTGGTCGAGGGGGTCTACCACGGCGGCGAGATAACATACGCGGATGGATCCCGCAGAACCGTGAAGCACAAGGCCGATCCAGAGGTCGCGCTGGCGCTGGACGCGCTGGAAGGAGGGGGGCAAGTGCTTGTTTTCGTAAGCAGCAGATCCGCCACGGTGTCGACCGCTAAGAAGATAGCTGGGGCGGTGGCGTCCAGCGGCAGGAGGATGATAGACGCGTTCGAGGCTTCGGAATTGGCCAAGAGGATCGAGGAGGAGGCCGCCAGCAAGGTGATAGGCAGAGAGCTCGCGGAGGTCGTCGCCAGAGGCGTTGCGTTCCACAACGCGGGGCTGGAGCTGGAGCTGAGGAGGATCGTGGAGGAGGGCTTCAGGAAGGGCATCATAAGGGCCGTGGTCTCGACGACGACGTTGGCTGCTGGCGTGAACCTGCCAGCTCGCAGAGTGGTCATAACCGACGTGCGTAGATACGACCCGCTTCTCGGGGTCGAGGAAATCCCCGTCATGGAATATAGGCAAATGGCCGGAAGGGCCGGGAGGCCCGGCCTCGATCCATACGGCGAGGCGATAGCCGTGGCGTCGAGCAGGAGGGAGGCCGAGTACATCATGGAGAGGTATATACGGGGCTCCATCGAGCCGGTGAGGTCACAGCTGTTCTCGGACGTGAACTTGCGCGCCCATCTGCTGGGCGTAGTGGGGAGCGGATACGCCAATACCCAAGACGAGGTGGTGGATTACCTATCTGCGACGCTCGCCTACATCCAGCTGGGCCCCGCCGCCATGTCCATAGCGAGAAACAAGGCCGAAAGAGCGCTGGATCAGCTCGTGGCGTGGGGCTTCTTGGAGAAGGCGGGGGAGGCCTACTACGCGACCGAGCTGGGGAGGCTCGTGTCTAGGCTCTACGTCGATCCCGAGACGGCCGCAACGTATATCGATCTGCTCAAGGCCATGAAGCGGGACGAGCCGCTCGCCTACATATACGTCATTGCATCCTCGCCGGAGGTGCCAAAGGTCTGGAGGGGGAGGTTCGACAAGAAGGTGGCTGCGGCCATAATGGCGGCTTTCCCCGACCTACCTCTCGACGAGGACGACGAGGATTTCAGGCAGACGGTCAAGACCGTGCAGATGTTGTGGGAGTGGGCCAACGAGGCGCCCGAAGATCGGATATATGATAAATACGGCGTAGGGCCGGGGGACATCAGGGTGTACGCGGATCTCTTCGAGTGGCTCGGCACAGCGGCGGCCAAGCTGGCGGCGGCCGTCGGGTTGCCCGAGAGGGCCCAGAGCGCCCTCAAGGCCACATACAGGGTGGTTTATGGAGTCAAGGAGGAGCTGCTGGAGCTCGTGATGAACCTCAAGGGCGTAGGGCGCGTGAGGGCGAGGGCGTTGTACAACGCGGGGTTCAAGACGTTGGCCGACTTAGCCAAGGCGAGGCCCTCCGAGATAGCCAAGCTGCAAGGCTTCGGCGAGAGGCTCGCCGCGAGCATTATAGAACAAGCGAGGGCCTCGCTGGGTCTATAGGCCGAAGGCCTCCAGGAAGCTCCTCCAGCGCCTATACTCCTCGAGGAAGCGAAGCCCTTCCTTGGTTATGCAGACCTCGCCGAGTTTCCTAGCCACGAGCCCTCGCCTCTCCATATCGTCCAGCAGTTTGGCCAACCTATCGTAGGCCAAATTAGCCTCCGTCGCGAGCCGGGTCGGGTTTAGACATCTACGCTCGAGCGCGGAGAGCACGTCGGCCAAGATCTCGATCCTACTTCTTCTCGGTTTCGGCATAGGTGACGCCGACGGCCAAGAAGAGGGCCGCCAAAACCCTCAGCGACATGGCCGCCCAGTATATGTGGATCGCCGCGAGGCTCCCCGCCAGGAGGAAATAGGCCATGGACACGAGCGGACTCCCTCTCCTGTATGCCAACACGGCGCCTATATACGCCGCCAAGGCCGCGTCAAACGCCACGAGCACGTCCAGCCCATAACCGCCCGGCCCCCTAGGCGCTGCGAAGAACACCGCGAAGGCCGCCGTGGGCGTCACCGAGATGGCGATTAGCAGAAGCCCGACGCCCATTAATTGATACGAGAAGAGAAATAGGGGCGCCAGAAACTTGAAGAAGCCGGGAGCCGCGGCCGCGCCGGCAAGGCCCTCCATGAGTAGAGAAAAGGCGAAGATTATTTGGCCCGCGGCGAAGAGGCCGAGCCTCGCCTCCTTGAAGGCCCTATAGGCTTGAACTCCTCTGATGATTATATAAGCAGATACGGCGATTAGTATAAGGTTGGGGATGAGGAACACGAGAAAAAAAGGACTAGGTTATTTGGGCTGTTGCGTTGCCGTAATATACGGTCATCTGCGCGATGCCCAACGGCTGGACTACAGCTCTATAAACGCCGTTGTGGTATACCACGGCGATGAGCGCGTTGCCTGTGTAGAGCCTCAACGCGAAGAAACCGCTTCCCACAACGCCGCAAGCGCTAACCACGTTGTAGCTCTGGCCGCCGGCCTCAACGGAGCCGCCTCCTGCCACTATCTGCGCGACGTCGCTTGAACCCCTCGTTATGCCCGTGAGCTTCAGCTGTAGCGACACTTGGTCCGAGCTCATGGAGACGGTCAGGTTCTCAGCAGTTGGGGGAGCGCTTATCGGCCAGCGGTCCCCCCGGTTGAAGGGCCCGCGAGGATGCGCTGCCCACTGCTCAGCCATCGCGCCGCTCCACGTCGGGCCCTGAGCGGCCGGGACGCTCCAGTGAGGCGCCCGGTCGACCCACCGCGCGCCCGTCGTTGTGGCGTTAGACGGGCTCAGCGCCAGCGCGATATATGCAGTGGCCACGGCCAACGCGACCGCGATGCCGGCTATTACCCAAATCTTCCTCATGTCCTCCATGAACGGGGGAGTAAAAAAGTCGAACTCACTTGACGTGAGTTACTTGAGGGTTTTCAAAAGCTCCTCCAGCTCCCTCGTCAGCGCCTCCTTGTCTTGTGCGCTCAGCTTATTGGCGTTCTCCTTCAAGAACTGGGCCAATCCCCTCATCTCCCATACCGCCGCCTTGACGTGGACGTCCAGCCACTCCTCGTAGCTGGGCCCCCACCAAGGACCTCCGCGCCACATCCATCCCCAGCCCATCCATCTCCTCCACCACATGTATCGGAATAGATATCGGATATATTTAAACTTTTCGATATCGAATTAAAGCTTGACGACGTCGTAGGCGCCTACTACTTTCAACATGGTGGTCATCGACCTCAGCGCCTCGATAAGTCCGGCGAGGTCGTCGCCCGCCTCCAGCTCGGCCAAGAAGAAGTAGTCCCACGGCGAGAGCCGAGTCGGCCTGGAGTAAATCAAGGTCATGTTGATGCCCCTCTCCGCTATGGGGGCGAGGGCCTTGTGGAGGGAGCCGGGGGTGTTGGGCACTGCGAATATGAGGGCTACGTATCGCCCTTTGCCCAGCCCCTCACGCGATATCACGGCGAATCTAGTGTAGCTCTCGGCGTCCTCCACGCCGCATATAGCGTCGAGGCCTTGGAGCGCGCGCGGAGACGCTATGACGCCGCAGTCCTGGCAGTTCTCGAAGGCCTTGACGGCCTCGGCGGTGCTGTTAGTGTAGACGACTTGGGCGCCCAAGGAGGACAAGAAGCGCCTCGCTTGGGCTATGGCGTGCGGGTGCGAGTAGACCACGCGGGGAACGCCCTTTTTGGCGAAGCAGAGGGCCACCCTCATCTCCAAGACGGCGATGATATAGGCTGTGCGAGTGGCCAAGGAGTCCACCGTCTCGCCCACGGGCCCCTCCAGCGAGTTCATGAAGGGCACTACGCCCAAGTTCACGGCGCCGTCTTCGACCATTTGGAAGACCTCGGAGATGGTCCTAGCGGCCACGAGCCTCGCGCCGGGCATATACGCCGACGCCGCCTCCCACGTGAAGGACTTCTCGGGGCCGAGGTACGCCACGAGGGGATTCCACCTCCTCGATATGAGGGAGGCCAAGAACTCGCCGACTTCTCCGCCCAGCGAGGGGGGTTGAGGACAAGCGGCTCTCCTCTCGAGCAACTCCGCTATTTTTCGCTCTAGTTCGTGAACCCCGCGCAATCCATGGGCTTGGTCAACAAACTCCTTATATAGCTTGCCCTACCGCGTCGGCGATGCGGCGGTCGACCTCGGCCCGTTCGACCTACGCGGAGACCATCACCAGAGGAGCGTCTAAGCCACGTGGAGACGGCAAGGAGGCTCTTTCCGGAGGCCGGACGCGCTTCTCCTGGAGGATATGGGCCATGGGCTAGCGGCCGCCGTGGCGAGCGCCGAGTTGGGCTTATTGGAGCGCAGGAAGGCCTAGGCCATAGCCGAGGTCGCCGACTCGCTTGCCGAGGAGCTTATGATGCCGAGATGGCCGTCGACGTCTTCCAGACAGGGTCGGGAATATCGATATGAACGTGAATGAGGCCAATAGCCGGACGTGTAGCCTCGGAACACGGCGCGGCGGTACATCCCAACGACGACGTTAGCCTATGCCAATCTTCCAACTACGTGCTTCCTTCAGCCGTGAGGATGGCCGCGGCGGCGACCTACGTAGAGGGGCGAGGCCGTTGAGCTGTCGGAGATGCTCAAGAGGGGCGAGGCGCCTCTTCCCGGGCGCCTTCACGTCCGCGTGCGCCAAGGAGCTCTGCGCCTTTAGGGACAAGACGGTCGTCCTCAACAGGGCCGACGCAGAGGTGCTGGCCGTGTCCGTGGACAGCCCCTCGCACTCAAGACCTTCAAGGAGGCCAACCCAACTCCCCGTTGCTGTCGGACTACAACCGCCGTGATGTACGACGTGGTGCAGGCAAATCCGCTGGGCCTGCCGCTTTACCATCAAGAGAGCTGTGTACATAACTTACAAAGACGGCGTCGTCCGCCACGTCTGACACAACGATTATCCGAGGGCCGCCCTACGACGAGGTGATAAGGGAGGCCGAGAAGATGGGCGCTCAAAAATAAGGCGTGGAGGTCGAACCGCTGGAAGGATCGTGGGCTAGAGATGGCGCCGGGGTTAAGCCGTACTGGATCTTCGGGGATCCGATAATTGCCGAATAGCTCCGTTCTGCTTATCGACTATTTCGGCTCGCGGCATCCCCACGGATATCTAGCCGTCTTCGGCATCCGCGTAGGGGGATGTGGATGATATGATTATAAGGGCATCTTGACGCTCGGCGAATTCTAATGGATGGGCGCAAGCTCCGGCATATTCGAGACGTCCAAGCCCTCTAGGTAAGACCCGGATGCGCCAAAGTTCCGATCACGGATTAGCCGGAGAGGTCGAAGATGCCGGATTTCTTCAGGAATAGAGGAATTCTGCGCCTCGGCTGATTACGGACGAAGGCGCCGTGTCGGGCTTGCGTCGGGGAAGACGATGAGAGCTTGGATCCGGCGCCATCTGGGAGCCCATTGGTCCGCCCATTTCGATCGTCTATATAGATGTGGAGATCCGAGGATGTGGGGCCCAACTACGAGATGATCGCCAGCGAATAGCGTTTAGAGGCCATACGCCTTGTGGTGGCTACATCACCAAGGGATTTGTTCTCCAAACGTCTGGAGGAGGGCGCCTTGGAGCTCTAGGCGGGAGGGGTCGAGGGCGCCTATATAGAAGACCTAGATCTTCGCGCTGAAGAGTTTTATAGATCCCCGGTATGTTCGGCGTTGGAGTTGGGCTTTGTGGGGCGTCGGCGTTGTTTCGAGGAGGCGCGGAGGTACGCCTTCGCCCTAGCCTACGGCCCCGGAGCGATCACGTTGGTCGACGCCGCGCTGGGAGGAGGGGGTATTCCCATAAATTGCGGGGATCTCCCCCTGGAGCTCTTCTCAAAGCTCAGCTCGGCGCTCCCGGGCGCCCATATAGGCGTCGACCTAGGCGCGGCTAAGAACGGCTTGGTGATGGTCTGGCGCGGCCACCCCCTACTCCACGCCGTGGTTCCAGCCGATACGTTGAGGAGGATACTGGCCTCCGTGAGCGGAATAGCCGAGGTGGCCGTCGGCGCATCGCCCTACGTCGACCCCTCGCCGATTTTCGAGGAGCTCTCGAGGCTCTGCGGCTCCGTCAAGGTGAAGCTGGTGGACGAGCGGAGGGCATCGCTGGGCAGATACTGGCTCTGGCGGAAGTACCCCGAGCTCTCCGAGGACGAGGTGGACGCCTTGAGCTTCGTGCTCTCGCCAGGTATAGCACTGGATATATGCCGCCAACCTTTATAACGGGCTATTGTGAATATAGCGTGTATGTAGTGAGGTGCTTAAGCTGCGGCTTTGAGCTCTACAAGGGTCCGGAGCCCAAGACCGTCGAGGCCGTCGCCAAGATGTGGGGCGGCTACTGCCCCAAATGCCTATCCCCGATAGAGCGCAAGCCCGTCAAGATCGCCCTGAAGCTCGTGGCAAAACGATAAATAGACCCCTGTCCCGCCCCTCATGGCCGAGGGGGAGAATCGCTTGTGGACAGGCGTGTTGATCAGCGGCCTCGTCGCTGCCTTCGCCATGGCGCTCTACTTCCGCATGTACAGGGTCTATTACTGGGGCTGGTGGATAGACGAGTTCGATCCCTACGTGAGGTACTACTTGGCCCTCTACACGCTCCAGCACGGCATATCTTGGTGGTTCAAGGGGGCGTACTTCCCCGACTTCTGGTACCCGTGGGGGGTCGACTGGGCCAGGGTCTTGATCCCCGGCGTGTCCCTCTACGGCCTCTCTGTGTACTTCTTGCTCAAGCCCTTCGGCTTCGACCTATGGCGTGCCGTCATAGTGGCGCCTGCTCTCTACAACGCGCTCGCCGTGTTCACTATGTACTACTTCGTATCCAGGTTCTCGGACAAAAAGGCGGCGCTTCTCGCGGCGCTCCTCACGGCGATAGCCCCCACTTATCTGCAGAGGGGATTCGGCGGCTGGTTCGACGACGAGGCGCTGACCCTGTTCCTCGCCCCGCTGGGCCTAGGCCTCTTGATCGAGGCGCTCAAGAAGAGGCCGGTCCTCTACGGAGTTTTGGGCACCGTCGCCATAGGGTTCGTGGCTTGGACGTGGGGAGCCCAATTTTACATATGGAACCTAGTGGGCCTTTCTGCGATGGTTCTAGTGGCCTACGCCGTGTTGAGGCACGCGCAGGGCATATCGCCGGGCTTCTCCACAAGGAACTTGGTTGTTTCATACGCTATCTTCTACTTCCTCTTCGCCGCGTTCGAATCTGCCGTCTTGAGATACGGGCCCCACACGCTCCGCTCCATCTACAACTTCATACCCACGCTGGCCTTAATAACCGTGCTGGGCTACTACGTGCTGGAGACGAGGGTGGGCCTCGCGAGGTCCTATAGGTTTATCAAGAGGTTCGCCTGGGCCATCGCGGCCGTCGTCGCCCTCGTGGCCGCCTCGATACCGATTCTGGCCTACTTCCACGTCATTTCGGGCAAGTTCCTCGCCACCATATTGCCCTTCGGCAGATCGGCCATAGTGCAGAGCGTGGCTGAGCACAGCTACTCCACGTTCCAGCTGGAGCTGGGGTCCTACGGGCCGGTCATACCGTTCATAATCGCGTCGGTGCCGTTCTTGACGAGCCCCTACGCCCTCCCCCTGCTGGCCTATTTGGTCACCGGCAGCTACACGGCTGTGACCGAAGTGCGCTTGCTCATACTCGTGGCGCCCGCCGCTGTGGCGGCTACCGCCGTGGGCATGGCCCAGCTCCTCAAGATCAAGCGGTTCGGGTGGGCCGTGGCGCTGATGGCCGTGGCCTCTACGGCCATGTTCGTGGCGCTCGGCTGGGGCACGGCCACGGCGCCGCAACAAATCGTCGTCTCGGCCACCGCAGGCCCCTCGGTCCCCAGCTCCGACTGGCTAGACGCCCTCATGTGGATGGCTACTAGGCTACCGCCGAATGCGTCGGTCGCCGAGTGGTGGGACTACGGCTACTGGGTAAGCATATTGGGCAATCGCCCTAGCCTCGCCGACAACTCGACAATCAACTCGACGCAGATAGGCACTATAGGCTTGGCGTTCATGTCGCCGGCGCGGATCGGCATCGAGATATTGTCGAAGGACCTCAAGACCCACTACATCGTCGTCTTTATGCCGTGGACGGCGCTGTGCGCCAACCCCAGCTACAGCCAGTACGGTCTCTGGAGCAACAAGTTTGTCCCAATCGGCAACAACACGGGCTGGTTCGCCCTTCCGTTCTGCACCCTGGTGCCTGAGATACCCGCAGGGGGCGACTTCTTGAAGAGCTACTGGATGGCCCAAATAGCCAACCAAGTCTTCGGCAACGACGTCGTGAAGTTCGGCCTGCCCGCCGATTACGCCCAATACCTCGCCGACCCCTTCGGGTACTTCTTCACCGGAGCCTCGCAGACAGGCCCCTACTTCGCCGTGGGCGCCCAGTACTTGATAGTCCCGTTGAACCTCACCGCCTTGCTCTACACCATGTTGTTCAACACACAGAGGATATACTGGATGTGGACCACGTACCTCTATCCCACGTGGATATTCGCCGGAGTTCCCGCTTATAATATAATCACTGGCAACGAGACCTATCTGCCGTGGGACGTCTACTACAACTACGCCAAAATACCGCCGCAGAACCAAGTGATCGTGGGCTCGCTCTGCACCGTCTCGTCGGCGGGCTTCTGCTACCCAATTGCCGGCCTCAACAGCACTGGGCTCTCAACGGTATCCCTCCCGCCCAATCTGAGGCTGATCTACGTCTCCAAGCCGTACGGCTGGGTCGTCGTGTACCAAATAACCTAAAGTTTATAACTCAGCAAAGCGGGCCGGGCATGAGGTTGGCCCGGAAGGATCTCCCCGACGTGGGAGAGTTCGTCATAGGCACCGTCAAGAAGATAGCGGAGCACGGCGCTTACGTGTTTCTTGACGAGTACGAGGTCGAGGCCTTCGCTCCCACGCAGGAGATAGTCCAGTCCTGGTTCCACAGCATAAGGGAGTACATCAAGGAGGGCCAGAAGGCCGTGTTCAAAGTCACGTCTGTTAACCCGAAGATGAGGGTAGTGGAGGTCTCCCTCAGGAAAGTCAGGGAGCAAGACAAGGAGAAGAAGCTCCTCCAGTGGCGGAGGGAGCTGAGGGCCTATAAGCTCCTCGAGTTGGCTGCCTCGAGGGCGGGCTTGCCTCAACAAGACGTGTTGAAGATTCTGTGGGCTCTGGAGGACGCCTTCGGGGATCCCCTCAAGGCCTTCGAGGAGGTCGTGAAGACAGGGCCCGAGATCTTGAAACCCCTCAACCTTCCGCCGCGCCTCGAGGAGGCCGTCGTGGAGATCGCCAGGCAACACGTGGAGCTTCCCGATGTGAGGATATCGGGCATCATAAAGGCGGTAAGCATAGAGGGAGACGGCGTGGAGAAAGTTCGCGAGGTCTTAAAGGCCGTCGAAGAGGCCGTGAGGAGGAAGTACCCCAACGTGGCCCTCAAGCTCTACGTCGTGGGCCCGCCCAGATATAGAATCGACCTGACCGGGAAGCTCCCCAAACAGCTCGAGGCGGCCTTCAACGAGGCCTCCCAGGCGTTGCAAGAAGCGGCTAAGAAGTACAAGGTCGTGGCGTCGATACAGCGCATCGAACAATGAGATCGCTCCTCAGACGTTGCGCGAGGTGCGGCGCCTACACGCTCAGGAAGGACGCTTGTCCCAAATGCGGCGGCCCCGTGGAGGTCCCCCACCCGCCCAAGTACAGCCCGGAGGACAAGTACCAGATCTATAGGATCAAGATGAAGGCGATGGCGGGCAAGCTACCTGTCCTCGAGGACACGAAGAAGGCGATACTGGCGAGTTGACCTAATATAATAGAAAGCACTGCGGACACAGAGGAACGTAAAGGAGGTCTAAAAGGGGTTTGCGAAAACGAGGCGGCCGCGCGATAAAAAACGCCTAATGTATGGACGGCCTTCGCCTTAGACGCGCCCCCAGGAGACCAGCAAGCTCCATAGCGTCCTCGCGGCTTTTTCCCTGCATCTTGCCCTCTCCCGCGCGTCCGGTATTCCCTCGCAGATGTCGTCGATCGTCATGTGAACGCTTTGAGATATGGCTATAAAAACCTTTTGCTTAAGCAAAGATATATTCAATCATAGATAGGGAATTACATGTTTTTAATTATAAAGTCCCTTGTTTTTATATCTAGGAAACGAGATATAGATGAAAGTATTCTCCTTACTTCATATACATCGATGAGACTTACCTAAATTACACTCACGTTATACTCCAGAGGAGTTGTCCCTCAACGAGCGTGGCGATCGGCTTAATACCCTTATCCATCACCGCTATGTCGGCGCGGCACCCCGGCCTTAAGCATCCCAGATCGAGCATCCCCAACGACTCGGCGGGCGTGCGAGAGGCGACGGCCAGAGCCGTCTCCAGCCTTACGCCGATCTGAACGAGGCTCCTCACGATGCCGTCGAGCGTCGAGGCCCCGCCCGCGATGGTGCCGTCGGGGAGGACGGCCCTCCCGCTCGACACGAGGACCTCTTGGTCGCCCAGCTCGTAGACCCCATCGCCGAGGCCCGCGGCGGCTATCGAGTCCGTCACCGCCACGGCGCGCCTCGGGCCCGCCAGCGATAGGACGAGCTTCACGGCCTCGGGCGATAGGTGGACCAGATCCGCTATGAACTCTACGTAGACGTGCTCGGACTCGAGGAGAGCGAGCGCAGCGCCGGGCTCTCTGTGGTGGAAGCCCCTCATGGCGTTGAAGATGTGGGTGGCCCGCGAGGCGCCCAGCGCCACGGCCCTCTTCGTAGTGGCGTAGTCCGCGTCCGTGTGGCCGACGCTGGGGATCGTCCCGGCCAGCGAGAGGCGCTTCACGAGGTCCATGCCGCCGTCAACCTCAGGGGCCAGCGTCATCGCGCGCAAGACGCCGGAGCCTATATATGCCTCGACCTCGTCTGGGTCGGGCCTCCTTATGTGGGCGGGGTTCTGGGCCCCCCTCTTCGCTGGGTTTATGTAGGGGCCCTCCATGTGGAGGCCCAGGACCTTCGCCCCTCCTCCGGCGTAATTCTTCACGGCCTCCACCGCCCTCTCCAGGACCGGCCTGGGCGCAGAGACCGTGGTGGGCAGGAACGCGGTTACGCCGTATTTCAAATACGCGGAGGCCAGCTCCCTCAACCTATGCGGCGAACTCGTGAAGTCTATGCCGCAACAGCCGTGGGTGTGGGTATCGATGAGCCCCGGCGCCGCTATGTATCCTCTGAAGTCCACGTCGTAGGGACCGGAGGTTATGTCCACCACGCGGCCGCCCTCCACAATCAACACGGCGTCGTGAACCGCCTCGTACGGGGTGTATATAACGTCGAACCTAATCCTCATGATGCGCCGCTGCGAGGGAGCTCCCGCTCACCGCGGCCCCTCCGGGCCTCTCGCGGAGCGAGGGCCGTCATGTGTTGGCCACAGCTATATATCTATTTTCAGCGTGATTATCTCGTAGTTGCGGTAGGAGAAGACCACGCCGCGCTCCTCAACTCGCACCTCGCGAGGCACCTCTCCCAGCTCCAATATGTCCGTCGAGGAGACCCGTTTGGGATGCCTCCAGAGCTTCAACACGCCGCGACCCCTCTTGTTGTAGGCCTCGTATATCCTGGCCACGACCCCGCCGCCGTCTTCCGCCCTCTTGAGGGATTCCAGCAATAGGTTCTCGCCGGACAACTCGCCGAAGGAGGAGGATCCGCCTCCGCCGCGGATCACCATGGGCTTATATATGGCAGAATAGGCCTCCCTCGGCACGGAAGCGGCGCGCCAATCGCCCTTGTGTGGGTAGATCACTATCAACGCCTCGTCCTCCTCAGCGTCCGTCAAGGGATCGGGGAATATAGGCGACATGGCCAAGGAGATCCCGGCCCTCGACCCTCTGATCGATACCCCGTGTTTCGAGTCGGAGAACACCGCCACGCCGTAGTCGCCCTCGGAGATGTCGAACCAGTGGAGGAACGGGACCTCGAACTTGGCTTGATCCCAGCTCGTGTTGGCGGCGGTCGGCCTCTCGACGTTGCCGAAGGGCGCCTCGAAGACCGCCTTGTCGGCGTTTACGTCGAAGTCGAACCAGAGCTTCAGGAGCCTCTCCCTATCCTTGAGGGCCGCCCTCACGGCTATCTCCACCCTCTTGATCCCGGCGTAGAGCCTCACCAGCTCCACGACCTTGGAGCTCAGGAACTCGAACTCAAGCCTCAACGACGCGCGGTGGGGCCCCTTCTCGACCAGCTCGGCGGATTTGAGGGAGGCCCTAACGCCCGATCTATCGAAGAGGGGCTCCACGTCCCAGGCGTCCCAGACGGGGATGTTCTCGTGGGCTATAAGCACGTTCCCCTCGCCCCTCAAGACCTCCCGCCCCACCTCCTTGTCGTATATGGATTCAAACGCGCCCGTCTTTCCGTCGACCACCACCCTCAACCACTTGTTCTCGAGCACGTAGCGATCGCCCTCCTCGCGGGCGGCGACCGCGTCGTCCACAGAGGCGTTCCCCACCTCGGCGAAGCCCAGAGGGGGCAGCTCGATCGGCACTGCGCGGCCGTCGATCTCCACGTACTCCAGCCGCCTCCACGGGAGCGAGTTGAAGGCCAAAAGCCTATCGCCCTCGCCGGCTATCGCGACGGCTGCCCTTTCGGCTTGCGCCTTCGCCTCCCTTATAACGGCCTCCAGCTCCTCGTAGACTGTCTTGTACACGTCGTGGATGGCGCTCCCCGGCAAGACGTCGTGGAACTGGTTCTTCAATACGACCTTCCAGAGCCGTTTCGAGTCGAAGTCCAAGCCGGCCACGGCGCTCCAGAGCTCGGCCTCCCTCAGCCACCTCTCGGCCTCCGCGTGCAGCCTCTTCATCTTGCTGTGCGACGTGTAGACGCCTCTGTGGACCTCCACGTATAGCTCCCCCCTCCAGCGGGCCTTGGGCTTGGGCTCGTAGGAGCCCACGAGCTGCACCGAGGGGAGCAGAGGCATCTCGTCCACAGCCTCGGCGCGGTAAAGCATCTCCTCGGTGGGCCCGCCCCCGCCGTCGCCCCAGCCGAAGGAGTAGAGGATCGGCCCATCGCCGCTCCAGGCTCTGGCTTGCTCCAGCACTGATTTAGCCGTGAAGTCCGCGTTGTACCCGCCGGGGCCGAAGCCGAAGGCCACCGCAGGTATGGCGGTCCCGTCGAGGGCCTCCCAGAGGAACTCGTTGTAGGGGAACTTGTTGGTGTCGTTCCAAGCCACCTTATGCGTCGCGAAGAGCTTAAAGCCGGCCAACTTCGCTATCTGGGGGAGCTGGGCGGAGAAGCCGAAGGTGTCGGGGAGCCATAGGATCTCGGCTGTGCGGCCGAACTTCTCGAGTAAGTACCTCTGCGAATACAGCATCTGGCGCGCTAGGGACTCGCCGGAGACCAAGTTGGTGTCCGGCTCCACGTAGCCGCCGGCCAGAACCCACAGCCCTTCCTCCACTGCGGCCTTGATGCGGTCCAGCAACCCGGCCTCCTCTGCCCACTCGTAATACAGCGTGCTGCTCTGTATGAAGCGGAACCTCCTCCTGGACATGAGGGTCAACACGGTGGAGAACGTCCTCTCCACCTTGCGTTTAGTTTCGTCGAAGTTCCAGAGCCACGCAGCGTCTATGTGGGCGTGGCCGAAGGCCGCCAAGACGCCGTTTTTTCCGTACCTCTTCCTCAACTCAGCGAGGCCCTCCCTCAAAGCCCTCAAGGCTTGTCCGAAATCTGGCGAGGCCTCCCTGAGCCCTATTGCCCCCTCGTCGAGGCCCTCCGGCACGTAGTCCAGGAAGTGGGAATACCTCTTGTCAAACATCAAAGCGATTTCCATCTGCGCCAGGGAGACGCCTCCGAAGAGGCCCCTTAAGGCCTTGTCTAGGAGCTCGAGGAGGTCCTCCGCCGGCTTTCCCGGGCCCAGCGCCTCGGCCAGCTCCAGCGCGGTCCTGGCGTAGGCCCATAGCCTAAAGCCGTCTTCGTCCCTCTCGGCGTATATCGGAATCCCCGGCGATGCGCCGACTCGTTGCCCGAAATCTGCCAGAGGGCTCAGCCTCAGCTCGACCTTGTGCCTCCCCGGCGGCAACGGCATATAGAAATGCGCCGAGTCGAGGCCGAAGTAGGGCCTCCCGTCGAGCAGAACCAGCGCCGATCCCCTCTTGTCCTTGAAGAAGAGGTACGAGTTCCCCCGCCCCTCGACGTCGAGCGAGCCGTCCGGCCCCCACTCAAGCCTCTTGATGTTCTTGAAAGAGGCCGCGAGGACGAAGAAGGCGCGCCTCCTCAATACCTCGAGCCTAGCCTCCCAGCTCTGCGACATGTATCTCGTCGAGAATCCTCTTAAAAAAGGAGTATGTATACTACCTCTTGAAGAGCTCCAACACGGCGGAGAAGTCCTGCTCGGAAAGGCCCATGGCCTCGGCGAGTCTATAAAGCTGCAGAGATAGGGCCGAGAGCGGGACGGCCGCCTTAAGCCTCTTCGCCTCTTGCTGGACCAGCTCCAGATCCTTCCGCATGTGCTTCATGGCGAACTGGACCGAGAAGTCGCCCGAGGCCATCTTTGGGGCCTTCAGCTCGCTGGTAGGAGACCTCGCCGAGCTGTACTTGGTCAAGAGCTCTACCAAGAACTCGGGCCCCAGCCCCGCCTTGAGGCCGAAGTTGAACGCCTCGGCCATAGCCGCCACATAGGCGCCCAGGAGCAAGTTGTTGACGAGCTTGGCGTATAGGCCGTATCCGTTAGGGCCCACGTACACCACGGAGCTCGCTGTGTGTTTCAGAACCCCCTCAACTACGTCGTATTTCTCCTTAGGCCCTCCGACGAGGACCACTATCTGCCTCCTCTCCACCGCGATAGACGTCCCTATTATCGGCGCATCGAACATGACGCCTCCCGCCTTGGCCACCTCCGACGCTAGCTGTTGCGAGGTCGTGGGGGATATAGTGGACATGTCGACCACGATCTTGCCGGCGACGGCCGGCAACAGCGAGGACACCACTTGCGAGACGGCCTCGTCGTCGGACAACACGGTCAACACGACGTCGACGCCTTTGGCCAAATCCGCCGGGCTGGCCGTTGCCTCAACCCCGTATTTTCGCGAGAACTCCAAGGCCTTCTCCCTAGTCCTGTTGTACACCGAGGACAAGAGGCCGTCGGCGGCTAGGTTGGCCGCTATTCGCCAGCCCATGACGCCCAGCCCTATTAAGCCGACCTTCACGGCCGCCTCCTGCGACCTCACTTTAATTTTTTATCCGAGCGCTATGTTTTTGCCGTGATAAAGGCAGTCTTCTTCGACTTCGACGGCACGTTGGTCGACGACTTGGAGGCGAGGAGGAGGGCTCAATTCGCCATCGCCAAGTTCATGACTAACAGATACGGCGTGAGGCTCTACAAGGCGGCCAACCTTGTGGCGCAAATCGACGAGGAGATGGACGAAAGGCACGAGTACTCCCGCGACGCCAGATGGAGGGAGCTCTTCAAGCGGCTAGGCCTGCTATACGACGAGGAGATCGGGTCTACGCTGACCGATATATACTTCTCCGAGTACGTAAACGCCGCGAGGCCCTATAAGGACGCGTTGGTCCTTCTGCACTTCTTAAAGGGGAGGGTGAAGCTCGGCCTAATCACCGACACAGACGGCGTGCCGGGCTTGAAGAAAGATAGGTTGAGGAGGAGCGGAATACCGCTGGAGCTCTTCGACGTCATAGTTGTGGCCGGCGAGGACACCGGCTCCACGAAGCCCAGCGCGACCCCCTTCAGCTTCGCCTTGGCCAAGGCCGGCGTCGGCCCTTGGCAGGCCGTATACGTTGGGGATAAGGCCTACGCCGATGTGCCAGGCGCTAGAGAGGCCGGAATGTACACGGTCATTATATACAGAGGAAGGCGGAGCGAGCCCAGGTCGCCCGAACAAAGGCCCGACTTGATGTTGGGCAACTTGGCCCAGTTGCAGTTTGCCTTGAGGTGGCCCGAGAGGCGGTTTTAGTTACAGGAAATCCCTCAGATCCCTCGACCTCCTGGCCTCCCTCCACTCTTCCTCGGCCGTCCTACACGCGACTCCGAGCTCGGCGCATTTGGCCTTGATCTCGGCCGCCTTGCTCCTCCACCACGACGCGTCGTATCTGGGCTTGATCCCTGCGGCGAGCAACATGGAGTCCGCGCCCGGGCGATGCCTATATCTGTCCACTATCACCTCGCTCTTGGTCCTCCTGGCGATCTCCAATATCGGGGCGTAGTCCTCCACGCCGTCGTTGACGCCTCTTATTATAGGCCCCAGGAACACCCACGTCTTGACCCCCAGCTCCGACAGCGCGAGCAAGGCGTAGGCTCTGGCCCTGGGCGGAGGGGCGTTGGGCTCCAGCAACTTGGCCGTCTCGGCCTTAAACGTGGTTATGGTGAGGCCGACGTCGACCTTATCTTTGTGGACGAAGAGCAAGTCCACGTCCTTGAGCACGTAGGTGGACTTGGTCTGTATAGAGGCCTTGAAGCCGGAGGCCAGCAGTATCTCGAGGGCCCTCCTCGTGAGCCTGTATTTGGCCTCCACGGGCTGGTAGGGATCCGTGATGGTCGACACGCCTACGACGCCCGGCTTAAGCGCCTTGACCTCCCGCGCGAGGACCTCGGGCAGATTCACCTTGACGTAGACCACCTCGCCCCACGCGTCCCCCGGCTCGCCCCTTGTGAAATCCCTCGCGTAGCAATAGCGACAGCCGTGCAGGCATCCCAAATACGGGTTCAGGGCGTAGTCGTACTCGGGCAGCCCGGACTTGGCGAGCCCCCTCGTAGTCCTTATCTCGACTACCTTCACAACTTCACCTTGCACTTCTCCGTAGCGCCCTCGAAGCCCGAGGACTTGACGACGTGCGCGTACATCTCGCCGCCCTCCTCGGCGAATATGACCGCGTTGTCCGAGAAGGCGAGGAGGCCTTGCTCCTCGACGACGGAGGCCACGAGCGCTATGCCGGCCTCTTTCAGAAGCGAGGAGTTGCGGTAGTACGTCTCGAGCGCCAAATCGCGGCCGAGCAAGGCGAACTCCACGTCGAGCCAATCCGTGACCACTACGTCGGGCTGGACTTCCTCGACGGCCTTGTAGAGGCCGTAGGTCAGCCACCAGTACCTCTCGGGCTTCACCTCCGCCCTCTTCGCCACGACGTTGCCGCCCAGCTTCTCCACGTAGGCCTGGAACTTGGCGGGGTCGACGCTCCTCGCCGCGAAGAGCACTCTGGCTCCGTTTTGGGATAAGTTGGCCGTTAGCCTGGCCAAAAACCTCAGGAACAAGTTAGAGGCCGGCGCTATTAGGAGAGTCGCGGCGGGCTCGAGGCCGCCCAATAGTGTATCTAAACACGTGCCGGTGCGCATGACCCTCGCCGCGTTGCGCCTTGGCGGCTTGAGCTCGTCCAGGAACACTATGCCGAGGCCCTCTATTATCTCGAAGGGCTTCACGAAGCCCGCCGCCCTCCCGCGCATCTTCTCGAAATCCGCGTACCTCAAGGCGATGCCCCTCTCCGAGATCCTCCTGACGAGGTGTATTATGTTATCGGCTATATAGTTCAACGGCGTTACGCCCTCCTCCTCGGCCAAGAGCAACACATCCACGCCGGAGGGCCTCAGAGCTCTATACATCACGTTGGTTATGTGCGATCTGAGGTCGAGCCCTTGCAATTGGCTTATGGAATCCACGACCAACAGCGAGGGCCCTTGTTCGGCCGTAAGGGCCACTACGTAGTTGAAAACGCCTTGGGGCTCCGCCAACACGGCGTCCCACACATCTGCGCCATCCAGATCGTACCCGAGCGCCTTGGCGTTCTTGACCAACGTCTCCTTGTCCTCGTAGAAGGAAACCCAGAGGACCCTATCGCCGCGTTTCAGCCTCTGCGAGGCGATGTGGGCCGCCAAGGTGGTCTTCCCGGTGCCCGGCTTACCATATATGAGCGTGACGCCGCGTAGCTCCACGTATCTAATCGCGTCCAGCTTTTAAAGACTGGTCTTAAGCGCCTTCACGACGTGCGATCTAGAATACCACAAGTCTAGGGGGAGCCTCAGGTGGGAGGCCATGTAGGAGAGGGCCTCGCCGAGCTCGTCGAACTTCTCGGGCTTGCTTCTGAATAGGGCCCTCACGTTTTCCCTGACGTACCAGACCCCTACTGGCAGATCGAAGCCGGGGTATATCTCTCGCCACAACACGACCGCCGCCTGTCTGCCCATGGAGTCCAACGCCTCGGCGGCGGCCAGCCTGGCCGCGTAGTAGCATCCGCCTATGGACGGATAGGTCGACCTCCCGCGGGGACCCTCCCAGTCCACCTCGACCTCCGGCGAGGAGCCGAAGTAGTTCCACGTCGTTGAGGGCCACCAAGCCTCGCCCCATTCGTACATGAACCCCCTAGGCGCCAAGAGCCCCACGAAGGTGTTCCCCCTCGTCTTCCTCACGTAGACCAGATACCGATCGAGCACAGGCATCCTCTTGATCCTCTCGAGCAATCTATCCGATATCTGCTTGTCGACCGCTGTTATGCTCCAGCGCGTGGGGACGAGGCGCCGCCTAATGCCCAACGCGCCCACGCTTAGAAGCCTCGATATTCTGTGCACGTCCACGCCCGATTTGTAGAGATCCCACATGGCGTCGCCGGCGGGGTAGTCCGTGTCGGAATAGGCCCTCTCCACAGCCCTCTCGGGCGGGGGGAGCGAGCCCAGGCGGAGCGACTTAAGCGGCGAGGCGGGGCCGAAGGGAGGGGTGTGCTCGTCTAAGGACGGGTTCGGCCTAAGGGGTTTCCTCAACTCCAGCTCCACCTCGGCCGGCCGCGGCGAGAGGGCGAGCGCTTGCACGTCCTCGAGCAGCCGGGGCGGATCTCCGGCCGAGTCCACGTAGGCCTCGAAGGATCCCCTGGCCAAGATCAAGCGCTGCGAGAGGAACTCCTCGAGATCCATCTGGAGCCAAGCCTTGGGGTCCTCGAGCCTCGACGTGTCGCCGTCGAGGGGCGGGGCCGAGGGGTAGACTCTTACCTTGGGCCAGCCGATCCGCCCCACGAAGACGCTGGGCGGCGACGAGCCGGCCACCGACGTCTTCCCGGCCAAGGCCTCGGCGTATCTTCTGACCTTGGCCTTCACCAACACGGGGCAGTAGGCCAGGCCGCAGAGCATCTTGGCCCCCCTGCAGCGGATGCAGAGCGCGGGGTTGATCCTCACAACAGAGGGCGCACTGATCTATATAAGTCCAAGCGCCGGCGCAGCGTTTTTAAAACTCGATTCGCTCTCGGCCATGAGGTTCCTGGACGCGCTCTACGCGAAGCTCGCGGGGAGGCCGCTGGCGCTCTGCGACGCCAACGACGTAGACGGCATAGCCTCTGCGGCTTTGTTCTTGAGGAGGCACCCAAACGGCGTGGTCGTCTTGGCCTACCCAACAGACGTGCAGAGGGGGAGGTGGATCAAGTGGTTCCGGTGGGATTTCGTAGCCGATCTGCCCTGCCCCGGCAAGGCCGAGCTGAGGGCCGACCACCATAAGACCAACAAGCCGTGCGCCGCCAAGGAGTTCTACGATCCCGAGGCCCCCGCATCGGCGGTCTTGGCCCTCAAGGCGCTGGGACTCTCCGGCGATCCCATCGCGGAGGAAATCGCCGAGGCGGCCAGGCAGACCGACACGGCCGATATAAGAGATGCGGCTGTTAGGGACTTGGACCTCGCCGTGAGGTACGCTGCCTACGGCGAGAAGCTGGCCGTCGCGAGGGCGTTGGCCAAGGCCGGGCTCAAGGCGGTCCACGAGCCGGGGATCGCCCAGCTCGTGGAGCGCGGCAGAAGGCTGGCAGCTTTGGTCGACAAAATCGCCGAGGCGATTCCGCCCGAGAGGATCCTCGCTATATATAGCCCCGTCAAGCTCCCCATATCTTACAGATCCTTGGCCATAGCGCTTCAGAAAAAAGGGGCCATATACGTGAACATATTCGTGAGGTTGGGCAGGAGGTCCTACAGGCTCTACTGCGGCGCCGACAGAAACAGCGAGTACGACTGCACCGCGATAGCCACAGCGCTGGGAGGCGGCGGCCACAAATACGCGGCTGGCGCGGTGGTTAAGGCGCCGCTCCTAGACCCCGAACAACCGCTGAGGAGGTTCCTGGAGTTGGCATCCCCCGAGAGGCTCTACGTCTTGGGCCAATGCCCCAAGATTAATACCCCGTGCGTGGAGGTGCGCTATGATGAGAAGGGGGTTCAGACGAGCGGTGAAGCGACTTCAGCGGGGCTGACCCTCTAAGTTGTCGGCTCGCGGGACGCCCTCGGCGACTTTATACCTCCCAAGTTCGCTCTAGCGTGTACTTCGATCCCCGGCCCAAGACGTCTAGGGCGGATCTGTTCGACGGAGAGGTCGAGGTGGAGGCCGTGAAGGCGCTGAGGGCGCCCATAACTCTCGTGTTGGGCTTGCGCAGATCGGGGAAATCCTCCGTGATCCTGGTCGCCGCCTCGGAGCTTCCCCACCCGGTGGTGTACATCTACGCGAGGAAGTTCGAGGCCGAGCCCTACTTGGCCTTCAAACACGTGTCCGAGGCGTTGGGCGAGGCCTTAGCCCAGCCGATGAGGAGGTTCCCAATCAAGGAATACTTGAAACACATAAGGGGGTTTCCGTAGCCGGCTTCGAGGTGAAGATATCGTGGCGGGAGAGGGGCTCCCTGGCGGAGATCCTCGAGGCCTTGAACCGCTGGGCCGAGGACGCTGGGAGAAAGGCCGTGGTGGTGATAGACGAGGCGCAGGAGCTGGTCAAGCTCAAGGGGTACGACTTGTTGAAGCTCTTGGCGTATTCCTACGACAACCTCCGAAACGTGCACTTCGTCCTGAGCGGCTCGAAAATGGGGCTTTTGAAGAGGTTCCTGAGGCTGGAGGACGCGGAGTCCCCCCTCTACGGCCGCTATATGGATGCAGTTGAGCTGAGGCCGTTCACGCTGGATGAGGCCGAGGCGTTTCTGGAAGAGGGCTGTAGACAATACGGCGTGGATCCGCCCGACGCCGAAAGGGTGTACGGAGCCGTGGGCGGCCTGCCGGGGTGGCTCACGTATTTCGGCTACACCTACGTGTCGGTAAGGGACGAGGAGGTGGGCATAAGGCGGACGATCTCGTACGCCGTTGAGCTCATAAGGCAGGAATTCGCCCACTTCCTCGAGGGCAGGTGGGCCGCGGAGAGGAGGTACCGGGTCATCATGGAGGCAGCGGCCGAGTGCGCCGCTTGGTCGGAGCTGAGGAGGNNTGGAGGCGGCGGAGGGGAGGCGCGTAAACGACGCGGAGATAACGCGCCTCGTCAGAAATCTCGTGGATTACGGATTCCTCGAGAAGAGGGACGACCTCTACTGCCCGCCGGATCCCTTGATATCGGCCGCGTTTAAGAGGAGGCGCCGTTGGGCTTGAGCGGGGCGCCAAAAATTAATATTCCAGATGGTGCTGAGCCGTGCTTTCAACCAAGCTTTTCGAGGCGGGGCGCTTCTACAGGAAGCAGTGCCCCTTGTGTAAGTCCTACTTCTGGACCAAGAGGGCCGACCAAGTCTACTGCGGCGATCAGCCCTGCGTCCCCTACGGCTTCATAGGGAACTCGCCCATAAGAGTAGCCGTTGACAGCGTAAAGGACTTGAGGGAGAGGTTCTTGTCGTTCTTCGAGAGGCGAGGCCACGCGAGGATCAAGCGCTACCCAGTGGTGGCCAGGTGGCGCGAGGACGTGTTCCTCGTGGGGGCGTCCATATACGACTTCCAGCCTTGGGTCACCAGCGGCGCCGTTCCGCCCCCCGCGAATCCGCTGACTATATCCCAACCATCTATTAGGCTCACCGATGTGGACAAAGTGGGCAGAAGCGGCCGCCACTTGACCGGCTTCGAGATGATGGCGCACCACGCATTCAACTACCCCGATAAATACGTCTACTGGATAAGCGAGACCACCGAATACGCCTATGAGTTCTTCACGAAGGAGCTCGGCATACCGGAGGACGAGATAACGTTCAAGGAATCCATATGGGAGGGCGGCGGCAATGCCGGCGAGTCCTTCGAGGTGCTGGTGAGGGGGCTCGAGGTGGCCACGTTGGTGTTCATGCACTACGAGGTGAAGGACGGGAAATACGTGGAGCTTCCCCTTAAGATAGTGGACACGGGCTACGGCCTCGAGCGCATCTATTGGATGGCCAAGGGCTCTCCGACAGTGTACGACGCGGTCTTCGGCCCGTTCCTATCAGCGGCTAGGCAGAAGCTGGGGGTGCCGGAGCCGCCGGCCGATATACTCGGCAAAGCCTCGGTCTTCTTCGGCCAGATGGACCCCGAGGTTCTAGGCCTCGAGAGGGCCTACGACGAGGTGGCCAAGAAAATCGGCGTATCGCCGCAGGAGTTCCGCGAGATCATGAGGCCGCAGGAGGCCCTCTACGTCTTGGCCGACCACAGCAGAACCGTCTCCTGGATGATAGCGGACGGGGTAATCCCGTCCAACACGGGCGCCGGCTACTTGGCCCGCCTCCTCATACGCAGAGCCCTCCGCGGGCTGTGGCTCGCCGGCATTGAGGCTTCGCTGGTCGAGCTGTTCGACCTACACCTCAAGTACTTGAGGGACGACTACCCCGAGGTCTGGGAGGACCGCGACGTGATACTGGAGCTCATAGACCTTGAGGAGAGGAAGTACAAGGACGTGCTCAAGTCGGCGCCGTCTCTCGTCAAGAAGGCGTTGGAGAGGGCCGGAGGCAAGGCGCTGAAGGCCGAGGACTTGATCGAGCTGTACGACAGCTTCGGGGTTCCGCCAGAGGTGGCCCGCGAGGCCGCGAAGAAGCTGGGCGCCGAGGTCGAGGTCCCCGACGATTTCTACTCCCGCCTCGCGGCTCGCCACCAAGCGAGGAGGCAAGGCGAGGAGGCGCCCAAGGTGCCCGTGGAGCTTTCCAAGGTCGCCGATTTGCCCAGGACTAGGGAGCTCTTCTACGAGGATCCCTACAGGAAGTCCGCGAGGTCCAAGGTGTTGAGGGTTATAGACGGGAAGTACGTAATCCTCGACGCCACCGTGTTCTACCCGGAGGGCGGGGGCCAGCCGGCCGACAGGGGCGTGTTGAGACATAGCGGAGGGGAGGCGAGGGTGGTCGACGTGCAGAGGCTCGGCGGCGTCATAGTCCACGTCATAGAGGGGCCGCCGCCTAAGGAGGGCGAGGAGGTATACGGGGAGATCGACTGGGATCGCCGGATATCGCTCATGAGGATGCACACGGGCACCCACGTGTTGATACAAAGCATAAGGAGGGTTTTGGGCAAACACATCTGGCAAGCGGGGGCCCAGAAGGACATACCCTTCAGCCGCCTCGACGTCACCCACTACAAGTTGCCCACGGAGAAGGAGATAGCCGAGATAGAGAGGCTCGCCAACAAGGCGGTCATGTCGAACTTGCCGGTGAAGGCCTTGGTCATGCCGAGGAACGAGGCCGAGGCCAAATTCGGCTTCATCATCTACCAAGGCGGAGTGGTGCCGGCCAGGGAAATAAGGGTGCTCAGAATAGGCCCTGAAGACGACCCCTACGACGTGCAGGCTTGCGGAGGCACCCACCTCTCCAGCACGGGCGAGATAGGCCTCATCAAGATCGTGCGCGTCGAGCGCATAGCCGACGGCGTCGTTCGCTTCGTCTTCACCACGGGGGAATATGCCGTCGACTACATACAGAGGATGGAGGCCGACTTATCCGCCGTCGCCAAGGCCTTGGGCGCGAGCAAGGAGGACGTATCAGCCCAGTTGGCCAAACACATGGAGAAGGTCGCCGAGCTGGAGAGGCGATACAAGAGGCTAGCCTCGTCCTACGCCGGGTTGTTGGCGGAGTCGTTGCGCGTCGAGCCCCTCCCCAAGGCCGACTTGGCCTACTTGGAGCTAGACGACGAGGACTTGGCCAAGGCCGTGGCGGCCGCCGCGACCGGCAAGAACCCGCGCTTGTTGTTGGTAGTTAGGCTGGGCAAGCGGCTCGAGCTATACAGCGGGCGCCAAATAGACGTGGGGCCCATAGCGGCTGAGCTGAGGAGGCTGGGGTTCAAGGGAGGGGGCTCCAAGACTTACGCCGGAGGTCTCTACGAGGGCGACGCAGAGGAAATCCTTAAAGCAATCCGTGACCTATTGGGCTGATGTTCTCCCTCAATCCTCGCGACTTAGAACGCTATTTGAAGAGAATGGGCATAAAGATGGAGGAAGTAGACGCCGCCTACGTCGAGATAGGCCTTAAGAACGGCGATATTTTGAGGATAGAGGGCCCAGCTATCGCCCTCCTCAAGTTGCCCAACAAGATGCTGGTATACCAGATACAGACCCAAGAGAGCTCCGTCAAGGTGCGGAGGAGGCCGCAACAGACGGCTGAGGCTGGCTATACGCCCACCGACGAGGATATCAGCCTAGTCATGGAGCAGACGGGGGCCACGAGGGAGGAGGCCGAGCAGGCGCTGAGGGAGGCCAAGGGGGATTTGGTGCAAGCGGTTATGTCCTTAATGCAGAAGAAAAAATCTAGCTGAGAGTTTATATGTTGAAAATCGGGATTGCGTGTTAAGGAAGACGTTGCTGTTTGTTCATTATGAGATTTTATATACCACGAACTAGACTTCCTATGGAGGAAGAGATTTTATAATCCCTGTCAATATTAGATATGGCGAAGAAACTAGCACTATTGCTTGCTTTCATAATACTTGTCGCTGTTTATCTGCTACACGCGTCGACGCAGAACTACGTCAACGTACTCTTCGCCAGCTGGCTGGAGGGGAAGCCCAGGGCTTGGTCGAAATAGAGGTCGCGACGCCTCCCGGCGGCGGCCGTTGCTTCGTGGCGGTGCACCGGCTCCCCACCTTCGCGAACCCGACGCCCGATTGGCGGAGCGAGGTGTTGTATCAAGGCGTGGCCCCGTGCGGGGTCCCGGTCAAGGTGGATAACATCATCGATCTACGCGAAGTCGGCCGCAACGACACGGCGATCCTCTACGACTCGCCGCAGTACATAGTCGTCATCTCAAAAAACGGATCCCACATTGGCGTCGTCACCCCGACGATAACGAGAATACACGTGGCGGCCCATCTCGAGAAGTCCGGCGCAGTCGCCGGCGCTGATCCAGAGTCCTTCTGCAACGTGACCATACAAGGCCAGACGTATTCGCCCGAGCCCGAGGACTGGGGCTACTGCACAGCTCCGACCAAGCTGGCGTGCCTCAACAGCATCCAGGGCCTACAAGTGAGGTTCAAGGTCCAAGGCGGAGTGCCGGCGTCGGCCATGTACTTGGAGGGCTGGGGCGCTGCGTGTATGTCCGATCTCAACCGCGCTATGGAGCCGTGTGAGGCGGACGCGTGGTCCTCGGCGGGCAAGTTCAGGGCCTTCTCGGTGGTCGCCCAGGTCTCAGACGTCTTGGCTGACGGGCAGAGGGCTGTCGTGTGGGGCTACGTCTACTATCAATACGAGCACTACGCCTATAGCGATTGGGGCGGATTCGCTTATTACGTCTACGATCTTCTGTATCCGGCGAAAATCACGGGCTTGGCGCCTCTGCAGATGGCCGGGTTGTACACGCAGCCCCCGGCGCCTCCCAGCTACGCCAGCGGCCCTCTGAGGGGCGACGTCGAGGTTTGGCTCACGCCGACCAAGACAACCGACAACAAGTTGCCCATCTCCACCTCAATAGGCGTGGGCATAGGCGTGTACGGCTTCAGTCTCTCCATAACTGTATCCCCCTACGAGGCGGGCGATGACTCCACTACACGACTCCGTCCATAGTCGTGCACGACGCGAGCGGGAGGAGCTACGGCTGGTGGTCGTGGTGGTACTTGAACGACGATCCCATGACCTACGAGGTCCAGTTCTTCGGTAAGAGTTAAATAGGGGGGCTTCCTCCCCCTCATGCCAGTGCGCCCTGCTAGATGCTACAGGAGGATCAAGGGCCCGCCCTACACGAGGCTCGAGTACATACACGGCGCGCCCTATGTCCAAATACCCAAGTTCGATATGGGGAACACTTCGCCGTCGGCTAGACAGGGATTCACCATGACCGCCAGCCTCGTATCCTTGAGCAGAGGCCAAATAAGGGCGCAAGCCCTCGAGGCGGCTCGCCAGATGGCCTACAAGTACTTGTCCGCGAAAGTCGGCGACATCAATTACTACTTCAGGCTTGAGGTATATCCGCACCACGTCATAAGGGAGAACAAGATGTTGGCCATGGCGGGCGCCGACCGCTTGCAAGAGGGCATGAGGCTCAACTTCGGGTCGCCCGCGGGCAGGGCGGCGCGCGTGGAGAGGGGGCAAGTCCTGATGTACTTGGAGTTCAAGCCGGAGCACTTGCCGCATATAAAGGAGGCCTTGAGGAGGGCCGCCTCGAAACTGCCGCTCCCTACAAGAATCGTCGTTGCGCCGAAAGATGGAGATAAAAAGGCTGCATCGTGATAGGGTAGAGGCCGCGCTCGAGGTGCTCGAGAAGGCGCTGCGGGGCGACATATCGACGCGCCTAGGCCTAGTGGAGGCGCTTAAGGAGGCCTACAAGAGGAGGGGCGTGGAGCCGCTGAGGGGCTTCTCGACCGAGTCGATATTCGACAAGGAGCTGGCGACCGTCCACATAGTCGGCGTATACGGCGCTGGCGTCATCGCGCCGGGCGAGCTCGACGACTTGTTCTACGTGGAGAACAGAGCGCATCAAGCGCTGGAGGTAGTGAGGGCCGTGACCGAGGTCTTGACGGAGGAGATGAAGGAGAGGATAAGAGGGGCGGTCGTGGAGATAAAGGGAAAGGACTTGGAGGATAAGGTATTTCGCTTCTTGAGGTACGCCTTCACGGGCACGGTCCTGGGCGTCTTCGCGGAGCCCCTATTCGTCAAGGCCGTGAGGATAGCCGAGGCGGTGTACCCGGACATGGAGGAGAAGTTTGTCAGATACATGGCGTTCTACACAGCATATAAGATTGCCGAGTTGATAGCCGAGGACTCAATAAGGAGCCCCGACGATCTCAAGATCTACAAGTACAGCTATTGCCTCCAACTGGGCTTCCAGAAGTGCAAGCCCTCGGATAAGCTGATCAAGGAGGTGGCCGTGAACGTCTACAAGGTCGATAAGGCCAAGGTCAACAGGCTCATCGCGGGCAAGGGCGTTATCCCTAAGATCTCCTAGGGCATTTTTCGACGAAGTTCGCTATCACTCTGGCCACCTTCTCCCTCTCCTCGTCGCCTTTAGGCGTGTGGCCCATGCCGGCTATCTCGACCACGTCTACGGGGAACCCGAACTTCTCGGCGAGGCCGACCAAGACGTCCACGTGGGCTCTGGGCACCACGTCGTCGCGCTCGCCCCTGATGTAGAGGACCGGCGGCATCCCGCGGCCTATGTAGCGAGAGGGCGAGGTCTCGTCCAAGAGGGGGCCCAAGGCGGCGAGCTCGTTGGCGAGCCTCTTGGAGAATTTATCGCCCTTGCTCTCCAACCACTGGAGCTGAAGCCTACGATCCACGGGGCCCGCCACGGATATGACGCAGCCCACCATGCCGGGGTTCCTCGCGGCCAACAACAACGCCGCCGTGCCTCCCATGGAGTGACCCGCCGCCACGTCGACGGGCAATAAGGAGAGGCCGGCCTCGTATGCGTCGGAGACGTCTCTTATCGTAGGGGCCGCCACCTCGTAGCCCAAATCCCTCAAGGGCTTGATCAGCCAGTCCACCTTTTCGGGGGAGCTCCCCCTACCGTGGTAGACGATCGCCCGCATGTCTTACTATGCGCGTTATAAATAGAACTCGCCGGCGACGTCATAGCCGAAGGGCTCCTAGCCGCCACAAGCCCTTGCGCCGCGAAAGTCCAGGCAGCGCATCGAGTCGGCCGTGGAGGAAGGAGGGGTCGGCCACGATTACGCCTCAACTTTTCCGCGACCAAGGGAGTTCTTTCGCATCGCGCCCGGCCGCGCATTCGCGAACCGGGAAGACGGGCCGGTGATTGAGACTAAACTCGCAAGCGCAGTTTTTAAACCGGCGATATCTCACCGCCATGAAGTTGGAGTTCAAAATAAGCGCGTTGCCCAAAGATAGGAGGAACAGCTTGCTCTTGGCGTGTCCCGAGCCGTCGCTGGCGGGGGTCGTAGCGGTGGAGTATATCATAGACGTGTTGAAGATGGAGGAGATAGGCGCGATCAGGATACCCGAGCTGCCGCCCGTCGTCGCGGTCGTCAACGGGGCGGCCAAACTGCCCCACAGAATATTCTACAGCAAGGACTCGGGGCTCCTCGCCATAAGGCAACACATGCCCGTGCCGCCGCAGATATACGCCGAGTTCGTGGGCAAGGTCCTGGACTGGGCCGAGGAGAACAAGGTCAAGGACGTGATATGCCTATCGGCGACGGCGTCGATAGGAGAGGGGGACTCCGTCTACTTCGTCACGGAGGAACATCTAGTCGACAAGTTCAAATCGTACGGGCTAGTTCCCTTGAAGGAGGCCACGGTCGCCGGTCTCGAGGGCGCCTTCCTAGATGCCGTATTGGGGCGCTCCATAGACGGGGTGTTGATACTCGCGGAGTCGAGGCTCTTGACGGCGGTCAAGAGGCTTGTGGAGAGCGGCAAGGTGGCCAGCCACAGAGACGTCATGATGATATTAAACGATCTCGTGGGCCGCGTCGGCCCCGACGTGTCGGCCGCCCTCAAGCTGATAGAGGCCGTGGGGAGGATAACTGGCGTCCAGCTGGACACCTCGAAGCTTCAAGAACACGCACAGAGGTACGCCTTCTTGGTCGAGAAGAACATCGAGGCGTTGATGCAACCGGCACAACAACGCAGGGAGATCCCCTTGATGATATAGCCTAAAACAATGTTATTTTTACTTTCTTTATGTAAAGCATGCTTCATATGCGGCAAAACTTAAAACACTGATCGATATCGTATACCATGAAACAATCCGTATTAATCGGGATAATAGTTGTGATTTTNNTTTTAGCCATCGCCATCGTTGCGGCGATTCTAGCCACTCAAAGGCCGTCGGCTCCTCCAAGCCCCACCTCGGCCTCCGCGTCCTCGTCGACGATCCAGTCCACTGCGCCCACGGCCTCCGCTAGCTCCGCCACATCCGTCAGCGCCTCCCAATGCCCGGACGTCATAGTCATAGGAACCCCGGCGGCTATAAGCGGCAAGTACTCCACAGAGGGGCAATACATATTGTGGGGCGCCCTAGCCGCCGTGAATTGGATAAACGATCATGGGGGAATAAACTGCGGCGGCAAGATGGTCAAGGTCAAGCTGATCTACCAAGACTGTCAGTCCAACGCGCAGCTCGCGCAGAGCATCGCCGAGAATTTAATCACTCAACAACACGTTAACTTCCTGCTCAGTCCCTACGGCTCCGACTTGGCCCTCGCCGTGTCGCCCATTGCCGAGAAATACGGCGTTTTGATGGCCGTAGTTGGCGCGTCCTCCGATCGTATATTCCAGCAAGGGTTCAAGTACGTCATAGGCGTCGCCTCGCCTGCCAGCCACTACTTCTGGTCAGTCCTCGACATGGTCAAGGCCATAGACCCCACGGCCAAGACCGTCGCAATACTCTACAGCGACGACGAATTCGATAGATACGTCGCCATGGGCGCCAAGGCGTACGCCCAGCAATTGGGCTTCCAAGTAGTGGTCTACGACCCGTATCCGCCAAACACTCAAGACGTGACGGCGCAAGTCCTCGACGTAAAGAACGCCAAGCCCGATATAATACTCGTGGCGGCGCACTACGCGGACGGCCAGCTGGTGACGCAGACCTTGTACCAGCAGAACGTCAACGCCAAGCTGATCGCCATAACCGTGGCGCCGCTCGTGCCCGATTACTACAACGCGCTCCGCATCGGAAACGGCTCTCTGGCCGAGTGCATAGTTGGGCCGTCCCACTGG
>DANS01000043.1:0-30359 GCA_002497345.1 Thermoproteus sp. UBA157
CGGGGACGGGATGTCTTGCTCTAGGTCTCGAGCGCCACATCGGCGTTCCTCTAATAGGCGTTCCCCTACTTAATCGCGGCCGTTAAAACGAGCGGCGGAATGGCGAGGGAAAGCTTAAATTCGCCCTTGTTTATTGGAACCAACGGGCCCGTAGCTTAGCTAGGTAGAGCGCCCTGGGACGTAGTCCCGGCCGTCCCGCGTAGGGCTCATAACCGGGAGGCCCCGGGTTCAAATCCCGGCGGGCCCACTTCTCTCTTTTTGATGGCGCAGTGGGTAACCACAAAGGTTTTTTACCCGCGCACGCCTTAGGCCATGCTCAGAGCGGTGAAGTTCAAGGTCGAGCGCCGGGTCGACGACAGCGAGGCCGCTTGGCGCCGCCTCTCCAAGCTGGAGGAGATGCCCAAATACTGGGGCGGCCACAAGCGTGTCGAGGTGCTCGGGGTCAACTCGGGGATCTACTCCTTAAGGATAAAGTTCGCTTTCCCGGGCCCGATGAACGAGGGGTACGCCGAGGCCGTCGTGGACGAGGCTGCCAGGGAGGTCCTCTTGAACTACATAAGGGGGCCCTTCACAGGCACCGTGAGGAACTCCGCTAAAAACGGCGTGTTGGCCAGCGATTGGGACGTCATTCTGCATCCTCTGTTCCTCCCCCTGAAGCCTTGGGTCTCCTCGCACTTCAAGAAGGGGGCCGAGCACGCATTGGAGCGCTTGGCTCAAGCCCAGACCGACGCGTAAAACGGGATTTCCCGAAGGAGCAATCTCCTCCTCTTGAGCCCGACCGCCTCGAGCAACCCCTCCACCTCGTCCCTCGAAAAGACGCGGAGGGCTCCCGCCGCTGCGTTTATGGCCAAGAAGCCGGGCATAGTCTCCACGACGGGTTGCCCAACGTAAAACACGGCTTTAGGCGCCGCGCGCTTGATGCACGCCAGCTCGCCAACTGGATCCTCCATCCACTGCAACGCGTTAAAGAGGAGCACCTCCTCCACCGCCAGCTTGGCCAGCGAGTCGGCCAG
Organism: Thermoproteus sp. UBA157; assembly: GCA_002497345.1. Classification (GTDB taxonomy): domain Archaea; phylum Thermoproteota; class Thermoprotei; order Thermoproteales; family Thermoproteaceae; genus Thermoproteus. The sequence continues at coordinate 1,014 of DANS01000043.1, forward strand.
CTCGCAGGCGGTCGCCGCCTTGAAGACGCATATCCCCGAGCCAGGGCAATCGCCCACGACCACGTTCGGGGCCGCCTCCAGAAGCGCCTCGACCGACGCTTCGTCGGCCTCATATCCCGCGTAGAGCTCCGGCGCATACTCGGCGTATATGTCCACGGCGTTATGCCCGCCTCTCATCCTCGGCTCGAAGATCCTCCTCCCTCTGAACCCCGCCGCTTTGAGGAAGTCGTCCCTCCAGAGCTTGTACCACCCCTGCGCTTGCATGGCCTCGAACAATATCCTCGCCGCCTCCGAATCGCCCTCCAAAACCTTGCGGAAGATCGCGTCGAAGGAGCGGTGCAGAGCCAGCCACTCCTGGGCGTATGGCCCCCTAGGCGTCCCGGGCGTCCTCGGCCTCTTCACGACGTCTCCCTCCTCGTCCACATAGCCGTGGTGTAGCAGAGATCTGTAGAGGGCCCTCGCGACCGGCGCGTCGACCTTGCCCGCGGCCTTGGCCTCTTCCCACCACTTAACGGCGTACCAGACGCTCCAGCGCAACGCGTTGATCATGTCGGAGATGCCGCCAGCCCCCGCCAAATAGCCCCTGAACCTCCTGAGCATGCTCAGAGCGTCCAGCAACGAGCTCATAGGCACTTCAAAACGCCCATCCTCTCCAAGCGGAGCAGGAGGAGCCTAGTGGAGGCGTCCACGCACGGGCACTTCAGAGCCTCCAGCACCTTCTGCTGGATATCCTCGGGCAGAGCGGAGAACTTCTCGGGATCGGCTATGTCGCAGTCGAGGGGTCTCCGATTCAGCACGCGTTAAATCCAGCGGTCAGCTCTTAGCCTTTATTACACGCACGCATGAAATATATAGCACCTCCCGCGGGCGTTCATGAGGTCGTACACAGACAAGTTCATAATGACGCCGGGCCCTACCGAGATACCCCACAGGATCCGCTCGGCGCTTATCAGAGAGACCACAAACCCCGATCTCGATCCCCAGTTCTTAGAGCTCTACAACTCGGTGAGGGCCAAGCTCAAGAGGCTGGTGGGGGCCGAAAAGGCCGACCTATACGTGTGGGTCGGCGAGGCCATGTTGGGCCTAGACGCGGCGGTGGCCAACACGGTCAAGGAGGGCACGAGGGCGCTCGTCGTGGACAACGGCGTTTACGGCGAGGGCTTCGCGGATTTGGTCAAGCTATACGGCGGGAGGCCCATAACCCTCGGCCTCGACTGGAGGAGGTCCGCGGACTTGCACGCGTTGGAGAGGGCGCTCGAGGTGCACAAAGACGTCGAGGTGGTCACGCTGGTCCACTGCGATACGCCCTCGGCTATCTTCAACGACTTGAGGGAGGTTGGGAAAATCGTGAGGTCCTTCGGCCCTCTCCTCGTCGTCGACGCCGTGTCCAGCATAGGCGCTGCCGAGATAAAATTCGACGATTGGGGCGTGGACGTGCTCATAGGGGGTAGCCAGAAAGCCCTCAACGCGCCCGCGGGGCTCACGATTCTCGCAATAAGCGAAAGAGCTTGGGATAGATTCAAGGCCGTTTCGCGGAGCTCCTTCTACGAGAACCCCCTCCTCTGGAAGGAGATGTTGGACGAGCGGGGCGTGTTCCCCTACACCTTCTCCGACGTCTTGCTCTACGCGTTGGACGAATCGCTGAGGGCGATCTTCGAGGAAGGGCTCGACTCGGTCTTCGGGAGGCACGAGGCGGCCAGGAGGGCCTCGAGGGCGGCTCTGGAGGCCATGGGGCTGGAGCCATACCCGGCCGATGTCTCCTGCACATGCCCATCCGTCTCGGCCTTCTTGGCGCCCAGAGGCATCAGCCCCTCCGAAGTGAGGCGCGTGGCGTGGGAGAGATACGGAGTTATGATAGGCGGTAGCTGGGGCAAGCTGGAGGGCTCCGTCCTCAGAATAGGCCATATGGGGGTCCAAGCCTCCTACGCCCACCTCGCCGTCGCCTTCACCGCCTTGGCCAAGGCCCTCGCCGATTTGGGCCACAAGGTCGACCTCGGCGCCGCCTTGGAGGCCCTGGCCTCCCGCTTCTGAAAGCTTTTTAAGAGGTTTTCGCTCGTCTCCATGAAGAGGCTCTCGGCGTCGTATCTGCCGGTCTTAATCGCGCGGATCGGGTCTGGAGCTGGCGCGGCCATAACCTCCTTCCTCTTCCCCGGGCAAGAGCTGGCCGTCGGCGCCATCTTGGCCGTCTACCCGCTCCTGGAGGCCTTGGGCTCCTTCGTGGCGGGGAGATACGCTGATAAATTCGGCAGAAGGCCTGCCATGGTGCTGGGCTACTTGGCCAGGCTCGCCACTATGGCGTTGATGTATTTCGCGTTGAAGTGGGGCTGGGGCCCTCTCGGAGTCGGCGCGATAAATGCGGCCGCCGGCTTCTTCACCTCGTTCATCCTGGTATCCTCGTTGGCCATGGTCGCCGACCTCACCGAGGTGCGCAATAGAGGGCTTGGCATGGGGGCCTTCGAGCTGGCCAACTTGGGCGGCTATGCGGTCGGCTACGCGGTCGGCGCCGGGATGTTTCAACTCCTGGGCGGAGCCGGCTCCTTCGCGGCCCTCGCCGTCTTCACCGCGGCCTTGACTCCCGTCGTCCTCATCATGGCGGAGACGGCGCCAATTAAGGGCGTCGAGATTCCGCTGAACCCCTTCAGAGGCCTCCCGCCCGCCACTTGGCCGGCCATACCGCTTTGGTTCGCCCTCACTACGTTTATAGGCATGGGCATATACTCTGGCAGGGCCATAGCAAACGCCTTGTCGGCCTCCTCCAGCTTGGCGCATTTACAATCCGGCGTTTTGTTCGCGGGCGCGCTCATCGTCGTAGGAACGGGCGCTGTGATCTTCGGGCGGCTTTCCGACAGATGGGGCAGGGAGAGGACGCTCGACGTCGGCATCGTCGGCGTCATGGCGGCGTTGGTCGTCCTCGCTGGGCTCTTGGCGCTCAACGTATCGCCGCTGAAGGCCGTGGCGCTGGCATCGCCCTTGATCTTCCTCGCTTCGGCCATAGCGCCGTCGGTGTTGGCCACGGTGGGCGATCATGCGCTTATAACAATGAGGGGGACGGCCCTAGGCCTCTACAGCGTCATCCTCGGCGTGGGCATGGCCGTCGGCGCTATGTTGGGCTCCGCAGCGGCGGTGAACGGGGGGCTGTTCGGCATAGTCCTCGCCGCGCTGGCCGTCTTCTCGGCGGCAACGGCCCTCTACGTGATCCTCAAGATCTTCACGAGGAGGTTCTCGCGCAGATACAACAGCGATATACAATCGCGTCGCCTGCTCTGAGAATCGCCGTTATGTTGTACGTCCCCGGCGCCAGCTCCAGATAGCTCGCCCCAACCTCCGTCCCGTTGACCAACACCGTCCATTGCCCGCTCGGTGGCGTTAAGACTACCGATAGGCCGCCTGCGGCCGGGATGACAGACGCCTGGGGGCTCCACAGGAGAATCGCGGCCGACCTCCCAGCCCTCTGCACCGCCTTGTCGCCCTCGGCGTATTCGGCCAAGCCCTTGACCGGGCTGATCCTCTCGGCCGTCGGCGGCGACTCAGAGCCCGAGTAGGCACACGGCGGCACGTACCACTTGCCGCCGGCCTCGTAATAAAGGGCCATCCACCCGCTCCATTTCGCCACCTCCGCGGTGTAGCCCTCGCGAGGCCCCGCGATCACCCACTCGAGTTCCCGGCCCGGGGCCACGTAGAGGACGGCGGCGTCTGGCAACTCCACGACATCGTAGAGGCGCCATGCTCCGTCCACTTCGTAGTAGAAGTAAAGCGCGGAGCCGTTGGCAACGATCCTTAGGCCGAGATGCGCGGGCAACGTGATCTCGCCTATGGTCGCCGAGTTCTGATACGCCGCTACTGTGCGTCCGCCTGCTCGGTACCTCACCACGTTGCCGCCTCCCTTGGCCTCCACGCGTCCATAATCGCTCACGTTAAAGACGTAGTCGGCGGCGGCCAGGTAGTAGGTTCCGTTGAAGTACGTGATCAGAAGGACGTTCTGGACCCAGTACTCGACCTTTCCCGATTTGGCGAATGCGTTAAGCTGTAGCGAGACCGCGTTAATGGGAGGCCCAGGGCCCGTCGAGCGGAAGGCCGCTTCCTCCAAGTAGGCCAGCCCCATCACCCCAGCCGTGGTGTAGCTGTAGGAGAAGGCGCCGCAAGTCCCCTTGTCAACTACGCCGACCACAAGCGGTGTGGACTTGTCCAAATACCACGCGGCCGCGACAGCAAGAGCCGCCAAGGCGGTCAACAAGATTACTCTGCCCTCCACGCCAGCTGACCGTCCAGCCCTTAAATCTTATTAAGGATCGAGGCTACCCTCAGCGTGGAGCTAGTCGTGGTAGACGGCGGAACTGCGCTGGATCGCGCCCTGGCCGAATGCGCCGTAGCGCTTGTCTTCTTCAGCGGCCGCCAATGCGCGGTCTGCGCTAACTTCGAGAGGATGCTCAGGGCTATATGTAGGGGCTATTCCGGCATATGTTGCATAAAGGTGGAGTCCGACAACGCGTTGGATCGCGTCAAACAGTTGGGCATAATGGGGGTCCCGGCTATCGTCGGCTATGTAAACGGCGAGCCGGTGACGGTGGCGTCAGGCCTCCTTCACGCCCCGGCCGTTAGTATGTTCATAACCTCGTTGATTAGAGCGGCGCGTGGATAAAGTCGTCTCTGTGTTGAGGGTTTTGGCCAAGGCCTATCTGCTGGGCAGCTGCTGGCAATGCGCCGACGTGCTCAGCAGACTGGCGTCGGGGCCTGGCGCCGAGTCGGCGTGGGCTCTGTTGAGGGAGGCCTACGCGCTGGCCAAGTCAATAGCCTCGAACAAACAGAGGATGGGCGGCGTCGAGTGTTGCATAGCGGCGCGCCTCGGGCCCGGCCTAGAGCCGGAGGTCTGCAGGATCTACGGCGGAATCCCTGCAGGAGATCTCTGTTGCGCGGTCTGTCCCGACATTCCGCCCGAGGAGGAGTACTTGGAGGCGGCCGGCGAAGTCGTCGAGAAGGGGCTTCTGGCCAGGGCCGCGGCGCTCGCGCAAGCCTAGAGCAAGAACAGAAAGGACGTGCCCAAGCGAGCGAGGGCTGTGTATATCATCATCTCGCGTATGAACCTCTCGCTGTAGTTTCCTGCGTAGGCCAAAATAGCGCTGGATAGTTCGGCCCCGACGAGGGCGCCGGCTGCGTTGACCAAGTTGTAATAGCCCAGGGCCTTTCGCCTATCCTCCGCGTTGTCGACCACATATGCGAAATAGGCGATGTTGGATATCGAGCCGCCGAATCCGTAGAAGAGGTAGGCCGCGTAGATCTGGTAGACGTTGGTGGCCACGCCGTATATGAGGGGCCACAACATGAACGTGGCTCTGCCCAGGAAGAGGGAGAGGCGCATGTGTTTGTCCACGAACTTGCCCACGGCTCTCTGGAAGGCCAGGTTAGACGCGACCGTGATTATTTGAACAATGGCTACTTGGAGGCCCGTCATGTGGAAGACGTAGACTTGGGCAAGGGGGAAGAGGGGCCAAGCGAAGGACCAAGTTATCATGAAGGCGAGGTTGTCGAGGTAGAACTTGAGGAGGCGCTTGTTTATCTTGCCCTGCGGAGGCCTCGCTCCTTCGTCGTATTCGAGACCCAACAGGTAGAGCTGTATCGTGTTGGCCACGGTCAACGCCGCCGCGATCTCCAGCGCTAGTCTTATCGCCAAGGGATTATTCCGGATCAAGAAGCCGGTCATGAGCGTCGCCGCCAAGCCTCCCAACGTCGAGTAGAACGAGAACTCGGCCAACGATATGCCCCTCCTCTGCCTGCTGTATTGCTCTATTATGAGGGACCAGCCGTATCCAGAAATGCCGAGGGAGGCCGTCACCGCTACGTATAGGCCTGTATATGCCGCGTGTACGTCGGCGAAAATAGCCATTAAGAAGAGCGCCGCCGCCGATGAGAGGTTCGCCGCGAGGATCATCCTCAAGGGCCGCCACCTCCTAAATGAGGCGAGGAAGGCCGAGATGTTGCTGAAAGTAGTCCCGGCGGAGGCGATAAGCCCCAACATCAACGGCGGCGTTCCCGTCGACGCGGCGACGAAGCCGACAAAGGGGCCGTACAAGTTATTCGCAAAGCTCTGCAGAGTTGAATATGCGTAGAGCCGCTTTAGGATCGACACGGCGCGTGCCACCTTATGTACTTCCCCTACCCCCTAAATATAATGAAGAGGGGAGTCCCCAGCATGTTGTTGGGTATGCCCAACGCGCTTGCCTCGGACGACATCGCGTTAGCGGCGCTCTGAACCAAGGCCGCCAATCGCTGGGGCGATGAGCTGATATAGCATTGGGGATATTGCGACTTGATGTAGGAGATTTGGGCGAGGGGATAGACGTCCAACAACGTCGAGTTGCCCGTCTGGAGGTACTGGGCTATATATCCGGCCGCCAGCTCGTAGATGGAGGATAACGCGTCGTAGAACTGGGAAGCCCCTGTCTTGTTATATATACACGTGAGCCCCAGCCACGTCTCGACCCCCGCCACGAAGTCCTCTTGAGGTCCTCCTTGCAGGTAGCCGATTACGTGAGTCGGGAAGAACCTAACCGCGTATAGGATCGTGTCGTTTTGTATGTATTGCTTTATGGCTTGGCCGTACTGGGCCTCGAAGAGAGCGCAGAACGGACACGTGGGGTCCAAGTACTCTATCACCACGACCTTCGCGTCGCTGGAGCCGACGACGAACGACGAACTCACCAAGTTTTTCAGATATTGGATCTGTTGCGGCGATAGCCTAGCGCCTACGCAGAGAGTCTGGCCTTGCTCGGTGATGGAGCTCTGGAAGACGCCGCGTTCGGCCAACCGTATTGCCTGGAGGGGGGCCGGCGAATAGCCAGCGCAGAAGTATGCTATACCGGCTCCGGACCCCCCAGCGCCTTGGTTGCGTTGCACCAGATAGTAGGCGAGGACGGAGCCTATCGCGACAACGGCGATTATCGCGACGACCACGGCTAGTTTGTTCATGCCGTCGACGTTCTTTGCGCTTATATATGCTTTATTCCGTTAAAAAGCGATAACGAAAAGCGTGTGTGAGGCTCGGGAAGATAACCCGAGACGTATTCGACTCGATAATATACCCCAGGCTTGGCGCGAAGAGGCCGGAGGTCCTCGTGCCGCCTCAACACGGCGTAGACGTGGGCGTCGTGGACCTCGGCGACGGGAGGGTCCTCGTGGTCAAGACGGATCCGGTGTTCGTCGTGCCCCAGTTCGGCTTCAAGAAGGCGGCTTGGTTCGCGGTCCACATCCTCGCCAGCGACGTGATGACGTCCGGCATACCCCCGCAATATGCCGCCATAGACCTCAACCTCCCGGCCTCCATGACCGACGAACAATTCGCCGAGATGTGGGAGGGGCTACACGAGGCCATGGCCGAAATAGGCGTATCGGTCGTCGCGGGCCATACCGGGCGCTACGAGGGGACCGACTACCCGATGCTCGGCGGCTTCGCCATGTTCGGGATAGGCCCCAGGGAGAGGCTGGTCACCACGAGGGGCGCTAGGCCGGGCGACCAGATAGTCATGACCAAGGGGCCGGCCATAGAGGCGACGGCGCTTCTAGCGAACTTCTACCCCGAGTACTTCAAGAAGAAGTTGCCGCCCGACGTATTCCAAGAGGCCTACGACCTATACTGGCAGATGTCTTGCTGGAAGGACGGCCTCGTGGCCTCGAGGGTGGGGGTACACGCCATGCACGACGCGACCGAGGGCGGCGTCTGGGGCGCTTTGGTCGAAATCGCCGAGGCCAGCGGCGTGAAAATAGAGGTGTACGAGGAGAAGCTCTTCGTGAAGAGGGCGGTGGCCGAGTTGACGAGGGCGGTGGGCATAGATCCGTGGATCTCGATATCTGAGGGGACTCTCATCATAGCGACAGATCGCGGCGACGAGGTCGTCGAGGCGTTGAGGAGGGAGGGTATAGAGGCCGGCATCATAGGGGAGGTCAAGGCCGGAAGTCCCGGCGTCTTGCTCAGGAAGAGGGACGGCTCGGCCGAGCCCATAACGCATCCCCGCGAGGATCCCTTCTGGAAGGCATTCAGCGAGGTGGGCAAGATGTTGTCCGGCAAGTAATTTTTGCACATTCCGCGCACTTTTTCAAGCAATGCATCGCCGACGCCATGCAGGGAGTGATACTGGAGGCCGACGAGCCCGAGAGGTTATATGCCTTCGCCACATATGTGGCGACGCTCGTGGCCAGAGGGGAGGCCGTCTCGGTGTTCGTCACCGGCAGGGCTGTGCGGGCTTTCTCCAAGACGTACTCCCCGCCGCGGGATCTCCCAAAGGGCATGGACTGGCGCAGGATACTGGCAGATGCCAAGGATCTGGGCGAGGTGAGGGTGTACATATGCGAAACGGTCGCCAAGGCCTACGGCCTATCGGAGTTCTGGCTAGCCGACGGGGTGGGCTCCATGTTCAGCTTCTTGGAAAATGTAAATAGCGTAGTCGTGTTCTAAGGCCATGGAGGTAATAGACGTGAGGGGCAAGGCGTGTCCAGACCCCTTGAAGGAGGTGGCCGCGAGGCTGGCCGCCGCGCCGCAAGGGGCGCGGCTCAAAGTCCTCACCGACGACTACACGTGTTATTTGTTCATAAGGAGGCTCGCCGCGCTCAACGACGTCAAGATACTGGGCTCTGAGGAGGGGGATGTGTTCGTCTTGTTGCTCGAGAGATGATCGTGCGGAGGGCTCGGCCGGAGGACGTCACCGCCGTCGTCGAGTTCACGAAGGACACTTGGGAGTGGGGCGACTATTTGCCGAGGGTCTTCGCCGATTGGGTCTCCGAGGGCACGGCGTATGTGGCGGAGCTGGACGGGGCCGTGGTGGCTACTGCGCGGTTGCTGATTGTGGGGAAGACCGCCTACTTGCAGGGGCTGAGGGTTCGCCGCGAGTACAGGCGGAGGGGCATAGGCAGAGCCGTCACCGAGTACCTAGTCGAGGAGGCGAGGAAGCTCGGCGCCTCCATAGCGACGCTGATAGTAGCCGAGTGGAACGAGCCCAGCTTGTCCTTGGTGAAGGGCGTCGGGTTCAAGCCCGTGTTGGAGCTGTGGGGCGGCGTGCCCGAGCGCACGGGCCCCTCAAAGTGCCTCGAGGGGGGCGAGGCCGAGGAGGCGCTGAGGAGGGCCTTGGAGCGGACTAACGGCTTCGCTTGCCTTCCGGACGATCCCTGGATCTGCGTAGCGGCCACGCCAGAGCTCCTCCTCAAAAGGGCCAAGCCGTGTCTGGGAGACGATCTGTACGTGGGCCGCTTCTCCTTCGGCTCTGCGCGCATGGACGCACGAGGAGATGCCGTGGCGCTCAAGCCCGAGGGATTCGCCAAGCTATACGGTAAGTATGTACTCTTCGCGCTCCCCCTACGTCCTCCCGAGGAGCGGCAGGTATTTGAATAAATCATCGGGGAAGACCATCAGGTAGACCCCCTCGGCTTTACGCCTTAGATACTCGTAGTACGCAGCCCCCGAGCTCAAGCCGGCGAGAACGCCGTGTTTCCTGGCGAGGGCCTTGACCCCCTCCAGTGCTTCCTCGAACGAGACGTCCACGACCTCGGCGGGCACATATTTTATCCACTTCATGCCGCTTTCGGTCCTCCTCAAGCCAGGTATCCAGTCGCTGGGCTGAACCCCTATAAGCCTCGCCCCGTACTTAACGCCAAAGTAGAAGCCGAGGGCGGCCGAGTGGCCGGAGGTCCCGAGCCCGGCTATTACGTAGCTCGGCCTTATTCCTTTAGACGAGAGCTGCCAATCTATCTCCACCGCCGTCCTTATGTGGACCAGGAAATTGGCGTCGTTCTCGAACTGGTTCGTGTGGACGGCGCCCTTCGCCACGTCGCTTTTTATGTGCTCCAGCGCCTCCACCGTCATGGTCACGTCCAAGACCTCGTGCTCCACGCCGAGCACGTCAAGGGCCGGCTCCACGTATCTAGCCGCCGAGGGCAGATATATCTTGACCTTCTTCCCCAACAGTGCGCCCAAAACGCTGAGGGCGATGGCCACGTTCCCGCTGGAGACCTCCACTAGCCGATCGCCGCTGATGGACCTAACCAACGCGTATGTGGTTCTATCCTTTATGCTTCTGCTAAAGGGATTGTACCACTCCAGCTTAGCCCAAGCCTCCCTCGGCGCCTCGCCCACCTTGAGGAGCGGCGTCGGCCATCCCCTCGTCAACAGCTCAAGGGGGGATCCGTAGACCCTATAGGGGTCTGGGCTGGGGTACAGCTCCTCGATCCTCAGCTCCTCGCCCGGCTTGATATCCCTCAGAAATATCCCCGAGAAGCAGCGGGCGGAGACGTCATCCGCCACGTAGCGACCCTCCCTTATGAACTTCTCGATGCTGGGGAGGCATTCGAGCACCCCGACATGGCCTACAGGGTTGGCGCGAGTTTAAAAACGTTATATATGTGCAAAAAATGCACTTTAGGAAACTTTTAATATATAGATTCGCAAAAGTGGTCATGTGCACGCCGCCCAGCAAAGTGAAGAAGGAGGAGAAGAAAGAAAAGAGCTCGTAGGCCTTTCGGAGAAGCGCGCCTATCCCATCAAACCTCTTTTATTTTCAAGAGTACGGGCTTCCTGAGAGGGTTCATGAGGCCCGCCACGAAGAACTCCCTGGGCTGTAACTGGGTCAGCACGCCCTCGCTCACGTCGGCTAAGTCGAGGTAGGCCGTTATTTCCCTTAGGTCCGTGGGAGCGGTCAATCTGCTGAAGAAGACCGTGCCCAAGTTGGCCCTTATGGAGGGATCTATATCGCCCGCTATGCGTTGGCTCGCCAGAATCAGCGAGAGGCCCCACTTGCGCCCCTCCCTGGCCGTCGTCTCTATGGGGTCCTTCGAAATGGCCCAGCCCGATGGGGCGTAGTTCTGCGCCTCGTCTATCACGAACACCGTCGGCCTAGGCTCCTTCGCCCTCCTCACTTCGGCCCAAGCCTCCTCGATCACCGACGCCACTATGGCTTGCTTCACGGCTAGGTCTGTGTCGTAGCTCAAGTCGACCACCACGGGGTAGGTCCTCGAGCTCAACACGTCTGCGGGCGTCTTCGTTCTATTGTTTAAGGCAATGAAGAAGTCCGGCTCTATTAGCTGTTTTATGAAGAGCTCCACCCTCTCCGTGGTGGTGTCGCGGGCGTTCAGCCTCTTCATGGTCCTCCTGACGTGTGAGAGGAAGGCCTCCTTGCTCCACTGCCCTTCGAAGGTCATGGTCGCTATCTCTATGTACTCCCCGTAGCTCTGCCAAGGGAGCTCCGCCAACTTGGCTATCACGGACGCGAGGACGTTCGGAGGTATCCTTATCTCGGACGATTTGACCACGTTATCGTAATAGGGCGCGTAGTCCACCCCTGTGTGGTCGAAGACGACGATCCTCATATCCCTCTTGGCTAGCTCGCCCAGAAGCGCTCTTATTAGCCTCGATTTGCCCATGCCGGTTGCGCCGAATACGCCCACGTGGTGTGATATATACGCGAGATCCAGAGGGACCTCCCAGCCTGAGTACTTGTGCACTCCCACGAATGCAGCCCTCTCTGGGGGGATCCCCACCGGCGGCCCTCCCTTCATGAGATAGACGCGAGATCCGGGCGTGGGCACATGCTCGACCTCCTTTAAGGAGCCCGAGGGGTCGAGCTCGGCGTATGGCTTCACGATGGCCGTCGTATAGGGGAGTAGAACTCCGTAGTCCAACATGTCGGGTCTATCCACATAGGGCGTTCTGACCTTGTCGCGCACGATGGGTTCCAGCTTGGTGACCCGCCTCAAGAAGCCCAACACGACCACGTCGGGATCAAACGCGTCCTTTATGGCTACCATTTGCTCCTCTTGGGCGTACCGCTCGGCTTGGCGGTAGATCTGGACGGGCACCGAGGAGACGGTGGCCCCGCTGGCGACGAGCCCGAGCTCAACAGACGACACTGGAGCTGGGGCCCACCTATTAATTAGCCTATCGCCTAGAGCAACTGAACCTCGACCGAGATGGGGTCGCCGTCTTTAAGACCGAGCGCGTCCCTCAGCTTAACCGGCGCTATTATCTCCACGACCTCCGGGCCGTGATGAGTCCTCTCTATCACTAGGAGGGCGCAGTCAACTCCGCGCATCTTGCACCTGAAGGCCTTCACGCTGCCGTAGGTCCTCACGCCGTCCGAGAAGCCGCTTATCACGATGCCCGGCAAGGCCTCCAAGTAGCGTCTGTAGATGAGGCTGTCCGGCGTTAATACCACGTTCAACGTGCCTGGATATGGCGCGAAGCCCAGCTTCTCTTCTATCTGCCTTTTATAGCCCTCCAGCGATACATAATACGCGCCCTCTCCCAATCCCCTCGCCACGTATCCCTCAAGCCTTATCGCCGTCATCCCGAAATAACCCATTAAGTCCCTGAGCGCCTCCTTGAGCGCGTTCCGGCCGCTTTCGCTTAATCTTATGTACGACCCCTGCTCCACGTAGCCAAGGGCTCTGAGCTTCCTCAAGGCCTTGTAGAGACCTTGCCTCGAGATCCCGAGGGCCTTGGCCGCCTCGGCCGGCGTCGAGCCCTCGGCCTTGGCTAGAAGGAGCAAGTAGCCCAGGATTATGGGCCTCTGCCCGCCCATAGCTTTATCAAGGTGGCCCACGCCAAGTCGTTCACGACCTCGGCCCGGTTGACGGCCTCGGCCAAGCTGGACCCGACGGCCACCACGCCGTGTCTGCTCAGTATAGCCACGTTGGACTTGCCGAGCGCCTCGGCGACGGCTTCGGCGAGCTCCCAAGTGCCGGGCTTAATGTAGGGGACCACGGCTATGCCCCCGCCTAGATACGACTCGCTCTCGGCCAAGAGGCCGGAGTCTATCCTCTCGGCCAAAACGGTGGGAGCCACCGCATGCGTGTGCACCACTGCGGCGACGTCGGGCCTTCTGCGATATATGGCCACGTGCATGCGCCACTCTGAGGAGGGCGCCTTATTGCCCTTGACGACGCGACCCTCGAGGTCGATGTAGACGAGGTCCGACGGCTTGAGCAAAGGCTTGGGCATCGACGAGGGGGTTATCACGATGTATTGCTCCGACTTGGCGCTTATGTTGCCGCTTAAAAGAGTAGTCTGGCCTCTCAAATAAAGCAACTTGTAGTACTCAACGATCTCCTCCTCGATCACGCCGGCATTGGGCCAAGGCCTATCTTCCTCCTATATTCGCCGTATGCCTCCATGACTCTCTCGTGCCATCTATCGAGGCCCTCCGGCGATCTGGGGTACTCTAGGTATAGGTCGCCTATTCTCTTGGCGTACTGCATGGCCGTATATAGCTTCATGAGGAGGCCGGGCCTCGTCGCAAACTGGAGGGCTATCCTCATCTTGTCCACTACGGACAAGCTCACGCCCTTGGAGGATATGTCGAGGACGTCCTCCTCGGTCAAGAGCCTCCTCGAGAGGCCGAAGTTCAAGTCGTCGTTGTCGAGGGTCTGGAGCATCAGCCGCACCACGTCCAGCTGGGCTTGTTTGTGGCCGTATTCGTTCATGTAGTCTAAGTTATAGCCCCAGAGGGCCTCCGCATCGAAGTTGCCGACGGCGAAGGCCTTCTCTATAGCCTTGGCCGCGAGCTCCCCCGTCAACAGCGCTTGCCCTATGCCCCCGCCGTGTATGGGGTTAACGGCGGCGGCAGCATCGCCCACGGCCAACACGCCGTTGCCCACGAGGGACTTCAAGGGGCGCCGCGTCGGTATGAAGCCGCCGCCCATGTGGACCTTCCCGCGTATTTTGTACCTGGGCTCGAGGTATTTCTTGTAGTTCGCACTGGGGTTGATCTTTAAAACGCCCCATATGCCCAGCCCGACGTTGAGGAAGTCCGAGGAGTAGGGGAAAACCCACCAATAACCGCCGGGAGATATCATTTGGTCAAGGTATATTTTGATGTACTGAGGATTCTCGACCTCGCCGTCGATGTAGAAAACCTCCCTATAGGCGTGGGACACGTCCTCGGGATGTAGCCTCTCGGAGATGGGCCACGTGTCGGGCAACTTGGTCCTTATGACGCCGACGGATCCCGAGGCGTCCACGACGACTTTAGCCCTGAACTCCTTGTGGACGCCCTGCCTGTTATCGGTGGCCTTGACGCCCACGACGTGTCCGTTCTCGAGCAGAGGCGCCACGGCCGTGTGGCCCTCGAAGAACGCCGCGCCGGCGTTGATGGCCTCCTTGACGAGCCATTTGCCCCAGTTGAAGCGGTCGAGCATGTAGCCCTCCCCAGCTATGAGGTACCGGGTCCTCATGTCGGGGCTATAGAGCTCCACGCCCTTTATGTCGTTGACGAATATCTTGGGATTAGGCGTAAGGAAGCGGGACATCCTATCGACGTGGTGTTTGCCGAGCGCATCGCCGCAGGTCTTGACGCCGACTTTATCGCCGCTCTTGGAGTCCATGAAGGCGACCTTGAAGCCCTTCTTGGCAAGGTGATAAGCGGTATAGGCGCCTGCTGTCCCAGCGCCGACTACGACGACATCGTAGCTTTCGGACATGACCCCGCCTCGCTCCCCCTATTTAAAGCATTTTTCCCGATTGCCCGATACAAACACGGAGATGCTACTGATATTAACGCCTGCCCCCCGCCCAAATTGTGACCAGCCCTAAGGCCAAGGGCGCCTCCAAGGAGAGATCGGTCGCGAATATGTTGTGGGAGAGGGGATGCGCCGTGTTGCGCGGCTGCTCCTCCGGCGGCGGCGTGAAGAAGAGGTTCGTGCCAGACGTGGTGGCCATATGCGCGGGCAAGGTGCTCGTGATGGAGCTCAAATATAGGGCCAAGAGATCCACGGTAAAAGTTGAAAGAGAAAAAGCCGAGGGGCTTCTGGAATTCGCGGCGCGATCGGGAGGCAAGGCCTACGTCTTGGTTAAATTCGGGAGGGGGCCTTGGAAGGTCTTCGAGGTGGTCCAGCCCAGCGACGTGATAATAAGCGCTGAGGCCTACGACGGGGCGCTTGAGCTGGAGCATCTGTTGCTCTCGCTCTTCAACAAACAATTAATATAGCATCGAATAAGCCGTGGCCGAGGATCTAAGCGCCCTCTTGGAGCTGGTCAAGGCAAAGGCCAAGGAGCCTTTGAAGTACGCGAAGGCCGTCTACGATCCTAAGACCAAGACATATAGGCTCAAGCTGGTCTTGTTGAAGCCCATGCCGTTCTCGGCGCTGAGTGAGATAGTCGCTGCGGCCGAGGCGCGCGGCTACCAAGTGAGCATATACGCGCCCCACGCGCGGGCCATCCGCCTAGATCTCCGGAAGTAGAGATATAAAGCGTTGGCTTCGTCCGCATATGCAAGTGAAGTGGTTCGGGCATGCGTTCTTCCTGGTGGAAACGGGGTCGCTCAAAATACTCATAGATCCGTGGGCCACCCACCCGCTCTCGCCGACTACGGTCGACGAAGTCGTGAAGCTGAAGCCCAACTACATATTGGTGACGCACGACCACCTCGACCATCTGGGCGAATCGGTGGATATATCCAAGAAGACGGGGGCTCCGATAGTCGGCACCTACGAGCTATCGCTGGAAGTGGCCGAGAAGGGGGTGCCCGAGGCTCAGACCATCGGCATGAACATAGGAGGCACGGTGAAGCTCGGCGACGGCGTTGAGGTCTACATGACTCCGGCTCTGCACACGGCCAACCGCGGCGCGCCCACGGGCTTCGTCATATCCACACCCGAGGGGAGTATATATCACGCAGGGGATACGGGAGTCTTCGGCGATATGGAGCTAATAGGGAGGATGTTCGACATAGACGTTGCCTTGCTCCCCATAGGCGGCTTCTACACCATGGGCCCCCGCGAAGCTGCGTGGGCCGTGCAGCTCCTTAGGGCCAAGTCGGTGGTGCCCATGCACTACAACACGTTCCCCGTCATCAAGCAAGACCCCGAGGACTTCAAGTCCAGAGTCGAGGCCGTGTCCAACAGTAAAGTATACGTCATGAAGCCGGGGGAGGTCTTGAGAATCTAAAGCACTTCCAACTCCTTATAGGCGTCGCAGAGCAAGAGCTCCGCGGGAGCACAATGCGTACATCTATCGCATTTGAGGCGGCCCCGCAACGCCTCCTCGATCCACCTTGGGTTGAACGCGTCGGCCCTCACGAAGAGGCCCTCCACGATCCTCGCGTCCAGCTTGGCGAGCTGGGCCGCGTCCTCAACCAAGTAGTACCCCCTTATTCCAGCGCCCGGCCTCAACAAGGGCCTTATTTTTCTGCCCCTGATCGTTAAACCGTCGACTAGGATGTTCAGATCGGGCCTTATCTCTTGAGCCATCCTCACCAACACCTTGTTTTTGGTCCTAATAGCGATTGCGGAGTAGGCCGTCCTCAAGGCCGTCATGACGCATCGTAAGCTTTCGTCCACGTAGGGCACCACGTTGGGCCTAATCGCTTCGCAGATGGGGACAAGTAAGGGGAGTTCCGTCTCGATTACGCGATCTGCATATAGCCCGATCACTCCTCGCCCCCCTCGAGCTCCTCTTCCTCGACCCCGCCGCCCTCCTCGACGTATAGAACGCCTATCTCCTTGAGCTTGTCGTACAGCTGCTGCACAGCGACCGCGACGTCCTTTTCGGACTTAGCGCCGGTGCACACTATCTTTCCGGAGCCAAATATGAGGACGACCACTCTGGGATTCGTCATTCTATATATAAGGCCTGGGAACTGCTCTGGCTCATACATGGCGTTTTCCAACAAAAGGGCGGCTTGCTCCAGGTCCACCTCGGCGTTGAGGCTGCCCGAGGCGACTATGTTCTGCACTTGGACCTCCGGATTGAGCGGCACATTAGCGCCGTGGTCGTTCAGAAGCTTCACGAGGGCGTGGACGGCGTTTTTGAGGTCGTTCTCGTTCTTGGCGCCCGTGCACACCATTTTGCCAGTTCTGAAAATCAATGCGGATATCCTCGGCTTAGTTAGCCTGAGAATAAGGCCTGGGAATTGATCCGGGTTGTACTCGGCGACAGGCAAGCGCTCAGCCAGTTGTTCCAAGTCTAGCTCAACGCCGAGGTTCACCGTGGCCACGATGTTCTCTATCTTGTGAGAGGGGCCACGGGGTTTAAAAGGTTCCATATCAACTTCTTAAACCCTATTTAAATACATAGTCGTGAAAAAAGGCCGGTTAGAGCGGCCGCAAAGGCGCGAGGCGTAGAAAGGCTTCGGCCACGTATACGCTGGCGGCTCTAAGCTTATAAATCCGCTGCACCCCGTGTTTTATGGGCGGCAAGAAGAGGCCGACTCTAAGCCAGTTGGCCAAGAAAGCCGAAAAAGCCCAGCAACAACAGCAACAGCAAGCACAAGCGAAGGCCAAGAAGAAGGAGGAGGGAGGGGCCAGAAGGCAAGCTCAATCCGCGTTTGACAAATTGCTGGAGGCGTTGGCCAAGGACGTCCAATCAATGCCTATTGTCACCGTCTACGACGTCGCCAGCAAATACGGCGTTAAGATGACGGTGGCCCAAAGGGCTCTCAGAGCGTTGAGGGAGAAAGGCGATTTGGTGCTGGTGGTCAAGGGCCATAGGACCGAGGCGTACGTGCCGGCCCGCAGAGCGGCCAGCTAGAGCTTCGTCTCCCTTTTAATCTCCAAGCTCTTCTTCAGGTTCACTACGCCGAGCTCGTGTAGCTCAACCACGTCGTATGACCTAAGCACGTTCAAGATGCGCTTAATGATGTCTGGATCGACCTTGGCGCTTCGTCTAATATCGTCGAGAAATCTCAATATGCCAACGCTGGGGTAATTGGAGAGGTACGTCATGACGGAGCTCAACACCCGCTCCGCATCAGTGGGGCCGAGGCCTGTGGCTTCGGCTATGCTCTCGACTAACCTGGCCCGATCGATTTGGCCCGCCGACTCCTGGCGGGCGGGTTGGGCGTTTTCCGTTCGCGGGATCTCGCGTTGCGGGGCTCGCTCCGGCGCCGGTTGGCTCGCGGCAGGCGGCTCCTCCTTCTTGGGAGGGGTCTCCGCCTTCTTGACGGGGATTTCCTCGGGGGGCTCACTCCGCTTCTCCTCAGTGCTGGGCAGTTTTCGGGTTTCGACAACTCCGCGCGAAGCGGCCTTCCTCTTGGTTATATCGAACAAGCTCAGCTGCTTCCCCTTTTCTCTCCTGGGGGTCTCCGCCTTCGGCGGGCCTTGGTAGAGCCTAATTGTGAGGGGGCCTATGTGGATCTCGGGGCCGTCCGCCTCGCAGCCTTGCTTCGCGCAGATTATGGAGGCCCCGAGTACGCCTATGAGCTCACTGCTCTTTAAGTCCGCTTTCTTGCTCAACATTGAGGCGCCAATACGCTATTTTCCCGCGCCTGACCTCCTTTATCACCCCTTCCCGCTCCAATATCTTCAAGACGTAGAATATCTGGCTGTGGCTCATGCCTGTGAGCCTCATTATGGCGCTGGTTGTCAACTCCCCATGCTTCCTCAACAACTCCACTATCTGGTCCTTCCTTTGTAAAACCTTGTCGGTAGGTCTGCGGGGCATATACAACTCTGGGCACGGCTTTTTTAACTTAAAGGTCTATAAAAACGATATTATCCCTGCACTTGGCCCGTCGCTGTTAATAGTGGCGCAACTAATAGGCGCGGGGGCCTTCCGGGCGTCTATGCGCCGAGTCTGGATCCATGAGCCTTAAGGCCTCCATGGGCGGTGGATAAGCATATCGTCGTCTGGATCGAATCCGCCAACAGTTCGTTTTTCGCCACGTCTATGCGGAACGCAAAACCGCCCACCTTCACGGATATCTCCCTGGTCCCGTTCAAGAGCGCCGCCGCCTCGTCGCTGATGCGCCACTCGTCCTCGCAATGGCTGATTAGGAATACAACTTAATCCATATCCATAAAACAACATATGGAAGATCTTAAAGATTTCAACAAGCCGCTGCGAATTCTTGAGGTTGCCAGCGTTATTCGAAGAGCTTTATCATCTTTCTGTTCTTCAGATATGTAGCGTAGTCTACGTATATCTTATCCGCGAGCATCTCGTCGACTTTGGGCACGTCGGCTTTCTGCCTCTCGAGTACGGCGTCTGTGACGTTGAGGACAAAGGCGTTGGAGCCAGCGCCGGAGCCGAATGTGACCAGTAGTATCTTGTCGCCGGGCTTCGCTTGCTCGAGAACTCTCGCAAGCCCCATTAGGGCTGAGGCGTTGTAGGTATTGCCTATATGCGTTACAACTATGCCCGGCTTTACCTTCTCGGGCGGGAAGCCCAGAATAGTGGCGGCCCTCATGGGGAATCTGCCGTTGGGCTGATGGAAGATGGCGTAGGCGAAGTCCGAGACCTTATAGCCGTATTTCTCCATTACGCCTTTGGCGGCGCCGACTACGTGCCGGAAGTAGGCGGGTTCGCCCGTGAAGCCCTCCCCGTGCATGGGATAGGGCGAGCCCTCCCTGCGCCAGAAGTCCGGGGTGTCGGAATTGTACGTGTATATAGCCTCGAACTCGGCCGCAACTCCGTCTTTGCCTATCACGTAGGCGACGCCTCCGCTACTGGCCGAGTAGTCTAGATGTTCGCCGGGCTCCCCCTGCGAGGTGTCGGTCCCGACCGCGAGGCCGTATTCGATCCTCCCCGACTCGACGAGGCCAGTTATGGCCACGATGCCGTCGGAGGCGGCCTTGCAGGCGAACTCCATATCTACTGCGAATACGTTGTTGGGAAGTCCCAAGGCATCGATCAGTATCGACGATATGGGCTTGACGGCATACGGCTTGGACTCCGTGCCGGAGTACACAGCCCCTATCTTCTTGGGGTCCACGTTGCCCCTCCTCAAGGCCCTTCTGGCGGCCTCCGTGGCTATGGTGACCGCGTCCTCGTCGTAGCCCTCCACCGATTTCTCGTAGACCAGATATATGTCTATTATCCTCTGCGGGTCGTCGCCCCACGTGGCGGCTATGTCCTCGGTTCTGATGCGGTATTTGGGAATATACGCCCCCCAGCTGACTATGCCGACCTTCATGGCCTCGGCCTGAACTTATAGCCGTACATCACTAGGCCGTATTTGCCGTCCACCACAACCCGCCTGAATACGACCTCCATCCTCTGGCCGGGCTTCAACTTCTCGGGCATAGCGTCGACTATCTGGCCCAGCACCTTCACGGGGCCGAGCTTGACGAGCCCTATCACGAGGGGCTTCTGCTTCAAGAAGTCCGTGGGGACCGATCTGAGCACGGTGAACTCCACGAGCTCGCCCTCGTGCGGCAGTTGGTAGTCCTCGAGCTCCGCCGAGCCGCACTTAGTACATTTGACGACTGGCGGGTAGTACACCTCCCCGCATTTCTTGCATCGCTTGGCGACCAGCCTGTAGTAAGCTGGGATATTGCGCCAATACAGAGGCACTGATTCATGTTCCATGCGTTGTCGTACGCGCCTTGTTTATATATTTTGCTATATCTTATAACGTCAGAAGTCGAGATAGAGCATGATGCCTCGAAAAGCTGGGGTTACAGCCCCAACACCATCACCGTGGACACCTTGTCGACGCCGCCCATGGAGTGCACAACGCCGATGGACCCATCAACTCTCTTGAAGGGGCTTTTGCCCATCAGTTGCCAGACGACCTCAACTGCTTGGTAGACGCCCGTTGCGCCCATCACGTTGCCTCTGCTCTTCAGCCCCCCGCTCAGATTCACTTTAAGGTCGGCGCCGGACTTAAGCGCCGCGAGCAAACCGCCGCGAGGGGCCAGCCCCAACGCCTCGGCCGCCAACACGCCGAATATGGAATAGGAGTCGTGCACCTCGGCTGTCGCCACATCGCGCGGCGTTATGCCCGCCATTCTATAAGCCCTCTCTGCAGCCTCTCTGGCCGAGTACAACACGTCGTAGTCCGGCCTGTTGTTGAAGGGAATAGCACTTGTCGACGTCCACATGCCCAATAGCTTGGCGGCGCCCTTCTTATTGCATAACACCACGGCCGCAGCGCCGTCGGCCATGGGACCTACGTCGTAGAGCCGCAACGGGTCGCTCACGAGCTCGCTCTCCAAGACGTCCTCCACCTTGGCCTGCTTCCTCATATACGCGTACGGGTTCGAGGCCCCGTTTTTGTGCATCAACACAGGCCATAGGGCGAGGTCCTCGTACTTGTACTCGTACTTGGCCAAGTATATCTTGGCCATTATCGCCGCTTGAGCTGCCGGCGTTACGCCGAAGTACCTCTCGTAGACCGCGTCGGTGGCGGTCGAGTAAATATCTTGTTGTTGGTTTGACAACACGTCGTTGGGCTTGTCGACCCCCACCACGCCCACGCAGTTGTACAACCCCGATCGGACCGCCATGGCCGCCGCCATGAGGGCGGCTCCGCCCGAGCCGTCCGCGTTCTCGACTCTATATGTGGCTATCTTATCGAGACCCAAGCGGGACGCTATGTAGGCCCCCAACATTTGCTGTTTGTCCGCTTGCTCCGCAGTCGCTGAAGCGACGAATAGGGCCTCGATTTCCGGGTAGCCGGCGTCTTTGAGGGCCTCCTCCAGCACCCTCGCGGCCATCTCGTCGGCGTTGAGCCCGTAATGGCGGCCCGTTTGGGCCATAGCCGTGCCGTTGATCCATACGTCTTGCATCGAAAACGTAATAAGGCAATGTATTAAAACGTTGAGTGGAAGACGTGCTCGAGGCCCTCGATAGTGGAAAGCTGAAGTTGCACGAGCTGGACAAAGCGCTCGGCGATTCCAATAAGGCCGCCGAATACAGGAGGAGGTATCTTGAGAGGAGGCTTGGAGTTAAGCTAGACGCGATAGGATCGACCGTCATAGACTTCAACAAGGCCGTCGGGAGAAATATCGAGAACCCAATAGGGGCGGCTCAAATACCAATAGGCGTTGCGGGGCCCCTCCTCGTCGAGGGGGTTTACGCCCGCGGCCTCTACTACATACCGCTGGCCACTACAGAGGGAGCCCTAGTGGCCTCCGTCAACAGAGGCGCCAAGATCGTCACGGAGTCGGGCGGAGCCCGCGCCAGGGTCTTAAAAGACGGCATGGCGAGGGCCCCTCTTTTTAGGCTTCCGTCGCTCGCAGACGCCCTGGAGTTCTTGGAGTGGGTGGAGGCGCATCGCGAGGAGATAAAGAGGGCGGCCGAGTCCACGACTAGGCACGGCAAATTGCGGGAGATCCAGCCCTTCGTGGTCGGCAACAACGTGTGGTTGAGGTTCGTGTTCCAGACGGGCGACGCCATGGGGATGAACATGGCCACTATAGCCTCGGAGGCCGCCGCCAAGTACATACAAGAGAATTTCCCCAAGGCCGAGCTCGTGGCGCTTAGCGGCAACATGTGCGTCGACAAGAAGCCCAACGCGGTCAACTTCCTCATGGGGAGGGGGAAAACCGTGATCGCCGAGGCGCTAATAAGGCGAGATGTGTTGGAAAAACTCGGCGTCACCCCCGAGGCCGTCCACGAGGTTAACGTGAGGAAGAACTTACTGGGCTCGGCGCTGGCCCACTCCTACGGCTTCAACGCGCATTTCGCCAACATAATAACGGCGATATTTATAGCGACTGGACAAGACGCAGCGCAAGTGGTCGAATCCAGCATGGGAATAACTTGGACAGAGCCGAGGGAAGAGGGGCTTTACATCTCCGTCACGTTGCCCAGCCTAGAGGTGGGCACGGTCGGCGGAGGGACTTGGTTGCCCACTCAACGCGAGGCGTTGTCGATGCTGGGGGTGGCAGGGCCGGGAGATCCGCCCGGCACAAACGCGTTGAAGTTCGCCGAGATAGTAGCGTCGGCGGTTCTGGCCGGCGAGCTGAACTTGATAATAGCTCTAGCTAGAAACGAGCTGGCCAGAGCCCACCAAGCTCTGGGACGTTCTAAGTAATTACTTGAGCAATTTTGTAGGAAAATTGTCTTATTTTCGGGATAACATTCTCTATATGCCAAAGCGGATTTATAAAAACTATAAGCCAGCCCTTCTTGTTGGGCAACTCGAATATACCAACTTTATAGTTCATATACTTCACCATGACGTACTGGAAGTCGCCGAGGCTTTCATCTTGATTCTGCTTGATTATGTTGACGAGCTCTATGAGGTTCGAGACTTGCCTTAAGGTCTTTGCAGTTAAGGTGTTGGGCAAATGGTGTATAACGGGAACCCCTCGCGAGTCCAATATGGTAACTCCTTGTATGACTTCGCCTATAACCTCTGTTAGCAAGATCTTCTTGAGATCGGTCGACATTGTCGTCTTCGTGTCGTTCTTGTGCGGTGAAACGTAAATGACCATATATGACGCTCTACGCCACTCTTTAAATCTTTTACCCCTCGCCGTCTTGGCTCTAATCGATAATACCGCGGATCAGCTTTTTAATCTACGGCGCGATCGAATAAGTGCGCGAAGACGAGGACGTCCTCCTCGAGGAGGAGGAAGAGGTGCGCGAGTTCGAGGACGAGGAGGTAGCTGAATTTAAGATAAAGGGAGTCGTGTCCTCCTCGATACCCCCCTCGATAGTCCTCTCGGTTACTTACGACGGCGCTGAGGGGAAGGCGCTCGTGAAGCTGTACGATCCGGCCAACGACGTCGTGTACTACTGGTACGACAACACGGGACATAGGCCGTACCTCATATCGGACTTGCCGCCCGAGACCATCGCGGAGAAGTTCCCAGAGGTGTTGAAGCATCAAGGATTCAGCCACATGGAGGCCGTCGAGAAATACGATGCGCTATCAGATAGGAAGGTGGTGGTCACAAAGATCTACGCCAAAGATCCTCTGTCGATAGGGGGCGGGAGGAGGTCGATCAGGGATCTACTGCCCAAGACGTGGGAGTCCAAGATAAAGTACCACCACAGCTACCTCTTCGATAGGGGGATCGTGCCGGGGATGTGGTACAGGAGCGAGGGCAACTGGCTAGTCCCCGTGGAGGTGGAGATACCGCAGGAGGTGGCCAAGAGCTTATCCTCGATCTTCTCGTCCGATGACGAGAGGGCCGAGGCCTCCAACTGGATACCGCTCTTTCAAGCCCCCGTGCCGCACATCAGACGAGTCGCGATAGACATAGAGGTCTTCACGCCGCAGGAGAACAAGGTGCCGAACCCCAAAGACGCCCAATACGAGGTGGTCTCGGTCGCGCTCGTGGGCAGCGATGGCTTGCGGAGGGTGCTCCTGCTTAAAAGGCCGGGCGTCGATGTCGACCTCGACGCTTTCGCAGACGCCGACTTCGACGTCATGTTTTTCGACAGCGAATACGACCTAATCGCGGAGGTCTTCAAGACGCTGGTCCAGTACCCCCTCGTCGTGTCCTTCAACGGCGACAACTTCGACTTGCCGTATCTCTACAACCGCGCCATCGCCTTGGGCTTCAAGAAGGAGGAGATACCGATAGTCGCCAGGAGGGACTACGTGACCGTCGCCCCCGGCATCCACATCGACCTCTACAAGTTCTTCGCCATAAAGGCCGTCGAGGTCTACGCCTTCGGCGGCGTCTACAGAGGGGAGAGGGGGTTGGACGCGATAGCCTCGGCCATATTGGGCGTAGGCAAGGTGGAAAGGCAGGGGGTCATATCGTCGCTCCCGCTGGACGAGCTGGCCGAGTACAACTTCCGAGACGCCTTCATCACGCTCTACTTCACCCTATACAACGACGAGTTGGTCATGAAGCTGATAATATTATTGTCTAGAATAGCCAAGTTGCCGCCGGAGGATTTGACCAGATCGCAGGTATCCGCGTGGATTAGGAACATGCTCTACTACGAACACAGGAGAAGGGGCTGGCTGATACCGAACCAAGAGGACATCTTAGCATCGAGGGGGAGGACGTACACCAAGGCCGTCATAAAGGGCAAGAAATACGCCGGCGCTGTAGTCTTGGACCCGCCTGCGGGCGTCTTCTTCAACATATACGTGCTCGACTTCGCATCGCTGTATCCCTCAGTCATCAGCAAGTGGAACCTCTCGTACGAGACCGTGAACTGCCAAAACGACGAGAGCGCCGAGAGGCCAATAGCCGAGTTGCCCCACTGGATATGCAAAAAGCGTAGAGGGATAACCAGCCTCCTCGTGGGGATACTCCGCGACTTGAGGGTGCACGTATACAAGAGGCTCGCCAAGAGCGCCTCGTCGCCTCAAGAGAAGGCGCTTTACGACGTGGTCCAAAGCGCCATGAAGGTGTTCATAAACGCGTCGTACGGCGTCTTCGGCGCCGAGACATTCCCGCTCTACTGCCCGCCCGTGGCCGAGCTCACGACGGCGCTCGCGAGATACGTCATGACCAGCACCGTGTTGAGGGCTATCGAGTTGGGCATGGAGCCCATATACGGCGATACCGATAGCTTGTTCCTCTTAGGAGCGACCGACGAGAAGATCAAGGGACTGGTGGACTACGCCGCGCAACTCGGCATAGACATAGACCTCGACAAGGTCTACAAGTTCGTGTTGTTCAGCGGGAGGAAGAAGAACTACTTGGGCGTAACGGCAGACGGCGGAGTGGTGATAAAGGGATTGGTGGGAAAGAAGCGCAATGCTCCTATCTTCGTCAAGGAGCTTTTGGACGAAATAGTAGAGAAGCTAAAGGCCGTGAACACCTTGGACGACTTGTTCAAGGTAAGGGAGGAGATCTCGGCGTTGGTGAAGGACTACGAGGCGCGGCTTAGGGAGAGGAGAATAACGCTCGACAAGCTAGCTATAAAGACATCGCTTAACAAGGACCTAGACGAGTACACCAAGAACAAACCTCAACACGTGAAGGCCGCTGAGCTCTTGAGCAAGGTGGCTGGGATAAAGCTGGGCAGGGGGGACGTTATCACGTACGTAAAGACACGAGACGCGCTCGGCGTAAAGCCCGTGCAACTGGCCAGAATAGACGAAATAGACGACAGGAAATATATAGACTTCATGGCGACTACGGTCGAGCAAGTCCTCGAGGCGCTAGGCTACACCATGGAGGAGCTAAGAGGGGTCGTCAAACTGGTCGGATAGCGCTCTTTTCGGCTCCTATGACCGAAAGCGCTTAGGCGCACCGCGTTAGACCCGACAGCTCGAAACGGGCCTACTCCTCCGCCGGCTCGGCCAGCTCTTGCAATATGGAGTTCATGATCTGCTCGTCTGACGATTCGTCTATGTGGGGAGCTATTATCACGGCGTCGTCTATTCTCATGTTGTCGCTTGTCCATGTGCTGTTGTAGACGATCTCGAAGACCGGCACGGTGACCTCGATCTTGTCGCCGACTCTTTTCGGCGAGAACTCCCTTATCTTATCCAACAGCTCTTTAGTTATAGGCGCTTGGAAGGTCAAGGTCACGAAGTCCCTCAGTATTATGAAGTCCGAGAGAGCTGGGTTCCACTTGTTGAGCAGTTGAGCGCCTTCCTTCTTGACGGCCTCCGCGACCTTCTCGCCTACAACTCTCCTCTCTACTACTTTGCCGTTGGATATCCTGGCCACTAGGCTCATGAGGTACAAATAGGCTCACTAAATAAGCTCATCGCCTAAGCGCTCTGTAGGCCAAGAACACTCTGTGAGCCGCCGCTACGTTGACCAACACGGCGTATAAGTAAAGGGCCCAGACGAGCAAGGAGTTGTTGAAAACGCCGAGCAGAGACGCGAATATGAGATAGATCAGCCTCTCGGCCCTCTCCATGAAGCCGACGCCGCGCATCGGGAGCCCCAGCGACTCGGCCCTGGCTCTCACGTAGCTTATCAGAAACGTCCCCACGAGCGATGCGTAAACCAAAAGTGGAGGGACGGCCCAGTAGAAGTAGAGCAAAATTATGGAGTCGGTGTAGCGATCCAGAGCCGAATCCAACAAGGCGCCCGGCCTCCCCGCCGTGCCTCTAGCCCTCGCCACGGCGCCGTCTAATACGTCCAGAGCGCCCACAATGCCTATTAGGATCCACGCGGGAGTTCCGTATATCCAGACCAGCGGCAAGCCTCCTAACGCCACCGCGAGGGATAGCGCCGTTATGGCGTCGGCGGGTAGCGGTATGTGGGAACCTATTTTGTCCAAGTTAACGTACTTCCTCAGCTTCTCGATCACGGGCCGTCCCAACTATTGTTATTAATGCTTATACTGTGGCCCGATCTAATGGCCTAGGCGAAAGTTTTAAAAAACTCGAGCTATTTGGGCGGCGTATGCCTAAGAAGAGGAAGAACCGAGGTCGACACAAAGGCGACAAGGGACACGAGCCGGTGCTCCACTGCGATAACTGCGGAAAGCTTATGCCTCGGTCAAAGGCCGTCCGAGTAACGATTCCCTATAGCCCCGTACCGCCCGACCTCGCCAAGGAGCTGGAGAAGCAAGGCGCCATAATACCCAAGTACTACATCACGAGGACCTACTGCATAAACTGCGCCATATTCTTCGGCTTGATCAAGGTGAGGCCTAGGGAGGAGAGGAAGAAGAAGGCGCCGCTCGCGGTTTGAGTTTCCTGATAAAGTCCGACACGGCTTGTTGGAGGGATTTTCCGCCGGAGCCGCTGGTCAAGGGGAGGGCCGACGTCCTTCTGGACTTCGCCTTAGAGGCGCTGAGGGCGGGCGCAGTTAAGGTCTACTTGGTGTTCTGCGACGATGTGGTCGTGGAGGTGGAGAGGATCCGGGCCAAAAGCGCCCGTGAGTTGGCGCGGGAGCTCGCGGGCATGAGGAGGTACAAGTCGTCTTTGCGGGAGCTCGCGGCCAACTGGAGGGGGCCGGTGTACTACCTGCACGAGTCGGGCGTCGATATAGACGAGGTCGAGATAACCCGGGACTCGTTGATAATAGCCGGGGATCAAGACGGCCTCTCGAGGGAGGACGAGGAGTTCTTGAGGGGCAGGGCCAAGTGGATCTCGATAGGGCCTCTGCCGTATTTGAGCTGGACTTGTGCCGTGTACGTGGCCAGGAGGATAAGGCCTAGTAGCGCTCCGAGAGCCTGAGCCAGAAGCTCGCCCTCTTGTCGGGACACGCCAGATCGCGCAAATCGCCGCCGCCTACATCGGCCTCTGAATCGAGCGGCACGCCCAGGGCGTCGGCCTCGACTATCTGGGATATCTTCAAGCCGCAATCGTTGTCGCCGCTCCAAGGCACCTCGACTATCTTGCCCTCCTCTATTGCCCTCTTGGCGTCCTCGAGCCTTTCAGCCTTGACCACGGAGGCCCTAAGCCTCTCCCAAGCAGTGCGCCTTAAATTCTCCTCGACATCCGCCAAGAGCTTCTTAACGGCGTCTTCGAGCTCGTCGAGGGCGACGGAGTATTTCTCGAGGGTATCCCTCCTGACCATCACGACCGATTTCCCCTCGACGTCTTTCTTCCCTATCTCGATCCTCAGCGGCACGCCCTTTAGCTCCCAATAGTAGAACTTCCAACCGGGCGTCTTGTCCTCCCTGTCGTCGAGGTAGGCCCTCACGCCCGCGGCCTTGAGCCTCTCCAACACGCTGGTCGCGGCGTCCATGACGACCTTCCTCTCCTCGCCGTATATGATGGGCACTATCACGACCTGGATGGGCGCCACAGCGGGCGGGAGCGTCGTCCCGGCGTTATCGCCGTGTATTATTAGCATCGCCGCTATGATCCTCTCGCTTATTCCATACGACGTTGTGTGGACGTAGTCGTGGCTACCGTCGGGCTTGAGGTAGGTTACCTCGAAGACCTTCGAGAAATTAGTGCCGAGGTAATGGACGGTGCCTATCTGCAGAGTCCTGCCGTCGGGCAATACGGTATCGAAGGCTATGGTGTAGACAGCCCCAGCGAACTTATCCCACTCCGGCCTCTGCGATATGAGGTACGGGATGCAGAGCTTGTCGAAGATCTTCTTGTAGATATCGACCGCTAGCCTCACTTGCCTCTCGGCATCCTCCCTATCTGCGTGGGCCGTGTGCGCCTCCTTGAACATGCTTATCTCCCTGACTCTTATCATGGGGTTCGTCATCTTGGTCTCCGCTCTAAAAACGCTGACGATCTGGTACACGGCCAACGGGAGGTCCTTGTGATCCTGTATCCACAACTTGAACATGGGCATCATGGCCGTCTCAGACGTAGGCCTCAGTATCAGCCTCTCCCCCGCCTCGCCGCCCTTGGAGACCCAGAAGACCTCGGACTCGAAGCCCCTTATGTGCTGGGACTCCTTGCTGAAGAACTCGTAGGGTATAAATACGGGGAAGAGGACCTCCTGGTGGCCCGTCGAGTCGTGGAGCTCCCTGATTATGGCCTCGACGTTCCTCCTGATCTTCACGCCATAGGGCCTCCAGACGAAGGCGCCCTTTACGGGGTACCTTATATCGTATATCTCGGCCTCGCGCAGAAGCCAATGGAACCACTCCATCAAATTACCGCTGAGCTTATCCCTGGGATGGGGCCTCGCGGCTCTGATCAACTGCATGAGGTTCGTCACGATCCGACTTAAAAGCATCTACGGCGCTGTCCTCAACAAGCAATAGGCGCTCTTTTCATAACCATATGAGCGAGGCCCTCGAAGACGCCTTAAAGGCCCTAGAGAGAGCCATAGTGGAGCTCGATGCGCGACGTCGATGGC
>DANS01000043.1:30418-36594 GCA_002497345.1 Thermoproteus sp. UBA157
GGCCTCGACCATCCCAGGAATCGATATGCGGCGAGGAGGTCGGTTTCTGCGACGGAATGCGCGAGGATTTCGCGGGAAAAGAGCTAAAAGTTAGGGAGATCGTGGACGAGATAATATCCGGCTAGACTTGACGCGGAGGCGCCCTGCCCCATATTATCAACCCGGTGAACACGACAGCCCTCGTCTCGGGGCGCATCTCGCCCGGCGCGGTCTTCCAAGGCCTTACCGATATCTCGGCCATGTTTATGTCCAGGACCCCGCGGGATCTCAAGGCGGCTAGGCTCTTCTGGGCGTGCTCAACGCTGGTGCTGAAGATGACGATGGCGCCGCCGGGCCTCAAGGCCTCCAGCGCCGCGTCCAAGGCCGCCCACGGGCTGCCCATATCGAGCACGACCGCGTCCAAGCCGCTCGCCCCGAAGCCCGTCTTTGCCACGTCTGCTACGGCCAAATCGATAACGCCCTCGAGCCCCAGCGATTTTACATTGCTCCAAGCCACTTCGGCGAAATCGCTTCTGATCTCATAGGTGAGGACGCGGCCTTGGGGCCCCACCCTCCAAGCCAAGATCGCCGCCAGGTAGCCCGAGCCGGTTCCCGCCTCGGCGACCTCTGAGCCGGGCCCTATGCCGGCCACCAACGATATGAACTCGGCGTCTACGGGATATACGACTTGCGTCGCATGCCTCAATCGGGGCAAAACGTCGTATAACGTGGGCCTCAAGACGTAGAGCTTATGCCCCAACGACGTGAGGACGTAGCCGCCGTATTCGGCCGAATCCAGCGCGGCCGCCTCCACGAAGCCCCTTATTGTCTCGACCCTTTTGCCCATATGTCTCACCACCAGCTTGTACCCATCCTCCGCTATCAAGAGGACCCATTCCCCCCTCCTCACCACGCCAGATCGCGAGAGGTCCCGATTAAAGTCCCCCCGCCGTCTGCCCACCTCAGCGCCTCCTCGAGGAAGCGCCGAAAAGACGCCTCCTCTGGGCTCGACGAAGCGAAGGCGTTCCACGTCTTTACGAACTCCTTATACCCCTCCATCTCCTTCTCCCTGAGAAGGGCCGCCTCGGCCTCGGCCGAGAGGTCGTGGACGGGGCCTTTTCCAATGCCCGGGCAGAACTTGGCGGCCCCCTCGGCCAACTCGAACTTAACCACATCGCCCGGGACGTAAACGTAGGGGTAGAAGCGACAAGCGATGGGCCGGGCCTCATATATGGTGCAGATGAAATGGCCGTCCTTTAACTTCGTGAAAATGCAAAAGCCATCGAGCCTCTTCTTCAGCACTAGGTAGTGCGCGCGGCCGTCCGACAGGAGAAATGCGGGAACCCCCCATTCGCCCACGGCGTCCTTGGGCACGTGCGCCGCAAAGTCGAAGGGATCGAGGCCCGTAGCCTTATGAATCCTGTATAAGTCCTTGTGAGTTATGGGGACCCAGTAGAGGCGACAACACTCGCCACATAGCAAACACTTGAACCTAATTCGCGGCCCTTGCCATTGAGGCATTCAGCGTTTTACGTAAAGCCAACATGCGGTATAGACGCCGGGCCTCACCTCTACCATGGGCGGCTCCTCCCTTTTGCATATGTCCATAGCGAAGGGGCAACGGGGGTGGAAGCGGCAACCAGAGGGCGGGTTTGCCAAATTGGGCGGCTCGCCGGGCGCCACCTTCCTCAACTTCAGCCTATTTTTGGGATCGGGGTCTGGTATGGCCTCTATCAACGCTTGCGTGTAGGGGTGGGCTGGCTCCTTGATGACCGAGCGGAACGGGCCGTATTCGACCAACTTGCCCGCATACATTATGGCTATATTGTCGCTGAAGTACTTAGCTGTGGAGATGTCGTGGGTGATGTAGAGAAACGCGGCGTTGTGCCTCCTCTGGACGTCCTTGAGCAGATTGAGTATCTCCACCCTCACCGACACGTCTAGCATAGAAACCGGCTCGTCCGCGACGACGAAGTCTGGGCCCAGGATTACTGCGCGCGCTATGGCGACGCGTTGCCTCTGGCCGCCGGAGAGCATGTGCGGGTACTTGTTTATGAAGTCCTCGGGCGGCGTGAGCTTCACCTCCTCGAGCGCCTTGTACACCCTCTCCATCCTCTCCTCCTTGGGCACCTTGTGCACTATCAACGGCTCCTCCAGTATGAAGCCGATGCTGTGATACGGGTGGAGGCTCGAGTAGGGGTCTTGGAATATTATGGACACCCTCCTCCTGAACCACCTCCTCAGCTCGGACTCGTCGACGTCGGTCACGTCCTTCCCGTCGAAGTAGAGCTTTCCGCCAGTCGGCTTCAGAAGCCTTATGAGGGTTCTGCCCAACGTCGTCTTGCCCGAGCCAGACTCGCCCACGACGGCGAGGGTCTCCCCCTTGGCCACGCTGAGGCTCACGTCGTCTACGGCCTTCACGTAAACCGGCTTTGAGAAGAGGCCTCTCTTGACGGAATACCAGAGCCTCAACCTGTGCGCCACGACCAGCGAATCCGGCTGCACCCAAGGCGCATCGGCCATCTCGGCCAGCTTGGCGGCCATGGCCCCTACGAAGTCCCCAATTTAAATTGATAGAGCCAACAGGCCGCCAGATGCCGTCTGCCGCTCCACGGCTTGATCTCGAAGGCGGGGGGCTCCTTGTCGTCGCAAAGCCCCTTCAGGCTCTTGTCGCTCGAGTAGTAGGGGCAACGGGGATGGAAGCGGCAACCCCTCGGCGGTTCGATTAGGCTTGGGACCTCGCCGGGTATGTAGGACAACTGCTTGTCGGTCCTCAACGTGGGCATGCTCGACATGAGGCCTTGCGTGTAGGGATGGGCCGGGGCCGTGTAGACGTCGTCTGCGCTCCCTATCTCCACGAGCTTCCCGGCGTACATGACCGCGATGGAATCGGCCAACTCGCTGGCGAGGGCCAGATCGTGCGTGATGAGTATATAGCTTAGCTTGAGCCGCGCCTTAAGCCCCTTGAGCAGATTCATTATGTTGGCTTGCGTCATGACGTCGAGAGCGGACGTGGGCTCGTCGAGTATCAACAACTTGGGCCTAGCCATAATAGCCATGGCTATCACCACGCGCTGCTTCATGCCGCCTGAGAGCTGGTGAGGATAGCGATGGATCGTGTCCCTCGGAAGGCCCACGGACTCGAGCGCATCTTGGGCCAATCTAAGGGCCTCCGACTTGGGCACGCCTTGTAGCACGAAGGGCTCTATCATCTGTTCGCCTATCGTGATGACGGGGTTGAGCGCGTTCATGGAGGCTTGCGGGACCATGCCTATTTTGCGCCAGCGGATCTCCTTCCTGAACCTCTCCTCGGGCATGTGGAGCACCTCCTCGCCCTCTAGGTATATCTCGCCGTCTACCAGCACCACGTTCCTCTCCCACACTCTCGTTATGGCCTTGGCCAAGGTCGACTTGCCGCTGCCCGTCTCCCCCACGACGGCGAGGGTCTCGCCCTCCTCGAGCTCGAAGGACACGCCGTCTAGCGCCTTAAGTACCCCCTTCGTGGTCCCGTAGTAGAGCTTGAGGTTTCTGACGTCTAGGAGCGGCATGGTCACGCGTGCCTCAACCTCGGGTTGACCACGGGCTCGAGGCCCATGGCCGCGAATATAAACGTAACAGCCACGAAGGTGATGAGCAGCCCGGGCGGAATTACCCACCACCAATAGCCCGACGTCAACGCGCCGAACTCGTTGGCGTATGCCAATATGTTGCCCCACGTGGGTAGCTCCGCCCCGGCGAGGTTGAAGAAGTTTATAGCCGATAGGGTCAAAATGCCGCCGGGCACGTTGACCACGAACAAGTAGAGGGTATACGGCATGACCATGGGCAAGACGTGGTTGCGCAGTATCCACCCCTTCCCCGCGCCGATGGCCATGGCGGATTCTATGAACTGTGAGGCCTTTATCTGCAACACCATGGCGCGTATAATACGAGCCGAGCCGCCCCACGAGACCGCCGCCAGGAAGACGACGGCATCCCATATACTCCACTGGAATAAGACCGAGAAGACTATGAGCAACGGGAAGGCCGGCAACAATATGAAGAAGTCGGTAACCCTTGTGAGGACCTCGTCCACGAGGCCTCCGTAGAAGGCCGAGACGATGCCCACTAGTATGGCCAAGACGACCACGATCGCCGCCGTCATGAGGCCCACCGCCAGATCGATGGGGAAGCCCGCCAGAAGGCCCAGCCAGAGGTCGTGGCCGAGGAAGTCGGT
The DNA here is from genome assembly GCA_002497345.1 of Thermoproteus sp. UBA157. Lineage (GTDB taxonomy): Archaea > Thermoproteota > Thermoprotei > Thermoproteales > Thermoproteaceae > Thermoproteus. The sequence goes on from DANS01000043.1 coordinate 34,614, forward strand.
GCCCATGATGCCGTAGACCTCCCCCTCCATGACTATGGACAAATCCCTCTGGTTTATCGCGGTCTGGCCGAAGGAGTATATAGTTATGGTGAACTTGTACTGTCCCTTCAACGGGACGAGCTCGCCGTCTTTAACCGTGTAGAACAAGTAGGGTATGGCCGAGGAGCCTTGCGGTACTGCGTTGCTTATGCCGAATTCGCGCTGGTAGAACGAGTTCACTTGGGATATCACTTGCGGCGAGAGGCCCAAGGCGACGAACTTGCTGTTTATCGCCACGGGACCCAGCTGCACCGTCTTTCCGTCTGGTCTCGTAACCGTGAGGTACGCCACGGAGGTTGCGTTGTAGATGCCTGGGTTGTTCACGATGATGAACACGTTCCTCCAAGGCCTCTCGTATTCGTTATATACCGAGAACGACACAATAGCGTACTCCACGCCTCCGCTTGAGCCGCTCGTGAAGTTGAAATCGCGGATGGCCAGCTGGGGGGCGTAGGCGTTGCCTGTGAACGCGTCTATCCACGCGGGCGGCGCATACTTGGGATTCGCTTGCCAATACGAGGGGGTATTCCAGAGGGCCCCGAAGTTGGGCGGTAGCGCCACTAGGGCATATATCGAAAAGGCGACCATCACCGCGAAGAAGGCCAACGCCGTTTTGCCGGTCGCCGTAGATACGAAGCCCCGCCATATCTCGCTGGGCGTCATCCCGAGTATTCTGAACTCCCTGCGGGCCGCCATGGTCACTCGCTTCTGATCCTGGGGTCTAGAATTATGTAGAGGATCTCCAGCGCGAACACGAGCACTATATACAGCAGAGTCGAGGCATAAGTCAGCGCCACTATGACGGGCAGATCGGGAGTCGGGGCAAATATGGCCAGATTGTAGACGTAGCCGAGGCCCCACCAGCGGAAGACCGCCTCTGTTATTATGAAGCCTCCGAAGATTATAAACGGCAGAGACAGGAGTATGCTGGTCATTATCGCAGGCGCCGCCGGTCTGAGTATGTACCTGCTCGTTATGCGCCCCTCGGGCAACCCCTTTATCCTCGCGAAGGTCACGAAGTCCTCCTGAGCCGTGTTCAACGTGACGGTTCTCGCGAAGTAGGCCCAGCTACCTATGTTGACCAGGAGGACCGTGGCCAGCGGAAGGGCGAAGTGCCAGAGCAAATCGGCGAGAGCGCCGGGGTTCGTCAGCACCGATAAGGGCGAGGTGAACCACATTTGGTAGTACTGGGGGCTCAATATGCCTCCGGACGGGAAGTAGATGGGCGATTTTATCGTCTCGAGGTAAAAGCTGAACACCAGCAAGAGCACTATCCCCACCCACCACTGGGGCAAGCCGTTGGAGATGGCGCCGTAGTACATGACCGCGCGATCTGCCTTGCTGCCGTATTTGAGCGCCGATCTCAGCCCCAGCTGTATCCCGATGAAGGCGCTCAGCAATATGCCGAAAGTGTCCAGAAGTATCGTGCCGGGGAGGGCGGAGGCGATTATGTCGGCCACCTTGCCCGAGGCGACTCCGTATATGTCAGGGAAGTAGGAGTAGCCCCAGTTGAACACGAGCATGTTGTATATTATGTAGAAAACGCGTATGTAAACGGGCTGGTCGAGGCCGTAGGCCTTGTAGAGCTCTTGGACTATTCTGTTATAGAGGTCTTGAACTTGTTGCGGCGTGTAGTGACCCGTCTTGGCGAGCTGCGAGACCAACGCGCGTGCCTCGGTCTGTATCTGGGCCTCCAAGAGCTTAGACGCAGGGCCCGATAGCGCGTACGATATCACGAACAAAACCACGAATAGCAAAACCGCTAAGTTCACGGCCCTCAAGGTTAAGGTCCTAAATAGACCCATAGAAAGTATATAGGAAAAAGAGGTTTTTATTTTATCCCTTAACGCCTCCTGATCGCGAGGAGGGCCACCACTATTATTAGTATTACCACCACAGCCACCAGCGCCCAGACCCAGCCCGGCATCACGGCCGAGGTGAC
>DANS01000043.1:36720-46590 GCA_002497345.1 Thermoproteus sp. UBA157
CGTGTAGATGCCCGGCGCGGAGACGGCGCTGGCCGGGAGCGTGAAGGTCAGCTGGCCCGGAGCGCTCGACTTAACGGTCTGGCTGAACACAATCTGGCCCTTGGGGTTGGTCACGTACACGTAGGCTATGGGCAACCCGACTCCTTGCACGGTCACCGTTATGGTGTTGTCTTGGCCGGCCACCAAAGTAGTCGGCGAGATGGACACGACTTGAGCCAGCGGGTTAGGCGGCACCGAAGGCACCGCTCCGTATATCTTGTGGTACCAGTAGGTGTAGTTGAACGGATATCCGCTCCAGAGCACGAACACGGCCGACTGCGGCGTGGTGGACACTATCGATTTGAGTATATACGGGCCGTTGCTTATGAAGAGATGGCCGTAGGTGTTGTAGAAGTTCAACGCGGCCTCGTAGTCCTCCACCGCTTGGGTGGAGTTCAACACACACCCCATCCCGGGCACGCAAGCCCAGGAGCCGTTATCCCATATGAAGCCGGTCTGGCTCCACTGCTGCAAGTAGCCGGCCAGTATCTGGGCGCTGTCGCTGGCTGTTAGGTCGACTTGCGGCACCTTCATGGACCTAGACTCGGGCCTCGTTAGGGCCAACTTGCCGTCTTTCATGGCCTGGAACATGGCGGCGTAGATCTCCCACGGCACCGACCAGGTATAGTAGGGGGCGTAGTAGGAGCCCACTATGTTGGGGTCGGGGAACCAGTAGCTCGAGTAGACGACCACCGTGCCGTTTTCGAAGAACTGGATACCCAATATGGTGCTGACGCCCGGCTGCAACGCGCCTTGTAGATCGCCTATGTACTTGGCGTTGGCGCCGAGGTCGGGCGCGCCCTGCGCCAAGTCGAAGGTCCAATACCAGTACATCAACACGTCGGCCATGGTTATGGGCTGGCCGTCCTGCCAGTCGGTGCCCAGCCACGTGCCGTTGTAGTAATACCTTATCACGGCCTTGGCCTTGAGGCCGGGACCCACCGTCACCCACTTGCCGAGCGTGGCGTTCCAGACGACCGCGTCAGGCGGCACTGGGTATATGGCGGATCCGTTGGGGCTCAACTGGACGGACCACGAGCCTCTATAGGGAATCGGCTCGCCCGAGAACGGGTCGTAGGCCATGAACGGGTCGAAGAGCCAGCCCAGGACATCGTCGGCGCTATATGCGTCTATGGATATTATCCAACCGATGGGGCTCCACGGGAATTGTTTGACGTGCAACATGCCGACCGTGAGCGTGCTCTTGCCGGGCACATAGGCGAACTTAACGCCATAGGGCGTCTCTAGGCCGAGCACCGCAGGCATGTAGTTCTTGAGGTTGTTGACTACGGGGTAAGCGGCGGCTCTGGCCACTTGCCAAACCCTGACGGCCTCTTGGAAGCACATGTAGAGGGCCTCCTGCGATAGTTGCTTGAATTGGTCGAGGCTGGTGAAGTTGCCGGAGGACACCTCCTGCGTGATATTGTCTATTGTGGCGTTCATGTACTGCCAGTAGCCGGGCTCGCCCCAGCCCGGCATGTTGCCGGACCAAGAGGCGCAGAAGCTAGCGCCGGCGCCTGTGTCCCAAGGCATCGGCGTTATGGACCAAGCCTCGGTGTATATTTGCCATTCCAGATCGGCGGGGTTGGAGCCGTAGACCGTGCTTAGGGCGTCCTGCAACGTGCCGTATATGGGCTTAATCTGGAACCCGAGCGACTGGAGCGCCTCGGAGAACATGAGGCCCATCTGGTAGCGGTAGGGATCGTCGTTTCTTATGAAGAACTTTATCGTGACGGGCTCAGGCGTCGTGGAGTTGGGCGGTATGTAGTACCAGCCGTTCCTCCACAGTATTCTGCCGCGCCAGACCGGGTCGGTCTGGTTTATCTGCTCGAAGAGGGCCCATATCGAGGCGTTCACATACGTCGGGTCGTAGTGTATGTTATACTGCGAAATAAACGGCACTATGAGCACGTAGCTATCGAGGGCGAACGGGCCAGGCCACGCCAACATCGGAGCGGCCAAGCCGTGGAATACTTGGTCGACTATAGCGCTTCTGTGCACCAGGTAGTTCATGAGGAAGCGGAACTGCTTATAGGCGAACGGGTTGAACGTTGTGTTGCTGGGGTACGGGTTGAACAATAGATCGTAGGCCGATATCATGCCTGGGCTGACCAGCGTCAAGTTGGGGTTCTGTTGCAACAGCGTTAGGACATTGACCGGAAGAGCCCACGGGTTCAGGTGGAGATCTATTTTGCCGCTTTGGAAGTAGAGCGGGACTTGATCGTTCGGCACCTCCGTCACGGTGACTGTCTGCGGCATCGGCGTCGCTTGAGCCGCCGAGAGATAGGCCGAGAGCACCACTACGGCGGCCAAGACGGCGGCCAGGATTATTGTTTTCTTCCCGAGCATAGCCTTAATATCAAACACCTTTTTTTAACTATTTCTCTTTGACGGCTCCACGGGCGTTCTTGGTCCTATATGTTATTTGAAACATGTAACCGACTACTAGAAACGCGAACATGAGTATAAAGAGCGCCACCATTAATATCGTTAATATTTTATTAATAAATGGTATCCTAATACTTTGTATAAGTATATTTACTTGCTCCGAGGAGTTAGATATATATACATATTTGGCGAAGGTGAAATTGTAGAGCGCGGCGCCGCGAGGCGGCGCCGACAACGTTATGTTCCCTACTACGAAGACGCCGTAAACGGACTCGCCCACCACCACTGGTATGTACACGGCCCTATCGCTGGTGTTGTTTATGTGGATCAACAAGACCCCCTCTACGGTGAAGTTGCCCGGCCTCAGCGGTCCCGAGTAGTACGTGACTAGCGAATATGGGTGGAGCAGCAAGTATAGAGCCGTCGCCGCGGCCAATGCGCCGAGAATGTAGGCGAGCCTTATTATCGAGTTCGGAGTCACTTCTGCCCGTCGTCCGATATATAAACTCTTAACGAAAGGACGGCCCGCCGCGGACCCGTGCCGGCAGTTCCGCCACTCAATCTTGCCGGTGCCGGCGTTGGCGATTATTATGCTTGTACGCCTATCTTATGGGTTAATTGCCGGCAATCATCGGTTGGATCGACTCCCAGGAGAGGCGGCAAACGAAACTAGTACGATGATGTGCGGCATGGCCCTCCTTATTTCCTTCAGCGGCGGCTCCTCGACATCGCTATGAAGTAGGGGCAACGGGGGTTGGGGGCGGCACAGAGGACGGGTTTACGAGGTTGGGTGCGATATTGGCTCTAGTCCGCAACTTGGTCGGATTTATCGCGGCTTTCGTCCTTGCGTTATTCGTGTCGGAGGTTTCTCGAACACTTTATCCACGGGGCTTTCCTCCACTATTTTACCCCCACACATGACAACCACTCTATCAGCATAACTGCTAATCCCATTTAACATAGACGTTTTGTCTCGTGAGCTTTATAAATAGGTAAAGCAATAGGGCTTGCACTATTGATATATTAAAAGATATCCCCTGTTGCTCGGTCTGAGTAGGCGCAGTGCTTATAGTCTGGCCTTGTGCTATCGTTGAAGGTCGAGAGGCGCTACTGCCAGTAACTTGGCCCGTGTTAGTCGCCGAGGTCTGCGTCGGGCTGGGGGCTGAGAGGCGCCGTGAGGCAAAATATAGGGCAACGATCGCTTAAATTTCCATTTCCCTTTGAGAACCCCCTTAGTTCTTAACGGACATCTTTGTTTCGCGATTTATTTAAATCCGTAGTAATAGAATGTCCAATTATCAGCACATATCTATTTTACCTTTATATTATATAGAATCATATGAGCGACGTGATTCGGCCACATGTCCTCCTTCCTTTAGATGTGAATTCGTACCAATATTCCTTAATATTTTATTTCTTAATAATTATAAAATAATGATTGTATTAGCATTAATTATAACAAATTTGTGAGATGTATTGTTCATCGAGATGCGAGCTTATGTAGGGATTCCCTCGCCTTATCCAGATACCAGAGCAATTCCTCCAGCTCCCTTTCGGTAAGATCGGTCGTCCACTTCTCGAAGAGCATCTGCAGAGCTTGCGTCAAGTAGTGGGCTGCGGGCCAGTAGGGGTGGTGCTCCGCGACGCCGGACAAAATCGAGTCGATTTCCCTGGCCCTCTTGAGGAGGGCCTCCGACACCTCGCTCATTCGGCCTCCGCCGTTTGCGCCGCGGAGGCGGCGTACACGACCCTCCTCCTGTAGTTGCGGGAGTTCCTCCTCCTCGGCGTTAGATTCCTCTTGGGCTTCGGCGGTATCTTCGGCGTCTGCGATCTTACCTTCCCGGCTTTGGTCAAGCTCCCGTGCGATGGCATGCCCTCTTCACTTCGCCAATATTTAAGCTTAATGGAGCCCAACGCAACCAATATATTTGCGACGTAAAACTGGACCCATGAGGCTATTTCTGATATTAGCCATGGCCCTAACTATATACCTCGCCTACGCCATGCATCCCTCCACCTGGGCCGGTGCGCTGGCCGCGGTCGAGCTGGCCTTGGCGGCGAGCTTCGGCCTGATAGTCTCGCTGGTTCCTGCGGCCGGCCCGATGCTATATGCCCAAGTACTCGCCTTGGCCCAATCGGCGATAGGCGTCGCCCTGCCGCCGTTGGCCTACGTCGTGCTCACTTGGCTCTCCTTCGCCTTCTCGGCCATGTCTACGTTGTTCTTGTCCATGTACATCATGCAAATAGGCCGTTGGGTCGCGAAAAAGGCCTTCAAGTTCCTCCTGCTCTGGTGATCAGTACTGTTGGTAGACGTATTGCTGGTAGTAGCTCGCCGCCTCGGCCTCCCTCTTGGCCTCGCGCCTCTCCTTTAGGCCCACCTCCAGCAGCTTCCCGCCCGTCAGCCCCAGCGCGAGCAACGCGAGGGCCCTCACGGCCGCGGCTGCGACGGCCGAGGGGTCGGGCACATCGCCTATCTGCAGAGGGCCCAGCTTGGTCTGTATCGTCAAGGTGACGGTGGGGATCTTGGCCACATATAGCAACGCCCCAGCCACGACTACGAAGGCCACGAGGGCCGCGCCCAGCCCTATCGCGATGTACGCCTCGAGCATCGCGGCCATGGTGCCAGAAAAGGCCCTATATTTCAATAATTTGCCAAAAGCCCGGCGCCACGTCCTCGAGCTTTCGGACGGGGAGCCGCGGTCCCCCCCTCGCCGTCTCGTAGTAGCGCCTCTTGGGCACGTCGAGGACCCTCACTAGGCCCGGCCCTCTGATCTCGAAGAGCCTCGTCAAGGCGACCGCGCGCGTTCCTCCCTCCAGGGCGCCGCCTTGTAGTATGATCCCGCGCCGCCCCGCGCCCACGCGCGCCATCCGGTCCAAGTATTCTCGCCTGGGATCGTCGCCCGACACGAATATGGGCTCGTATTTGGGCAATAAGTCCAGTGCCTCCAGCACCAAAGCGGCGTGGACTCTCGCCAGGGCCTCGGCGGGGTCCCTCGGCGCTGGGAAGTACACCTTCGCGGCCACGTATTCCGCCGCGGCGTTGTCGGCGAGGGCCACGACGTATTGCCCCGTCTCGGCCCCGGCTCCGCCGACCACGTTGCCGAAAGCCCATCTGGATATCCTCTCGAGCCCCCTCGCGGCCGCCCAAGCGCTGAAGTCGTCGAGGAGGAAGGCCTTGACCTTCACGGCTATATGGCCCTTGGGGACGTGGAGGTGCGGCCTCTCCTCCTTGATCCACTCGCCGTTTTTGTACAAGAGCTCCCACATCACTTTATGAGCGACCTTATGCCGAAGGCCGCGCTCAGCGCATCGCCCATGAAGTACGCCAGCGCCGCGACGCCGAGGAGGAGGCCCACCGTTTGGGCGAATTCGCGCGCGAAGCTCGCGCCGGTATACACGCTGCCTTGATACGTGAACATGAGCGCCAGCGCCACGCTGACCGCGAGCGAGGCCGCGAATGCGATGAATATGTTGTCCACGACGAAGAAGGGCAACGACATCAACGCGGCAGCCACGACGTAGCCCACGCCCGTCACGACCGCCGCGACTATCGGCGACTTCCCCGTCTCGTGCTTCGTCTGCAGGAAGGACGCGGAGGCCATGGATATGGCGGCCGATATGCCCACGACGATGCCCACGACGCCGGTTATTAGGGCGGAGCTCGTTGTGCCCAAGGCGCCGGCGTGCGTCCCCGTGATTTCTATAATGGCGTCGGCCATGCCCAACACCAAGGCGCTCATGTACTTCACTACGGCCTCGTCGAGTTGCTTCACGAACTCCTCCTCGTGTTGTAGCTCGTCCTCTATTATGCGCTCCAACGCTGTCTTGTCCTCGGGGGTTTCCACGAGGTCCAGCGCCATCTTGTACTTCTCGGCGGCGGCCTCCTCGCCCCTCTCCAGCAACTTGACGGCGAAGGTGGCCCCAAAGAGCAATCGGAGGAAGGCCAGGAGGTAGGGATATACGCGGGCCTTGAGCGAGGGCCTATAGGAGCCGGCGAGCTTCAGCCAGAACTCGAAGTGTCGCCTCTCGGTCTCGGAGAGCTTCCTCAACACCTCGCGCCTTGCTCTATTCCATTCGATCCTCGCCAAGGTCTCATACACCTTATGATCCGTGTATTCATCATCGCAGAACTCCAGCGCTATTTTTCGTATTAATTTCTTTTTCGAGTTAGCTTCCATAACGAAGCTATCCGAATTGATTTTAAAAGCCATGATCTAGCATGACAGCAAATTTTAGAAGGATGCGGCGGAGTGAGAGGTTAAAAAAAGGGAGTATTACAAGCGCTTTGTGCAGAACCACCAAGTCTTGCACTCTATGCCCGGCTCCCGCAACCTCTTCTCGGCGTCTGGGTAGCTGTGCGGCGGAGGCACTATCACGGGGTCGCCCGGCTTCCAGTTAGCAGGCGTCGCCACGCCGTATTTATACGTGGTCTGGACCGCGTCTATTACGCGTATTATCTCGTCGATATTTCTGCCGTTAGAGAGCGGGTAGAGCGCGAACCAAGCCAACCTCAAGTCGGGATCTATGAGCGCCACCATCCTCACCGTAGCCGTCGTCCCCGGCGGTATCGCGTTGAAGAGGTTGGACACCTGGAAGTCCGGCACGTCCGCGATTATCGGGAACGGTATCTCGACGCCCCACAGCTGTTTGATCTGCCTCTTCCACTCTATGTGGCTTATGTCCGTGTCGACGCTTAGGCCCAGCAACTCGACGCCTCTCTTCTTGAACTCGTCGTACTTCTTGGCGAACTCTATGAACTCAGTCGTGCAGACCGGCGTGAAGTCGCCTGGGTGGCTGAAGAGCAACAACCACTTGCCCTTGTAGTCCTTGAAACACCTACTCCCCATGTCTGTGTTGAAGCATAGATTCTCGGGTATCTGCATTCCGAGGTATGGACCTTTTACTTCCGGCATGGCATCACCTTATATTGTGTTTATAAAGTTTTCTTCTCCGAAATAATTTCGATATCAGCAAGGCCGCCAGAACCAGGAGGTAGGGGGAGATGGGGAGTCGATACAGCCGGGCCGAGCATAAGGCCTCGACGCCGTAGACGGAGGCATTGTAGCGGCCGAGGGGGCCGGCCAAGGCGTAGGCCGATCTGCCGTCGCATCTGAGCGCGGCGATCGACAACGGGCTGGGGAGGCCCAACAGATCGCGCGCTGTGCCGTTATATACTGCTACATACAGAACCGACGCGTTCGCGGGCCCCTCCACGGACAGCTCGCCCGCAAGCCTTCCGTTGACGGAGAGGAGCTCGCCCACGTACGCCACGCCGCCGTCAACAAACGTGAAGTCGGTCGCCGCGATGAGCTCGCCGCGCGCCGCCCAGAGCCTCCTCACGCCAATCGGGGTGCTCACCGATATGAGATAAAACGGCTGATAGGCTGGCTCCACGCGCGTCGGCCCCGCCACCGTTAAATTGAGCACAGCCGCCGTGGGCCTATACGCCACATCGCCGGCGAGGATCTCGGGAAGGCGGATCGAGAGGCTCCCGGGAGGCGCCCAGAGGTACGAGGTGCCGTTGGGCAGCTCGAGCTCCACCAAGTACCTGACGCCGCCGCATAGGGCCGTGCCGTTGAGGAAGTAGATACACGGAGCCCTCAGATGCAGCTGCCGCGCCTCGGGGATCCCCGGCCCCACCACGGCGCCGTCCCCGGCGGCTTCCGCTGAGGCGATGGCGCGCTCTTCTGTGGAGATGCCGATGCTCCAGAGGGCAGGAGGGGGCGCGAAGGCCGTGCCGTTCCAGACGTAGAGGGACAGCGAGGCGGACCCGTTGACGACGGAAGCCACGGGCGCGTCGGCGCTGTAGCCGCCCACCACCAGCTCCAGATCGATCGGAAGCCCCCTGGCGTTGACTTGCGGCAACACGACTATTCTGCCGGGCGATGGCAGATAGACCTCGTCGAGCAGATCGCCGTTTACGAAGAACCTAACTGCGTTCCCGGCCACCTCTATCTCGAGGCATGCGGAGCTTATCCGCGGCATCTGCGCCAAGTAGTAGTAGTACTCGTCGCGGCCTAGGTAGGCCACGGCCCCCCTCCCGGCGACTCCCCTCAGCGTTGACGTGGGGGCCGTCATGTTCCAGACGTTGTCGAGGAACTCGAACCCGCCGTCTCCGTATCTTATGAGGGCTTGGACCCAGTAGAGGCCGGACGCCTCGACGTATGCGTTGAGCTGTATCGAATAGGCCTCGATCGGCCCCAACGGCTTGTGGCTAACCGCGTAGAGGCCGTTCAGCCGGAAGCACCCCCTCACGGCGTTGCCCTCATAGGGCAGGGGCAGATACTCGCCGTTGAGATCGACGAACCCGTAATAGGCCAGCCCGACGGGGGCGGCGGGCCCCCACGGCGTGTCCGCCGGCTTGAGCCTACTCGTCAAGAGCTCCAGGCCGAAGCAAGTCGTCACGTTTAGCTGCGAGGACGAGTTGGCCGCGCCTATCACAACGCCTTGTCCTCTCCCCGGCAGGTACGATACGATGGAGCCGTTCGCGTAGAGGACCGCGGGCTCGCCCCACTGCACGTAGTGGATCCCATAGCCGAGCCAGCTCCCCGAGTAGGTCATGCACAGCTGGGCGTAGGCTAGGGCTCCTGCCAGCAGGAGGAGGAAAAAGCGCACTGGGGAGGGAAAAAAGAGGGTTTTATTGGGTTGTCCGCGGCTGGGCCTCGGAGCGCCAGGAGAAGACGAGGTAGATGCCGCCTAGCAGTATCAAGTTGAATATGATGAACAGCGCCAACGAGAAGTCCAACAACCACGGCTGAGCCTCGATCAGCTGTACTAGGGAGTTTATCTGGGGAGTTATCAGCGCCGACACTTTCAACGTGTCGGCGACCTTGAGGGCGAAGTCTACGCCGTATGCGTTTATAAGCGCCGACGCTACCGGCGGCGATGGCACTATGGCGTAGGGCAGATGGGCCAGCCCGTTCATGACCTCGGCCCCGACCATCAACACTATCACCGCCACGAAGGCCGCCGCGGCCAAAGGCGCGTTGGCCGACTTGAGAGCGGTCACCAAGAAGGCCAATACGATGATGCCCAACGCCACGTTTAGGTAGAACAGCCAGCTCAGGTTCAAGGTGGGCTGATAAACCGGCTGTAGTTGCGCCGGCAGATAAGACGGCGGGGAGCCGAATATGGACCAGGCCACGGTGGGGCTGTACTGGTATATCTCGTAGAGGTACCAGACGCTCGCGAGGACGTATATCACGCCGAAGATCAAGCCGACCTTAGCGCCGAACTCCTTCCCGAGCTTGTAGCGCTCGTCCTTGGTCTTGGCGTAGCGCCACGTATATACAGACGAGATCAAGACGGCAGTGAAGGCTATTGCGCCGGCCAAGGTGGCTATGAGCAACGGCGGATAGGTCGGATTGCCGAGCGCTTGCCAGAGATCGACGCCTAGGTCGAAGCCCACTACTGAGTTGGGATCCGGCTTAGCTATTACGCCCA
>DANS01000043.1:46623-52278 GCA_002497345.1 Thermoproteus sp. UBA157
CCACGGCTAGGCCGTAGCCGAGGGCTATGTGGCTCTTCTCGTCCATTTTGCCGAAGCTGCGGTAGTAGAAGCCTATCAACGGCAACGAGATGGCTACGCCGAAAGCTATGGCCACGCCCCACACAGGCCAGAGCAAGACGCCGGCGGCGTTGGTGAATATCGGCATTAAGCCGGCGAGGAACACGGTAATGATAGTGCCGAAGACGCCCCCTATTGCGTATATAAATATGAGGTAGCGCGAGAGGCCCTTGACTATATCGAAGTAGCGCTCGTCGTTTTTCCTCAAGCCTATCAGCTCAAGGGTGGGCAGAAGCCACGTCAAGCCGAGCACCGTGTAGACGAGCGGCAGATGCACAGCGAAGGCCCAAGCGATGAGCCCGACCACGATGGCTGTTACGGCGTCCATATCAGTACTCCCCGAGCACCCTCTTCAGTATCTTGGGCGGCTTCGCCAACGCCAGATACACCATGTAGCCCGCGAGCGCCGGCATGGCGATCTCCACGATTATTATAAGCGCGGCGAGCCACGGGGATAGCTGAAGCGTCGGGTTGAAGAGGCCTCCGGGCCCCACGGGCAAGCCGATTATCTGCGGCGGCCCGTCGGCGCTTGGGGCCGAGCTCACCAGTATGAACGGATAGCGGCCAGACTCCGCAGCGACGGCGCCTCCTATTGAGGCCAAAGCGGCGAGCGCGGGTATCAGGTATATGCTCGGCTTCAGCAGAGGCGGCACTATGCGCTTGAACAAGCCGAAGCGGAAGTAGAGCCCGATGCCCGCGGTGAGTATGCCCAGCAGTATCCCTCCCGCCACCATGAGGCCGAGGTAGAATATCCAGACCCAATCGGGCGGCCTTATGTCGGCGGGCCACGAGTAGTAGCCCCAGAACTGGTGGTTAAAATCGCCATATGCTACGAAGCTGGTCAGAGGATCTGGCCTAAGCCCAGACCAGAACATGCCCTCCAGCGCGGCCAACTTCAGCGGGTCGTGCTCCAGCACTAGCTCTCCCTGGAGATGGCCGAGCACCGCGCCCTCTATGAGGACCAACACAGCAACGGTGGGCGCCACCAGCCTGAGCAGCTTGATTTGCCACTCCTTCTTCTCCTTGAGGTAGAGGTAGAGGACTACTCCGATAACGCCCGACCAGCTGAGTATAACCGCGGCCAATATGCCGTGGAATATAAAGACGTTGGCGCCCCACCAGAATATGTTCCAAACCTCGGTCGGGTTCTGGAAAACGGCGAGCCAAGTTATAGCCCCCGCTATGTTCTTCCCCTGCTCGGCCAAGTTGACGAGCTGGAGGCCGGGGGGAGCCACGCTGAGCGCCGACATGACCGCCAAGATGTTGTAGGCGGAGTAGTAGCCTCCTATCGCGGCCAACAGCCCTATTGTCCAGTGCACCCACTGGTTCGAGAAGCGGTTCCAAGTGAAGGTGTACAGCGGGAGAAATATGACCTCGAAAAGGAAGGCGAACAGCTCGAGGAAGAAGGGCAGAGCTATGGCACTCCCTATTATCGCTATGAAGTTGGACCATATGGTCACCAGCCCGAACTCGACGAGCGTCCCAAAGGCGGCCCCAACGCCGAAAAAGATCGTGGCGGCTATGTTGAACTTCTTGGCCAGGTTGAGCCAATCTTGGTCGTGCCTCCTAAGCCAGAGATACTCGCCGATGACCGCAAGCGCTATGGTGCCCAGAAACGACGACGCCAGCGATAAATGGGCCAATATGCCTATTGCCGATACCAATCTTGCGAGATCGAGTTCCGGCAACATGTAGTACAGAAATTCGTTCTTTAAAAGGTTTTCTTCCTACCAAAGATTTTCTTCTTACCAGTATTCCACTTCTCAGGGAATTAATTACTTAATAAATTTTTACTATAATTCGCTATATATTTATCCTATATACTCTCGATTTTTTTCTCCCAGTTATCTTAAGATCGTAAGCGATAAGACCTTTAGCTCTAAGTGAGTTTAGCGCTTTGTAAACCCCCCTCAACGTGGGCCGCTTGCCAAGAGCCTCCCATATCTCGTAGGCGGTCATCTCCTTGTTTTTCAACAACCCCAATATCTGCGCTTGGAGGCCGCCGACCTCCCTTCTGGCGCGATACGGCCTCCTCAAGCCCGTGCCGGTTATCACGGCCACGGCGTTTTTCTCCGCCGACGCAGCCACGTAGGCCATAGCTGAGAGCGGCTTCGCGTAGAGGCCCCTCTTCGCGAGCCTCACAGACGCGGCGACCGCCTCGGAGTCCTCGACCTCGACTATCTCGGCGCCCTTGGACTTGAGCCAAAGTGCTATCTCCGACAAGGGCGCGCCCTTATGTGCGGCCAACAACAACAAAGGCATGTGCGCAAGGCCCCACTCCTCCAACTCCTTGAAGCCTTGATATACGGCCAACGCCAGAAGCCCCCTCTCGAGCGGAACTGCGACCGCCTCGACGTTGCCTAGATGTTCGTGGAGCTCGTAGGCCAAGGTCTTCACGCCCGCTAGGAAGTAGGGGTCTCCGTAAGTTATATCGGACGCCGGCGCCTCCCCGAAGTGCACCTCGACGCGCGGCAGGCCAGCTAGCAGTATGAAATCCCCGTAGACGGCCTTGGCAGGGTCCATATAGACGTCCACCTCGACGCCTTTAGCCGAGAGGTACGTCGCCACGGACAAGGAGAAGTCCTCGAGGAACTCGAGCGAGGCCCTGCTGCCCTCATACGCGGAGGCCAACACGGCCGAGCCCCTATCCATTATGGAGCCGGTCGGGTTCTTGGACTCGTCCTTGACCAACACCCCGTCTACCCTCTTGAGCGGCGTGAGGCCCTCTCCCAGCGAAACGCCCTTCCTAACGCCTATGGCCGAGGAGTACCTCCATATAGTGGGCTCCGACTTGTCCACTTGGAGCCTCCCAGGCGGCTCTGGCATCAGCGGGAAGCCGCACTTGGGACAAGCCCTCCCCCGCCCCCTGTAGCCGCACCTAGGGCACCGAAGCATCCAACTCCTTGACCAGCTCGAGGGCGGCTCGCTCGACGGCCTCCTTGGACCCCATCCTCGGCGTCCAGAAGGCGTACTCCTCCAGCTTCTTTATGCTCAAGAGCATGGTCTTGACGTCGCCGGGCCAGCCCCTGCCATCTGGGGTGGCCGGCTTGAAGACCAACTTCGGCGAAAGCCCCATGGCCTTGGCTACCGCCGCGGCTATGTCCTTGACGGACGCCGAATCTCTGTTGCCCACGTTGAGGGCCAGAAACGGCTGGCGGTCCTCCAAGAACCTCCTCCACGCAGCCACGGTGGCCTCCACCGCGTCCGAGACGTGTAGGTACGACTTGGTCTGGGTCCCGTCGCCCAACACCTCGAGGACCTCTGGGTTCCTCCTCAGCTTGACGATGAAGTCGTATATCGCGCCGTGTCTCAGCCGGGGGCCCACGATGTTGGCGTATCTGAGGGCGAGGCACCTAACGCCGTAAAGCCTTCCGTATGTGCCGCAGAGGACCTCGCCGGCGGCCTTGGCGGCTCCGTAGACCGATATGGGGGCTACGGGCGCTTCCTCGGGCGTGGGCAATACGGCCGCGTCGCCGTAGACTGTAGACGACGAGGCGAAGACGAAGACCTCCACGTCGTTTTTCCTGGACCACTCGAGGACGTTGAACGTGGCCAGGACGTTCTCGTCGAAGTGGATCTTTGGGTCCGTCGCGCTCACCCTCACCTCGGGGTTCGCTGCGAAGTGAAACACTGCGTCCACGCGGCCTACGCCGTCGCCCCATCCGGCGTTTTTGAGATCCCCGACTATTAGGCGCGCCTTGGGGTTCACGTGCTCCCTCCTGCCCGTCGACAGGTTGTCCACTACGACGACTTCGTGGCCCAGCTCCACCAGCTTGTCGACCAGATGGCTGCCGATGAAGCCGGCTCCTCCCGTGACCAGAACCCTCATGTAACTACGTAGATCCCCTTTTATTATCTTTCGCCGAGCCTCCCCAGTAGTAACAATAGGTTCCTCAACGCCGCGAGGAGGAGCTCCCTGAAGTTCCTCGAGAGCGCCGCGGATAGCCCCACGTATACCGCCGCGGTTATCGACAACGCTGCGGCCACCTCGGCCAGCGATATGTACACGGAGCTAACAAGGGGCATGCGCAACAGCCTAGAGACGAAATACAAGACGGCGGAGGACGCCGCGAGCGGCGGCAAGTAGTCCGCCAAGAAGGGCCTCCAATCGATCACCCTAGATCTCCTCTCGGTCATCGCCAGCCTGAAGGCCAAGGCCGCCGCGTTGGCGAGTAGCGAGGCCGCGACGACTCCCATAATAGCGTAGTACTCAACGCCGAGCCGCCTCGAGAGCTCCACCAGCGGGATAATGGAGCCCAGATAAATCGCCGTGAACAACAGCTCGGCCAAATGGGCGTATAGGACGAGGCTTCCGAGATACGACCTAGCTCTTATCTCGCCGGCTTGGATATCTCTTCTATCCACGCCTTGCATTATATTTGTCAAGAAATAGTTGAGGTTGCCGATTACGTTAGCCGCGGACCACAAGAAGAGGGGCAGGGACAAGGCAGCGACGTATTGCCGCTCCCCCGGCCTGAGGAAGTTGACGTAGTACGGCTCGAAGAATATGTACGATAGGGAGATTATGGTGCTCAGAGCCATGACCATAAGCAAATCCTTATGGAGCCCGCCTCTGCGGCCCTCCAGGAGCTCCCCGTACGTTATCCCCGATATCAGCGTTGAGAACGCGTACGGCTTGGACAACATGAAGAACATGTACCAGAGCCCCGCTTGCTCCAAAGCGCCGAATACGCCTATGAAGGCCGCGTCGAGGGATCTGAAGGCGTTGATAGCGTAGCCCATCAGCGGCACCCACGAGGCGTGCGCTATCTCCCTCAGATACCGCCTAAGCGATGAGGGAACGTAGTACTTAGCGGCGTGTCGAAGCCCGTACAACGCCGGCACGGCAGTTATGGCGACGGAGCTCCACAAGACGGCTGCGACGGACCACCCGGCCGCATATATCACGCCTATGGCCGCCAGCTTGGCGGCGGCTTGTAGCAAGTTCGAGTAGACGAAACGGCCTCTGTCCTTCACCATGAGCACCGAGGAGGCCGCCGACGAGATGTACGTGAACAGCTCGCTCGCTAGGGCGGTCGCCGCCACGAGCAGCCCGGAAGCCCCCAGCTTCCCCCACACAGTCGCCAAATAGCCCGCGGTGAGCCCGGCCGATGCGGCGAAGAACAAGGTTACGGCCCCCAAGACGGCCTTGAGGTCTAGGCCGCCATCTCTCGCAGTTATCCTGGGCAAGGCGAATCCCAGAACCGCGTTGGGCAGAAGCGAGAAGACCGTCGACGCGTTGAGGAGCGTGACGAGGCCGAGATCCTCGATGGGCAACTTGCGCGTTATGGCGACGTTGTAGAGGAGGCTGACGGCGAGAGTCACCAGCGACGTCAACGCTCCTAACAGCCTCAGATGGCGGGGCACGCAGAGGGCGCCTCACCCTTTATTATCTTTTCAACGCCCTTATCCTCCCGCAATCACATCTTCCCAGGGCGGAATATCCTTTTGTCCATTTCCTCCAAGCCGCCCGCGATGGGCTTGAAGCCCATCTTGGCCGGAACTTAGCGCTCCAGATCGACGCCGGGCGCGACCTCCACCAGCGCGAGGCCGCTCCGCGTGAGCTTAAACACGGCG
>DANS01000017.1:0-664 GCA_002497345.1 Thermoproteus sp. UBA157
TGGCGGGCGGGGCCAGCCTAGTCCTCAAAGCCGCCGAGGAGCTCGGGCTCTCGCTGGACAAAAGGCGCGAGGAGGTGAGGCGCGCCCTCGAGGAGATAAAGGCGTTGGAGAGAGCTGGCTATTCCTTCGACTCAGCGCCGGCATCGGCCATGTTGATACTCCTCAAACACTTGGGCTTGTACAAGGAGCGGTTCAGACTGCTGGAATGGCGCGTGGTGACGGGCCCCACCTCGGCCGCGTTCGCCGTCATTAAGGTGCTCGTAGGCGGGCGGGAGCTGTTGGAGGCGGGCGAGGGAGTCGGGCCCGTCCACGCCGTGGACGTAGCGCTGAGGCGCGCGTTGACCTCGGCCTTCCCCGAGCTACAGCGCATATCGTTGAGGGACTACAGAGTCGTGCTCCCCACGGTCGTGAAGAGCACGGAGAGCATAGTGAGGGTCACCGTGGAGTTCACAGACGGCGAGAGGATATGGCGCACCGTCGGCGTTTCGAGCAACGTGGTTGAGGCATCCATAAAGGCCATAGTCGACGCCTACGACTTCGCGCTACAAGCAAATTTCAAGGCTATCGCCTAGCGGTGCTAGCTCGTCACTTGCGCCGCGAAACTAAAGCCTTAGGGCTGGATAGCAATTGGCGCAGCCCTTGTGGGCCTTTAATGCTAGTTAAA
>DANS01000017.1:847-3258 GCA_002497345.1 Thermoproteus sp. UBA157
GAGGGGGCGGCAAGATCCTCAACGCTTGCGTGTCCCTGGTGCCCGGCCTAAACGCCGTCGTGGTCGGCAGAAGCTTGGCGGAGGCGCACGACGATGGGGAGCTTGAAGCCGTCTTCAGACACGAGGAGGGGCGCATTAGGTATAGGCACGCGTTGTTCATAACGATCGCGCTCGCCGCTCTTCAAGTTAAATTTCGCAACGGCGATTTTAGTCATGGATGCACTAGGCTTCGCGGGTGCGGCCAAAGCTTAATATCGGATTTGTGACCTCCCTCGTGGCCTCAACAGACAGCAACCTGCTGTTGGTCACCCTATGGGCCAAGCCGGAGGCCGTCTTGGCGTCGCTCCCGGAGGATGCCAGGAGGATGGTCGCCGCGGCGACTCCGCTCTACAGCAAAGACGGCGTGAACTATTTGCTGGCCTCTCTGGCCGAGCGCCTCCTCTCGGTGGACACCGTGATAATATACGGCCCCGACCTCACGGGCTCTGGCCAAGCGCTCGTGGACGCCTTGAGCGGCAAATGCGGCGAGTGGGCCAGGATCCCTTGCGAGAAGCTCGGCGCTCTTTCCATCAAGGTCATAGATCTCAGAGGGCGCTACGGCGATCTGGAGGCGCTCGTCGAGGCCATCAAGTCCAGCTACAAGCCGAGGCCCCCGCGGGCCGCGACGCCCCTCCCAATATCGCCGCCAAAGGCTTGGATGGGCTATCCCCATCCCGTGGGCTGGGGGATCCTCTACGATACGTCGCCCTACTACCTCTGGGTGAAGGCCGTCGACTACTTGTTGACCTACGGCTATAGACATGAGGGCGAGCTCAAGGCCTCACTCGTGGCTCAGCTAGGCCTCTGGGGCCAGAGCCTGGAGGGAGGCTCGCCGAGGGTCTGCTCCCCGGACGAGTTGAAGCGGGCTCTTAAGGGCGAGGCCGGCGGGGCGGGCGGGCCGTGCGTCGTGTTGCAAGGGGGCGAGAGAGGCGGCTGGGCCTACCTCGACGTATTGATACGTGGTTGCGACGTGAGGGAGCTCCGCGACGAGCTTCCAGGCGTCGCGTCGGCGTTTTTCGAGGCCGCGGAGGAGATGGGGCTGAGGCCCGGCTTGATCTCGTATCTGTTGCTCGACTCCCGATTGCCTTTGGACCTCGTGGAGGAGGCCAAGGCTCTCGTCGAGAGGGAGTGGCGGACAGCCTACGGAAGGGATGTGTACGACCCAAGGGGGAGCTTCGTGTTGTCCGGCGGCGGGCTCTCGCATTACACGACCGACGGGGTCCTCCTAAGGATAACGCCCGCGGATAGAAGGGCCATCTTAAGGGAGGCGGCGAAGCTCCTCCCGGACCACGCCTTCTATCTGGGCGAGGAGGCGGCCGCGATGAAGCTCCTAGGGGATAGATACAAGCAGGAGGGGTGGAGATGATTACCGTTGCTCGCTACGCCGGGCCCGTTGGCTCATCTTGAGCACAAAGGCCTCGGATGCTCCCTTTCAACTCCGGACGTCATCGCGCCCATCGAGGCGCTAGGGCCCGCGACAGCTGGATGTAGAGAGAAGGCGCCGTCCCGCTTATGGTCAGGCTTTTATGTTGCTAAAGTTCTTTAGTACATGAGTGAAAAAGAAGTGATTAAGGTGGAGATCCCGAAATGGCTCGCCGAGAGGCTTAGGAAATACGCGGCGGAGAGGTACGGCCTCAGGCGCGGCGCATTGTCTAAGGCCGTCGTGGAGATACTGGAAAGGGAGCTCGGCGGCCCTCAGCCCAGCGCTGAAGGCCTAGATAAGCTGGTGGGACTGGGCCTTCACTCGCCGCGGCGTTGGAGCGGCGAGGATTTAGCGGAGGCCTTGGGGCATGTATCTGATTGACGCCAACGTCTTCCTAGAGTTGCTTTACAAGCGGCAGAGGTGGAAGGAGTCCTACCGCTTTCTAGAGATGGTGAGGTCGGGCGAGGTCAAGGGCTACGTTCTCCAGTTCGCGATACACGGCATATCCGCCATATTGGCCAAGCCCGAGCTAGTGGAGGCCTTCCTCGCCGAGATATCCACGTGGCGGGGATTGGAGGTGATTAAAAGCGGTCTGGAGGAGGAGATGGAGGCGGCCAGAACGGCGGCCGGAGTCGGGCTAGACTTCGACGACGGCCTACACTACTACTACGCCAAGAGGCTCGGCGTCGCCATAGTCAGCTTCGATAAGGATTTCGACAAGACCGACGTCAAGAGGCTAGAGCCAGGCGAGGCGGCGGGCACACGGCAGTAGGCCTCCCGCCGTCTTTGCCGCAAGACAGCACAGCCATCTTGTAGACAGCTGGGCTTACAATGCCCCCTTTCAACTCCGGGCGCCCCCGGGGCACGGGGCCCCAAGCCGTCCCGGCGGGACTCCTGGAGCGGGCCGCGCCCGGAGGGCTGGCCAGCCCCTCGGCCGGCCGCCGAAGGC
>DANS01000017.1:3332-9357 GCA_002497345.1 Thermoproteus sp. UBA157
CCACCTCCCGTTATCCAAACGCCGCTACCCCTACGAGCTATACGACCTATTCGACGTGCCTAGGGCGTTGGGACCACGCCCCCCGCAATGTTGTTCTCTTCGGCTCTATTCCTATTGGGCGTGGCCTCATCGGCCGGCCGTTTAAGAGATGCGCCTACTGGGAGTTCGCGAAGCGACTGAGCCAAGCGATGAATTGTTTCCCCCGCCAGCAGGTGACACGGTGGGCGTTGCACCAAGCTCTAGTCTAGCAACGCCTAGAGGCGGCGGAAAAACGCCAGAGAACTACGCCCAGTAGAGCCGATAACGACACGGCTGGAATTAAGGCCATGAGCGCCTTCAACATACCCCAGCGGGAGGGGCGCAACGGGGCGAGGAGGGCGCGCTCCAAAACCCACTTATAAATAAGCTGTCTCTATCCCATGGCCAAGGAGGCGAAGATGGCGGTAAGAGAAAGGATATGGCGATTAATGGAGGAGAGAAACATCGCCGCATTCCCCCGCCCCGTATACGGGAGAATACCGAATTTCAAAGGCGCTGACAAGGCATGCGCCAATATTCTGCATTTAATACATAGGGCAGAGGTGGTTAAGATAAACCCAGACGCCCCCCAGAGGCCCTGCCGCGAGGCCTCCCTCCGCGCGGGAAAGAAGGTGGTGATGCCGACGCCTAGAATAAGAGAGGGATTTCTACTCCTAGACCCCCTCCTAATCCCAAGAGAGGCCTATGGAGAGGCGTCGACAATAAGCGGGGCGTTTAAATGGGGCAGGCCGGTCAAGCCCTGGGATCTCCCGCGCGTCGACCTCGTGATAATCGGCTCCGTGGCCGTCAATCCGAGAAACGGGAGGAGGCTCGGCAAATCCCACGGCTATGCAGAAATTGAGTGGGGCATACTCTCCATTTTCGACAAAGTCGGCGAGGACACGCCCGTGGCCACCACCGTCCACGACGTCCAGCTGGTGGAGGAGGACATACCCAAAGAGCCCTTCGACCTCCCTGTCGACGTTATCGCCACGCCCACGCGCATGATCTCGGTGAAGAGAGTTGACGAAAAGCCGAGGGGGATTTTCTGGGAGTACGTGACTGAGGAGATGCTGGCGGAAATCCCCCTACTCGCCGAGATTCGCAAAAGCCGCATCGGCGCGGGGGGCTGAGGCCCCTCGCCGCGAGGGGCAGCGCGCGTTGCGGGATAAGGCGCTTCGGCGGAATCCTCCGGGATCCTCACTTCCTCGCCGCCGAACGCGAAATACGGCCTCATCGCCGAGGGCCGCGGCGGCGTTGACCAAGGCCCGCTTCGACGAGATAGCGGACCGCCCCCTCAAGGCTAGGCCGTACGTCATAAAGCTGGCGGCCGCGGAGGGCGGCCTTAGGCTGGCGGCCAAGCGCTACGAGAACGCCGTTGAGGTCCTCGTGCCGGCCGCGGTGAGGGAGTCGGTAGACACGTGGGTAGACGGCGCGGTGTTTGGAATTATTAAAGGCCTGGGCCCCTCGTGAACAAGGCGGAGATAGCAGCGTCGAACGACGCGGTGCACATAAGAGCTGTGGGCGACATCACGTACGTGGCCCACGCGGCGAGGCGAGCGAACTACTCCATAGGGTTTAAGCGCTACGCGTTGAGCTGTGCCGACCCCCGAGGCGACAATAGGCAATTTAAACGCTCAAATTGCCGCGTTGTGCCAAAAACTTTTTATAGGAACGGGCAGGTAGGCCTATGGATCTCGCCGAGTTGTTGAGCGTCATAATCTCGAGGGGGGTAGATCACGTGCTGGCAGAGCTTCCGCAGCTGGTAAGAGATAGAAAGGTCGACAAGGAGGATCTGGCGCTGATCTTAAACTACGCGCTCCTCGAAAGGCTAAGATCAATCGAAAAGGAGGCATCCGCCCTCAGATCTGAAGTAAAAAATGTACATGAAGATATAAAAGCTATGCATAAAGATCTAGCGGAGAAGATAGAGAACATGAACAGAGATTTACGTGAAAGGCTGGACTTAATCAACAACCAGCTAAGGGTATTAAACGCCAATATCGCGTCGACATATGAGCTGACCTCAAAAGTGGTGGCAGTTCTTATGGCTAAAGGAACGCCGGTGCCTCCGTAGTCACAATAAAAGGCGTTCGCCAATACTCCCTCTGTCAAAACTGCTTTCCGCTAACTAGCACTGCGCCCATAGTCCCGTTCCGCGGAGCCGCCTAGGCGGCTTGGCATCTCGACGACCGCCGAGGGCTAGGACAGAGGCGCCTTTAGGAAGGTCCCGCCCACGTGGTCAACGGGCCAGAGATCCTCAGCGCGCTGCCGTTTAGGAATATCTTGGCGCGGCGGAACGCCCCTCCTACCATTAAGTAGCAGACCTCCTCGCCGAATCTCGCGGCCTCGACGCGGGGAACGACGTATATGCCGTCTGCCCCGTATACCACGAGACGGTTGTAGCCAGCAACGTTCGGCGACCAAACATCGTCCCGGAGCGGCCATACGTGCTCCCAATTGACGCCTTCGCAGATCCTCTCGACATAAGTCCACACGGCCTCCCCCGTCCTCAAATCCGCGACGAAAAAGGGCTTCCCTGATATGCCACTCGCATCGGGCTACAACCCGCACATAAACTACGCCATATTCAGGGAAATACTGGGAAAAACCGGCGCAAAGCCGCTGTACTACCACCCCAAGCTAAGCCCCCCAATATACCTCGCCCTCAAGAAGCTGGAAGTAGAGGGCCTCCTGAGACGCGCTTGGTAGCCACCGCCGCCACTCAGAGGGCCCGGCATCCGGAAGCCCGCGAAAACGCCGGCTATACGCCCCAGCCGGCGGTATGATGCTGGTCGGCGACAAGCATGTATACAAAGTGTTTCGACTACTTTCGATTGCGACCGCTCGCGTGCGCGGGCTTTTCTGTTTTCTAAACGTTTTTGTGTTGATCGGCGAGCCCCTTTTCCTCTGCGCTTTACGTTCATATATCTCGCTTTGGTCCGAAGTCGTCCGCCATTCTTTGGCGCCGCGGCGTTCGCCCGTCTTCACTAACGCCGCGGGGACGCGCCATTCTTCGCAACGCCTTTTTCCGACTGCTGAAGTCGCCATGTGGAGCCGGCGCGGCGGCCGCGCGCCGGAGCGCGGGCGCGGGGCTAGAGGCTCGGAGAGGCCCGGGGCTTCGGCGGCTGCGCCGAGGGCGACGCGCCGGGGTTGGAAAGAGACTTGGGCGCACGCGGTCAAAACCCTCTCGTTGATCCGTGCTGCGTTTGCCCCAAGCCTAGGGCGGTTGAGGCGGGGTCTCCGCGGAGGCGGCCGCGCCAGAGGCGGCTGAGATCGTGAGACTGCTCTCTTGGCATTGGTCTCGGCCCTCCGCAGGCTCTGTGCACCTTTTCTAGACGTGCTTGGCGTGAGCGCGCGCGGCCCTACGGCTCCCACGGCTTGACCGACCCCCTGCTACCCGCCAAGCGGCTCTACGCGGGGCACTTGAAAAGTAGGAAACACCCTCCTACGGTTTCGCCGCCGACGCATTTACAGCCATGTGGCTGGCCGCAGTCGGCGTATACGCCCTGGCGGAAGCTCCCACAGCCGCATTTCGCCATGAGTAGCCAATCGCTTTCGCCGCAATAACACGGAGCCGCGTACACTTCGTGCTCTCTGGGCTTACCGCAGACAAGATTTCCATCGTCTTTAATACAGGTATAGGGACATTCCCCACTAGTGTGATCTACTTTGATAACTTCTTTGACAACTATTCGCAAGCTGTGAAGACAACGGATGGCTTCCTCACGTACTTCTCGCCGCCTTTTCCATCGGTGATGAGATGTATGTCAAGGCTCTTCTTACCATATTCCACGGCCAATTTATCATATATTATTCTTGCAATTTCACTACACAGATCATTATTACTATTAATGCTAAGCCCTACTGCGTCTATTAACAATCTCATCGCGTGAACACCTCGTAGGCGCTTGGATCCGACAAGCCGGGGACGTAGCTCTTCCCGTCCCAGACGCCTTCGACGAATATCTTGTCGGCCGTGCGGCGGAAGATGTAGGCCTTGGCTAGGCGGCCGTGAGCCCCCATCAAGAAGTCGAGGCTGTGGGTGGCGAAGACCGCGTGGAAGCCATACCCCCTCTCCTCGGCCCTCTCCGCCAGCAGCAAGGCCAGCCTGCCGAGGAAGTGGGCCAAGACGGGGTGGGCATGGGCCTCGGGCTCCTCGACCAAGAGGTATACGTTTCTTGCGTCGGACGCGCCGTAGGCGTAGAGCATATACGTGGCCACTAGGGCGGGGGCGTAAACAGTAGACAGGGTCGATAGGCCCCTCCCCCTGGCGTTGTTTTTCATATCCCGCCACACAAAGCCGTCTTTCTCCACTGTTAATAACAAGGGGAAGAAATCGTCAAATAGATCGTGGTCCTTAGCCACTTGCCCATACCGCTCATACAGCTGAAACAGTACGTCCAAGGCCTCTTTGACCACGTAATCGTCTGCGTATTTTTTCAACTCTGCCGCCACGTCGAAATCGGCTTTAACCCTATCTTCTATAGTCTTAATGTCGTCCCGGATCCTTTGCACTAGTTGCTTGTCGTCCTCGCCCACGATTGATAGGCGTTTGAGCATTTCCTTAACGCTTACGAACTCGTTTTGTAGAAATTCATATAGCTGAATTGCGGTGCGATACGCGTCTAAGTAGACGGCTAGTTCAACCGCCTCACCCGCATCGCATGTTATGCCCTCTAAGCCCTTCCAGAGATCCCTATCGCTAAGCCTCCCCACCCTCGCTTCGGCCTTGCTGTACATGCACCTCAACACCAGCGACTTGCCAGTTAGATTTGGGCCTACGAGGATCGTTAATCTGGCGGGTTGAAGCTCGATATCAACTACGACGTTCTTATTCCCATAAGTAAGGATTCCTTTCACTGTAGCCATAACGATTGTGGAATTCTCATTAAACCTTTACAAGCGACGTCGAGAAAACTTTAAAATTACTCAATTATTCCGATGTATGCAGATGCGATCATACTTCTATAATGCCGTGTACGTCCCCTTTAGGGATGGGCGGTATGAAGATGGGTTAAACGGCGCCTACAACTACAGGGTCTCCCAGACGTCTGCTGGCTTTAGGCGAGTGTATGACTACATCATACGGGTGTTGGACGGGATCACGGGATCGAAGAGCGAGCTCGCGAACCCTCAGGACCCTAAAAGCCAGGAGCTTAGAAACAGATACAGAATGGCCTTGGCGAGGGCTGACATAACTGTCCAATATCAAGCCGCCAGGAAGGTGTTGGCGGAGGACTTGGCTAACGGAATAAGGGGCGCGTTGAGGGAGATATCCGCGGCTCTGCAGAGGGGAGACGTCGAGACCGCGGCGAGAAGCGCGGAGGCGCTGAGGCTCGCCCTAGACGCCGTCCTAGCATATAAGATAGTAGTCGGAAGAGAAGAGGAAGAGGAGGAGTTCCTATGACGTCGTTAAGGCTTAGCCACGTCTTGGAGATCTCCTTCAAGCTTGAGACCAACGGCTTGCTGATTAGGAGCGGGAGGTCAAAGGAAGTGCTTGGGCTCGCCGACATAATGCCCATGACGATTGAATACCCCGTCGTGATGGGGGGCAGGAGACACCTCCTTACCGTGCCTTACATTCCCGGCAGCTCGCTGAAGGGCCGCGCGCGGGCGTTGCTCGAGACCGCGCTGGGCCTGCCGCTGTTCGCGACGGACGGGAAGATCTACCTGCACGCCAGGATAGTGGGTAAGGAGATAAGGGACGAGGACCCCTACTGCCCGGTGGACAACGTGTTCGGCACGCCTTCCATTCCGCCTAACATAGTCGCCGAGGAGAAGCGCTTTGTCGTCGAGTGCTGGGCCCCCACGAGGGCTATTTTCCGCGACCTCTATCCAAGCGACGAGTACTTGGAAAGGCTCTGCAACGCGAAGGGCGGTTGCGAGGGGGTACAGCTCATCGACTTCCTCGAGGAGAAGTGGGAGAACAGGATAGATAGGGTGACCAGCACTGCGGATCCGAGGAACGTGATGAGGCTGAAGCCCGGGGTGGAGTTCAAGGGCC
>DANS01000029.1:0-5435 GCA_002497345.1 Thermoproteus sp. UBA157
GGGATCCGCCGGCGTTGTGAACACGAGATCGACGTCTGACTTAATCAACGCGATGCCGAAAATCGTCTGGGGGATCGTCGACGAGAGCACCAAAAAAGTGAGGCTTATGAAGCTCGCGAGGGCGTCGACTCGGCTATGTTGGAGCCAAAGGGGCGCGTTCGAGGCGATTATAATGGCGAGGAAGAGCAGGAACCACTTGGAGTAGATCAGCTTCAGCTGGAGGCGGAACACCTTGAGGCGCCTCATCTCATCAGCCTCGCCACCACCTCCTCTATCCTCTCCCCGGTGCCCGCCGCCATTTCCCGTAGCTCCGCCATGGATCCCCGCCACACGAGGACGCCTCTGTTTATGACGAAGACCTCCTTGGCCAACCTCTCGGCTATGGCCATTATGTGCGTCGAGACGAGGATCGTGGCGCCCTCCGCGTTCATCTTGTTGAACAGCTCTATGACCGCCTCCTGGGTGGGGATGTCGAGGTAGTTGAGAGGCTCGTCGAGGAGCAACACCTTGGGGTCGTGCATTATGGCCAGCGCTATGGCCAGCCTCTGCCTATTGCCCCTCGAGAGCGAGGAGGCCGGGCGGTCCGCGAGGTCCTCGAGGCCGAGCGCCCTCAGCGCCTTGTCCACGGCCGAGTCGCCCAAGCCTCTCAACGCGGCGACGTACTCGAGGTTCTCCCTCACGGTCAAGTTGAGAAACGGCGAGGCGTCCTCCGGGAGGTACCCCATACACGCCTTGGCCTCCTTGGGCTGCCTCTGCACGTCGTATCCGCAGACCTTGGCCTCCCCCTCGTCCGGCCTCAGCAAGCCGGCCAAGATCCTAAGCGTAGTGGACTTGCCGGCTCCGTTTGGGCCCAAGAGGGCCGCGGCCCCGCCGCAAGGCACCTCGAAGCTCACGCCGTCTAGCGCCACGATTTTGCCGAAGCGGCGCTTGAGCCCCCTCGCCGATATGCACACGGTGCCCGTTAGCGGCAGTTTTTTAAGCCTTATTGGGCCGACTATCGCGGCAGCGGATGCGCGTCCGGGGAGGCGAAATCCCCCGCCGGCAGAGGGGACGTCAGCCGCTCGGAGCCCTCTTGTTTCAGCACCTATGCGGGAGGTAGCCGCCGTCCTCGCCTAGCGGAATTCTCCGGACGCGCGTTGCTCCAGCCGTCTGGTAACCGCCCAACAGCGAGAGGCCTCGCCCAGCACGCGCCGCCCCCTCATCGTTTGTCGACGCTCCGGCACAAGCGCCTCGGCGGACGCGATCGCCGCCCGTCGGCGCGAAGACGTCGACCCTCAGCTCGCCGCGACGTATTCCTCGGCGATTACCTTGGCCTCCTCGTAAGACGCCTCCACTCCCCTCAGTTCCTCGACCCTCTCCCCGCACCTCACGGCCACCACGGGCCTTTCCGATATAACGGCGACCCTCCACTTGGGCCTCGCGTAGTCGGCGATGGTGCGGCCCGTCACCGGCTTCGCGTAGATCTCCCCCTCGGCTTGCGGCCTCTCGCGGCATTCCACTACGCCGACCGCCACGTAGAAGCGGCCCTCCCTCCGCGCGAGCTTGTGGGATCTGTAGAGGATTACTGCGGCGACGTGGGTGCAGATATCCCGCGCCCTTTTGTGGCCCCACTCGGTGAGATAACAAGTGCAGTACCACTTGCCTCCGGAGAGCCAGACGCGATATTCGGGATATCTGTCGCCCAGCTCGGGCCGCCCCCTCACGACGTAGTAGCCAGGCCCCTCGGACACATCGCCGAGTCTCGCCAACGCCCTCTTGAGCCAACTCCTCGACTTGCCGGGGAACTTCCTCCTAAGAGGCTCGAGGGGATCCACAATAAGAATTTAACTAAAATCTTATGCCCTTGCCTCCTCGACGTACCACTCCAACACCATGTCGTGAACATCCGCGAGCCTCAGCGCCACCTTGTAGGCCGAGGCCCAGTCCCCGAACTCCCCCGCCAGCTCCCACCCCTCGTCGAGTAGGTCGAGGTCCTCCTCCTTCCCGGTGACCAGGACCCTCCAAGTCCTTTCGTCGACGAGCACCCGGAACATGTATACGGGAAGTATACGGGTATTTAAGACCCTCAGGTGGAAAAACGACCTCCTCCCCTGAGTACACTGAAACTTCCAGAGACCTCTACCGTGCGGATCTGCGCGGAGTCGAGCGTTTCTCTCGCACGAGAAGAGAGCGAGGGGACAAAAACAGAAAGAGTTCCGAGGGGAGTCCATGGCTAACAAGAGGTCGCCGAGTTGGCTCGCGAGAAGGCCTCAACTAAGCGGAGGTCTTCGAGAGGGCCGCCAACGCCGAGACCGGACGCGCCGAGGCCGCCATATGCGGCGATGCAGGTGGAGCCGGATGTGCCCGGTTCCGCCAAGGTAGCCGGGGAGGAGGGCGGAAGCGGCCTAATGGTTCGAGGCATCGGCCAAGGAGAGGTTCCACGGCGGTCGGCTCGAACGACGCGTCCGCGATATGGGGCCCCGCGACTGCCGAGGAGGCTGGCCGGACCTAGTCGGCCCGCCTGGCGCTTTTCGTCCCTAGCTCCCTGGGCCGCCCCTTATCGCGCGGGATGATATCGAGTCCTTGCGCTCCGACGGCGAGAGCCCCTCCCTCGCCGCCAAGTCCGCGGCGCGCTTGGGATGCTCGGGAGGGTCGCAGCCTCCGCCTTCTCGTTTCCGAGTTCGGGCACATCAACACGTCATCCAAACCGGAATTGCCCCTCGGCCGCGCTCGACGAGAGGCCTGCGATGAAGGAATACGCCTGATTCGGTAGAGGGGACGCGCCCCTGCGAGGAGCTGGGCGCGCCGCGGCGCGCAAGCTCCCCGGCCCATGATCGCTACATCGGCGATGTGGATAGCCGAGGAGGCTGGCCGGGCCTAGACAAGACGGACTTGGCGGCTCGCGCATATCTCTTAGCCTTTTCGACGTCTACGGCCCCGCCCTCCCCCTTTATGTACGTCCCCACTATGAA
Source organism: Thermoproteus sp. UBA157 (assembly GCA_002497345.1). Lineage (GTDB taxonomy): Archaea > Thermoproteota > Thermoprotei > Thermoproteales > Thermoproteaceae > Thermoproteus. The sequence goes on from DANS01000029.1 coordinate 2,952, forward strand.
GCCGTAGGCTCCTGCGAATTCGCCGAGGTTTTCAGGCGTCGTGCCGCTGCCCACGTAGACCGGAAGGCCGGACCTCGCCGCCTCGACGACGTGGGAGGGATCTGGGGGCGAGCCGGTCCTAAAGCCGGTCACGATTACGGCCGAGGCCCCTCCCCTCTCGGCGCAGTCGAGCGCGACCTCCGAAATGGGGCGGCTGTGGAGCGGGGAGCCGTGTTTCACGTACACGTCGGCGAGAACCGCGACGCGGGCCCTCAGCCGGGCAGCAACGTCGGCGACCTCCCTGGCCACGGGCTCCAGTATCCCCTCGGGCGCCGAGATCACCTCGCAGAGCGCGTTGGCCCTAACGAAGGAGCCGCCGGCCAGCGCCGCTATGGCCATCGCCTCGGGCGCGCTGTTTCTGAGCAAGTTGACGCCGACGGCGATCGACGTCGATTTGGCCACCTCCCGCACTATCACAGCCATGGCCGCTATCGTTTCGGGGTCCTTGACCCTGGGCTTGAAGGGGTGATCGTTGAAGTTCTCCAGGATCGCGCCGTCGAAGCCGGCCTCTTCGAGAACTCCGGCGTTTCTCGCGGCGAACTCGACGATTTCCTCGAAGCGCCCATCGTACCTCGGCGATCCCGGAAGAGGGGGGAGGTGGATCGTCCCGATCACCCTCGGGAGGTTCATCTCGCCGCAAGGCCTCTGACCTCGTATTTGGCGAACACGTATCCGCACTGGGGACACCTCTTTATGACGAGCGCGCCGTCTCTCACGACCTCCTCCTCGACCGCCCTCTTGCAGACCGGGCAATACCTCTTGGCCATGTCATTATGGAGGCCTCCCGTTTAAAGGGGACCTTATATTATTAAAGTGATCTTTGTTCGTGGAGCCCCGCTCCATATATGACCTAACGGACGAGGAGGACCGCCGGGAGGCCGCGCGCTTCATAGCGATGGGCGTGAGGGGCCTCGCCTTCGCCGTGCCCGAGGACCTCGACGCGAGCTTGCTGGAGGATCTCCTCAAAAAGGCCGGGGCGTCCTCGGCGATCGTGGACGCGTCGGATTGGCCGCGGGAGGTCAGAGTGACTACCGATAAAGGCGTATTCCGCCTCAAGAAGATCGAGGAGGGAGTATACCGGCTGGAGCTCGCCTAATTCCTCCCGGCCAATGCCATTAGGCCTATCGAGGCCGCGGCCAAAAGGCCCGAGAGGATCGGAGATAAGCGCATAGCGCCGACCTCTACCAAATAGCCGTATACAGCGCCGCTCGCGAGATAGCCGAGGCCGAACGCGGCGTTGACGACGCCGAGCGCCGTGGCCCTTAGAGCGCCGCCGAGCTCCACCGCGCGGGCCTTCGCTATAATGTCGGCGTATGAGGTGGCGGCCGAGTAGGCGAGAGCCCCCGCGATCCCCGCGGCGAGCCCTCCGGCCGAGAAGGCCGTGGTGGCCAGGAGGCTCGCGACGGGCCCCGCGTACAACGACCAACGCGCTTGTTCGTATAAACGACCCCAAGCCAAGGAGGCGGGTATCTCGAAGGCCATGGCGGCTAAGTAAATCGCGGATGCCATCCAGGGGGCGCCAGGCGCTTCGTACATCTCCAGGCTTATGTGCATGAGGGAGGCCCCGAACAAGAACTGCGAGGCAGCGAAGAGCGCCAGAGGCTTTGTCAAAACGCCGCGCCGCCCGCCCTCCCTTCTAACTGGCCTAACGCCTTGCGCATATGCCGCGATCAAGGCGACCAGAGCGGCCGAGCCCGGGAGGGCCAAGAGCAGGAAGAGATCGCCGTAGGCGACGCCGGCGGCCAGCGCCAGAAGCGACGTGAGGGCGCCGAGCACGGCCCCTATTTGGTCCAAGGAGGCGTGGAGGCCGAAGGCGAGGCTCTGCCGTCTCCCGCCGGCCGACGAGAGTATCGCGTCTCTTGCCGGAGTCCTCAACGCCTTGCTGGCGCGCTCTAGCATCACCAACGCGACGGCCGCGCTCAGCCACGGCGCAAAGGCCAAGCCGGCTATCGCGGCCACTTGGAGCGCGTAGCCGGCGAACGCCTCCCCCCAGTAGCCGCCCCGCCTATCCGCCAAGGGCCCCGTGGCGAACCTCAGCATATAGCCGAGCGAATCCCCCACGCCGAATATCAGCCCAACGGCCAGCGCCGATGCGCCGAGAGCTTTCAAGTACTGAGGCAAGGCGGCCCTCGCGCCCTCGTATAGCCAATCGGCGAAAAGCGAGGTCAAGCCCAGCAAGAGGATCAGCTTGTAATTAGGCGCCGCCACGAAGCGGCTATAGCCCGTCTTAGAAACCTTAATGCCACGGCTGTAATAAAAGATAATAACGCGGAGGTGCGCGTGTATGCGCCCAAAAGGGCGATCCCGCTCAGGGTCTCAGACGTCATGGTGCGGGAGGTGATCACGGCGAGCAAGAACGCCCCGCCTCAAGGACGCGGCCAACACCATGTACGAGAAGAAAATAGGCAGCATCGTCGTGGTGGACGAGTGGGGCAAGCCCGTGGG
>DANS01000029.1:5477-18691 GCA_002497345.1 Thermoproteus sp. UBA157
AACCCCGTCGCTATAGGGGAGGACGCGCCTCTGGTGGTTGGACCTGGCGGCCTTCTTGATAAGAATCGGGGAGTAGGGGAAAAAAGGGGGTTTTTACGAGCTGAACAGCGCTTGTCCTTGCGGGAAGACCGTTATTTGTCCGGTCGTGCCGTTGTAGAAGCCGGCGTTTATCCACGTCGGCGTTCCGTTGACTATGGCGACGCCCATGATCAAGTAGCTCGCATATGTCCTATCGTGGTATTGATCTAAATACACGGGCCCCGTCACGCCAACGTAAGTGCCGTTTTTGCCCCACTGCTCCAAGACGGAGTTTATGACGGTCGGGTCCGTGGAGCCCGTCTCGGCTATGGCGGTCATTATGAACATGGCGGCGTCGTAGGCGTAGGGGTCGTAGGCCACGGGCGGGGAGCCGCAGTATTGCTTATACTCCTGGACGAACTTCTGGTACCTCGGGTCGTTGGGGTTGGGCGCGGCTATCGTGGCCAAGAACTTGGCCGCGGCTAACGCTTGCCCGGCTTGTTGCACCATGATCGTGGAGCCGGCGATCCCGTCTGTGCCTATCCACCTGACCTTGGAGAGGACTGGATCGCTGGCGGCCGCCTGTGCCACGGCCACTCCGTCTTGCTCGAAGGTTACCAACACAAAGGCCGCGTCGGGGCCGGGCGTGCCCAGAGCGGCCGACGCCTTCTGAACCGCGGCTTGCTCGGCGGCGGGCATGGCGGAGGGCGACGGGTCGTAGCCGAAGATGCCGGCCACTTGTATGCCGTATTTAGCCGAGGCGTTGGCTATCGCCCTAGAAAGGCCTTGGCCCCATGTGTCGGCCCTATAGACTATTACTATTCTCTTTACGCCTAGGTAGTGCAACAAGGCGGCTATGGCGTTGCCTTGGTAGAAGTCGGTGGGGACCAACCTGAATATATACGGCTTAGGTACGGCCAAAGCCGGCGAGGTGGAGGATTGGCTCACTACTATTATATGGTTCTGTTCGGCGAAGTTCATTATGGCCGCGACCTCGGCGCTCGCCATGGGCCCTACGACGAACCTAATCCCTTGAGAGTAGAGGGTTTGGAGCTTCTGGAGGGCCGTGTTGGGGTCGGTGGCCGTGTCCTGCACCACCAGCTGGAATTGTATGCCCTTGCTCGCGAACATCTGGTTGGCGTCGCGTACGGCCAATTGGATCGCGCATTGCGAGCCGAGGCCGTAGCTCTGGAGCGCGCCCGTCAACGGCAACAAGGCGCCTATCGTCACGGTCTTGACGGAGGCCGCCGTCGTGGAGGTCGGCGTAGCTTGGGTCGTGGACGTCGAGGCGGAGGGGGCCGAGGAGGTTGTCGGCGCTGCCGGAGCCGACGGCTTGTACACGAGCGCGGCTATTGCGGCTACGACCACGACGACCACCACCGCGACCGCTATCCAGAGGGTTTTGGAGGCCATAAAGCGGGGATTTATTTGGTATAAAAAGTTTGAAATATATAGAGCTAAATGAACAATATAGGTGGCAATATTTTAAAATGGGCTAGCTCATGGCGCGCTATGTTTAACATGTACGATTTCCTCAATAACGTGGTTATCCCGGCGATAGTGTACTCGAACATATACGCGCTTGCGTCTATAGGCTTGACTATGACGTATATCACAACCAAGATACCGTCCTTCGCCCACGGCGACTTGGCCGCTGTTGGGGCCTACGCGACGTTTTACTTCCTCTACTTCCTCTTCGGGGGGATAAAGCCGGGATCCGTGTATCTAGCAATGCCGATAGCGGCCCTCGCGGGGGCGGCCGTCGCCTATCTCTCCTATATCGGCGTCTTCAAGCCGATGATAAGACGCGGCGCGAGCGTAACCGTGCTCATGATAGCCTCGTTCGGGCTACACTTCCTCATATTCGGCATCTTGGCGATCCTCGACAGCATCGCGCAGACGGTATACGGCTGGAGCACCCGCAACTACTCGTTCAGCACGGGGGAGGTCCAGATACCTGGGCTCACCCAAAGCGAGGTCACCGCAATTACCTCGAGCGTAGTCCTCCTTTTGATCCTCGCCGCGCTCTACTACCTCCTCAATAGGACTAAGTTCGGCGTTGTTATGAGGGCCAGCATAGACAACGCCCCGCTGGCTCGGGCCTTGGGCATAGACGTCGAGAGGGTATACGCGATCTCTTGGCTGATAATCGGCGCCGTGACGGGAATAGCTGGAATATACATGGGCATGATATTCCCAGTCACGGAGGAGCTCGGGTGGTTGAGGCTGCCCTTGATATTCGTGGCCGTGATAGTGGGAGGGCTGTCCAGCATATACGGCGGCGTTATCGGAGGCTACATCGTGGGGTGGAGCATGGTGCTCGGCTTCAACTACATCCTCAACCCGCTCAACTTGCCGCCGGAGTATCAGTTGGCTATACCCTTCGCGATAGTCATAGCGACGTTGCTCTTGGCGCCTCAGGGCATTGCGGGGCTTATCGCGGCTAGGAGGAGGACATGATCAGAGACGTCCTCGCCAAGACCGTTGCCCTTGTCATCGCCCTCGTGGTTGTAGGCGCGCTGGCCTTCGCATCGCCTTTGCCCAAGGACGTCCGCGTCTTGTTGCAGAACATAGAGGTATATATTGCTATATACGGCATCTACGTCATCAGCTTGAACCTCGAGGTGGGCTATCTAGGCTTGCCGCAGTTCGGGAAGGTCATGTTCCTCCTCATAGGCGCGATTGCCGTGGGGGGCATCGCCACGAAGCTCGTTCTTCTGATCTACCAAAACGCGATCTTCAAGGCCATGGGCGCGTACCCGCTCGCCAAAATAAGCGACTACTGCATGTACTACCAGTACTCCGTCACGTCGCTCGTCAACCAAATGCTGGCTCAGAACCCCGCCCTAGGCCTCGGCTACTTCCTATTCGGCGTGGCGCTCGCCATGGTCCTCTCGGCCGGCCTCGGCGTCCTCTTCGCCTATCCCGCCATAAGGCTTAGGGAGGACTACTTGGGGATATTATTACTAGTCAGCGGCGAGTTCCTCAGAGTCGTCACGTACTACGCCACGCCGGTCGCTTGCGGCGTAAACGGCGCGGTGATCCCGGATCCCTTCGCGTGGGCCCTGGGCGAGACCAGGACCTTGGTCTACTTCATCGCAACCTCGGCGTTCTTGATAGCGACGTTCCTGGTGTTCGACGCGATCGGGAACTCGCCCTTCGGCAGAGCTCTGAGAGCCATACGCGATTCCGAGACGGCGGCCGCCGTGTTCGGGAAGGACATAGTCAAGTTCAGAATAAGGGTTCTCGCCTTCGCCTCGGCGTTTGCCGGATTGGCCGGAGCGCTTCTGGCCTACTACTTCGACTACACAATACTGGGGACCTACTTGCCGATCTACACGTTCATTGGCTGGACCATGCTCATCCTCGGCGGCCTCGGCAACAACGTCGGCGCGATTGTCGGCGTCGTGGTGTACTACATCGTTCAGACATTGCTGGACATATACAAGAACTCCCTACAAGCCGTTCTGCACGCGGATCCCACATATCTCGCCTATGCCATATTTGGGTTAGCGATAATACTTGTGCTTATGTATAGACCTCAAGGAATAGTTCCCGAAAAGCCGGTAAAGACGATTGATCTAAATAAAGTGCGAGAAAGAATACAACGAAAGATTAAATAAATTCGAATTTCCAGCCTCATGGCCTCCAAAACCCTCTGGATAGCGGTCGCGGTGGTGGTCGTCGTGGTCGTAGCCGCAATAGCCGCGCTCGTGTACAAGCCGTCGGCTCCGGCAGCGCCGACAACCTCCTCGGCCCCCTCCGCCTCGACGTCCACGACCCAAGCTACGCCGACCTCCACGACGGCGGCCTCCGTCAAGACCGTGACGATAGGCGCCTTGTTGCCGTTGACGGGCTCCCTTCAATTTATGGGAGTCAGCGGCCAGTGCGCCATACAGTTAGCGGTGCAAGACGCCAACCAGATGTTCGCGAGCAAGGGCATACAATTCCAGCTGGTGGTGCAGGACTCCGCGTGCGATCCTACCGCGGCCCTCCAGAAGCTCCAAACCCTCTACTCTCAAGGGATTAGGTTCGTGGCCGGGCTGACTTGTAGCAGCGAGTTGTCGGCCGTCAAGAACTTCGCCGAGCAGAACCACATATTGATAACCAGCATATCGACCTCCCCCTTGTTGGCCGTGCCCAAGCCGTATATATTCAGGCTACCCCCCACGGACAACGCGCAAGCCAAGGTGTTGGCTGCTCTATACCACATGCTCGGCATAAAACGCGTTGTGATAGTCTATAGGGCAGATGCTTGGGGCCAAGGGCTCACGCAAGCCATAATAAACGAGACCAAGAAATACGGCATACAAGTGGTCGGCGCTTTCGGCTACGACCCGTCGCCCTCCGCCATGCCCGCCGCCGAGCAAGCCGCGGTTCAGAAGGCGTCGGCCGCTCTGGGCACGCCCGGCCCCGACGCGGCGTTCGAGATAATCTCGTTCGATCAAGACGGCGCCGCGGTGGTTCAAGCCGCCATGAACGACCCCGTCCTCTCGAAGGTCAGATGGTTTGGGACGGACAGCAACGTCTACGGTACCGCCATCATGCAAGCCGGCGGCCAAGCCCTCGCCGCGGCCAAGTTCATGGGCGCGGTGGCCTCGCCCAACCCCGACGACCCGCATTACCTCCACTTCGCCAATGAGTTCAAGAAGTTCTGCGGCCACGCCCCCACGGGCTACGACCCGTACTACTACGACACGGCGATGATAATCATGGAGGCCATAGCCGAGACGGGCTCCACGGACCCGACCGTCATAAACTCCGTCTTGGAGCAGTGGGGCAAAAACGGCACTTACGTTGGCGCGACGGGGCCCGTTTACTTCGACCAATACCATGACAGGCAGTACGCCAGCTACCTCATCGTAGGGGTGGTCATAGTCAACGGAACGCCGACGTGGATAAACGCCGGCTTCTACAACGGCACGACCGGACAAATAACGGTCTTCCCGCAAGGACAAGCGCTGTTCAGCTCGTAGCTATAAATTAAAATCCCTCCTTTTTTGTTGCCGTGCTTGAGATCAAGGGTATAGTTAAACAATTCGGTGCGTTTAGAGCTCTCGACGGCGTTGATATGACAATAGAGAGGGGCAAGGTGACGTTGCTCATAGGGCCTAACGGATCCGGCAAGACGACGCTCATAAACGTCGTCACCGGCGTCTACAAGCCCGAGGCCGGCCGCGTGTATTTCCACGACGACGGGAAGACCTTGGACATAACCGGCTGGCCCCCTCACAAGGTTTTCGCGCAGGGCATCGTGAGGACCTTCCAGATCCCCCAGATCTTCCAGAAGCTCACCGTCATGGAGAACCTCTTGGCGGTGGCCAGAGGACAAGCGGGCGAAGGGGTTCTCAACGCGATGCGCGAAGGAAGGTGGGCCAAGCAGGAGGAGGAGCTGGCCGAGAGGGCCTTCGAGATCCTCGACCTCGTGGGCCTCGGCGACGTCTGGGACCGCTACGCCTATTCCCTCTCGGCGGGCCAGATGAAGCTCTTAGAGCTGGCGAGGGCGCTCATGGCGGGGGCCAAGCTGATCATCCTCGACGAGCCCATAGCCGGCATACCCATAGCGCAAGCGCACGCGATCTTTCAGACAATAAGGGACGTAAACGCCAAGGGCGTGACGTTTTGGGTCGTGGAGCACCGCATAGATATAGCCTTCAAATACGTCGATTACGTATACGCCATGGCCAGCGGGAGGGTTATATCCCAAGGAGCTCCCGACGCGGTTGCCAAGGACCCCAAGGTGATAGAGAGCTACATCGGTGGGTGATATGCCGCTTTTGAAGATCTCAGAGCTGAACGCAGGGTACGGCAAGTTCCACGTGCTAAACGGAATCTCCCTGGAGGTGGAGCGCGGCGAGATAGCCGTCTTGCTGGGCCCCAACGGGGCGGGCAAGTCCACGCTCCTGAACGCCATAGCCGGCTTGGCCACGATATATAGCGGCTCCATCGTGGTCGACGGCAAGGACATCACCAGGAGTTCCCCGAGCGAGATACAGAAAATCGGCGTCGGCTACGTGATGCAGTCGCCCAACAACTTCGGCACGCCCAACATCTTCCCCGAGCTGACAGTCAGGGAGAACTTGGTGGCGGCCTCCGTCGGGGTCCCGCAAGACGCGGCCGAGAAGGCGCTCGAGGAGGCGCTCGGGCTTTTCCCCAAGCTGAAGGAGCTCCAGAACCGCAAGGCCAAGTTCTTGTCGGGCGGCGAGAGGCAGATGTTGGCCATCTCCATGGGACTCATGAAGAGGCCGAAGCTCCTCATGCTCGACGAGCCCACGGCCGGCCTCGCCCCCAAGGTGGCGTCGGACGTCTTCTCGGCCATAAGGTCCATAAGGGATATGGGCATAACGATCCTGCTGGTGGAGCAGAACGCGAGGAAGGCGTTGGAGATAGGCGATAGGGCCTTCGTCATGGTGACCGGCCGCCTCCGGTACTCGGGCCCAGCCAAGGAGCTCGACGAGGAGAAGCTGGGGAGGCTCATCATGGGCCAATAATACTTTTATATGGAAAAGACAAATCGTTTATGCCGCACCCGCTCGACGAGAGCCCCTGGAGGAAGGCCCATTGGTCCCTATTCGCCATAGTCTCCCTCAGCTTCCTCCTAGACGGCGTTCTTTTCAGCCTAGTGCCTCTCGTGGCCTATATGTTGCCCGAGCTGGAGCCCTACGCCACGTATATCTTCGCGGCCAACTCCCTCGCCTATCTGCTGGGCGCCCTCGCCTTCGGCAAGATCTCCGATAGTTTGGGGAGGAGGGCCGGGCTCGTGGCATCTCTAGCCCTATATACGGCGGCCTCCATAGCCTTCGTGGCCGCCTATTGGCTCAACGCCTTAGGGCTAGCCGCGGCCTTCCTCCTCACCAGCCTCATAAACTTCGGCGTTGGGGGCGAGATAGGGCCCGCCTTCTCGGCGCTCGCCGAGCTCGCCCCTGCCAGACATAGGGGCAAGGCCTTGATGCTCGCGGCGAATTTCTGGAACATAGGGGCGGCCGTCATCGCGGGCTTATCGCTGGTCTATACAGCCCTTTCGAACGACCTACACACGGTGGTCCTCTGGATATTCGGCACCGCGGTCGCCTTGGCGCTCGTGGTGCTCGCCGCCAGGCTCCACCTCCCCGAATCGCCCAGATGGCTCGCCGCGCGCGGGAGGATCGCGGAGGCCAGGGCCGTGGTCGCCGCGTTCGCCGGCGTCGAGGCGGACCCGCCGCCGCAGCCCGAGGGCGTGGGGCTGAGGGAGGCGATAAGGACTAGGGCGCTCGGGCTGGCCGTGTTGGCCACGGTCAGCGCCGCCAACGTGGCGACCTACAACATCGCGGCCTATTATCTCCCCTACGCGCCGGGCTTCGTCTACGGAGCCGACTCGGCGCCCTGGGTGGTCGCCATCTCCAACGCGGGCGCGTCCATAGGCGCGTTCCTCCTCCTGCCGCTGATAGACAGATCTAGAAAGGCCTCGCTCACGTCGGCCTACCTGGGCGGCCTCCTCACAGCCCTCCTCTTCTGGTACTTGGCCTTGAGGGCGGTCCCGCTTGCCGCCTTCCTCGCCGCGCTTTGGATCAACGCGGTCTTCGCCGAGTGGTCCTGGGGGTCCTTGGGCGTGCTCGAGAGCGAGCTGTTCCCGACGGGCGTCAGGGCCACCGTAGTGGGGCTGATCACGGGAATAGCGTGGGGCGTCAACACGGTCCTCGTCCTCGTTGAGGGGTACGTCGACGCGGCTACGTTCATGGCCATGAACGCCGCAGTTTGGGCCGCCGGCGTTGTCGCCGCGGTCGTGTGGCATTTGAGAGGGCGCGAATCGGCGAGGAGAACTCTGGAGGAGCTCCAGAGGGCTTAACGGAGGCGAGGGCTTAAAGCTTGTTATTAAAACGGAGTCGTGATAGATCCGCGGAGGCTGCTCGACTTGGTCTTGAAATACGCCGTGAAGGAGGAGGGAGGCGCGGTGTATAGGCGCTATAAGAGGTTCCGCGCGGATAGATGGTACGGCGGCATAGCGACGGCAGACGTCGTAGGCTGTAATCTGAGGTGCGGCATGTGTTGGGCGTGGCGCAACACCTCCTTCGCGTTGACGGGCGGGGAGTGGATGGCGCCCGAGGAGGTGGCGGCGAGGCTGGAGGAGATAGCCGAGAGGAGGGGATATAGGCAGGCCAGAATATCCGGCGGCGAGCCCCTCATAGCGCCTGGACACGTATTGAGGGTCGTGGACCTGCTACGCGATTACGCCTTCATAGTGGAGACCAACGGCTTGTTGATCGATAGGGCTTTGGCCAAGGAGCTGGCCTCGAGGCCAAACGCCGTGGTCAGGGTGTCCATAAAGGGCGCAACGCCGGAGGAGTTCTCGAGGATAACGATGTCCCCGCCTCAGTACTTCAACGCGCAGCTCGAGGCGATTCGCCTGCTCGTGGAGAGCGGCATGGAGCCCTGCCGCGACGTCTACCCGGCGGCCATGTTGGGCTTCTCCACCGACGAATCCGCGAAAAAGCTGGAGAGGGCCCTCGGCGAGATAGATCCGCGTTTGGCCGAGTGCGTGGACGTGGAGTACGTGATTCTGTACCCGCACGTGGTTAAGCTCATGAGGGCCAGAGGGCTCGTCCCCACGAGGGCGGTCGCGCCGAACGGCGTCCCGGCTTTTATGATATGAACTGCCTCGATTTGACCCTCTACCCCAGCTTGACCCTCGCCCTACTGGGCGATAACTACGTCAAGAAATTCGGCGTGAAGAAGGGCGTCCACGCCGGCGACGATCCCCATTTGTCGGGCAGATGGTACAGCCCCTGGAGATATATAAACGACGCGGAGGGGCCCATGAGAGATGTCGTGCATGAGCTCCTCGAGAAATTCGGCGATTGCGTCGGCATATCCATATCGCCCGGCGACGAGGATTTGGTCTTCGTGACGGCGTTTCTCACGCAGAACACCGAATACCATGTCAACGTTCTGAGGTGGACCAAAGCCCTTTTCTCGAGGTCGGAGCGCCTCGAGGAAATCGCCGAGGCGGCGCCCGAGGTCGGCAGAAGCTATCAACTCCGGAGGCTCCCCGACGCGGTCCGCGGCTACTTGGCCTTGGGGCGGCCAAGAGATAGAGCGGCTCTGTTGAGGATCAAGGGAGTGGGCCCGAAAATCGCGGACCTCTTCTTGCTATTCACGGGCGACACCACGTCTGCGCCTGTCGACAAGCACTACATGCGCGTTGCGCCCAAGCTCGGGCTTACGGGGAGGGCGCCCGAGCCCTCGTATTGCAGGAGGTATGCCTGCGAGGCGTGCCCCTTAGCGCGTAGTTGTCTAAGGTGGCAGTCGTATTCGAGGCTGGGAAGGCTGGCGGGATGGGTTCAGACAGTGGCGTATCTGATCGATAAGGGTATTCTCGACGGCCCAGGCTTATCCGCGCCGAGCCCTTCCTGAGCCGTTACGGCGGGATCTTCTCGATCGATGCGGGCTCATGGCCGCGTCCTCCCGGAAATCCTCGCCGTCCTCCGAGGCGGCCGAGGGCGCGAAGAAGGAATTTAATTCGGGGTGGGCCGCGCCCCCGGGGCGCCCGGAGTTGAAAGGGGGCATTCGACGGAGCGTAGTCCTCCACACGGCGGAGGCGGCTGAAGCGGTTTGAGGCGCTGGGCGGAGCTCGCCGAGCGGCGCTTTAACTGCTCGCTGGCGCTCGGGCCGGATACGCTCCGCGCCGCCTATGCGGATCGGCGTTTTCGGCCGGGGGCCTAGGGCCTCGCGTATGCCTCCAGCTGTTTATAGAGGGCGTCCAGCTCCGCCCTAAGCCTGGCGAGGTTCTCGTCCAGCTCCTTTATCCTCGGCTTGATCTCCTCCTCCCAGATGCGCCTAACTCTCGGCGGAGCCCTTCTGGCCAGCTGGGCAGACCTCAAGGCGGCTGAAACCTCAAGGGGTCTCAGCTCCCAAGGAAGCCTCTCGGCCTCGGCCCTCCTGAGCGCCAAGAACCTCTCGCCTAGCTCCACGGCTTGTAGGTGATGCGCGAAGAGGTGGAGCAAGGTGTCAAGGCCAGCTCTGTAGCTCATCCTTATCGTTCCGAGCTCGTAAACGCCCAAAATATGTCTACAAAGCCCTTGCCCGCCCCCGCACTCGTCTATCGGGATCGCGACGGCCACGACTCTGGGTCTTTGAACGCCTAGTTGCTCGGCGTAGATCTCCAATATCCCCTCCGCGCCGCTCTCTATATCGCCGAGAGGCCTCAAGACGAGCTCCTCAACGGCCTTGGCGAATTGGCGATCCATATTATCTCCCAAATTGAGGATTAAATCGTTAAACGCCCGCGCGAGGGGAGGCGTGTTGGTGGTCATAGTCGGCCCCATGTTCGCCGGGAAGACCACCGAGCTCATAAGGAGGGTCGAGAGACAGATGATAGCCGGAAAGACGGCGGTTATATTCAAGCCGGCCTTGGACTCCCGCTACGACGCGTCCTCCGTTGTGTCCCACAATGGGCTCAAACTAAGGGCCTTCGTGGTGCCGAGCGACGAAGACGGCGTGAGGATTATAGAGAGGGAGGGCGCTAAATACGACGTAGTTGCCGTGGACGAGATCCAGTTCTTCCCGCCCTCGCTCGCCGAGGTGTTGGATCGGCTGGCCTACGGGAGGCTCGTGGTGGCGGCGGGGCTGAACCTGGACTACAAGGGCGAGCCCTTCGAGACCACCATGAGGGCCATGGCCTACGCCGATAAGGTCGTCTCGCTGACGGCCGTGTGCAAGGTCTGCGGGAGGCCCGCCACGAGGACGCAGAGGCTTATAGGGGGCAAGCCGGCCCCGGCGGATGGCCCCCGCATACTCGTGGGAGGGGCCGAGACTTATGAGGCAAGATGCAGGAGGCACCACGAAGTCCCCGGGAGGGGAATTCGTCCTTGACCTGCAAAGCGTATATGGCCATCTCGAGCGTTGTTGTGGCGGAGGCGCTTTATCGTGGGGACCTCCCTCGCCTTAATCGGCATGTTGGGCGGGGCGTTGTATTGGCTCGGCGGGAAGTTCCGCGAGATGTCCGCGGAGCTGGGAGCCGCCTATTTCCCAAGCCGGGGGCGTCGGACTGCGGGCGTTGGGCCCATCTGGATTTCGGCCCAGCGGCCTTGGGCATCGCCGGGGATCCCCCTTAGGTGGCAGCACGCCTTTAGGATCCTCCGGCCGTCGGGGGGAGGGGGTTCGCCCCCTGGCAACCCTCTCCGGCCCGCAGAGCGCATCGCCGCAGTGATGCGCCTCGCCGTAGACCTAAGCATCCCAAGCGCCTAAAAGCTTTAATATAGATCGCCGGAGCGGTTATGGGGGGCGAAGTCGTCGTGGCGCCTTTGGGCAACCCCAAAGCGTATAAGGCGGTGACCTACGTAGTCGGCGAGAAGCGGGTGAGCGGGAAGCTTTCTGCCCTGGCCGTTAAGGAGGCCAGGGGGTCCGAGAGGCTCCTGCTGCTCGCCGGCTTCAGCCTCTGNNGAGCTGTACGGCGGATGCGGCAACTTCCGAGAGGGCGCCGAGGCGGTGAGGAGGGGCTTGCGCGGGGAGCTCGGGCTCTCGGACGACGTGGCGGTTCTGCCCAACGCTTTGGGGGCCAAGTTCCGATTCGCGGACGGGAAGACGGAGGGGTTTTTCGCCTCGGCTTATCGCGAGATCTTGAGGCGGTTGGACGCCTGGACTCCCTCGTCGATAGTGGTGGACACGTCCCACGGCATAAATTACATGCCCTTGATGGTCGTGGAGGCCGCCCGCCTTGCCGCGGCGGTCCTAGCCGCGTCGAGGAAGACGGAGGTCGAGATCACCGTGGTGAACTCCGAGCCCCTCGTGGGCGACGCCGAGTCCCTCCACGTGATGGAGCTCCACAAGGAGAGGATCACGCCGAGCTCCGCGGTTCAGCTGGTCGCCCGCCATTTCTTGGTGGACGAGAACAAGAACTACTTCCTCAAATACGCCCAGAGGTGCGGCGAGGATAAGCCGTTCAAGTGGGGCCGCGCGCTCTTCAACGGGGTCTACCTATACCTCGCGGCGCGGCGGGGCGAGGCGGCTAGGTGCAGGGAATCCCTCGAGGCGGAGTTCGAGGTGGAGGTGAAGGACGGCGTCTACGAGAGGTACCCCAGGCCGCAACACGCCTACTTGCACGCCCTCGCCGAGGTCGTGTCGAGGATCTTCCCCGATAAGGACCGGCTGTCGGCGAAGGAGCTGGAGGACTTGGCGAGGACGTACGCCCCCAACGAGGCCGTTGAGGCCGTGGTCCGCAACGAGCTGAACAAGCTGAGGGAGATCCTCGCGACTTGCCCCGACGGGCGGGCGACGCTGGCGGAGCTCCTCGATGGCGTTAAGCCCAAGTGCGCCGCCGACAGGAGGAACCTCTACGCCCACGGCGGCCTCGAGAAAAACGTCACCTACGTCGAATGCCGAGACGGCGAGCTGTACTTCGACTACGGCGAATGTATAGGCGAGGTGGAGCGGCACCTCTAGCCGGAACGGCTCAACCGCGGCGCCTACGAGTCGTCCCTGCGCCGAGCAACGGCGCCTCCTCCGGCGTTGCCGGGGCAGTCCAGCGGGACGGCCTTCACAACGCCTAGCCCCATGCCGCGCCCCGTGCCCAGGTTGAAGGCCTCGGCCACCCGGAGCGCCCTCCACATATCGGCTAGCCTCCTCCTGCCGAACGAGCGGTATAGTGCCCAGCCCACGAAGCCCCTCGCCAAGCCCCCGTTGGGCAGCCTCACGGTCGCGACGCATTTGCCGCGGCAGCCGAAATCGGTCAGCGCCACGTAGGTGTGGACCCAGCGGAGGAAGGGCGCGCCCAGCTTCAAGAGGCCGAGGGCCCGCCCGTGCCTAACGGCGGATTTGAACACCGAGAGCGGCCGCGGCAGGAAGTCGAAGAGAGCGCGGCTCCGCTTGTAGAGGGGCTTCACGGCGAATCTCAGCGGCGTGAGGAACTCCAGCTTGAAGCAACGCGCCTCCGGCAGGGGGTCGGCGAACAAGTCCGAGAACTCCAGCTCCTCCACTGCGACGCGTTTGCCGAACAGCGCGAAGCCCTGAGCCACCGACGCGATGAACCTCTCGGCCAGCTCCCTCTGGGCGAAGGCGGCGCGGAACTCCAGGAGATCGCCGGGCCCCGCCACGGCTTTATCCACCGCCGGCCTCCCGTTTACGAAAAGGGGCGTGACGGAGAAGGGCTTGGGCCTCACGTCGTGGAGCTCCCCGCCGAGCGCCGAGACGACGAGCGACTCCACCACGGTCCCCGTGAAGCC
>DANS01000021.1:0-16494 GCA_002497345.1 Thermoproteus sp. UBA157
ATAGGATACTGCAAGTTATGTGCCCGTTATGTGGTGGATAGATGCAAGTTTTTCGAAGAAGCTTTCAATTACAGAAAACTCCCGAACAAGGCATATAAAAAGCTTTCCTAAGCGTGCCGTGAGCTCGCCATCGGAGACGTCGGTTGATATCATAAGGAGGCAACAACGCGATTTTCTCCAGATTTATGAGGCCGAAATGCGCCTCATAGGCGAAGCGGTTGGAGGGCTCTATGGCCTCATAAACGGAGCGCCCGACTACAGCTGCCTGGCGGCCAAGAAGCTGTCCGGAAAGAGGGACAAGAACTGGGGCTCGGCTAAGCTATGACCGTCACGATATCCCGCAGAGGGTTGCTAAAGATATCGGCGATAGCAGCGCTTGCCCTAGGTCTTCCTTCTGCAGCCCAGACCCCGTTTATACAGCAGAAGACGACGTGGGCTCTGGGCGAAATAGGAGGAAAGCTAGGCCTCAAGAGCGCCAAGGTGACTCCGACTATATGCACGTTCTGCTCTATGGGTTGCTCGATAGATTTTTACACCAATGGCTCTAGCATAATTTGGACTTCGGGATCTCCCGAATCTTATATAAATTGGGGCGCCTTATGCCCCAAGGGCAAGGCCGCCTATCAGCTCGTCGACAACCCACAGAGGCTGGACTCGCCAATGATAAGGACAGGCCCTAAGCCGCCTCCTGACGAGATATTGAGCGCCAAGACTTGGGACGAGCTCGTGGCCGTTCTGAAGAGATACCCGCCGCGGTGGGAGAAGGTCTCCTGGGAGCAAGCCTTCACGTACATAGCCAATAAGCTGGCCGCAATCCTCAACGATTGGCGTAGCTCAACAGGGGCGCCGGTCCAGAAAGATGGCTACTACTACGTGGGCTCCCAGAATCCCGTTATGGTAATAGGCTCCTCCATAGTCACGAACGAGGAGGCCTATTTGTCCAGGAAATTGGCGGCGTTCTTGGGCACCTCGAACACGGACTCAGAATATAGGAAGTGCCACTCCTCCACGGTCACGGCGCTAGCTCTGACGTACGGCTGGGGGGCCGAGACCGCCAGCATAGAGGACGTGGCGCTCGCCGACGTGGTCCTCTTCTTCTCGAACCCGGCCGAGGCCCACCCTCTATCGTTCTACTACTTCAAGAAGGGCCAGAGAGAGAGGGGCACGATACTCATAGCACTGAACCCCAACTACAGCAGGACAGCCGAGGCCAGCGACCTCTGGATACCGTTCCGCCCCGGCACAGATACCGCTATATTAAACTACATTCTGCACTACGCCTTCTTCGAGAGGAATCCGCCAATAGATCAGCTCCCAGAATTCCAGAGGCTCATGGCCCAGAGGTGGAACATAACGCAAGACGACCTCGACGACCTCAAGGCGATGATCTCGGAGTACGACGCTCAGACCGTGTCGAACATAACCGGCATCCCCCTCGACATGTTGAGGACCCTTGCCCAGCTGTACGTGGAGAACAGCGGTGTGGTGACGGGCCACAAGAAACACGGAATAATACAGTGGGCCATGGGCATGACGCAACACACAGACGCCGTGCTCAGCATTATCAGAGCCGCCGCAATAGTCCAGCTGTTGTTGGGCAACGTCGGCTATCCCGGCGGCGGGACGCACCCATTCCGCGGCCACAGCAACGTGCAAGGGGCCACCGATCTACAAGGCGGAGGGCTGGGCGTGTTGCCCGGCTACCACGCCCCGCCGTCGACCTCGCTCGACGTCAGGATCTACCAAGACTGGAAGCTACAAGGCATGCCGGACGCTTGGAGCTGGGAGGTGCCCCAATGGGCCGTTAAAAGCGTGGGCACGTCGGCGCCCTCCAAGGGCTCGGCCGACGTAGCTAAAATCCTGGCCGTCTTCAATTTCTACGGGTGGCGTCGCTTCGAGTTGCTCTGGGGCATATACTGCGGCACCGTGCCCCCAGACGATCCGGTCAATGGGAAGGTCGTCTGCGATATACCTCTAGGAACCGGCGTCTCGGAGACTGTCTTCCCGAGCAAGGTCCTCGAGGGCAGTATAAAGGCTGCGTTTATATTCGGCGAGAACCCGGCCGTGACGGACCCCAACGTGAAGGTCACCATGGCGGCGCTGTCTTCTTTGCAATTGCTGGTGGTCTCGGACATATTCGAAACAGAGACCGCTTGGTTCGCTGACGTGTTGCTCCCGGCAGCCTCCTTCGCGGAGAAGGAGGGGACCAAGACCGACGGCAACAGGGTAACGCAGTGGAGCTGGCGCGCGGTACCTCCGAGGGGTCAGTCCAGGCCCGACTACTGGATAATAGCCAACCTCTACAAGTATCTCAGGAAAGCCGGCGCAATACTACTGCCGAGCGAGGCGGCCGGCGTTAAGTCCGAGGAGGTCAAGTTCAGAAAGAGGGGGCAGTTAATCTTCGTCTACGAGAGGCCGTTGAGGCCCGATTACTCGTGGGACTACTCAGGCGGGACGGGCGCGGCCCAGCCCGTATCGGACATAGAGGCCGAGGTTAACCCGAGGATCATAAACAAGGAAATAAACTTCTCCACACTCATCTACCAGGGGATATACGACCCCGTCAGGGATACGTTCACGACTATGCGGCGCGACAATTCCTTGAGGAAGCCTGGCGAAATAGACGGGACCTTCAGCTCCACCTTCAAGGTCTACAAGAACTGGGGTTGGTCGTGGCCCATGAACGTCAGGTTCATGTACAACTACGACTCACTGCAAGTAATCCTCGGCAAACCCGACGTCGTGACGGCCGCCGGACAGCAATGGATAGTCACCGGCGAGACGGGCGAGATCATAGACGAGTTCACCGGCGAGTACAGGCCGGCCTTTGTGCCGGGCCACAACTTCTTCGCGCCGAAGTCCTTCAAGAGAAGGCTCAGCGGGATCGCGGACCTCTTCGGCGGTTTGGACCTCTTGACATTTATACGCACTGGCCAGAAGAACTTCCTCGGCAAGTTCGTGGTGGAGACGGACACCGGCGTGCAACTCCTCGACTTCGATACCTTCGCCTCCCAGACAGGAATGAGGTATTTATGGGCCAACGATACGCTGTATTGGGACCAAGATACGCTATCTCTTAAGGCGTTTCTCAAGAGGATCTTCTACAGCGGAGGAGGGTGGAGGCAGTTCAAGCCGACTTACGAAAAGATGAGGAGCTTGCTGAGGCAGTATTACCAGCAACTCGGCGATTTGAAGGCGGCTACGCTCAAGGTGATACAAGAAATGGGCGGTTGGTACAAGGGCTACACCTTCCAATGGCCCATACATGCGGAGCCCGTCGAGTCGCCGATAGTCGACATGGCCATACAGTACCCGACGCTCGCTTGGCTCAACCCATACAACCTCGAGGTCTTGAACCAGCAGCCGAGCATATTACAGGGCAAGATGGTTGGAGTGGCGCTGGAGCCGAAGGAGCTACAAACCATGCTTCAACAGTTGGGCATCAACGGGGTGACGGTCGTGATGACGACTAACCGCTTGACGGAGACTTGGCACAGCGGTTCCATGAATCGCCGCATGCCGGATCTCGCCGAGCTAGTGCCGAGGCCTTTCGCGATCATATCTAAGAAGCTGGCGCAACAAATCGGCGTAAACACTGGCGACTACGTGGAGCTCTGGACGGCCCGCGGCGGCATAAAGGTGAGGGCGTACGTCACTGAGGGCGAGGCTTACCTAAACGTGAACGGCCAGCAAGTCCCCGTGGTGAACCTGCTCTGGTCGTGGAGCTTCGAGGGACCGGAGGCCGGCCCGTCGGGTAACTTCATATCGCCTGATGTCGTGGACCCCGTGACTACGATACAAGAAACAAAGGCGTGGCTCGGAGTAATAAGAAAAGCCCCTAGCGTGTA
Source organism: Thermoproteus sp. UBA157 (assembly GCA_002497345.1). GTDB lineage: Archaea > Thermoproteota > Thermoprotei > Thermoproteales > Thermoproteaceae > Thermoproteus. The sequence goes on from DANS01000021.1 coordinate 3,849, forward strand.
GCCATGGTCGCCGTAAACCCGCCCCCGGCCAACGAGGGATACGCCGTTCTTGTGGATATAGATAAGTGCATTGGCTGTAGGGCGTGCCAAGTGGCGTGCAAGGAGTGGAACGGCAGAGGTCCCACCGAGACTACGTTCAGCCCCACGTTCACCAACCCGCCGACATATACCGCCAACGACTGGAAGGTCGTATTCTTCTACGAGGGCACGACGAAGAAGGGCTTGACCACGCCCGCGGGCGAGCTGGTCTTCGAGCAAGTGGACATAGCCCCCGTCCCCTCGCAGTGTCTCCACTGCGTTAACGCTCCGTGCGCCAGGGCGTGTCCCTCCGGCGCTATATCTGTGACCCCCGAAGGCGCCGTTGTGATAAACAAAGACCAGTGCATTGGATGCGGCTTCTGCGAGAACGCATGTCCCTATGACGTGCCCAGAAGGGGCTCGGACGGCAAGTACTACAAGTGCACCTTCTGCGTTGACAGAATACAAAACGGCAAGGAACCTGCGTGCGTCGAGGTCTGCCCCACCGGCGTTTTCACCTTCGGCCCGGCATCGCAGATAGTCCAGATGGCCCAATCGGAGGCGGCTAAGGGCAGGACAGTATACGGCCTCAACCTGAACCCCTATGTCGGAGGCCAAGTTCGCTGGATATACGTGTCGTCCGATAGAAGGGCCTTCGCGATAAAGCAACACTTCCCGAAAGATGCCGTGGTTCCCACAAACGAGGCGAGGGAGTTGTTGAAGGAGATAGTACCGCCGCTTGCACTCGTAGGCGCCGTGGGGTTGACCATCATAGGGGTGGCCTCTTGGCGTAAATCTCGTATAGAAGAGCAAAAATCGGCTCAACAACAAAAAGCATAATAAATTTTTTAAACCCATAATCCTTATTATTATATGGCTAGTGTAAATAATGAAAAGGAAATTGAGATAGCGTCTCCCGGATATAGGCTAGCCCACGGGCTCAATCTGGTGCTCATCACTCTGTTAGCGATCACGGGCGCCATGTTGTTGTTCCCCGAGCTGATGAGTTGGCTAAGCTACGCCGTGGGGGCCCCGCTGGCCGCCTTCTTGGGAAGCCCCTACCCGACGTCCGTGGGGGAGGAGCTGGCGCGCGCCTCGCACAGGTTCCTCGGCGAGATATGGGGTCTGTTCTTGATAGTCTATGTCATATATCTGTTGGCCTTTAGGAGGATCCACGTGTTCGACGCCTTGAGGAAGCCGCTCGGCCAACAGATAAGGGAGGCTAAGGCGTTGGCCAACCACTATGTGTTCGGCAAGCCGCTCCCCGACGACGTGGCGAAGAACTTGGACAGACACAACGTGCTGGTGGCCTACATGGCCATAGTGTTGGTAGTGGGGATAGTGTTGTTGTCCATAAGCGGAGTCCTCATGGTGTATAGCAACTATTTAGGACTGAGCGAAACCGTCTTCAGATATATGTTGTTGTTGCACGACTTGGGGTTCTACCTCGTGTTGCTCTTCATATTCCTCCATCTATTCGCATCGTTACATCCGGCCAATAGGCCCTTGTTGAGCGCCATGTTCGGCTACGGCAAGGTGGCGCTGGAGTGGGCCCAGAAGCATATGCCGAACTATCTGAAACATGTCAAGAGAAGCGGTAGTTAAGGCCGTCTGCGGAGAGGACGAGGAGTGCAGGAAGGGCCTCTCGGAGGCCCCGAGGGAAACCGCCGAGTTTTTCTCGGCCTTCTCGACCTTCGTGCCGATGTTGAAGTCCCTAGAGGCTCCGCTGATAGAGCGCGTCGAGAACTTGTCGTCGGCCGAAGCGTTGGTGGGTGATAGGGATCTGGCGCGCCTCGCCGTGGCCTATAGGCTGGCCCAGCTATATGGCGAAAGGTTCCGGGGGTGGGAGGGCGATAGATGCCCGATCTGCGGGGCGGTGCCAACGTTGTTCCTCGTGAGGCGAGAGCCGGGGGCCCTCTTCGAGGGGAGGGCCAAGTACGCCAAGTGCGTGTGCGGCTTCACGTGGCGCTACAAGTGGTGGAGGTGTCCGAAGTGCGGCGCCGAGGGGAGGGAGAACTTCGAGGTGTTGTATAGGGAGGACATGGAGGGGATCTTCTTCCATAAATGCAAGAGGTGCGGCCACGTGCACGTCGAGGTAAACGGCGAAATAGATGAGGTGGCCGAGTACGGGCTCAGGATCTTGGCCAGATATGTGGCGTGAGGTTAGGGGCATCAAGATAGCCGTGGACCGCCTAATAGAGCTATACGTCAACGGGAAGCTGGCGGCTACGTTGGTGGCCACGCCGGTTGAGCTCGAGGAGCTTGCCCTGGGCTATCTCTACGCCGAGGGCTACGTGAGCTCGCTGGAGGACGTCGTGGAGATATCAGTCGAGGACAGAGCGATCAAGGCGAGGATCGCGGTCGCTCCCCGCGCCCAGCCCGTAGCTCTGGAGGAATGCGGCGGGGTGGAGACGGCCGCCAGGCGCAAGCTCGTGGAGGCGTCCATAACCGAGGGGCGGCTCAGATCGTTGGCGTCGGAGTTCGGCAAGCTCACCATGCCCTCGGCGGAGCCGTCCTTGGCCATGCATACGTCGGCCCTCCTCAACGGCGAGTGGACGGTCGTGCACGACGTGAGTAGACACAGCTCTATCTTGAAGTTGGTCGGGAAGGCACTTAAGAAGGGCTTGAGAGGCGGCGTGATCTTCACGACCGGGCGAGCCTCCTCAGACATAGTCGCCAGGGCGGCGTCGATAGGCGCCTCCATCGTGGTCAGCTTGAAGGGACCGCTGTATAGCGGCGTTGAGATGGCGTGCAAACTGGGCGTCACGCTGGTGGCGAACGTGAGGGGCAAGGGCTTCGTGGTGCTCTGCAACGAGCAGAGGATAAAGGCCGAGAACCAAAACGCCGAGATCCAAGGAGTCCTCCATCGGCCCTCAGAACCGGCGATCGGCTCAACGAAGGCCGGTTCCGAAGGCGCGAGGAGACCTCCTTAGGGCCGAGACGTCCATTTTCGGAGGGATGTAGGCGAGGATACGCGCAGAATGCTGAAGTCGTTCGGCATGAGCGCTAATGCGACGAGGAGGAAGCCCATCGGCGCGTTCCAGGACTCGGCAGAGGTCTTAGCCAAGGCTTTGAGCTGGATATCGACCGGAGACCGGCCGAGACCGTTAATCTCAGAGATGCAGTTGAAGCTCGTGGAGGAGCACGGGATAGCAGTAGCCGATTCCTACGCTTCGGCTCGACGGGCGCCCGAGTCGGCGATTCGGTAAAGGCCGACCTTGCTTCCAAGCGCCTTGAGTCTCGTTGTAGCCGTGCGTATTCCCAACCTCTCAGCCACGAGACGACTTTCTCCGACGGGCGTCGAGTTGGGGGATATATCGTTGAGAGGCCGATCGACGCGCGGGCGCCCCTTGTGTTAGATCCCGGCGCGCTTGGCGGTGGGCATATGAATATAGGCGCGTTGTATCGTGGCTTAACCGAGCGTTGAGCTGGTAGAGGTGCCACTCCCGAGGCCCTCGTCGGAGGAGTACGCAAGGGCGCGGCTTCTTGAGGCTGTCGCGGGGGCCCGCCTCGCCTTGCGCTTTTTTGAGGGAAGGGCCTGCAAGGAACGCTGCTGGTAAGGCCTCTCAGTTCTGGAAAGCGCTTCCAGCGGCCCTCCTCAAGCTTGAGCCGGAGGGGCTTAAGGCCATGGCGAAGTCCGATGGGGAAAGAGGCGGCTCGCGGAGAAAGCCGTTCCTAGAGTCCCCACGGGGAGGATGACGTCCCTGGCGCTATGTTGGAGAGGGTAGACCTAAGCGGTTTGGCCCTCGCCGCAAACACAGCGCTTAATCCACACGAATACCAATACCACGGCCCCGATCCCGATTTGGCTCTGAGCAGATATAGGACTAGGGAAGAGGCCGCCGCAAACGCGGTCTCGCTGATGAGGTGGCGAGGAGCGTCGACGAGCTTAAGACCAAGATCAAGTCCAAGAGAGCTGGACGCTGGGCTGGAAGAGCTCAAGCGCGAGGTGGGGATTTCGTAAGGCCAGGTCGGCGATAGCTGCCGGCTGGGTGGCCGGATGGATAGTCGCCGCCTTGAGGGCTTGCGACAGCCTCGCCGGATCGCGGAGCCTCTGCGCCCTTGCCCCGATGTGGAACACGCGCCTTTAGCCGTCAAGCGCATAGGCCCAGCGCCGAGGCGCACGCCGCCGTCTTGAAGGGCGAGCGACCACGAGACGCGAGCAGTCCTTTCGCGGACGCAGCCACAGCGGCGATCTCCGGTCGTACGCATTCAGCCCTAGATTCCTAGGCTCAGCCTCTCCGCTTCCTGTGCCCCGCCGTAGCTCTGGAGGGATCTGCGACGAGTGGAAGATCGCGTAGCCGGTCGCCGCCGGATCCAGCCGCCTGTATACCGCCGCAAGCCGTCGCCACATCCGAGCGACGGCCGCCGTAAGCCCCCCTTTCGCGTTGCCGATCTGTTGGGAGTTTTCCGATATCGAGAAGCCTATGGCGCATCTCGATGTTTATATCAGACGATCCGGGGTGATTGCTATTGGAAGTTTTTCGGCTAATTGCCTATCTAGAGTGAGCAGCCTCCCTCCTATCTTTTCGGCCAAGGCCGCGTAGGCGGCGTCGTAGATCGTGATGCCGTGTTTAAGCGCCAGGCGGAGGGCGTCCTTCAGCACTTCGGCGTATGTGTGCACCTCCAAGGTCTTGAGAAACCGCAACGCCTCCTCCACCAGCTCCGCCGCCTCGTCTTGTCGAAGGAGCCCGCGCCTTGTGTGTTTCCACACGACATTGGCGACCTCGTAGGCAGCTAGGTCGAGGGTGTGTAAAAACCGGGCTTGGCCCAGCGCTTTTTCGACCAGCTCGCTCCCCTCCTCGGGTATATATAAAGCTGCTATGGCCGAGGCGTCAACGACCAGCCGCATCTCTATCCTCTCTTATGAGGTCAACGCTGGCGGGGAAAACCCCCCTTCCGCCTAGCCTCTCCCTCAACGCCCGGGCTCTATCCAAGGCCTGCCTCCTCCTCTCCACAGCCACCAGCTCCTCTAAAAACTTCCTGATAGCTTCTGCGTAGTCTATGCCGAGCTCCTCAAGTTCCCTCTTAAGCCCCTTCCTCACCCTTACCGAGATCACCTCGCTCATGTGTAAACATTTTGGTACACATAAAAAGTTTACAGACATCCATAATTTGCCGATCCCTCAAGCGCCAGCTCCGCGGAGGCCTATGATTATCGACATTATGAACATCTCTACCTCCTCGGAGCGAGCTCGATATTCCTTCAGCCCTACGACGAGACGCAGCGTTGGCGGCTGGCGGCCATCTTGGCACCTACTCAGACGGCTTGGAGACCTGGACTACATACGCTCCGGCACCTCCGGTATCGAGCGGCACGCTCTCTCGCCCAGCATCTCGCCGGGCCGACGGATTGATCGGCGCGATCTTATGCCCATCTCTTCAAGTAGAGACTACGTGAGCCCACTTGGAGGATCCCGCGAGGGCCCCCACGACCGCGGCGTCCTCAGCTTGAACGCCTCCGCTAACACGTCTGCCGTTTCGCCTATTAATACCTCGGAGGCGTAGATCGGGGGCCAGGGAGGAGCCCGCCTCCCGAGATCCGCCCTCTACGCGCCCTGGCCCCTGCCGTTGGCGCAGAAAGCGCCCTCCCAACCCGCCGTCCTTAACATCGGCGCGCCGCCGCGTATTCATCCGATGAGGGGGACGCCTCCATCGGTCGCTGTCAGAGACGCGATATAGCTGATGCACAGCGCGCTTAACCGGCGAGGGGCGCCTGCGCGTTAATCAACCTCTTAACGTCTTCGATGTATCTCCTCACTCTTTCCACCTCCCTCCTCAACATGTCAACGTCTATTATCCCGTCGTAGAAGGTCATCTCGTGCAAGTACCTCTCCCTGGCCCCGTAGCGATCCCTAAGGCCCAACCTCTCCGCCTCTTGTACCAAGTCCTCCAGCTTCTCGAGAAGCTTCCTCCTCTCCCAGTGGCTAGCCGGCACGACGCCCAGGAAGTGTAGTATCAAGGCGTTCGCTGCGCTCACGACGGCGTTCCAGAGCTTCTCTGCGGCGTCTCGGATCGCGTATTGGTCGCCTTGCTTTATCCCCCTCTCCAATTCCTCCCTCCCTCTCTCGAAGAAACTCTCGGCGTCTTCCAGGAAGGACCTGACCTTTTCGGCCATATCGGCTATGTCTCCTTGCTTTAAAAGCGCATTGCGCCATCCGCCGGATCCCGGAGCCGCGCTTGGCAGCCCACGGAGGCGCAGGCTAGGCCGTACGCGACGGTCCCTCAACGCCTCGACTTTTAAACGCAACGGCCAACTTAGGCGTGGCCGCGGAGTTGGCCAAGCCGTGGAGGGACTTGGACAAGTACATTAAAGGGAGGCTGGCGGACGCTGGCCCGATACGTCGCGGAGAAAGCCGCGAGGCGACCCGGACGTCCCGCGCCGAATTCGAGGCGGCTGTAGAAGCGGCCTCTCCTACCCCAGGCGCCTGAAGCTCTTGGAGGAGAGGGGCCCATCGCCGAGAGAGACGGCGCGATAATCGCCGAGAAGGGGATCAAGGCCGCCGTTGAGCTCGAGGGGATAATCGGCGACTGCTCGGACCTCTGAACCTCCACCCTATCGCCGCTAGTACCGCCGCGATCGAGATGGCCGCAATTGCAGCGACGTAGTTCGCCCCTGAGCGCGCCGTGGATGTAGTCGCCGCTGGCGTCTGCGCGGTGGAGGTCCGGGATGCCGCAGACCACGTCTGCGGGGCCGTCGCGGTTTGGGCCGAGCCGGGTCTCGGGGCGGCCGTCGCGTTCACGACAACGTTCGCAGTCGCCGTCGTGTTCCCCAACGCGCTCACTGCGGTTACGGCGAATGTGTAGTTCCCCGGCGCCGTTAGGGAGTAGTTCAAGGCGCCGGTCGGGCCCACTCGTTCGACCCTCAACAGCCTCCCGTCTAAATACACCGACAAATACACGGCGGTGACGTTGTGCTCCACGGGGTAGGGCACGCTCCAGGAGATCGCCGCGGTGCCGTTGGCCGCCGCGATGCGCACGATAGGCGTAGGCGGCGCCAGCGGCACAACAAAGGCCCACACGGATTTGCTGTAGTTCAACACGGACTCGGCCTCCACGTATAGGTAGCCGCCCGCGCAGACGCCTCGGGCCACCGCCAGCCCAGGCACGTAGAGGCTCCTCAGCCGTACCGCGGATTCCCGCAGTAGATAGACCGCGAGGCGGCCAACCGCGCCCCAGGCCAGGATCACGGAGCCGTTACACCCGGAGGCCGGCGCTGCGGCCGCGGCCCACGGAACCTCGAGGGATCTGCCGTCGTATCTCAACGCGCCGTCGCGGAAGACGTAGAGGCCTACGTCGGAGAAGCCGGCGTAAAGGGCCTCGAGCCTCTCGACGGTCCCGTTGGCGGCCAAAACCGCGTATGTGCCGTTCGCGAAGACGCCGACCGTCGCGCCTCCCCGCGCCCCGTTGAGGGCCAGGAGGCCGGGCGCCGCGATGGTCTTAAGCACGGTTCCGTTGAGGGCCAGCACCAACAGCCTAGTCGTCGAATACGTCGGGTCGGGGTAGGGCTGCCACGCCACGTATATCAAGCGCCCATCGCTCGCGTAGGACAACGCCACGCCGCTTTCGGTGAGCTCCGCGGGAGGGCCCCAGCCGCGGGGTCCTAGCACCGACATGCGGAGCAGCGAGGAGCCCAAAGCCGGCGAGTAGGTCCACAACAAGGCGAGCGAGCCGTTGGCCATCACGAACAAATACGGCGAGGAGGCGGAGCCGGACGCCCGGGGACCCGCGATCTCGCCGTAGGCCGGGCCAGCGAGCGCGACGCCGGCTATGGTCAAGCCGCTTTGGCCATACGCGGTGTAGAGGAGGTATGCTTGCCCTCCGTAGGCCGCTAGAGTCGACGCGTAGAAGGGCGGCAAGCCCGTCGCCATCTGGCCGCCCCAGAAGGCGGCCTCGGCCGCGGCGGCGACGAGGAGGAGGGCCGGGAGCAGCCTCATGGCGGCTCGCGCCCGGTCGCGGCGAAGTATATCTCGGCGAATTCGCGGAGGTTGGGCGGCCTGCCGTTTGAGGCGAAGAAGTTGAGGAGGAGCCCCTTCAGGAGGTCCCACTCGTCGGATTCCACAAGATACGAGCCGAAGGGCGTCCTCAGCTCCCCGCCGATGGCCTCGGCCTTGAAGTCCCCGATCTCAATCCTGTCGTCCTCGACGACGAGCCTCAGCCCGAGGGATGCCGCCTTTCGCTTGGCGTTTTCCAAGACAATAGACGTGGAGTCCTCGCCGAATCTGTGTTTATCTCGCTGATCTATGACCGACACGAGGGCGCCTTGGATCAACCTAAAAAGCTTTTCCCTCAAAACGTTAATAACGGTGTCTTGTCGCTTATATGGACGAGGCGATACAAAAGGCGATAGACTTCGGCCTCTCGCTCGGCGCTAAATACGTGGAGGTGAGGTGGCAATCGGACGAGGGCAAATGGGCGAGCTTCCGCAACGGCCAGTTCGAGTTCTCGGGCTTTACGCGATCCTCTGGGTTCTCCGTTAGGGCGATAGCAGAAGGAGGGCTGGGCTTCGCCGCGACGCCCAAGGCGGGTCTCCAAGATCTGCTCTCGGCGGTGGAGAGGGCCGTAAAGCTCGCCAAGGCCGCGGGGCGGATGAGGAGGAGGCCGGTCGAGCTCTCCGAGGAGAGGCTAGCCGTCGTTAAGTACGAGCTACCGCCCATAGAGCTGGAGCTCGAGCGGTATTTGGCCGAGCTGGACTCCCGCGCCGACAAGAGGGTCTCGGTCAAACGCTTTGCGGGCGGCGTGTGGACCACCGAGAAGAGGATCGCGACCAGCGACGGCGCCGACGTGTACAGCAAGATACCGAGGGTCTTCGTATTCGGCGTCTTCATAGCCCACGAGCCGTCTAAGGGCAGTCTCCAGAGGGACATATCGGCGGGAGGCACGTCCGTCAAGTCGTTGGAGGGCTTCGAGGAGCTCGTGGAGGAGGAGTCGAGGAAGGCGGTTGATCTGCTGGACAAGGCCAAGCCGGTATCCCCCGGCAGATATGACGTGGTCTTCTCGCCTGAGATGGCGGGCATATTCGTCCACGAGTCCATCGGCCACCCCTTCGAGCTGGACAGAATATTCGGAAGGGAGGGCGCCGAGGCGGGGGAGTCCTACGTGAGGCCCCAGAACTTAAGGGTACAGGTGGGGAGCGAGCTCGTGAACATAATCGACGACCCGACAATACCGGGCACCTACGGTTTCTACTTAGTCGACGAAGAGGGCGTCCAGGCCAGGCCCAAGTGGCTGGTCAGAGAGGGGCGGGCAAACGAGTTCATCACGAATAGGCAATACGCCGCGGTAATCGGCGTCCACAGCAACGCCGCGGCCAGGGCATCTGCGTTTGACAGGGAGCCGATACCGAGGATGTCCAACACCTACTTGGTGCCGGGGGACTGGAGTCCAGAGGAGATCATAAGGGATACCCGGCGCGGGATCTACGTGGCGTCGTATACCGAGTGGAACATCGACGATAGGAGGCAAGCTGGGAGATACGGATTCTTCGAGGCGTATCTCATCGAAAACGGCGAGCTCAAGGAGCCCGTTAAGGGCTTCCTGGAGGTTGACACCAGAGAGCTCTGGAGCGGCGTAGACGCCGTGGGGCGCAACTTCGAGCTATTCGTCGGGACGTGCGGCAAGGGTAACCCGCCGCAAGGAGTTCCTGTGACCATGGGAGGCCCCACATTTAGGAGCAAGAACCTCCTGGTGTTGCCATGATCTTGAGGCTGGTCGAGCGGCGAGTCGACGAGGCCGCCCTCGTGAGGATAGAGTCTGAGAACTACTTGTTGAGGTTCGCCAACGACGAGGCCACCGCCTTCAAGTCATGGACGAGGACCGAGGTGGGCCTCTACTTGGCGAAGGGCAGAAGGGCGATCGCGCTCTTCTTCACCGGCGAGCCCGACGTCGAGGCCGTGGACGACGCTCTGAGGCGCCTCGATAGGTTGCCGGAGGACCCGCTCTACGCGCCCCTAAAGCCGCAACTGCCGCCTCCTAGGGAGGAGAGGGAGGAGGACTTCGAGAAGCTGGCCGACATCGCGGCCGAGGCCATATCGGCGGCGGGCGGCGTGGAGAGAAACGCGGGCGCCGCCCAGCTGACTTATATCTGCTTCGAGTACGAGGACACCCACGGCGGACGCGGGAGGTACTGCGTCAACAGGGCGTACCTAACCATCCGCTCCTTTAGGGGCGAGCTGGCGGCCACCGCGGCCAGCGCAGCGCGTCGGCTGTCGGAGCTTAGGCCCAAGGAGGCGGGTCGCTCCAACGCCGAGCTTCTGGAGCTCGCGGCCGGCCTCCCCGCGGAAGACGCGGAACCCGGCAGGCGTAGACTGCTCTTATCCCCGCTGGTGTTCGGCCACCTGTTGGGGGAGGTCGCGTCGGTCTGGCTCGCGGCGGGCGGCGTCGTTGCCGGCTCCTCGAGGTACGAGCCCGGCGATTTGGGCAAGGTAGTCGCCTCCGAGGCCTTGACCTTGGAGGACGCGACGGCGGACGAGGGGGCGTACGGCTTCACGCCGTTTGACTACGAGGGCAACGCCGTGAGGCGGGTCGAGCTGATAAGGCGGGGCGTCCTGGCGGGCTTCCTCCACAACAATAGAACCGCGGCCAAGCTGGGCGCCTCGACCACCGGCCACGCGCTCAGGGGATGGATCATGCCGTCGCCGGGCCACGTGTTGGCGAGGCCGGGCGATGGGCCCAAGGATCTCCAAGGGCTTTTGGCGGAGCTGGGGACAGGATACTACGTGCACAACAACTGGTACACCCGCTACCAGAACATCAAGACGGGCCAGTTCTCGACAGTCGGCAGAGACGCAATACTCGCCGTGAGGGGCGGAAGGCCTGTCGCCGTGGTGAGGCACATGAGGATAGCGGATACCCTCGAGAACATCTTGAGGGGGATCTCGCTCCTGTCGGGCGAGGCGGCGCAGATCTACTGGTGGGACATGCCGGTCCCCGCCACCGTGCCCTACGCCGTGGTCGAAGACGTCGGCGTGGTCAAGTAGCGAAAACTGATAAATAGGTTCTTTTTCGAGAAATATGCCGGAGAGGCTGAGGGTCGATCTACCTCCCGAGGAGGTGCCCGACAAGTGGTACAACATTTTAGCCGATTTGCCCGAGCCTCTGCCGCCCCCTATGGATCCGGACAACGGGAGGAGGATGGAGCTCCTCAAGCAGATAGTGCCGTCGGAGCCGTTGAGGCTGGAGTTCTCGACCGAGCGGTACATCGAGATACCCGAGGAAGTGAGGGAGAGGTACTTACAAGTAGGAAGGCCCACCCCCTTGATTCGGGCGAAGAGGCTCGAGGAATATCTGGACGCGCCCGTCAGAATATACCTCAAGATGGAGGGGTACACCTACACGGGCAGCCACAAGATAAACTCGGCCCTCGCTTGGGTCTACTATGCGTTGAAAGACGGCGCTAAGTTCGTAACGACCGAGACGGGCGCAGGGCAGTGGGGCTCCGCGGTGGCCCTCGCGGCCGCGCTCTTCAAGACCAAGGCGCATATCTTCATGGTGAGGGCCTCGTACTACGCGAAGCCCCTCCGCCGCTACCTCATGCAAATGTATGGCGCCGAGGTGCACCCGAGCCCCAGCGAGCTGACCGAATACGGGAGGAGGCTGCTGGCGGAGAAGCCTGACCATCCGGGCTCTCTGGGCGTCGCCATAACGGAAGCGGCCGAATATGCGCTGAAACACGGCGGCAAGTACGTGGTGGGCAGCGTCATAAACGCCGATATATTGTTCAAGACCGTGGCGGGGTTAGAGGCCAAGAAGCAGCTGGAGCTCATAGGCGAGGAGCCCGACGTCTTCATAGGCGTAGTCGGCGGAGGCTCCAACTGGGGCGGGGCCTTCTACCCGTTCATAGGCGAGGAGCTCAGGTCGGGCAAGGTGAGGCGTAGGTACATAGCCGTGGGGGCGCTGGAGGTGCCCAAGGTGACCAAAGGCGTATACAGATACGATGACCCGGACTCGGGCCGGCTCCTGCCCCAGCTCAAGATGTACACCATAGGCGCCGACTTCGTGCCCCCGCCTATATATGCAGGCGGCCTCAGATACCACGGAGTTGCGCCGACATTGTCGTACTTGATGCACAAAGGCTGGGTCGAGGGGCGCGACTACGACCAAGAGACGGTTTTCAAGATGGCCCAGATATTCGCGCAACTAGAGGGCTACGTGCCGGCTCCCGAGACGGCGCATGTCCTCCCCGCCGTGAAGGAGATAGCGGATGAGGCCAAGAGGACAGGCGAGAGGAAGGTCGTATTGATAAGCTTCAGCGGACACGGGCTACTAGATCTGGCCAACTTCGCCGACGTGCTCGGTCTCGAGAAACATTAGGCGTCTCCCGCTTTCGCGCGGCGATTGCGGCCGCCTCGCCGTCTTGTATTTAAACATCCGGCCCCGGTCGCGCATGGAGAGGATTAAGTTGCCCCTAGCGCCGGGGCTCGAGGTTCAGTTCACAGATCGCGAGTTGGCGTTGAAGAAAGTGGAGGAATGGGCCGAGAGGGGCATGGTCAAAGTCCAAGTGGTCTTCGGGCCGGAGGGATGCGGGAAGACCGCTTGGCTCCGCCAATCCGCCGTTTTGCTCAAGGAGCTGGGCTACCACGTCGTCTACGTCGATCCCCTCCATCGATATTTCGAGGCGTATACGGAC
>DANS01000021.1:16615-21525 GCA_002497345.1 Thermoproteus sp. UBA157
TAGGCCTAGGCGAGGCGGCGCTCTACGTCAAGGCGCTTCTGGGGTTGATCGAGTACCCTCCCGCCAGCTACGAGAGGGTGATCGCGGCGGTCGCCACCAGCGAGGGGGTCTCGCGCAGGGAGATCGGGAGGCACAGGTGGGCCGACTTGCTGCCCATGTGGAACATGCCCCGCGACGGCTTCCGCCAGCTCTACGACCAAATACCGGGCGATAAGCCGCCCTTCGAGGAGGTCTGGCGGGTTACGGGAGGTAATCCCAAGCTATTGGGCGAGCTCTACGAGGCGAGATGGGATGCCGACAGAGTCGCGAGGAAGCTAGTGGAGGGGAGGGAGCTTGCTCCCGACTTCGTGGCTAGGTGGCAGCCGTGGCTCGAAAAGGCGGTCGAGGACCCCGACGCCCTCTGGAGCCCGGATGCTCCAAGGGAGTTGATAGACGAGTTGGAGGCCAAAAACCTCATCGTCTACTTCCTCTCCGAGAGGGACAGCCGCTTCTGGGCCGGAGAGCCTCCTCCCGAGAAGGACCCCGAGCTGGGGATCGGGAGGCGCGTGGCTTGGCAGACGCCGCTCCATCGGGAGGCCGTGAGGAGGGCTCTGGAGGGCGCATAGCGCGTCGTTTTAAACCCCCGCGCGCTCGTGGGCGCGGAGATCCTCGAGAGGCCGCAAGGGAGGAGGCGGCGAAAGACGTCGAGTTGCTGGCGGCTGAAGTCGCCAAGCGCGTCGAGGCGCTTAGGGGGAGGATCAAATGAAGCGCCGAGCTTGAGGAGGCCGTTGATAAGGTCAAAGACGCGCTGGAGAGGCGCGCGGCCAACGCCTAAGTCCTCAAGAAGTACAACGGCGCTGAGGGCCAAGTCTTGGCAATCGGCGATAGGTCGTCGACGCAGCCTCCGAGAGCTCTGGAAGCCGCGAGGGCCATGAGGCAGATCCTATGATCTCTGTGGCACGCGAACTGGACGTCCTTGACCTTCGGCGGGCCCTCGATCAGCAGAGCTCCGTTTTTGTACTCCGCGGCGACGCCCATTCTGCCTAACACGTCCCTTATAGTCTCGATTCTGTTGGACTCCTTATATGCGAGGTGCTCGATGCCCCTCAACGCGCTGCGGCCCGGCGCGAAGGCGGCCAAGAGCGCGAGCGGAGGCGCCAAGTCGGGCGCATCGGAGAGGTCCACGTCGAGCGGCCTCGATGGAGATCCCTCGACGCGCACCTCGCCGCCGGACGCGCGCACCGAGACCCCCGCATCTCTGAGGACGTCAAGCACGGCCTTGTCTGGCCCCTCGCCGAGTCCCGACACCGAGACGCGCCCTCCCGTCACGGCCGCCCCGACGAGGAGGAAGGCCGAGAGCGCGTAGTCGCCCGGCACAGCGACGTAGCCCGGCGATTTGAGAGGCCCCTCGGCGTATATCATATCGCCGTCTACTTCGACCCTCCCTCCGAACTTCCTCACCACGTCCGCCGTCGCCTCGACGTATTGCCACGACTTCTTGCCCACCACCCTTATCCTGCCGCCGCCCTCGGCCACGACCGAGAGGTAGATCAGCCCGCTGACATATTGCGAGGTCACATCGCCGCGGATCTCCGCGTCCACTCGCCTCACCCCGTTGCTCCTGATCAAGAGGGCGCCGGGAACCCTCGCGATTTCCGCGTATTTCCTCAAGGCTTGCAAGAGGTCGTCCAAGGGCCTTCTGTCGAGCTGCTCCGACATGTAGATCACGGTATCGCCCCTTATGCCCGCATATAGCGCCGTTGCGACTCGTAGCGTAAAGCCCGAGTCCCCCACGCTGAACGATCTAACGGGATCGGGCCTTCTCTTGGCCAAGACGGCCCTATCGCTCTCCAACGAGATGCGCGCAAGGGGCTGCGCGGCCCTCAAGGCGGCCGCGACGTCGTCGCTGAGCTCGACGGGGCCTATCTCGGTAACTCCATCGGCTATGGCGGCCGCCAACACGTAGCGCTGGCTCAAGGGCTTCGAGGGAGGAGCCTTGAACTCGCCCTCGAGGGGGGACGGCCTTATGCAGAGCATCTCAGCTTGTCCAGCGCCCTCTTCACAAACTCGAGCCGCATCTCCTCCAGCCTCCATTTGCCTATGCCCGTCGGCACGGGCATGAGCACCACATCGCCTTTCCTCTTCTTGTCGCGCTCCACTAAGCGCTTAGCCTCCTCGAGGGATGCAGGGTCGAGGCAAACCCTAGTGGGGAGCCCGAAGGCCTTCAACAAAGCCAGCAGCTCGTCCAGCTGGGCGCCCCCCAAGAGGCCGGCCTCTACGGCGGCCTCCCCCTCGACGGCCATGCCGACGGCCACAGCCTCGCCGTGTAGCAAGCCGAGCACCCTCTCTATGGCGTGGCCCACCGTGTGGCCGAAGTTGAGCACTTGCCTAACGCCCTTTAGCTCGAACTCGTCCTCCTCGACCACGGAGGCCTTTATCCTCGCGCATTTGTAGACGGCCTCCTCCAGAAGGGACTCGTCCCTCCTCGCGAGCCCCTCGGCGTTTTGCCTAAGCCATTGGAAGAAATCGCCGTCTAGGGTAACGCCGTATTTGACGGCCTCCGCGAAGGCGGATCTGTAGACCCTATCGGGAAGCCCCTCGACGAATTTCAAATCGGCTAATATTAGGTCGGGCTGGTAGAAGACGCCGACTAGGTTCTTCACGCGCCCCCAATCCACAGCCCCCTTCCCGCCTATAGCCGCGTCGATCATCGCCAACAACGTCGTGGGGACCAACGCCAACCTCATGCCCCTCATGTAGGTGCCCGCGGCGAAGGTGGCCAAGTCCAGCAAGGCGCCTCCGCCCACCGCCACGAGGTAGGTGTGCCTATCGGCGCCGCGCGACAACAAGAACTCGTAGACCTTGGTGAGGACCTCGAGGCTTTTCACCTCCTCGCCGCCGGGGAGCCTCAAAGCGCCCTCGAGCTCCACGCCCGAGTTGGCGTCTACCAGATATACGGCCTTGCCGTCTACGCGCAAGCCGAGCCCGCGGCCTATTATTATCTTGGTGACCCCTCTGCTGTGGCGGTAACTGAGCTCCCTCATGAGATGGATATCAACTCTTCGGCCCTTGCGGCGATGTTGTCGGGCGTGAGCCCGAAGAACTGGTAGAGCTCCGCTGGGCTCTTGGCGGTTCTGCCGAAGCCCTTCACGCCCATCATGGCTATGGGCTTGGGGCCTATGTTGGCCAAGGCCTCCGCCACGGCCGACCCGAACCCGCCGTGGATCACGTGCTCCTCTACGGTGACCAACGCCTTTACCGAGCGCGCGTAGCGGGACAACAGCGCTAGGTCGAGCGGCTTGACGGTGGGGAAGTGGAGGACCGCGGCCGATATCCCCTTCTCCTTCAAAACATGGGCGGCGTCCAGCGCGAAGCTCAGCATTTGGCCCGTGGTGAGTATGGCCACGTCGTGGCCGTCCAGCGCGACGTAGCCCCTCCCCACCTCGAAGACCTTGTACATGTCGCATGTAGCGGGCACGTGGAAGTCCCTTCCGACTCTGATGTAGACCGGCCCCCTCACCTCCGCCGAGGCCATCACGGCTCTATAGGTCTCGCAGGAATCCGCGGGGGCTATCACGGTGAAGTTCGGGAGGACTCTGAAGAGGGCGATATCCTCCAGAGCTTGGTGCGAGGGCCCGTCGTAGGGATCAGAGAAGCCCGCGTGGGTCCCCACGAGCCTCACCGGCAAGTTCAGGCGGGCGATGGAGTTCCTCACGATTTCCCACGCCCTGGCCATGAAAGCGGCGAAGGTCAAGGCATAGGGCATGAGGCCGGCCGAGGCGAGGCCCGCGGCGATGGCCGCCATGGCCTGCTCCGCTATGCCCACGTTGAAGAACCTCTCGGGGTGCCTCTCGGCGAAGAACTTAGCCCTAGTCGTCTCGCCCGTGTCGGCTACTAGGACCACGACGTCTTTTCTGAGATCTCCGAGATCGGCTAAGGCCTTACCCGCCGCCTCTCTGGGGGTCAGCTCCTCCACTAACGACATGTCGTCCTCGCGGCCAAGGCCAAGGCCTCATCTCTCGGTATCCTCTGCTTGATGGAGCCCTCGAGGCCCTCCACGCCTTTCCCCCTGACGGTCCTCGCGATTATGACGCTGGGAGCGCCCGACTCCTCGGCAGCCTCAAGCGCCTTGACTAGGCCCTCCATGTCGTGTCCGTCGACTGTCTGGACGAAGAAGCCCAAGGCCTTGAACCTCCCAGCGAGATCCCCCTTCCTCAACACCTCCTCAGAGGGTCCGTCGAGCTGAGCTCCGTTTAGATCCACTATGGTTATTACGTTCTTGAGGCCGTAGGACGCTATCACGGCGAAGGACTCCCAAGCGATCCCCTCGTCGAGCTCGCCGTCTCCGGTAATTAGGTAGACCCTCCCCGCAGAGCCCTTGAGCCTCAACGCCATGGCGAGCCCCACGGCCATGCCTATGCCCAGCCCCAGGGAGCCCGAGTTGGACAAGTCCACAAACGGCGTGTCGTCCTCGGGGTGGTTCTGCAGCCTGCTGCCCAAAGACCCCGTCTCTCTGAGCTCGTCTTGGTTCAAGTAGCCGAATACCGAGGCCAGCGCGTATATGGCGTGTACTGCATGGCCCTTGGAGAGCACCAAGTAGTTCCTCGAGGCGGCGTCGTTGTGGGCGTTGAACTTGACCCTGCCTGTGCCGTACAGCGCAGTGAGTATATCTATGACCGATAGAGAGGAGCCTATGTGGATCCCCGGATCGTACGCAGCCATTATGAGGAGCCTTCGCCTGGCCTCGCACGCCAGCTCGGCTAAGGAGTCCACCCCGATTTCACGTACCCCGAGGCGAGTTCCATGCCGTGCTTCAAGGAGCATTATTTAAACGTTACCGCGCAGGCTCGACGGCGAGCGCCCTCAGCCTCTCCATAGCCTCCCCCCAGGCGTCGGGAGAAGCCCTCCTCGGCGCATCGCCGAGCGCGGCA